>JAMCYN010000140.1 GCA_023474015.1 Armatimonadota bacterium
CCTATGACATGTCCGTTGATTGCGCGGTTCGGCGGGCTGTCGCGCAAGCGTGAGGACTACGCGGTGATCGCTGACAGGCAAATCGACAATGGTAGAGCACCGAGATGCGAACTGCTTACACGTTTGCTCGCAGACCGATGCGAAATCTGCGGAGCAACGAACAAGATTGAAGTGCATCATGTTCGTGCTCTCAAAGACCTGAAGGTCAAGGGCAAAAAGGAGAAGCCGCTTTGGATGCAGACGATGTCCGCTTTGAGGCGAAAGACCCTTATTGTCTGTCGTCCATGCCACATAGCAATTCACAGCGGACGACCACTACGTGTAGCAACGGACATGTCATAGGATACCGGGAGAGCCGTATGATGCGAAAGTATCACGTACGGTTCGTCGGGGGGCCGACGGAAAAGGAGTCGAAAGACCACCTCGCCGGCGGCCTACCCACTTACTATCGGCGATTGGAACGGGGCCGATTTCGGTGGCCGGAGGCGAGTGAGAATGGGCCGGTCGCGATCAGCCGCCGTCAGCTCGATTGGCTGCTTGCAGGTCTTTCGCTCGAACAAGCCCAGGCGCATCGAGAAGTTCTTGCTCGCAAGGTCGCATAGGCAAGAAAAAGCTGGACATGTAAGCGGCTGTATGTTATACTGCTATTAGATTGTTATGACAATTGCGATACTTACCGAGAATAATGACATTCCCGCCAAAGTGCGGCAACTGGAGTCGACCAACCAGCATCTGCGGGCTCGCAACCACGAGTTGGAAGCCGAGAACCGCTGGCTCAAAGAGCAGTTTCGCCTTGCTCGCCATCGACAGTTCGGCTCGTCGAGCGAGAAGACCTCCGCCTTGGTGCAGACCGAACTCGTCTTCAACGAGGCCGAAGCCACAATTGATTCGGCTCCCGTCGAGGCCGAACCGGAGACGATCACGCGTGTCCGAAAGCCGAAGTCTCCTGGTCATAGACAGGAGATGCTTGCGGAGTTGCCGACCGAGACCGTCGAGTATCGCCTGCCCGAGGAGGAGCAAGCATGCTCGGCCTGCGGAAATCCGATGCACGAGATGAGCACCGAGTGTCGCGAGGAGCTCGTGATTATACCCGCTCAGGCCAAAATCGTGAGGCACGTCCGGTTCGTCTATGGCTGCCGCCACTGCGACAAGAACGAGATCAATGTCCCGATAGTGACCGCCGCGGCTCCCAAGGCGCTCATTGCCAAGAGCCTGGCATCCGCTTCGGCTCTCGCGTATATAATGAGCCAGAAGTTCGTCGAGGCGATGCCGCTCTATCGACAAGAAAAGCACTTCGAGCGCCTCGGAATCGAGCTGCCCCGCACAATGCTCTCGAACTGGATCATGAAGGGCGGGGAGATGCTCGAGCCGATCTACACTCGGATGCATCGATTGCTTCTCGACCTCGATATCCTGCATGCCGACGAGACTCCGCTGCAAGTATTGAAAGAACCGGGTCGATCCGCGCAGAGCAAATCCTATATGTGGTTGTATCGATCCGGTCGATATGGCCCGCCGATAATTTGTTACGAGTATCAACCCGGCAGAGACGGCAAGTATCCGGCAGCGTTCCTCACTTGTCCCGATGATTTCGGGAATGGTTTCGCGGGGTATCTGCACGCCGACGGCTGCCCAAGCTACAACGATGTCAAAACCGCGACGCTCGTCGGCTGCTGGGCACACGCGCGGCGTAAGTTTGTCGACGCGCTGATTGTCGTGCCTAAGGAGCATCGCAAGGATCCGACTCTTCTCTCTAATGTCGCCATCGCCAAGATCAAGAAACTCTTTAAGATCGAGCGAGAACTTCGCGATGCCACCCCCGACGAGCGCCTAGCCGCACGAAATGAGCGGAGCCGTCCGATTGTCGACGATATCAAGGCATGGTTGGAAAGTGAATCCAAGCTTGCCCTGCCCAAATCCAAGATCGGCCAGGCGATTACTTATTGCCTGAATCAGTGGCCCAAACTGATCCGATTCCTCGAAGACGGTCGCCTCGAGCTGGACAACAATCGCGCGGAGCGGTCGGTCAAACCGTTCGTCATAGGCCGAAAGAACTGGCTCTTCGCGAACACCCCGCGCGGCGCGAAAACCAGCGCCATCATCTACAGCATAGTCGAGACCGCGAAAGAAAACGGTCTCAACCCCTCAAGCTACCTCGAATATCTCTTCGACCGGCTGCCGAAGCTTGCCCTGAGCCCAGTCGAAGGGATCGATCCCACGGACCACGCCACAATCGACTCACTCCTGCCTTGGAACGAGGACGTCCAGGCCGCCCTCAAGACACACAGAGCAATTCCCACAAACGATACTGCCTCATCATAGTCCTATCTCCACACCCGCGCAAGGTGGATGTGGTTGTACGCTTACGTTCTTTCTGAGCTCAAATCGTCGGAATTTGAGAGATAGTGGTGGGCGGTACTGGATTTGAACCAGTGACCTCTTCGGTGTCAACAAAACAGCCCTTTTTGAGCTCAAATCCACCGTTTTACGCTCAAAACATGGGGCCCGAACCCCCCATTTTTGAGTAAAGAAACGGCCTTTTTCCGGGGCCATTTTCACAGGCATTATAGCATGCTGGCGACTTTAACAACAACCCTCCGAGACAGGCGTTTGTTGACCTTGTCGCAATCAAACTTTTCAGGATCCCACCTGGCGCCTGCCCATTGTCTCATCGTCTGGTAGTCTTCGTGATTCGGGTTCGCGAGGATATCGAGTAGTTCGGCGTAGCCGCCGATCCCGCCGCAATCCTCAGGTGGGCTACTGCGTTCACCATCCATGCAGAGTGGGTACTTCACTCCCGGTTCCGGCTCAAGCCGTTTCTCCAGCTTGATTGTGTGCCGCCAGTTATCGCCAAAGTCGTAGACGTAGTGCAGCTTGCTTCCTATGCGAGGGAGAAGAAACTCGACAGTGAACTGTGACGCATCCAGCATCTCAAGCTCAGGATCCACACGATATGGATCACCGTATTCAACGCCGCAAGCCTCGAAAGCGTACAGGTGATAATCCTCCCATCCCATCACGGACTGAATGGCGTCGTGAAGCCGCAGAAGGTTGGCATCGCTCCTGATCTGGAACCTGCGCCAGATCTCAGGCCTGATGTGATCCAGACTGATCTTGAGTTGATAGATCTTGGGGATCGGTTTGGTCATTCGGTATACTCACAGATTCTGCATCTGCGCCCAATCGCGAGAACGAGGACTATCACTGCGGCGTCTTCTACGCGGCAGGCGATTCGATATCCCCTACCCGATAACGCCATCGGATAATCTTTACGGACGCTAATGAAGTCACTTCCACTGTATTGGGTTAGCCAACCGAGCAAACTGTCCCTTCTCTTAGGCTTGGTCCTGCTGATAGTCAAAGAGAGCAACACATTGCTCCGGTGAGCGCCCAACTTAAGTGTCACGCACTACTCCTGGTTCCATTGCGGTTAGCACACAGGCATTCGTCAACCTGGTTGTGCAGAATGAGTGCCCGCTACCCCGAGCTACTAAGTTGTCTACTCGTCACGATTTCCCCGAGCACTCCATTCCTACACTGCACACCCGTTGATGCGGGTATGTACGATCGATAATGGTGACAGCAATAGGCGAAGCTGAAGAGCAACAACGCATAGTGTGTAGATATCAGGCGCATCAAACGAGTAGACTTCAAATATGGATGCAAATCAGATGAGAATCAGCTTGGGCAAGGTGATTCGGGAACAGCGAACTAAGCTGGGGCATAGCCAGGAATCACTAGGAGCCTGTCTGAGTAATACCAAAGTGACTTATGCTAAGCCAATCCGGACAGTGTAAAAACAGGCTCCGATTCTTTTTTGATAGACCGCAAATGAGCCGGACACCCAGATCGGCACGTTTTTA
>JAMCYN010000038.1 GCA_023474015.1 Armatimonadota bacterium
AGGTCGGCGGCATCCCCGCGACCTACGTGATCGACAAAAAGGGCATAATCCGCTACACCCACTCGGGCTTCCCGACCGGCGACAAAGAAGCTCAGCGCAGCGAGGCCGCCGCGCTGGAGCGTGAGGTGAACACTCTGCTGGGGGAGAAGTAGGACGGGAGCGTGTGATCGTTTGATCGATGGTCCGGGATTGCAAATCCCGGACCATCAACATCAATTGGGTCACGCCAGAAACTCCCGCGAAACGTCGTTTAACAACAACAGGCCCCGGTGAGTCACCTTCAGGTGTCCGTGCGATAACTCCAGCAGCCCCCGGCTCTGCAAGTTCGCTATCTGACCGGCGAACTCATTGGCTGCGGTGGCCGACAAGCTCACGCCATCGAGCATACGCAGACCCTGAATGATCGTCTCGGCAAGCTGGGCGCGGCCCTCCAGGCGCTCGGAGAACTCAATCGCGTCGGTCCCAGCGCGCATGGCGGCGATATATTTCGATGGATTAGCTACACGCCGTGCGCGGTCGCCGCAAACATAGCTCGTCGCGCCCGCGCCGAAGCCGTAGTAGGGTTCGTTGCGCCAGTAGACCTGATTATGCTCGCACCGAAAACCCGGTCGGGCAAAGTTCGACACCTCGTAGTGCTCGAACCCGGCGTTGGCAAGCTTGCTTATCGCCATCTCATACATATCAAGTTGCACGTCCTCGTCGGGCAGGTCCAGAGCGCCCCGCGCGCATAGCTCGGCGAAGCGGGTCCCCTCCTCTATTGAGAGTTCATAGAGTGATATATGCTCCGGGTTCAGCGCCGCTGCCTGGTCCAGCGTGTTCTCCCAATGCGACAGCGTCTGCCCCGGCAATGCGAACATGAGGTCGATGCTGATGTTGTCGAAACCGGCGCGCCGAGCCGCCCCATAAGCCTCGACTGCCTGTGCGGTGGTGTGCGCCCGACCGATCTTCGAGAGAAAATCATCGTCCAACGACTGCACCCCCAGGCTCAATCTCTTGAAGTCTAACCCGCGCAACCGCGCAAACTTGGACTCGTCCACTGTGCCGGGGTTCGCTTCGAGCGTCGCTTCAATATCGGAAGAAAAACCGAAAGTTGCCTTGAGTGCGCCTACAATATTACCCAATCGGTCCGCGGGTAGAACCGTGGGCGTGCCCCCGCCAATATACACCGACTCCAACGGCGGCCACTCATCGGGCTCTCTGCACTCTGCTTCCCGCTTTCCGCCACCCTCCATCTGCTCTCTGCTTTCCGCTCTCTGCTTTCCGCTATTTTGAATCTCCAGAATGAGAGCCTCGACATAATCGCCGAAGATTAGCTCCTGGTCGGGGTAGGAATTGAATTCACAATAGTGGCATTTGGAGACGCAGAATGGCACGTGCACATACGCCGCCCGAGGCTCGCGACAGGCGCGCGGCGTGTCCACACTCATTCCCCGCACTTGGTGACTCTGTGTCCCCAGTCGGTGATGACCGGCAGCCTGACGATATACGAATACGCCCCCAGCGCGGCCTTGGCGCCATCTCCGGCGGCAATGATTATCTGCTTTTCCGGAATTGCGGTCACATCTCCCGCCGCGTAAAGTCCTGGTATCTCCGTGCGCGCGGCGCAATCCACGGGTATCTCGTAATGCTCATTGAGCGGCAGCAAGTCCGCCACCACGGCCGAGTTTGGCGCAAGGCCTACTTCAACAAAAACACCTTTGACCGGGATATCACGCTTTTCGCCGGTATCCAAGTTCTCGATCACAATGCCGTTGACGAACGTATCTCCCTTAATCTCTCGAACCGCCGTCTTGAGAATTATCTCAACATTCTTGGCCGCCCGTGCCTTTTCCTGCATAACTTCGTCCGCGCGCATTTGGGCCTGCTGTTCGATGAGGTAGACCTTGGGGCACGTCTTCTGTAGCTGCACCAATGCATCCAGGCCGGAGTTGCCGCCGCCCACAACGGCAACCTCCATCCCGGCAAAGAGCGGGCCGTCGCAAGTGGCGCAGTAGGTAACGCCGCGCCCGGCGAACTCCTTTTCCCCAGGAACGTTCAGGAGGCGCGGTGACTTGCCGGTTGCGATGATGACTGCCCTCGACCGGAACGTCCGACCGTCCTCGGTGCTGACTTCGAAAACATCATTCGCTCGACATAGATTGGTGGCCTTGGTGAACTCGATCTTGACATCGAATAGCCGCAGGTGTTCCTCGAACTTCTGCACCAATTCCGTACCGGTGATGTATTTATACCCGAGGTAGTTTTCGATGTCCGAACTCCAGGTCGCCTGACCTCCGACATCTCCCGTGAGGATAAGTGTGTCGAGCTGCTTGCGCGCGGCATAAACCCCGGCGGTCATACCAGCCGGACCCGCGCCGAGTATGATCAGGTCGTAATGAGTTTTATCAGGCATCGGGTCCCCGTGGTTTATTTGCCGACCAGTTCGTCTATCTTGGCCCTGTTGAATCCGACCACTACGTGGCCGTCTATCTCAAGCACCGGGACCCCGAGTTGACCGGATTTCTGGACCATCGCGTTACGAGCATCGAGGTCAGTGGCGACGTTAAGATCGGAAAATTCTATGCCCTTCTCTCGCAGATAATCTTTCGCCTGACGGCAGTACGGGCAGGTGGGAGTCGAATACACCGTGACACTTTTGACCTTGGTCTCAGCCATAGCTAACCCTCCTCTTCGCAATAAGTGACCTATTCGTGTATACCCGATGAGATAAGTTTTGTAACCAAATTCGCTGAGCTCGTTTTGGGTGCGTGTCAAATTTACGGAAAGAGTTGTTTCGGGATACCCCTATCCCGAAACCCCCTCGTTCGCAGCAAAGGTATCGGGAAAATGGTTTCCCGATACAACGTGTCACATTCCGTAGATTTGACATACGCCCGCTCGTTTTACCGGTCTTGCGTTTTCTCGCCGAAACCGCTATACTTATAGGGTTGACACCTTTGAAATCATCTTTGGCAAAGACAGGGGGTGAGACCTAGTTGCCAAATATCAAGTCGGTTATTAAGGACGTTAAGAAGTCTCGCGAGCGCAGGTTGCGCAATCTGGCCACGAAGTCCAAGATCAAGACGTTCGTCAAAAAGACCAAGAACGCTATCGAAGCCAAGGCCGATAACGCCACCGCGATCTTGAACGAGACTGTGAGCATAGTGGACAATGCCGCGAAGAGAGGCATTATCCATCCGAACGCAGCCGCTCGGCGTAAATCCAGGCTTATGAAGCGCGCAAATACAGCCGAGAAGGCATAGCTCGCGTCAAGTATAGCACATTATCTTTGGAGAGGTAAGCTCTAGCTGCCTCTCTTTCTGTATGTACAATCATGGTTAGCAAGCAAGACATAGTAAAAGGACTTAAGGAGCTGGGGTTGAGGGCCGGCGATATTGTGGTGGTCCACGCTTCGCTTTCGAGCTTTGGCAAGGTGGACGGCGGCGCGGGGACGGTGGTGGATGCGGTCCTGGCGGTGCTCGGAGATGGAGGCACTCTGGTCGTCCCGACGTTCAATTACAGCTCCGGCGTGTTCGACCCGAATGAAACTCCATCCCTGGTCGGCGCGATCTCAGAAGAAGTACGCAAACGACCCAATGCCATACGCAGCCTCCACCCCACCCACTCGGTGGCCGCGATTGGGGCTCTCGCCGAGGCAGTGACCGAGGGGCACGAAAAGACTCAGCCTTTCGGCCGCGACTCCGCGCTTTTCAAAGTGCTGCAAGCCAACGGCAAAATCCTGCAGCTCGGAACAACACAAGCCTCAAACTCAATGGTCCACGTGGCCGAAGAAATGGCGAATTTGCCCTATCTCGATCGCTCAAGGCAAGTGAGCGTTAAAACTCCGCAAGGAAAGATCGTCCGCAAGTGGGTCAGGCGACCCGGCTGCAGCCGGGGCTTCACGGAGATCGAGGAGATTCTTCAGGAGCAAGGCGCCATACGGGAGACTTTGATAGGCAAATGTGTGGCTAGGCTGATGAGCGCCCGGGCCGTGGTCAACGCCGCCGAGGAGGCGCTTAAGTACGATCAGGAGGCCCTCCTTTGCGACCTGCCTGACTGCGAATCCTGCGCGGAAGCTCGCGCGATGATCTCCGCGACCGAGGCCGAGAAGCAGGATCGGGAGATCACAGAGCTCGTCGAGCACGAAGAACGAATGATGCGCCTCATCGAGACACGCCTGGACAGCGGTGAGGTGAGTTTCTTCGATTCCAGCGAGGATGGGCCATCGCCGAACTAGTTCACCGAAAAGTGCTTAGTGTTAAGTGTTGAGTGTTAAGTGAATGCCCATGAATCGAGGGCCTCCTTCCCTTCACTTAGCACTTAGCACTAATAACTCAACACTTCCAACAATCAGGTACTTCTTGCAGCTAGACGCCGATGCTCATCTGTAGTACACTCGAAATGATGGTATCTGCGTCTGTTAGCGCCGGAGGTACGAATTTGATAAGACTGACCAGGCTTTCTTTCGCGGCTATGGCCGCTTTTTTCATCTTTGGTGCTCTGCCCGCGCTCGCGACCTCGTTTATCTCAACGGGTGATGGAGGTTGGGAATGGCAATACCCTCTGCCCCAGGGGCACATCCTCTGGTCCACCCACTTCGTGAGCACAAACACAGGCTGGGCTGTGGGTGGTTCTGGGACAATCCTCAAGACCACTAACGGCGGCGCTTCCTGGTCGCCTCAAATATCGGGAACCGATGTCGACCTGCGCTCCATCCAATTCATTGACATGAACACTGGATGGGCGGCTGGACCCGGCGCGATCCTCAAGACGACCGACGGTGGTGTACACTGGGCAAATCAGTATTCCGCACCCGTGTATTCCATCTGCTTCGTCGATGCGAATACCGGCTGGGCAGCGGGGAACGGCGGCGTCATACTGAAGACTACCGACGGCGGCGCAAATTGGACGCCCCAGTATTCAGGAACCACCTCTCTGCTGCTCTCCATACATTTCGTCGACTCGAATAATGGCTGGGCGGTCGGCGACGGCGGGACAATATTGAACACAGCCGACGGCGGCGCGAACTGGCAGCCACAGACCTCCGGGATAACGAACACCCTGTGGTCGGTCGAGTTCGTTGACGCCGACAACGGCTGGGCCGTGGGCGAAAACGGGACCGTCATTCACACGGGCAGCGGCGGCATATCTTGGGAGCCTCAGAGCGTGGGCGCACCGACCGCGCTCACCTCCGTCCATTTCAGCGACGCGAACACAGGCTGGGCCGCGGGATTCGGACAGGTCTACACGACGACCAACGGCGGAGCAAAATGGGAAGCTCAGGCATCCGCCGCCGGCTTCGATCTCTACAGCGTTTACTTTGTGGGGACCAGCAACGGTTGGGCGGTCGGACACAACGGCGCTATGCTCAAGACCACCGACGGCGGAGCGAACTGGCAGCCCGCCAACGCGCAAAGTGGCAGTGATCTGTGGTCAATCTGTGCTTTGGATAACTCCACCGCGTGGGTAGTCGGTGGCGGCGGAACGATTCTCAAGACCACGAACGGCGGCGCATCGTGGTCCAGCAAGTATTCCGATCCGGACTGCACGCTATACTCGACGTTATTCGTAAACTCCAACACCGGCTGGGCGGTCGGCATCACGCTTGATGGTAAGAGCACGATACTAAAGACTACCAACGGGGGCGAAAACTGGACCCCTCAGACCCCCGGCACTCTAGTAAGGCTCATGTCGATCTATTTCGTTGACGCAAATACCGGCTGGGCGGTCGGTTATGACGGTACCATACTCAAGACTATTAACGGCGGCGACGATTGGAACGTTCAACGAACAGCGCCCGGCACATGGCTAAATTCGGTCCGCTTTGCCAATTCGATGGTCGGCTGGGCGGTCGGCGGGGCGATTGGCGAAACGAGTAGGCTGGGAGTCATCCTCAAGACAATCGACGGCGGAGATAACTGGACTTCTGTTGACGCGGGTATTACGAGCCAACTCTGGTCGGTCGACGTAGTGGACCCAATGACCGCGTGTGCCGTCGGCGATGACGGCGTCATAATAAAGACCACGGACGGCGGCTTGACAGGGACCATGCAGGCCTCGGGCGTCGGCAGTCAATTGATGTCCATCCAACTCATGGACTCGCGGGTGGCTTGGATCGCGGGCCACACCATCCTGAACACAACCAATAGCGGGGACGCGTGGTCGACCCAGAATCCTGGCTGGCACTACTCGCTGCATTCCATCCGAATGCTCGATGCCGACGATGGCTGGGCAATCGGTTCCGACTCCTCACGTGGCAGCGCCATCTTGCACACAAGCACCGCCGGTCTGCCGGGCTGCGTGTGGGCAAAGCGCCAGCCGGACGGCCGGGCGGCGAATTTCGGCCACATAGTGGTGGTCGAGAAGCACCCCGGTTACGTTTACGTGGAGCACCCGAACGGCCTGGCGGGCATTCGCATCTATACCATCGACACAGACCTCAACGTAGGCGACTTCATATATGTCCACGGCACAATTGCCACGGTGGACGGACAAAAGGCGATAAACGCCGGTTCCGTCGAAGTCATATCGTCGGACTGGGGCGTCCTGCCGGCATTCAACGACTGCGTGTGGTCGAAGACCGCGCCCGACGGCGCCCAGGCCAACCTCGGCGAGCTCGTGCTGACCGCGAAGTTCCCCGGTGGGGCCTATGCCCAGCAGCCCAACCGAACCTCGGGCATTCGCATCTATACAACGGACAGCCGTATCAATATCGGCGACTTTATCGGAGTTCGTGGAACGCTCACAACTTCAGACGGCGAACGCGCGATAAGTGCGAACTCAGTGGAATTACTTGCGCCCAACTGGGGCACACCCAGCCCTCTTGCGCTCAATAACAAGGCTCTCGGCGGTGGCGACTTCGGAACCCAGCCGAATTACCAGCCCGGCGTCAACAACGGCGTCGGCCTATGCAACGTCGGCCTGCTTGTCCGAACTTGCGGCATGCTCGATCAGAACACACTCACCATCACTGACGGCAGCGGCGAGCCCGTTAAGCTGGAATTTCCGAACGTGGACATAGTCGATCCGCAGTGGAACTTCATCGCGGTCACCGGCATAAGCTCTCGCGCGTCGGATGGCAGCCGGAGGATATTGGTCAGGTCAAAGGACGACGTGACGCCGTTCTAAAAAGACAGGTATTAGGTAATAGGCAACAGGCAACAGAAGGGAAGGTAACCTTCACTGTTGCCTGTTGCCTATTACCTGTTGCCTCCATGATTAGAAATGCAGGGCTTGGGGCATTTATGTAGGTGTAGGAAATCAAGCTCTGGAGGACGAATATGGGACTGGCTGAACAAAAATGCGTGCCCTGCTCGGGCGACACTGCTCCGCTCAATCGTGAGGAAGCCATGGAAATGATTGGTGAGGCGGCGGGATGGGAGATCGTCGGTAACAAGATAGAGCGGACGTTCAAATTCCCCAATTTCGTCGAGGCGATGCGCTTCGCAAACGGCATCACCGAGATCGCCGAGAAGGAAAACCACCACCCGGACTTGCATATCTCATGGGGAAAGGTGCGCATCGAGCTCAGCACCCATTCCATCGGCGGACTCTCTAATAACGACTTCATCGTGGCGGCGAAGATAAACAGGCTGGCGGAGGCTTAGGGAGTAGGGAACAGAAGGGAAGGTAGCCATTGGCATCTGAGTTGACCGGAAAGACAGCGCTGATTACGGGCGGGGCACGGCGGATCGGTCGGGAAACGGCCCTTACGCTCGCCCGAGCGGGCGCGAATATTGTAATCCACTACCGCAGTTCCGCCACCGAGGCCCAGGAGCTGATCGAGGAAGTTCGAAAGCTCGGAGTTCGGGCGTGGTCAGTGCAGGCGGACTTGTCCTCTGGCAAGGAGGTGGACCGGCTGATCGACCGCGCGTGGGACACGGCGGGCCCATTGGATATCTTAGTTAATAACGCCTCCATGTTCCCGCAAAGCAGCTTCTTCACCGTCACGCTCGACGAGTTGCTGGATAACATCAAAATCGACGCCTGGGCGCCGTTCGCACTCGGCAGGCAATTCGCGAAGGGGACCGAAACCGGGCACATAGTGAACTTCCTCGACACTCGCACCGTCACCGACTACGACTGGACCCATGTCGGCTATCTCGCGAGCAAACATATGCTTGGGCTACTCACAAAAATGATGGCTATTCAACTCGCACCCGGAATCGCCGTGAATGCCGTGGCGCCAGGGCTGATTTTGCCTCCGGAAGGAAAGGGCGAGTCCTACCTGGAATCCTTTAAGGACAAGCTACCATTGAAGCGCATCGGCAAGCCGGAATACGTGGCGGAGGCGGTGCTGTTCTTGGTGACAAGCGAGTTCATCACCGGCCAGGTCATTTTCGTCGATGGCGGCCGACACGTGAGAGAGGCCAGCAGTGGATAGAATTCATATCCGGGACTTGACGCTCAACTGCATCATCGGAGTCTACGAGCAGGAGCGCGAGAGTAAGCAAGGCGTCGTGATCAACATCGCCCTCCACGCCGATTTGCGCGAGGCCGGGCTGACGGATGATGTTGAGAAGACAATCGACTACAAGTCCGTCAAGCAGCGAGTTATTGCCCTGGTGGAAAACTCGAAGTTTCACCTTGTGGAGGCGCTGGCCGAGGCCATTGCCAATGTCTGCCTCGAGTTCGACCGCGTGGAACAGGTCGATGTTCTGGTCGAAAAGCCCGGCGCGCTCAGGTTCGCGCGGACGGTCGGGGTGGAGATCAGCCGTGGGAAGGGATAGCGGAAAGCTGAAAGCGGAGAGTGGAAAGCCCGAAAGGGAGCCTCGCCCTCTCTTTCCCTTACTCAACACTCAAAACTCAACACTCAACACTTTACGATGCCCATCGCATACATCGGAATAGGATCGAATATCGACCCTGAGACCAACATTCTCGCCGCGTTGCGCCTGCTCGGGCGCAAGGCGCGCGTGGTCGCAATCTCGACGTTCTACCGCACGGAGCCGCTCGGGTCGCCGGAGTCGCCGGCATTCGTCAATGGAGCCGCCAAGATCGAGACAGAAATTCCACCGCGCGAACTCAAGTTTGAGGTCCTTCGCAAGATCGAAAACGACCTCGGCCGAAAGAGAACTGAGAACAAGTATAGCCCCAGAACCATCGATCTTGATATAATAGTGTATGGAGACTTAACAATCCATGAGCCGGACCTGCGGTTGCCCGACCCCGATATATTGACCAGAGTATTCGTTGCACAGCCGCTTTTCGAGCTTGATCCGGGTATGATTGTGCCCGGCACGGGGATGGGGCTGGCGGATATCGTGAGCTCGCTGCCGGTCGGCTCGATGCAACCGTTGATGGAGTTTACGGCGGCGCTGCGAGAGGAGTTGAATAATGAATAAGGAACGGATCGGAGAACTGATCCGGGAACTGCTTGTCGAACTCGGAGAAGACCCCGACCGCGAGGGCTTGCAAGGCACGCCCGCCCGCGTGGCGGCGTCATATGAGTTCCTGCTGAAAGGCTACAATGAGAATATGGATGACGTCATAAACGACGCCATATTCACGCATTCCACGAATAACATGGTCGTGGTGCGCGACATCGAGCTTTACAGCCTTTGCGAGCACCATATGCTGCCGTTTCTCGGACGCTGCCATATCGGTTACATATCCAAGGAGAAGGTCCTCGGGGTCAGCAAAATCGCGAGGATCGTGGATTTCTACGCGAGACGGCTCCAAATACAGGAGCGACTCACGCAGCAGATCGCGCGCGCCGTCAGGGATTCGGTGAATGCCGAGGGCGTCGGCGTCGTGATCGAGGCCCAGCATCTGTGCATGATGATGCGCGGCGTGGAGAAGCAGAATTCGATGCTCACGACTTCCTCCGTTCTGGGAAGTATGCACGAGTCCGTGGCGACCCGCACGGAATTTATGACACTTATAAGCAAACACAGACCCGGAACGTAAACCCGCCGATCACGGCGAAGTACAAAGGTAACAAGATAGATGACGGACGACCAGAAAATATATGACGTAATAATCCTCGGCGGCGGCCCAGCGGGGCTGACCGCCGCTATATACGCGGCCAGAGCGAGGCTTTCGACGGTCCTCGTGGAGAAAGCCTACCCCGGCGGGCAGTTGATGATGTGCGAGAGCATCGAGAACTACCCCGGATTCGTGAACTCCTCTTCCGGCTACGAACTCAGCAGCGCAATGCGCGAGCAGGCCGAGAACTTCGGCATGGAGACCAGGATTGTCGACATCGAGCGCGTGGAACTGACCGGCGATGTCAAGATCCTACATACGGCCGAGGGCGATGAGATTCGCGGAAAGACCGTGATATTGAGCGTCGGCGCAAGGCCAAGAAGGCTCGGCATTCCGGGGGAGGCTGAGTTCGCCGGTCGGGGCGTTTCCTATTGCGCGGTATGCGATGGAGCATTCTTCAAGGATAAGAAGCTGGCCGTGGTCGGCGGCGGTGATACGGCCGTGGAAGACTCGGTGTATCTGACGCACTTCGCCAAAAGCGTCACCATCGTCCACCGGCGCGACAAGTTCCGCGCTCAGCGCATCATTCAGGAGCGTGCGCTCGCGAACCCCGTCATTAATGTCTCCTGGGAGAGCGTGGTGAAGTTAATCGGCGGCAAGGACGCAGTCGATCACGTCCTCCTCGAACACGTCCACACTCGGGAGACGACCAAGGTTGATGTTGACGGTGTATTCGTGCTCATCGGCCTCGACCCGAACACAAAGATGCTCGAAGGCCAGATCGCGCTCGACAAGATGGGTTATATTATCACCGACGAGGAAATGAGAACAAACATCCCCGGTGTGTTCGCGGCGGGTGATGTCCGCCAGAAGCTCCTGCGGCAGATCATCACGGCCTGCGCGGACGGCGCGATTGCGGCGACGTCGGCTGAGCGTTATATTGAAAGCCTGGCTTAGTATGGCGGAGCCGCGCAAATTATTCGGAGTAAGCAAAACAGTCTTTACGCTGGGGATAGTGAGCTTCCTCACGGATGTCTCCAGTGAGATGCTGGTGCCCATCGTGCCGCAGTTCCTGAAGTTCGTTATCGGCACGGCCACATTCAATATCGGCGTCATTGAAGGCATCGCCGAAGCCACAGCTTCCGTGCTGCGGGTTTGGGCCGGGTATCTGGCCGACAGGTCCGGCAGGCCGAAGCTTCTAACGGTAATAGGCTACGGACTGTCGGCGATATCAAAACCATTCTACCTCCTAGCCTCGTCCTGGCATCATGTCCTGGGAATCAGGTTCGCGGACAGGTTCGGCAAGGGAATACGGAGCGCTCCAAGGGATGTGTTGATCGCCGATTCGACTGACGAGGCGACGCGCGGTCAAGCGTTCGGATTTCACCGCGCGATGGACACAGCGGGCGCGACCCTCGGCCCGCTCTTGGTGGTGCTGATCGTATGGCTGGCGGTCGGCCATCGTCTTTCCGGTGAACTCGGCAAATCTCACAGAAATATCTACTCCATCGTCTTTATAGCCTCGGCGATCCCGGCGGTGCTGGGGTGGCTGGTGTTGGTGACGTTCGTCCGAGAGCGGCGGCACGAGCCCGGCGCGGCAAAGCCTCAGCTCAAATTCTCAGCACTGGATCGCCGGTTCTGGCTGTTCCTTGCGATTGTTACGCTATTTTCCGTCGGCAACTCCAGCGACGCGTTTCTGGTATTGCGAGCCACGAGCAAGCCGATCGGTATGGGGTTTCTCAACTTTCTGTGGGTATACGTCGTGTTCAATGCGCTTTCGGCCCTCGTGTCGCTGAGAAGCGGGATACTCTCAGACCAGGTCGGGCGCAAGCCTGTGGTCGTGTTGGGGTGGCTAGTGTTCGCGGTGGTCTACTTCATGATGGCCCGAGTGACGACGCAGGGCGGCATCTGGGTGTGGTTCGTGATCTACGGCATCTACTACGGAATGACCGACGGGGTCCTGCGAGCCTATGCTGTCGACCTCGCGCCCCCGGAGCTGCGCGGCACGGCCGTTGGGGCATACTACACTTTCACGGGAATCGCGCTTCTTCCGGCAAGCATAATTGCGGGTTACCTGTGGGACCGTTTCGGCCCCAGCGCGCCGTTCTACTACGGAGCCGCGACCGCGCTGGCGGCAGCAATGCTGATGGTCGTTCTGGTCAAGCCAAGGCGGACTTGAGAGCCAAGTCCAGTGCCGCGAGCTCGATCTTCACCCGTTGCTCGAGGCCCAGCATGGATACCGGCGGTTCGAGGGTTATGACGTGGCCGCCGCAGGTGCGGTAGATGTAAATCGCCTGGGGAACGTGGGTTTTGCGGAATCTGATTGTCTTGCGGCGAATCAAGCCGCCTTTGGCTGGCATGCCCTCTATCTCGGGGTTCATATTGATCGGGCAGCCCATCGAGGCAACCTTCTCGATAATATGCTCGCCAACGTGGTCCGTCGAGTTCTCTGCAATCTCGTAGAGGTAGAACCCCGGCGCGTCGACATCCTCGTGCATCTCGAACACGAGGTCAAAACACTTCCCCTCCGCCTCCAGCGCTCGCATCAAAATCGCGACCTCAGGCGCGGGCTTACGCGCGCCGAACTCGCGATTAAGGTCAACTCCGTTGCGGTTCTCGCGCGTATCGAGTTCCCAGCCTGTGGGATTATTGCAGGGGAAAATCGTGAAGCAGAACCTCGACAGAAGCCGCTCATTGGACGAGTTCTCCTCCACAAACCTCATCGCCGCCTCCACGCTGGCGGGCTCGTCGCCATGAATCCCGGAGGCGATCATAACCCTGACCTTGTCCGGCCCCACGCAGCCCAGGCGCAGGAGAAACACGGGGTAGGTGCGACCAACGGCATCGAACTCGCCTATAGTCTCAAGTGAGGCCGAAGGAGCCGAGGCTGCCGACTGGAGGCGACTCACCAACTCATCGTAGGACCTGCAGGTCGCCGTCATCCAAGCACCTGCTCGACGGGAGTTTCCGGATAACCGTACATCTTGGCGATAGCGGGCAGTGTGACTTTCCCATAGGCGATATTCAAGCCCTTTCGCAATTCCGGACTCTCTTCAAGCGCCTTTTTCCATCCCTTATCGGCAAGCTGCAGCATGTAGCGTCCGGTGACATTCGTGAGAGCGTAGGTCGAAGTCCCCGCCACGGCTCCCGGCATGTTCGCCACGCAGTAGTGGACTATCCCCTCTTCCATATAGACCGGGTTGGTGTGGGTAGTCGGATGGGTAGTCTCGAAGATGCCCCCCTGGTCCACGGCAATATCGACGATCACCGCGCGAGGCTTCATAAGTTTTAGCATCTTCCTGGTCACCAATACGGGGGTCCGAGCGCCGTGCCTGAGCACTGCTCCGACTACCAGGTCCGCCTCGCGGAGAACTAGGCGTAAGTTGTAGCTATCGGACATGATGGTGGTGACATTTTGGGGCATTATGTCGTCGAGGTATCTGAGCCTCTCCAGGTTTACGTCGAGAACTTTCACATTCGCGCCCAGTCCGGCGGCCATTTTAGCCGCATTCGAACCCGCCACTCCCCCGCCGATGATAGCGACATTAGCCGGTGCAACCCCCGGAACGCCACCCAAGAGAATACCCCTGCCCTCCATCGGGCGTTCCAAATACTTCGCGCCTTCGTGGATCGCCATGCGCCCGGCGACCTCGCTCATGGGAGTAAGTATCGGAAGCGACCCACCGGACTCCTCGATAGTCTCATAAGCGATGCAGACCGCCTTGCGGTCAATCATCGCCTGGGTCAGCTCTCTGCTCGCGGCGAAGTGAAAGAACGTGAATATGACCTGACCCTCGCGGATCAGGGGATGCTCTTGCGGGAGCGGCTCCTTGACCTTAACGATCATATCCGCCGCGCTGTAAACATCCTCGGCCTTATCGACCATCCGCGCGCCGGCTTCGACATAGTCGTGATCGGCTATGGCGGTCCCACGGCCGGCGTCCGCTTCGACAACCACCTCGTGGCTCGCGTGCACGAGCGACTCCACCACCGCGGGCACGGCGGAAACTCTATACTCGCCTTCTTTGATCTCTTTGGGTATGCCAATGATCACGGCTATCCACTTCGGCTTTCGACTAGAACTCCGGCGGCAGTTCCTTGATCTCGGCGTATGAGAACACAGGGCCGTCGAGACAGACGAACTTGCTGCCGATGTTGCACCGGCCACACTTGCCTATTCCACACTTCATCTTCATCTCGAGCGTGGTGTAGATCTGCTCGTTGGTGAAGCCGAGGTTAGCCAGCTCGACCAGCGCGAACTTGATCATAATCGGCGGGCCGCAGGTGATAGCGATTGTATTCTCCGGCTTGGGAGCCAATTCCTTGAGATAGCCCGGAACGTGGCCGACATGGTCTTTCCAATCGTCATCGCCCTGGTCAACAGTCAGATACAGCTTGCCCTTGGTGTTCCACTCGTCGAACTCATACTTGAAGCAGAGATCGCCGGGGGTGCGGGCGCCGTAGATGGTCGTGATCTCGCCGTAGTCCTCTTTCTTGTCCAGGCAGAAGTTCAGCAGCGCCCGCATCGGGGCCATTCCGATTCCACCACCAATGAAGAGCAGATTTTTGCCCTTCCAATCGTTGTAGGGGAACCAGTTCCCCAGCGGCGCGCGAATTCCGACGATCTCGCCCTCGCTAAGCTCGTGCAGGGCCGTGGTCACCGAGCCGAACCGCTTGACCGCGAACTCGATATAGCCCTTGCGGGTGGGTGTGGATGTGAGGCAAAAAGTACTCTCGCCCACCCCGAACACCGACACCTCCTGGAACTGCCCAGGCTCATAGTCGAAGCTCTCCCGCAGGGCCTCGTCGTTGAAGACCGCCCTGAAGGTCTTGGTGTCCCAGGTCTCGGTGATAATCTTCTCGACCGTCGCGAGTTTGGGTTCGTAGGGATTATTCATTGTTGAATTGCCTTTCGGCTCTGTGTTGATCATAGTATTCACCGTTATATTTCATCACTCGCGAACGGAGCACCCATTAGCCGTCCGAGCAAACTGAGCTAATAGCTCTCGCTGCAACCGTATCGCGTTAGATCCTCCGTAGTAACAAAATCGTTTTGTGCCTCGCTTGCCAAGGACCGAAGCACATCCGGAGTAACATTGTCATAACTGTACGTTGTGCCATCCAGGTCGTGAACCAAACGGCTGGATTTCTTGTCATAGGTAATGACGTGTCCGTAGCGCCCGCCGGACGGGTATACGCTAACCCAGCGCACCGCAAACTCAACAGACTTGTTATACTGACTGACAGCATTACCAAGCCGCCTAATCGCCTCAGGTTCTCCGACGGCCGTCTGAGTGGTGTTTCTTGCGTAACACAATCCAAGGTCAATCTCTATCGGCAGTGCTGGCTGCGCCTCACACGCTCTAGCACTTTGCGCATTGCCTTGCTGTCCGGCTTTCTGATCAGAGCCTGCTCGAAATAGACAGCGGCCATCTGTAAGTTGCCAACCTTAAGTTCGCGCTCACCCCGACAGTAGTAATCTTGTGCTATTTGATTGTTGACCCGTGCCGCAGACGCTGCAGCCGGAACTGCCTGTTGGCTTTGCGCTACCACAACTTCAGCGGGCACATCTTGGGAATCGCGCAGGCGATTACCTATGCTCCACGTGGTGACAAGACCAACGCACGCCAAAGCAACAATCAGCCAGGCAACCTGTGCACGCGAACGGTCTCGGGAAGCGCATTTATCGGATTGATCTCCGTTAGAATGCATCGCAGCCTCCGCCTCTTCAGTGTTTGGTGTTTCGGGAACTTGTTCCCGAAACCTCCCGCGCTAGATGCTCTCGCGCGCTTTCGCCGACACTATATCAACAAAATCCCTGGCTTTCTTCAGCCACCTCTCAACGTCAACGGCCTCAAAAACGGTGTCTTGATAGTCACCCTCTTGCCTGTCGTTGAATAGTTGCCGGTAGAACTTGCCCAAATCTCCCGGTAATCGCTCTGTCTTCATCCAGTGCAAATCAAAAAGCGACTTGACGCCACTGTGCTTGGACGAGGAGTATCCTTCTGTATAGAGAAGCGCAGTCACCGCATAGAAACAAGCATAGTAAAGCCTGTTTACCGCCCCATTAAGATGTCCCTTGCGGAGGAGCAACTCAGCATCTTCCAATGTCTCTTCCGTGCGTGACAATCGGCGCTTCACGTACTCTATCGCTTCCGGATTCACAGCCTGATCGCCTCTCTCTCGACATTGCGATGGAATGGCGACACGACCATAAGCGGAAGGTTCCATTGCTCATTGCTCACGAAAATGGTGCATATTACAGCTTCATGTGCAAGCTCCAGGTCGTATACGGCGTCCCCCACCATCTCCTTTTCGGCGGTAGTCAAGGTGCGGCTGGTCAGCACCAACACATCATAATCCGACTCCGGCTCACGCTCCCCCCGAGCGGCGCTGCCGTAGAGAAGAAGCGTTGCGTCGGGCAGACGTTCAAGCACCGTCCGCTTCAGATCGGCCAGAAGCTGCTTGTCAACTTCACTTATGTTGTGCGCCTGGTCAATGCTCTTCAATTTTCAGCCCTCTGGCGGCAGCGGCCCAATGAACAACTCGCCCACTGCCAGGAATCGCTCTGCGCGCTCGATTTGAAGCTTGGCCACCTCGGGCTCGACATACTGCCGAGGGCCATAGTCGGCCGCATGCCTCCAATCCTGCGCTTCAATGATCCAGGCATGCAACTCGCGCGGGACACGCTCAGTATTGGCAAAATCCCGTCCGAATGCCGATATCACAGCGGCATGTTTCGAAAATGCCAAGCCCTCTGTTGCAAGAAACGCTTCGGCCACATAGAACATTGCGTAATACGCACGAGATGCCGCAAAGTCCGGATAACCGGTATCAAGCAACACCTTGGCTGCCGATATGCTTTCTTTAGCTTTGAGCAGCAAGTCGCGCTCATCTTGGGTCATAGGCGGACACCTTCTCTGCGAACGTTCCGCAGGAACGGTCCACTTCGCGTCCTATAGCTCTGATCATCCATAAACGCGCAGGTTATCACCGTTTCGTGTCTGAGGCTGAGATCAGCGGTCACCTCATTGACATACGGTATCTCGCGAGACAATCTCACCTCTCCCCGCAGCACCACCAGCACATCAATATCCGACCCCTCCTCGGCGTCGCCGCGCGCCTGGGAGCCGTACAAAACGAGTTGCACCAGGCGTTCGCCGTAGAGGTCGGTCAGCCTGGACTTAAGTTCGGATAAGATTGTTCTAAGCTCCGCGCTCTCCACTCTCAGCCCTCCGCGACTCTCATCAACCGCAACTCTGGAAAGTAGGTCTTGTAGAACCCACGATCACGGGTCAAAAGGCACTCAGCCCGAAGCACTGCGTGTGCCCCGATCAGAAAATCGGCCAGCAAGCGCTGCCGGGTTCCACCGGCGGCACGGTATTCCGCCCATCTTCGCCCCGCAAGCCACGCGATATCGGCATCACTTCCGGCAACACTAATCCCGAGTTCCCCAAGGGCTGCGTCGAGAGATTCGCGTAATTCATACTGCGGCGCCAACTCGGCATATACAACTTCGCTTATCACCAGCGAACCGGAATCAAGAGCCTGGACCAGCAAGCGCTCGGAATCACTAACATAGGCCGGATCATCCGCGGCGATGTCCAGAATCACGTTCGTATCAACCGCGGTTATCATCGTCCGCGGATTTCCTCGATGTATTCATCCACGCTAGCCGCGCCCTTCAGCTTGATGGTGCCCCGTAACTTGGCAACGCGTTTCGCGCCATCAGATCGTTTCACTATGCGGATGCAGTTGCCTTCGTCAATGAAGTCCACGTCCGTATCGGGTTGAAGTCCGTATCTGTCGCGCAGTCCCTTTGGTATCGTAACTTGTCCGCGCTCCCCGATTCTCATCGCGCCACCTCCCGGATTTACTTCCACTAATAGTATACCATATGTACGTATAGCGAAGTATGAATCCGTATGTATGACTCAGCCCTCCGACACGGTCGGCTCCTCGCGCTCCGTCGAGCAAGTTCTTGACAACACATCTCGAATATCAATGCTCACCGGGCAGAACTCGACGCAGCGGCCACACCCGGTGCAACCGACCACTCCGAACTGCTCGTGCTGATATCTGAACTTGTGCAAGAGCCTCTGGCGAGAGCGCGGAAGCTGTTTGTCACGCGGGTTGTGGCCGTGGCCCATCAGCGTGAAATCCTCGAACTGGCAGGTGTCGCGGCAGCGATAGCGCTCAGTACACGTCCCGGACACCGAGTCCTGGATGTCGAAGCAACTGCAGCTCGGGCACATATAACTGCACATCCCGCAGGCGATGCACTTTTCGGCGATCTCGCCCCACACTGGGTCGTCCCATGCAAGGTTCTCATACAAAGCCTTGCCCGCGAACGGCTGCGTCTCGCACTTGGCATAGATGTCCCACACCTGATTGCGCGCGATCGTCTCGGCCTCGGTCGGCTCGCTGAAGAAAGCGCCCTGGAGGATATCCTCACCCTTGGCCGTCTGCCCCTCGACATAGTACTTCTCGCCGAGGTCATACATAATAGCGTCGACGTTCTTCTTCCAGGTCTCGACGTCGTCCACCGAGTTGCAGAACCAGCTCCAACGCGGCTTTGCCGGTATCACGGCAACAAGGGTCGAGCTTTCGCGGCGCGCGGCGTAGTACGGGTCCTTGAACTTATGGTCCAAAAACACCCGGTCCAGCACCTGGATCGCCTGCGCGTCGGGAAGCCAAACGCCCAGCATCACACGCGGCTTGCTCTCGGGCATAGGCGCTTCGATGCTCACGCCCGTGCCCTTGGTGGAGTCGATCTTAAGCAGCACCTCGTAACGCGGCAGGAGATAGTCCTTGGGCGGCATCATCATCTTTGAGCCGTCGAGGATAGGTTCATCGCCCTCTTTGA
>JAMCYN010000040.1 GCA_023474015.1 Armatimonadota bacterium
GCCATCCAACACCATGCGCAATACGTGGTAACGATGAATATCCCTCTGGCTAATACTAATGACCCCATTTCCCATGGGGACATTATCGCTCGGCAGTTAAGGGGGACATAATCGCTCGGCAAGTACAGGTGCGTCCGAAAGTCTTGCCAATTCCGCAAGCTGGTGATATAATATGGCGTATTCGGAATGGCGCGCGGGAGTAGTTCAGTGGTAGAGCGTCAGCTTCCCAAGCTGAATGTCGCGGGTTCGAATCCCGTCTCCCGCTCCATTTTCGGGGCGACGTAGCCAAGTGGTTAAGGCAGCGGTCTGCAAAATCGCTATCACCGGTTCGACTCCGGTCGTCGCCTCCACTCTTCACCTGATGATCCAAACTCCCCCATCACATGCAGTCGAAACTTCCTCACCTACACGGGCAAGCACGCGCGAATCAACCCTGGCTCTAATCATGAAATCTGGCGGAGGGGGAGAGATTCGAACTCTCGGTCCCTTGCGGGACGACGGTTTTCAAGACCGCTCCGATAAACCGCTCTGGCACCCCTCCGCATGTGGAGGCGCAATCGAATGTCGCGCCCATCGGCAATATTATTGTATACCTGAAGGCCGACTTTAGTCCAGTCCCCGCGCTCTTTCACGAGAATGTTCTGGCCACGGCGCGTGTCTCGTATTCCGGACCGGCGCGGGCATATACAACAGCGAAGGAAACAGTGCGGCTTCCGCATAAAGCGATTATGATGATATACCAGGCGAGATATGTGCTGCCGATGGATGGCGGGATAATCGATAATGGCGAGGTGATGGTCGACGACGGCAGGATAGCGGCCGTCGGAACGGGGCTGGACGAACAGCATCCGGACGAGCCTGTGCGCGACCTCGGGTGCTGCGCGCTGCTGCCCGGCTTTGTGAACGCTCACTCCCACATAGAGTATACGATGGCGCGGAGCAGGGTTGACGGCCTGAACCTGTGGGACTGGATCAACGCGGTCGGCTACCGTCGTGGACAGGTCCCGCCGTACGAAGCGCTGGTCGGGTCAGCTCTGCTGGGGGCGGCGCGGTGCGCGTGTTCAGGGATAACCTGCCTCGGGGACTCGTCGTTTTCGGGCGCGGCGGCGGACGCGATCGAGGCGTTGGGTCTGCGCGGAGTCGTCTACCTTGAGCTGTTCGGGCAAAGCATGGGGGATAACTATGTTCAAGATTTTGCGGCAAAGCTGGACACAGCAAGTAATCGGCAGGCAGACGCGAGTTCACGGCTGACTTTCGGCTTATCCCCCCATACGATCTACACATCTAACGCCGAAGTGTTAAAGTTATGCGCCCAAGCTTGCACTGATGCGGACACGCCAATAGCGCTTCACCTGGCCGAAACCGAGGCCGAAGCCGAATATTCCATGCATGGAACCGGGCCAATCGCCGATTGGCGCGCCAGCCTTGGCTACGAACCGATGGTAAGCGGCCTGCGGCCCGCGCGCTATCTGCTTGATCTCGGGTTACTGCGAAAGGGCGTATGCCTCGCGCACTGTGTAGATATCTCGGACGATGAGATAGACTTGATCTCGAAGTCCGGGGCAAGCGTGGCGCATTGCCCCAGATCGAACGCTTACTTGGGCACGGGAATTGCCCCGCTGCAGGGGTTCTTGACAGCAGGCGCGTGCGTGGGAATCGGAACCGATAGCGCCGCAAGCTGCCTGACGCTCGATTTCTTCGAAGAAATGCGGTTCGCGCTGGGGCTGGCGCGCGCGAATGCGAAGGATGCCGGAGCGCTGACGGCGAAGGAGGTATTGAGACTGGCCACCGCGGGAGGCGCGGAGGCGCTTGGGCTATCCGACAGGATCGGGACTCTGGAGCCGGGCAAGCGCGCCGACATGGTGGCGGTCGATCTCACTGAGATGATGCCGGAGGAGGATATTCACCTCGCGATACTCTTGCGGCGACCCGGCGACGTCAAGCTCACGCTCGTGGACGGGGTGGAGATTGTGAGAGACGGATCCCTGATGGAGCACCGTAACATTGGGTAAGGGCAGATACGTATCGGTCGTGGTGGCCGTGATCGGCGCGGCGATTGTCGCGGGGCTGTTTGTGTTCAACCAGCAGGCACGGAGCTACGACCGCTATATCGTCGTGAACCTGCTCGGTCTGATGTGGGTCCCGATGCTCACTATGCTGTTTGTGTTTCGCGAGGAGCCAAGCAAGTTCGGGTTCGCGCTGGGCTCGTGGAAGCGGATATGGATAGTGCTTGTAGCGCTTGGGGCGGGGCTGGTCGCGCTAATGCTGACGGTCAGCCGGTGGCCGGCGTACCAAGACTTCTACCCTATCTTCCGCAGGTTCGATGAGTTTCGCGGGTTGTTCGCGAGCTATCCTCGAATGAATCCTTACACGACCGCTCCATGGCTGATGCTTTATGCCGAGGCCAGCTATGGGATGTATTTGTTTTGCTGGGAGTTCTTCTTCCGGGGGTACTTGCTTTTCGGGCTTCAGAGGTCAATCGGCTGGTGGGCGGTGTTGGCGCAGGCGATCGGGTTCGGGCTGTTGCATTACGGCAAAGTGCCATCCGAGTTCTATACATCGTTTGGCGCGGGTGTAATACTCGGTATTATAGCTCTGAACGCGAAGTCGTTCTTGCCGTGCTTCGTCCTGCACTGGGCAGCGTCGCTGACTTTCGATTTCCTGGTCGTGTCGGCAAGATCCCGATAAACGTGTTGACAAGAAGATGTTTTGGCGGTATACTTTCGGAACGTGTTACAGGAGGCGTCGACTTGGAAGGTATCCGGCTGGAAACTGGTTTTAGAGAAGTTAATGGGACCAAGATTTTGGACGTCACGGGCGAGATCGACGTCTACACGGCGCCGCAGTTCAAGGAAGCCGTGAACGACGTCTTGACCGGGGGCCAGAAACACCTCATCATCGATATGGCCAACGTGACCTATATGGACAGCAGCGGGTTCGGCGCACTGCTTTCGGCGACGAAGAAACTGCGCCCCCAGGGTGGAACCGTAAACCTCGTCAGGTGCACGAGCGCTATCGACAGAATCCTGCGCATCACCAGGCTCAACACGGTGTTCGGAACCTACGACAGCGTGGATGAGGCGGTGGAGTCCACGAAGTCACGCTGATCTTAGAGATTAGAACCCAACTTCGACATTTCAGGTGAGATTTGATCTCGGAGTTGGGACATAGTTACACTACAAGCAGCGTGCCCTTTTTCAGAGCCGCAGCGAGTTGGCGCTTCAGACCAGCAATTGCGGGAGTTGGTCTACGCCGATAGCACTCAGTATCTACATCTGACCCTTACTCGGCTCCACGGGTTTGCGAACGACCTCGCCCTCAGTTCCAGTGTGGTCAGGCTGATCGACTTGAGTTGGTCCAGCACAGCCTGTGCCATCAGCTTCAGTCCCGCACATCCCGCGCCCAAATCCCTTCCGCGTCTCATCCCACTCAGCACCTCAGCGGTTCTAATAGTAGAGGGGAAACGGGTCGGTGTTTCCGAATCTCGGTGGGAATCAGCTAATGCACACGCGGCCCATGCCCGATAATCATACTGACGCTAAGTCTGTCACGCAGGGAGGCCGGAAGTGAGACAGGGCGAAGTAGTGTTTCTGGAGATCCCGAGTTCGCCTGAATACGTTGCTATTGCGCGTCATGCAATCGAGGGGATTGCGCGGAGGATGAAGTTCACGCCCTCGCAGGTCGAGGACCTCAAGATCGCGTTTGGAGAGGCGTGCACGAACGCAGTCAAGTACGGCTGCCCGTGCGAGGACGCGTCCAACGTGGAGATCAAGTGCAGCGTGCTCAAGGACGGCCTGTCCGTGGAGATTCGGAACAGTATTTCGGAGTGCGAGCATCCGCAGGTTCCGGCCCAGCCGGATGTCACGCGTGAGGGCGGATTCGGACTCTACATGATGCGCCAGTTGGTCGACGAGGTGGACCTGACCTGGAGCAGTGAAACCGCCATAGTGAGGATGTTCAAGCGCACCGAAGCCCCGGCCGCCTAGCGGTGATTCTCTTTCGCGGCGAACCCCACATCAACCAGGCCCAGCAACGTGGCGCGGCGCATCGCCTGGACTCTGTTCGACACCCGGAGCTTCTCGTAGATCCGTGCAAGGTGAAAGTCCACCGTCCGTTTACTGCAGACCAGCGACGCGGCCACCTCTCTCGAGGATTTTCCCTCCAATACCAGGCTCAGTACCTCTACTTCACGTCTGGTGAGGGCTACTATCCGCTCGTCCTGCGTATCATCGTGCGGTTCGGCCGCTTCTTCTCTCCTGATCTCGGTTCCCAAATTACTACCTCTGTTGTTCGGAGATGAACCTGTGGCGCGTGCTCTTTGAACCCATAAATCGACGCATATAAGTCGTCTCGAGCGCTACCCATGCGCTCAGTTGATGACATGTCGGAGTATATCAGCAGTTTTGCTACTTGTCAAGGGCTATAATCATACGCCCCTTCTTCCTAATATTCACACTTTGTGGACACTACTTGCAGCATCAGGCCTTGTGCCAGCCCGCGAACTCCTCGCTGTCTATCTCCAGGAAAGGCTGCCCTTTGGACTTTTCATCCCGCTCGACGTGCGCGATACCGTCGCACACCCCAAGGAATGTGAACATCTCCCCCTTCGGCGAGCGCACCTTGTCCATGCGCTTGATGCCGTAGATGCCGGGCCCCGTGCTGGCTATGATGTCTCTGCGGATGACCGCCGTTGGTTTGCTGTTCATTACTGCTGCCTCCTGATCGATGCGCGACCTAATCCTATTATAGCGCCTCCGGCTTGTTAAATCGAGAGCTGTTCCGAATAAACGTTCGATTGACATGGGTATACCGATGGGGTATTATGTTCCACACACGAGGCCGTGAACATGGAGGTTGGCAAATTGAGCGTACAGGCACCACCCCGAAGGACAGCCCCGAGGGTTCCACCTCGCCGGAAGAGACCGAGGCGCTCGGCGTGGCGGACGATATGGCCGCTGGTCAAGTTCGTGGTCGCGGCCACGGTGGTGGCGCTGTTGCTGGGCAAGGTGGTGCGGCCGTTCAGACTCTACGACACCGAAACCCGCGCCACTCGGCAGCTCGAACATGACCTCCAAACCCTGCGCATGGAAAACGCCCTCCTCGAACGTCGGATCAAGTATCTCCAGACCCCCAAGGGAGCCGCCCAGGCCGCGCGCAAGCTCGGTTGGGTCAGACCGGGCGAGGTTACCCTTGTGCTACCGCCTGAGGGGGATGGGGCTAAGCGGAAGTAGGTCTTGGGTTCGGGACTTTGGAAGTTGGCTAAGGCTGAATATGGGCTTCGGGGTGAGAAGTTTGCCGAAGCAACTGAACTTTGGAAGTCATGAAGCCGAGGCCGAGGGCACGATCATACCCCGCCGCAGTCGTGGAAGACTTTCGTATAGTGGACTTAGACTGGGAAAAGGCACTGAGATTAATCTGCGGGAGGAAAACGATCGCAAGATGAAAACGGGAACGCGAAGAGGCCTGATGCACTGGAATTGCATCCTGTGCGGGCTGTTTATGCTCTCTCTTGCACTTATGCCCGCATTGGCATCCGTCAGACGGTGGGAAGCTGACTTCTATGCCTCGCCGAAGGGACGTGATTCCTGGTCCGGCAAGTTGCCTACGCCGAACTCGAGGCGAACCGATGGCCCATTCGCCAGCATGGAGCGCGGATTCGATGCTGGATGGAACACCTGTCGGCGAGTGCGTGAAAACAACGTTTTTGTCCCCGATCATGTTCCCGAGTTTGACAAAACTCTGCGAATCATGCAGGATGTAGAGAAACAAGACGGATGGCTGGGCAAGGTTGATTTCAGTCTTGTTGTGCAACCCTGAGGCGGAGATGCGTTTATGAGTACCATTACCGAGCAACCGACGTTGGAAGAACAGCACAAACTTGATCCTGTAAGACGTCGCAACTTCATACTGCTGATGATCGGGATGACTGTCTACCAGAGTTCATGGTATATGCAGTCAGTGACTCGCGCGCCCCTTATTAACTGGCTCGGTATGAGCAATGCAGTATACGGCCTAATAGGCTCAGCTTGGTCGTTGTGCATGATTGGCAACTTTCTTTTTCCCTGGCTTTCGCGCAGGTATCCAAGAAAGAAGTGGTACCAGTTTGTCCTAACGATGCCATACCTTTCGTCGGACCTCGTTCTTGGTTTGGCAATTCTTGCCGCGATGATGGCTGGTTCACACGAATGGCTACTACCGCTAACGATCGGGATCATGATCTACTGTCCATTTGCAGCGGGCTGGACGCTTGGTCCCCAAAGCGAGTATATTGCCAACTGCATACCGAAGTCACATATGGGACGGTATGTCAGTATGCAACAGGTGTGCGTGGGTTTGGTCAGTCTGGCCGGGTCTGTAGCCGTCACAGTGATAATGAATATAATCGGCGTGCCGGCCAGATACGCATTTACTTGCCTGTTCGCATATGGGATTGGGCTGGCGGCACTCACAGTGTCCCTGTTTGCACGGGAGACTCCATCGCCGAGCCCTCCACCGGAAGCTTTTTGGAAACCGGCAGTATACTCGGTGCGACACGACCGAGTATTCAGAGGAATGCTCGGCGCCGGAATGCTTCTCTGGATGGCCGGGCTGCTTCCCCAGAATTTTATCCCGTTGCTTGCGATACGAGAGTGGGGATCCCCGGATTGGATCGCAACCAGTGCGGTGACCATACAGAGCGGCGCCATGATACTCGGCGCCGCTCTGACGGGGCTGCTTGGCCAAAGGTTCACGTATGCCAGAGCTGTTCTGGTCGGTACGATCGCCATACCCATCGCAATGATCATTGGAGCGTGGCCTGTCTCCTCGGAGTTTCGGAGCAGTTCGTTCGAGCAGTCTTACAAGGTGATGTCGGGTCGTGTATCGGTGGAATCCTCGTTGAGCGAAAGCCCCAAGTCCTCGAACGCCTTCAGGGTTTTGGGAGTATCGGCAAGTGACCGGAATGGGAATGAGCTGATCGTTCAGTTCAGCAGCCCTGTTGATCCGATTTCGTTCTCGGTCAATGATGTTATCATTGAGAATGCAGCCGGCGGACGACTCCAACCAAAAGAAGTGAAGGCAGCAGACAAAGGCGGAGACATGTGGATCATCAAGCTGGATTCCGGCAGAGGAACCGAATCGAAATGCCGGCTCCGGATTCATCCCTATGTCTATAGTGTGGCTGGAAAGATGCTTGACCAAGACGGCAATGGGCGCTCCCCTCTCGATGCCTACAGGGTGTTTGTCATGGCCGCGCTGTGGGGAATGGCGTTCACCGGAATATCCGTGGGGCTTGAAGCGTTAATGTATCAGCTCAGTCCCGCCAAGCGGCGCGCCGGTTACTTCTCGGCGTTTCGGATCACACAGTTCCTCGCGCCGTCCGTGGCGTTTCCGCTTGCTGGGGCGATGTTCAAGAACGGGTCGTTTGCGAGTACGTTTTTCGCGCTGCTGGTGTTCTCGGTCCTTGCGCTTATCTTGTCCAAGCACCTGCTGAAGCCTGTTGTCCTTGCGCTGTCCACTGGAGCCAGGCAGAATGATGATCTGAACACACCATAATCGGAAAGATAACTTTGCCGCCGGGCGCAAAGTTGGGAGTTGCGCGTTGATGATAGTCCCAGAAAAACTGCTCAGCCGCACCATCGGCATTAATGGTAGAATCAACCACTATTCCGGCTCACATCTGCTGGAATCTGTCGATATTCCGCTCGACGGGTCGGAAATGACAGTCGCTGGCGCTGTGTGGACGTGTCGAATTAGTATTGCCGACGCCGACCGCGGCGACGAGGCGTTCGATATAGAGGCGGTGTTCACTGTCGTTGAGGGAGAAGCGCGTGAAGTCTCCGCAGAGATATGTGTTGACGTCGGCGAGTGGTCGAAGCGCAATTACGTCGTGTTTCCAGGAGCGGTCTATTCGGGGAACCGTTTTGAATCCAGGGCGCTCGGCTACCCCCCGCTGCTGGAGACCCCCGACGACATTGGCCCTGATATTCCGACCATAATCACGGATGTTCCCCGGTTGAGCCTTCACACCGGGCCTTCTCGCATTCAGCTATTGTCCGGAGATATGGCGACCCCCGCCGTCGGATTCGCTGCGGTGAGGGATGGTTATGGACTCTGGCTCCTTGCTCCTCAAAGCTCATCGCACGGTGACTTCGGGTTCGGTATCCGTGAGAGCGCCGACCGTTCGAGAGCTTGGGTGACGCTGACGGCCCCCGGCGTGCGAGAGGACTTTCACTACAAAATGGCAACCACGCGCCATCCGTCCGATGACAGAGGATGTATGGTTATCGCGGGAGGGTCGATAGAGATGCGCGCAAAGCTCCACGTGTTTGACTGCGCGACGATCTCCGGTCTCTTTGAGCGGTTCATCCGGATCAGGAAAGACGCGACGGAACCCGTTCGGTTGGTTCACACTCTGCCATTCTCGGCCGCATGGGCGATTCAGGAGGAGAAATACAACAGGCAGAACTGGGTGGAGGAATATGGGTACTATTCAGTCGGGATGCGAGAAAATACTTACCAGGACTGGCAGACCGGGTGGGTGGGTGGCCTCATGGTCACATATTCTCTTCTTACGGATGGTTCGTCGCTGTCAAAGGAGCGTTCCCTGCGAAACCTGGACTGGATGTTGACGAATGGTCAATCGCCATCCGGTTTCTACTACGGCATGGGTGATGGGACACGCTGGTATGGCGATGGATTCGGCAAGCGGCACGCGGAGCACTGGCACCTGACCCGAAAGAGCGCGGATGCGCTATACTTCCTTATGAAGCAGTTGACGCTTCTCAGAGACTGCTTGGGACTTACTCCCGCGGAGAGTTGGGAGAGGTCGGTCCGGAGATGCGCGAATGCTTTCGTTCGACTTTGGGACAAGTACTCTCAGTTCGGCCAGTTTGTCGACATTCGCTCGGGGAACATCGTGGTAGGCGGTTCCACCTGCGCCGGCATCTGCCCGGCGGGACTTGCGCTTGCCGCGGACTATTTCTCGGAGCCGGATTACATGCGTGTCGCCAAGAACTCCGCGCGCGCTTATTATCGGTGCTTTGTCAGCAATGGACTCACCACCGGAGGTCCCGGCGAAATCTGCCAGTGTCCGGACAGCGAATCAGCGTTCGGTTTGCTGGAGTCTTTCATTACTCTCCACGATATGACGGGGGAGCAAGAGTGGATACGGTACGCGCGCGACGCCGCGAATCTTTGCGCAAGTTGGTGTATGTCATACGACTTCACGTTTCCTCCAGAATCCACGTTCGGCCGTCTGGATATGCGCACGGCGGGCTCTGTCTTCGCCAATGCTCAAAACAAGCATAGTGCTCCCGGAATATGTACGCTCTCGGGCGTCTCCCTGTTCAAGTTATTCCGCGCGACCGGCGACACCTTTTATCTCGAGCTCCTGCGTGAGATTGCCCACAACATCATGCAGTACCTGTCTCGTAACGATCGTCCGGTCGGAGGCATGCCGACGGGATGGATGAATGAGCGGGTCAACACGAGTGACTGGTTGGAGCCAGTGGGAGAGATATTCAACGGTTCGTGTTGGTCTGAAGTGTCTTGCATGCTGACTTACTCTGAAATCCCAGGTGTTTACGTGCAGCCGGACACCGGGTTGGTTTCTTGCATAGACCATGTAGACGCGGAACTGGCGAGACTGACATCCGGAGATGCATCGATCCGGTTAACCAACACCTCCAGCTTCCCGGCCCATGCAAAGGTGTTCGTCGAACACTCCAGCAGTATGTCTACCCCGCTTGAGCCGGATTTCCTGACTCGCTGCACGAGAGCGGTCGTAGCACCTGGGTCGGTGGCCGACATCACTTTGCCACGACTCTAAATGCCTGTCGGTCGCAAGAACTCGATCCGTGCTCAGACTGCGCATATCGGGGCTTTTCTGCGTGCGACGCTATCTCTTTGGGTCATATTTCCGGTCGCGCAAAGTGTCGTCCACCGCAAGAAACAGGAAATCCAGTTGCTTATCAGCCCAAACACGAGACCGGATCACTTTGTTGAAGTCGACAGGGAACAAGGAAACGCCTCGCGCTGCGTTCTCTAACCTCTAACTTCTAACCTAGATCATCTAATCCCAAACTTCGGCTCCCGATACGAATACAGGCTGTGGACGCTGCCCTCGGCCTGGGCGGCGGCGGTGCGGTGCTCGAAGCGCATAGTGCCGGTGTAGAGGTCGGCGCGGAGGGAGGCGACGTCGTGGTAGCCCATGTCCTGGAAGCTCTGCTGGAGGCCTTTCATGAGATATGGAACGTAATCGGCGAGCGAACCCCTGTCCAACACCGTTCCGGAGACGCCCTGGGGGACGGTGACGTTGTCATCTTCGTTTAGGTATCGCTTACCGCCTCCGACGCTCATGGCCTCCACCGATGCCATCCCACGGTAACGTTTCACGCGCATGCCGTTTTCGTAGAAGTAATCGCCCGGAGCCTCGCTGGTTCCCGCAAGCAGATAGCCCGCCATTACCGCTCCGGCCCCGATGGACAGCGCCTTGGCAATGTGGCCGATGCCCTGAATGCCGCCGTCGGCGATTATCGGAACCCCCATCTGCTTGGCGAACTTCGCCGTGTGGTAGACCGCCGAAGCCTGCGGCCTGCCGACCGCCATCATGTTCTGAGTGATGCAGATCGAGCCGGGGCCCATTCCGACGCGGAGGCCGTCCGCCCCGGCCGCTATCAGCGCCTCGGACTGGGCGCTGGTGACGACGTTGCCGGCGATCACGTCGATATCGGGGAAGTGTTTCTTGATGAACTTGAGCATCTCTATCTGATAGACCGAAAAACCCTGCGCGGAGTCGATCAGCAAGACATCAACCCCCGCGCTCGCCAGCCCCTCCACCCTCTCGCGGTCCTCCGGCTTGGTCGAGACCGCCGCGCCGCATAATAGTTGCTTACCAACGTTCTTGGAGGCGTAGGGGAAGTCCTTGTTCTTCAAGAGGTCTCGGCGGGACAACAGCGCGACCAGCCGGAACTGATCGTCGACCACCGGCAGCTTGCCCTTCTTGCTTTGTTTCAATATCTGGTTGGCCTCGTGGAGAGTGACGCCCTCGTTGGCCGTGACAAGCTCGGTGGTCATCACCTCGGACAGGGGCCGTGAGCGGTTCTTCTCGAAGTCGATGTCGCGATTGGTTATGATGCCGACGAGCTTCGAGCCGAGCGTGCCGTCCTCGGTAATGGGGATTCCCGAGAAGCCGTGCTCGCGCTTGATGGTATCGACATCATGGACCGTGTTGCGAGGGCTGAGGACCACCGGGTCCACTATGAAACCGTTCTCGAACCTCTTGACCTTGCGGACATGCTCGACCTGCGCCTCGATGGTGTTGTTGTAATGAATAATGCCGATGCCGCCCAGCAGCGCGAGGTACGCGGCCATTTTCCACTCAGTGACGGTGTCCATCGGCGAGCTGACCAGGGGCCGCTTGATCCGAACATTGCGGGTGACGTTGGTTTCGAGGTCCACCTCGCTCGCCTGGAAGTCGATATAGCCGGGCAGCACAATGAAGTCGTCGTAGGTCAGACCCTTGCCCGGCGCGAACAGCTCGTCCGCGGACAGTCCGTCCATATGAGCGGAAGTCTCCGATTTCAGCGTCTTCTTATCCACGGCCATTTGCCACCTCTAATACCACATTATATCTATTGACGTGTATTATACCGTACTGAGTTCCGATGGGGAAGGGGAAGGGAGTTTTCATCGCGAATGCGCGAAGGGGCGAAAACGGGGAGTAGGTCGGGGGCAAGAATACCCCCGACCAGCGTCCCCATGCCTGCTATCGAGCGTGGACCTTCGCATCGACTGAGCTGACCTCACCGAACGCATAGGATCTATGGATGTCGGCGAGCTTTGCCTTTACGTTGCGACCTATATACTTGCCGCCGTTTTCGAGTTCGATCAGGAACCCGTCCATCCAGGCGCTTGCCCTCGGCAGCATTGAGTATGCATTGCGTATCACGTGGCACTCCACCGTGTCGCCCTTCTTCCAGGGCACCATGTGCCGCTGCATTTCCTGAATGTCGCCGGGAAGTATCTCATACTTCTCGGTATGTAGACTTTCGTTCGCGCGGACGAATACCGCACGTCGCAGCAGCCGCTCGATCTCGTCTATCACCTCGCCGCCGCTGCCTATCAGGTGCAGAGCGACCTCCGGGTTCGCCGTGACGAGAAATGCCTCGTCGTCGACTTCCGAAGTCATCCGCCTCAGTTCACGCTCGATCTTAAGACTGATCGTGTTCGCGCTTTCCACGCGGCCCCTGCCCTGGCAATATGGGCACGGCTCGGTGACGATCTCGGTGAGGGTTTCGCCCGTGCGCTTTCGGGTCATCTCTATCAACCCCAGCGGGCTGATGTGGCATATCTTGGTCCGGGTGCGGTCTTTGTGCAGCTCTTTTTCGAGAGCGGTGACGACCTTTTGCCGATCCTTGACGTTGACCATGTCTATGAAGTCCAGGACTATGATCCCGCCGATGTCGCGAAGCCTCAACTGGCGCGCGATCTCGTTGACCGCGTCCAGGTTGGTCTTCAGTATCGTGTCCGAGAGGCTTGTCGAGCCGATGAACTTGCCCGTGTTGATGTCGATCGTGGTCAGCGCCTCGGTCGAATCAATCGTCAGGTGTCCGCCGGACTTGAGCCACACCTTTCGGCGCAGCAGGCTCTCGATCTCTGATTCTATGGCGAACCGCTCGAAGATAGGCTCGGCTTCATCATATAGATAAAGTCTGGACCTCATCTTTGGTGATATCAACTCGATCAGCTCGACGGCCTTTTCGTAGTCCACCGGCGAGTCTATGATCATCTTGTTGACATCCGAGCCGAAAACGTCGCGGATCGTCTTGTAGATCAGGCTCAAGTCCTGATGCACCAGTCCCGGTGCGGAAATCTTGGTTGCTTTCTCTTGGATCTGGCTCCACATTCTCAGTAGGAACTCTAAATCCTGACGTAATTCCGCTTCGCTCCGGCCCTCCGCCTCGGTCCGGATAATTATGCCGAACCCGAGCGGGCGCATGTTTTCACCAATCCTCTTCAGCCGGTCTCTCTCACCATCGCTCTCGATTTTCCTCGAGACGCCGATATTGTCGGACTCCGGCATCAGAACCAGGTAGCGCCCCGGTAGTGAAACCCTCGTGGACACGCGGGCGCCCTTGGTCCCCCTGGGGCCCTTGACGACCTGCACCAACACTTCCTGGCCAGGCTTCAAGACGTCCTTGATCCTCACGTTTCTGGAGCTTTCTCTGCGCGCCGCAGGAAACTCATCGTCCATCTCCGGCAGAACATCGGCAACATAAAGAAACGCATTGCGGTCCAGTCCGATGTCCACGAACGCGGCATCCATTCCCGAGAGAACGTTCGAGACCTTGCACTTGTAGATGCTGCCGACGACGCGCTCCTCGCGCTCGACGTGCAGTTCCACAAGTTTCCCGGATTCCACAAGGGCAATACGGGTCTCGCGTGTATCCACGCTTACTATAATCTCTTTTGACATGTACTATCACCTCCTTTCTGGTCGAAGTTCGATGTCAGAAGTTCGAGGTCCGAAGACCCCAATTCTCGTCATACGCCGCACACCTGTCATTCTGAGCGTGGCGAAGAATCTGCTTTGAACTGAAGTGTCCTGCTAGCACGAGTCTTCAGTGCAAAGCAGATCCTTCGTCGTGCCTCCTCAGGATGACAAGGATTGAGACGCTGTGCATGGTATCCAAGGCTCATTAGAGCCGGTAATTAAGTCTCACCCTATGTATCCCCGCCATCCGTATCCCCGGCACGAACTGGCCCAGGGCCTCGACGATCTCGGACGGCTTGACTGTAAACGATAAGTGCGGCAGTTTCATCTCGATCCACGCATGCCCGTCCACAATCAGGTCCACGATTCTTATAGACTCGATGCCGGGACGGAGATCGATAGTCCTGCGCTTGTTCTCGGACTCTCGCCTGACGATGATTTCCGGCAGGCTCAAGAGCTGGTCGATTGCCAATTGGAGCTTCGCGGCGGATTCATCTTCCGGCAGGGTAACCTCTACTATGAATTCGCCGCCGGTAACCGTGGGACCTCTTACACCTTCGGGAAGAATCTCAGCGCCTGTTAACGAAATGCCCTTAGGGAGCCTGCGATTGAGCCGGGACAGCACATCCTTGAGTTCCACGGGTTTTGCTATGTGGATTAGGATGAGCTCATTGTCGGCGGTCGCGCCGAGTGGGAGAGCGGATGCAATCGACATCTTCGCCCTCGGATTGAAGCCCTCGGTGTAGATTATGTCGATCCCCGACATCCTGATCGCGCGCTCGAATACGCGCATCAGGTCCAGATGGCCGAGCCAGCGCGCCTCTTCGCCTTTGGTAAAGGTGAAGAGGACCTTGGCAGCCGGAAGTTGCGGGTTGTGGGTTGCGGGTTGCGGGTTCTTGTCGTTCGTCAGGCTCTTGTTGGTCGGGGGTATTCCTGCCCCCGACCCCTCTTCACGGGCATTCCTGCCCGCCTGCGCCGGCGGACAAACAGCCGACGGCCCGCAGGCATCCTTCAAAGCCTTGCTTACCCCACACCCCGAGCATGTGCCGAAACGGCAATCGGGGGTTGTCTCGCCGAGGTTTGCTCGCTCGTCTTCCAGCGCGAGGAACTTCTTGGAAACGCCGACGTCGATATGGTCCCACGGCAGCGGGGCGTCCTTTGGGATTTCCCTGTTGGCGTAGTATGCTATGTCGAGCCCGGCGGTATCGAACGTGGCAAGCCAGCGGTCGTTGTTGAATCTATCCTGCTCCAGTTTGCCGCCATTCTTCCACACTTCGTGAATCACGACACCGAGCTGCCTGTCGCCGCGAGCCAGGGCCGCTTCGACGCGGCTGCATCGCGGGTCGTGCCAGCTAAGCGAGATATTCTTGCCCCTCAGCAGGGGCCGGATCAGGGAAATCTTGCGGTCTAGCTCCTCGAGCGTCGCCATCGCGCGCCACTGGAACGGCGTATGGGGCTTAGGCACAAAGGGGGAGATGGTGATGTTCAGGGTGAGTGGTGTCCGGTGCTTCCGGCCCATATCGATTACCCTCGAAACCAGCCCGCCGATACCCTGCAAGTCCTCGTCGGTCTCCGTGGGCAGGCCGATCATAAAATATAGCTTTATCCGTCTCCAACCGCATTCTACCGCCGCTTCAACGGCGTCCAGCAAATCTTTCTCGGTCACGTTCTTGTTGATGACGTCGCGCAGGCGCTGCGTCCCCGCCTCGGGGGCGAAAGTGAGCCCGCTTTTCCTGACCCGCTGAATCTCGGCGGCCAAATGCACGCATCCGGCGTCGGCGCGCAGGCTCGGGAGCGATATCCCGACTTTATCCTGCTCGTGCCGGTCGATGAGCGTGCGCACAAGCTCGCCTATGCGCGAATGGTCCGCGCTCGAAAGCGAAGTCAGCGCAACTTCTTCGTATCCCGTATTGTCAAGGAGCGTACACGCCTGCTCGCTAAGTGTTTCGAGCGAGCGTTCGCGTACCGGGCGGGTGATCATCCCCGCCTGGCAGAACCTGCAGCCTCTGCCGCAGCCTCTCATTATCTCAACGGCCACGCGGTCATGGACCGCCTCCGTGAACGGCACAATCAGCGTGTCCGGAAAGGGAGCGCGCTCAAGGTCCCAGACGACTCTCCCACGCACGTTTGGCGAGCATGCTGAGCTTGTCGAAGCATCCGCTCCGTGCACCGATGTGACATATACCCCATCGACCTTCGAAAGCGCGCGCAGAGTCTCGCGCCGGTTGCCCCGATGCGCCGATAGCTCCCGCGCGATGTCTAATACAACTTCCTCCCCGTCCCCGATGGCGAATGCGTCAATGAAATCAGCCATCGGCTCGGGATTGGACGCGCAATGCCCTCCAGCCAGAATTATCGGGTCGTCATCCGTCCGATCACCAGCAAAAACGGGTATTCCGGCGAGGTCAAGCATGTTGAGGACGCTGGTATAGCTCATCTCATAAGCCAGCGAGAACCCAACCAGGTCAAATTCCCGTAGGGGCAGCGAGGATTCCAGCGAGAACAGGGGGATGTTGTGTGTGCGCATCTCATCTTCCATATCGGAAGCTGGAGCGAACACACGTTCGGCGGATATGCGCTGCTGTGAGTTGAGGACATAGTAGAGTATCCTCAACCCCAGGTTGGACATACCGACTTCGTAAACATCCGGAAAGGCGAGCGCAATCCTGACACTCACCTCTTCAGGCGGTTTGCGAATCTCATTCAACTCGCCGCCCGTATATCTCGCGGGTTTCGCCACTCGGGGAAGGACTTCGTTAATCCGTCCCTTCAAGCTCGACTCCGTATAAATCTGTTTCATACCAACGTAAAAAGCCGGCGATCAAGCGTCTCGCCAGCTTGTTCTCGATTGTATTATATCATCGGTGGGGCGGGGCGTCAAATTGAACTGGGCCTTTGCTCACTTCTGAACCGCCCGCAAAGACCTGGCGACCTTGACCAGTTCGGCGTCGCCCACATTGACCGCCCCCAGCCGAAAGTAGACGCCGTTCTTCGCCCACGTCAGGTCTGAATACGGAAATGGGCTGCTCTTCTTGATAATCTTGCCATCGAAGCCGGGCGCGGCGGCAGCGGCACGCGCGAGCTTCTGCGCTATTGCGTCCTCGATCAGTATGAGTGCGTCGCCGGTCTTGGGGTCGAGATAGTCGATTTCCACGGCGTCGTAGGCCTTGTTGTCAAATCTGGTCATTGTCGTCCCGTCTACTGTGGTCTTTCTCTCCACATTATGTGTCAAGACCTTCAGCAACTGGAACCTCAAGGGCACGAAAGTGGGAGCATATAGCCCCTTCAACTTCGCCTTGGTGCCGGTTTCTTGGTCTTTGCGAAGGATGTCGAGCAGGTCAGCTGACACCCTCGACTGGTCGCGCAGGTATCTTATGTCCACCGATCTGAGGCCAAACGCCCTGTATAGGCTTGTACTGGCCTTTGGCACCGGGAATTGAAGCATCTGGAAGGCCGAGGATGTAAACGGCACGCGAACGACGGGCATTCCCTTAGGTGGTGTTGGGTTGAAGACATTACCGGGAATCTGGGCGTTCGGCTCAAACGATGTCGCCTTAGTCTCTATCGAACGCTTGCCGTCGTAATAGTGTATAAATGCGACGGTGACACCGGTCTTAATGTCGATACAAGAAGAGAACTGAGCCCCATTGGAAATCGGCGACTCTAAGACATAGCACCTCCTTCCGGCGACAGTCTTCTGACCCGTTATACGGCCTCCAGAATTCACCGCCTTAGTGGGTGTCACCTGGCGAATACTCGATTTTAACACTCTGCCTGGCAATGCTGGAGAATATACCGCGGCCTGGCCCGCGCTGGAGTATATTACCTCAAGGTCACCGCGAGAGATGTTTGTTTGTGTTCCCTTGTCGTCTACTGTATCGATCTTGACTTTGTCGGGTGCTGCATACCAAACCTCCGAGGAGCCGGACGTAGTTCTGCCATCTTGCTGGTAAAGCAACATCTTGCACTTCATATGGAGTGACGACAGGTGGGCGAGAGGCTTATCAAGTTCCGGCACGGCTGCCCCTCGGTGTCGCGCGACCAGGGCGATTACCAGCAGCGCCAGCGCGAGCGCCGCCAGGAATACAACGGCAGGAAACTTAGCAGTCCGATTGCGTATCATTCGTTACCTCCACCGCGAACAATCCTCACCCTACCTCTATTCTATGAGCGTAACTAAATGTCCTCTCAGATGAAAGACTTTAGTTGTGCTTTACTAGGACAACCATCAATGTGTAAAACCTGTGATGTAAACGCTTACAACTTCTTGGGCGGACTTGCAGGAACTTTGCCTCCATGGGAATAAGTAGCAATCGGGAGCGATGGGCAGCGTCTGTATCAGATTCTGCTCTGCTTTTTGTACAGGAACAAATGCAGCGGGACTAAGGCTCGGTCAGAGTGCCGAGGCCGCAAGTAATCTTGGGAGGTGAAACGATGAGCAGTGACATGCTCAAGTACATGAAGATCGGCATAATACATTTCATGGCATACCCTCAGACCATCAAGGGCGAAGGGCCGATTTTGGAGACGATAAAGAAGATCGCGCTGGACGACTATTTTGAAGTGGTCGAGATTAGTTGGATCAAGGACGCGGAAATCCGCAAACAGGCCAAGAACATTCTCGATACTGCGGGGATGACTGTTGCCTACGGCGGCCAGCCCCGGCTGCTCACCACCGGCCTCAATATCAACGATTTGAACGAAGAGGGCAGACAGAAGGCCGTCGCCACGCTCAAGGAAGGCATCGACGAGGCCTACGAGATGGAGGCTGTCGGCTTCGCTTTCCTGAGCGGCAAGTACGAGGAGAGCACTAAGGAAGCCTCGTTCGCGGCGCTTGTGAAATCCACCAGGGAGCTTTGCGCCTATGCCAAGTCGAAGGGCGATATGAAAGTCGTGCATGAGGTCTTCGATTTCGATATCGATAAGAAGAGCCTTATCGGACCCGCGCCGCTTGCCAGGCGCTATGCCGAGGAGATCTGCAAGGACTGCGCCAACTTCGGCCTTATGATAGACCTCAGCCACCTGCCTCTGACCAGGGAGACCGCCGAACAGGCGATTCGTCCGATCAAGGACTATCTGGTCCACGTGCACATAGGCAACGCCGTAATTGACCCGGCCCTGCCCGGCTACGGCGATATGCATCCAAGGTTTGGCTGCGTCGGCGGTATGAACGGCGAGGACGAGCTGGCGGAGTTCCTGAAGGTCCTCAAGGATGTCGGCTACCTGGACGGCAAGACCCGGCGAATC
>JAMCYN010000171.1 GCA_023474015.1 Armatimonadota bacterium
GGAGCCAATCATTCACGCCCGAACACTCTCTCAGCTATTTGACCCCGACCGAGCCATCGGCGGGGTTTTCGCACTTCTCCGAGCGTGAATCAGCCACATCCGAGGTGTTGCCCGAGCCAAACAGTAGGTAGCACTTGGTGCCCGCAGACCCACATCTTGCCCCCAAATTCTCTGTTTGGCGGGTTTCTCTCTGAAACACTAGGACTGGGGCAGTCGAGACCTAGTGTTTTGTTGTAAGAGAATTCGACGAAGTTCGGCTGCTGTCAATGGGTGCTGAGACTGGCATCTCCTCCCTCTCTATCACCGCATCAGGCAAACCCATGCTCTCTCCTCTGCTCCTCCCACACGTCGGGCATGGCCATTATGAGCGAGCTTATCGAGAACCCAGTCGGCTCGGTGCCGGCGAATATGGCCTCGACAATATCCGGTGCCAGAGACGCCGTCCGGACCAGCCGAGCCATGTATGACTCGCACAGACCGAACTTCGCCGCCATCTCCCGGAGCGAGGAGAACTTGCCGGACTCGAGCATTTCGCACCAGAGGTGGCCACGTGCCACGGCGACCGCTACTGCCTCCTGGTAATCCCTTCGCGGTTCACGCTGGATGTAGCGCGGCATATCAGGCAGCAGTATTACGGTCTTGCCCCGCGGCTTTCTCACTTTCATAGGAATGCTTACACGCACCCCGGTCTGGGTTGGTGTGACTGTTGTATTCATGCCCTGCTCCTTGAATCACTGGTATCATTGAGTTCGGCCATAAGGGTATGCAGGCCGTCGGTCTTGTAATGGATATCGATGTTGCCTGGGCGGAGGATGACCTGCTCGACCAGCAGTTGGACGATGCGGCGCTGCTCGGCGGGGAATAGCTCCTCCCATATCGGGTCCAGCGTCCGCAGCGCCTGGGCGACGTCCTGTTCGTCTATGCTCTGAGACTGGATCGTGAGCACCTCGTCATCGATCTGAGTGATGCGTGCGAGGACCTCATCCATCTCCCGCTTGAGTCGCACAAGTTCATCGGATGGCGCGTCTCCATTCGCGGCGAGCGCAACCGCCTGCTCTTGAAGCTTGCCCAATTGCACATCGAGTTCGGCCTTCTCCATCTTGAGACTCGTTATCTCGTCAAGCTGCAGTTCTTTGGCCGCCCGGTATGTTTGCGCTATCATCTCCGGCGTGCGGAAGAGCACCCTCAGCTGATCCACCACCGCCTGATCGAGTTCTCCGGCGGACATGGAGCGGACATCGCAGGTGTCGTAGCCGTGTTTACTGGCCTTGTGGCATACATAGTAGCGATACACTCGGCCCTTGCGGCGAGTGAACGAGTTGAACATCGGGGATTCGCAGTGGCCGCACCGGAGAATGCCCTTCAGGAGCGCCGGCACGGACTCTTCCTTCCTGCGCTTGACGTAACCATCGTGAGTGAGCACGGCATGCGCCCTGTCCCAGAGGGCCTGGGAGACTATCGCCTCGTGTTCACCCGGGTAGGCTGTGCCCTTGTGGAGAGTGAGACCGAGATAGGTCTTGTTGGAGATCAGCCTGTAGATGCCGGAGCCGTTCCAGGGCTTGCCGACTCTTCTGACGCCGGCTTTGTTTGTCCAGCTCTTGGCGGTGATACCCCGGGAATTGAGGTTCCTCGCGACGCTCTGGCCCGAGCCCACTTCAATGTAACGCTTGAAGATATATCGAACCAGTTTCGCCTCTGCCGGGTCTACCACGAGCTTGTGTGTCTGTGGGTCTATGTCATAGCCCAGGACAGGCGTTCCTCCGGTGAACATGCCCTTGCGCTTTGCCCCAGCTATCTTGTCTCGGACCCTCTCGCCGATCATCTCGCGCTCGAACTGGGCGAAGCTCAACAAAATGTGCATCGTGAGTCTACCCATTGACGTTCGCGTGTCGAAGCACTGTGTTACACTCACGAAAGACACTTTGTGCTCGTCAAACATCTCTATGAGCTTAACGAAATCCAGCAGTGACCTGGACAGCCTATCGAGCTTATAGGTAACCACAACATCCACTTTGCCTGCCTGGATATCGGCAAGCAGCCGCTGCAGGGCCGGTCTTTCCGTGTTGGCGCCCGTGTAGCCGCCGTCATTATACGCGTGCGGCAAGCCGACCCAGCCCTCATGCTTCTGGCTGGTGATGTATGCCTCACACGCCTCCCGCTGAGCGTCCAGCGAATTGTACTCCATTTCAAGGCCGTCCTCGGTGCTTTTGCGCGTATAAATTGCGCACCGGACTTGGGGCCTGGTCTCGTTCGTCATCTGTCACCACCTTTTCTCGCGACCTTGGGTGCACCGCCGAAAAAGACCCGGCCGTTCCAGTGGGTGCCGGTTATAGCCTTGGCGACCGCCGTAAGGGAACGGTAGCGTCTGCCGTCGTATTCGAAGCCGCAAGGGATCGCGGTCACTTCGTAACGCTGTCCATTCCACGTCCGCATGAACTTGGTGCCGGGAATGGGCGCATCCGCTGCTTGCCGTGTCCCGCGCTCGCGCTTCGTTTCAGTTTTGCACCCGTTCTCGTCGAAGCCGTGATCATCAAGAACGGCTCGCATCTTCTGTCGGGTCTCTTCTGACAACCCGCCATATGCTATCTCCTGTATTCGATACGCAAGCCGCCTAACCAGAAACTTGCGCACATATGTGGGCGGCTCCGTTCCATAAAGGGTTCGCCACAGCCGGCACAGTCCGTCGTGGTCGAGTTTGCGCAGCTCCGCAAGCTGTCTAAGTACCGATTCGCTCATGTATCTCAACTCCTGGAAGTCGTTTCGTTAGTTCAATTCACGCTCAATTGGCGGCGAGAATCAAGTGGGTGTGCAGAGAAAGATGGGGTTATTTCTGACATCCAGCAGGTTTCTCGCCGCACATCGAGCATGCTACTTGGCGCGTTTCTTTTTCGAGCGCGCTTTCATCTGGGCCAGGGTGTAGCCCTTGGTCCATTGTACGTGAGGTCGGTCCTTGAATCTCCGCCAACTGCCGCCCCACTCAAGGCTGCACTCTTTGGCGAGAATGCCGAATATGCTCCAGTGGCCGTCCCAGGTGACCTTGCCGTCTATGACGAATGCATAATCGGCGGCAAGCCCATAGTTGTGCCATGAATCGCCCCCTCGGGCATTGGTGACGATTCGACCGGGGCGGGTGCGGCCTCGGGCGTAAAGATCGTCTTGCTCCTGAGTGGAGCGGTAGCCGCAGGTCATTATCACGTCTATCTTGCGGTGCTTGAGCCGGGCCTCAAAGAGATTGAGCCTTTCGACGAACTCGGGGTCGAGCCCTTTCTTGCTTGCCGCCATTAGTTGTCACCTCCGTCAGTTCGACTCTGCTTATCTGCGGGTTTCTGCCTGCCGAATTGTCGCCGCAGGTAGCCCGCGGCGAGTATCTGGGCCACTTCGGCGATGTTATTAGGCGAGCCGATAGGCTCGGGGTGGTTGGGATTTGCCATTGAATACCTCGTGGGAATTAGAGTTGGGGGCGCGCACTCCACACTATGTGTTTACAGGCAAACTCGCCAAAGTGTGCGCCCTGGCTGCTAAAGATATGCATCTATTTCATGGGCCTGGAGAATCTTGCGGATCCGCCGGGCACGGCGATGGACGGACTTGCGGGAAGTATCCAGCGCCTTCGCGGCATCGCCGAACCCGCAGTACTTGAGCATCTCCCAGACATCGAGAAGTTCCTCGGGAAGCTCGTGTCAATGGCGGAGTGAAAGTGTACCAATTCCGGCGGTGTGAAAGTGTACCACCCGCCGCCGCGATTTTCCCTTATCACCTCCATTCATGGATTGTATCTGAGGGCTTGAACCGTAACGCGTTACGG
>JAMCYN010000160.1 GCA_023474015.1 Armatimonadota bacterium
GCCATCCAACACCATGCGCAATACGTGGTAACGATGAATATCCCTCTGGCTAATACTAATGACCCCATTTCCCATGGGGACATTATCGCTCGGCAGTTAAGGGGGACATAATCGCTCGGCAAGTACAATCCTCATTCCTTGACTTTTTCCGGAACCTGATTTATCCTGAAGTGGAAAATCGTTTTGCCGCGTGTTCTAATTGGAGGTTTCCGCGCCGTGTCCGTAGACAATAAGCAGACAACGCATCCGATTTTAACGATGATGACGGACGGTATTCTAAGCGTCGGTTACTGCTATGACGCGGTTGGCTCCTACACTAACCGAGTTTTCACCACCGATGACATTGTGCATAGCGACGACTTGTCGATAACCTTTGCCCACTGTCCTCCGCATGGGGTTCAGCATAGATGCGAGTTGACCGTGGAGGAGGAAACCGGCGTCTGCCGAAGGACCGATCGCATTACGAATGCCGGTCCATATCCGACGAAAGTGCATAATCCATCGCTAAGTTTCGTGCTATCCGCCAAAGCCCCTCACGTCATCTGCCAGGAAAGCAGATGGTGCGCCGAATCGCAACCGGCACAGCTTATGCTTGGCTCCGCGCCGGTCGGCATAGGCTCCAAAGGGCGAACGTGCTCGGGCTATGCGCCGTATTTTCGCGTGGAGTCCGACTCCTTTGGCCAGGTGGTCTTTCACGTCCTTCCCGCCGGCGACTGGAGAGCAACATTCCGGCGAACCGAGGGCGAAGACGGGGTGGAAATCGCGGTTGATCGCGGCGACGGAGCCTCCGTACAATTGGAGCCGAATGAAGTATTCGAGGTTGGGTTGGACTGCCTTGTTCAGGTGTCGGGGGACGCGTTTTCGGACGCTCGCCACATTCAGGTCTATGCTCTCAACAACCTCGCTAAGCGGCGGATTCGCGCACTGCCGGTAGTCTATAATACATGGTTTGATTGCTTTCACAAGATCAGCATTCCGCGTATGCTCGCGCAGTTGGACGCGGCCGCGGAAGTCGGATGCGAGGTATTTGTCGTCGATGCCGGATGGTACGGAGCTGCCGACAAGGAATGGCACGGCAGTGTCGGAGACTGGCGAGAAAACCCTGGCGTATTTGGCGAGATGACGCTCGCGCGGTTTGCGGAGCAGGTTCGCGCAAAGGGCCTCGACTTCGGTCTGTGGATAGAGCCGGAACGTGTCGGTTCCGATGCTCCCATTCTCAAAGAGCACCCCGACTGGTTTATCGGCAATGATATGAAGGGTTTCTTCTACCCGGACTTGCTTCAGCTTGCTGCTCGTAACTGGGTTCTTTCGGAGATGAGCAGACTCGTGGAGTCGTACCAGTTGAAATGGATCAAGATCGACTGCAATACCGACTTCTCGGACGATCCGCACGGCATGGGCCACCTCAAGCGAATGGAAGCCTGGTACGAGATACTTGATAGACTTTCCGAGAGATTCCCGCATCTGGTAATGGAAGGCTGCGCAAGTGGCGGACTGCGGAATGACTTATTGACGACATCGCATTTCCACACGCATTTCTTGTCCGATACTGTCGATCCCGTCGATTGCATAAGGATCGGGTTTCCAAGTCATCTGCGTCTGCCTCCCGCAATGGTCGCGCGCTGGGCAGTGATCTATCCAACAGGCGGCGGGTTCACCACCTATGGCCATGATGCGGGAGACTGCGGCGACCTTGTCTTGTGTCCGGCGACCGCTACGGCTGACCGGGTCGGTTCCTATCATCTGGACTTCGCGATGCGAGCGGCCATGCCCGGGGCGATGGGCTTAAGCGGCAACCTGGCTGGTTTAGATCCTGGAATGAGAAAAGCTCTGTCCGAGCACATAGAGTATTATAAGACGAACAGGGATTTTATCTGCTCCGCAATAGCCGTCCCTCTCACGGCGCTTGAGCCTCTTACGAAGCGCGACGGTATTGCCGTGTTGCAGCTCTTGGCTCCGGACTGTAGCCGTGCAATGATCTTCATCTATAACATCGCCTCTGACGAGCGTGCGGTTCAGGTCAGGCCTCGGCTGCTGAACGGCGCGGCCCTTTACAATATTCTCGGCGAGACCGGTCTATTCGTGTCCAATCAAATGACAGGCTCGGATATCATGGAACAGGGGATTATTGTCGATTGCTCATCCGGACACGCCGGAGTCCTCATCTTGGAGCAGTCGGCTGCAGGCACACCTAATCAACAACACTAGGAGGAGTAAGGATGATGAAATCGAAGATGTTTGTTGTTGCGGTGGTTTTTGCATGCAGGTCAGGCGCTTGGCGCTGCTGCCACGGTTCCCCTGACTACCAAGCATGTATCCACTGCCTGTGACTCGACGACCAACTCAGGCTCATTGATGAGACTGAAGAGCATCTCCACCGCCGCTTTGCCAAGCCTGTCCGTGTCGATGTGCACGGTGGTGAGTTCGGGGTCGGCAAGGACCACCATCGGCCAGTCGTCATGCCCGACTATCGACAGATCTGCAGGGACCCGGTACCCCATCCTTTTCGCCTCTCGAAGCGCGCCCAGTGCAAGCACATCCGAGCGCGCGAAGATGGCGGTTGGAGGATTGCTTCCGGACAGAAGTCTCCTGATAGATTCCGCGCCGTGCTCCGCGTTATTGCCGGTCCTTGCGACAAGGTTATCAGGCAACTCAACTCCAAGCTTATTCAGCTCTTCGCGGAATATACGCATCAGCAAGTCATCGAACGTCTCGTCAATAAACCCAATTCTGGTATGGCCATTCTCAACAAGCAATTCGGCCACCTGTTTTGCGCCCGGCTGGAGGTTGATTCCAACGTGTCCAACGTGTGGTATAGCTTCCACTCCGTCCCATTCTTCGTCCACCATTATGCATGGATGGTATGGTCTTGCCAGGTTTTCCACGAACTCATGGGGGAGCATGCCGGCGCCCAGGATGATCGTGCCGTCCACGGACCTGGATTTCACTCGCTGTTGCATCAAGGCGTAGCCCTGCTTGTCGCTGCCGATGTGGCAAATCAGGAGGTCGTATCCCCTCTGGTTTAACTGCTCGAGTACTGATTGAGCCACCTGAATGGTGAAAAGGTCGGCGAGGTTTTCATCGCTTATGTGTCCGATCGCAATCAGGTAGCTGCGCCCACTGACGAGGCGGCGCGCGTTAAGGTTTGGAACAAATCCGAGCTCCTCGATTTTATCCTTTATCATCTTTCGAGTGGCGGGACTGACTCTCCCCTGTCCGCTGATGGTGTGTGACACAGTGGTGGGCGAGACGCCTGTTTTTTCCGCAAACTGCTTTATGTTCATATGGCAACTCGATTATGCAAAAGCGATTAGTCACTTGTAGTATATCATGTTTGGGCGACCTGCTGATCCGGCAGTCCGTGACGGGCGCGTGTCAAATCTACGGAATTCAGGAATACATGGGCGGCCTGCGCATTATCGCAAGAATGGGGCAGCACACCGTAGGCCCTGAGTAGCCCAGCAGGAGTTGGCTGTTATGAGATGGTCTGGTGGGCGTATCGAAGGGCCGGGCAAGTTTCAACCGAGCTTCCTACCTTCGTAGCCGCCCTTCGATACGGCCCTTCGGTACGGCCTACGGCCTACTCAGGACCTACTCAGGGCTTACGGTGTACGGGTGAACGGGCTTTCCGTAGATTTGACAAGCACCCTCCGTGACCGTGTTATTGCCGAGCGATTCTGTCCCCTCTATTGCTGAGCGAAAATGTCCCCTTGATGTGCTTTCATGCGATCTTTGTTGCTCCAATCACGCCTCCGGGTTTTGCCCTTCTGGATGATCCTTTGGCAG
>JAMCYN010000029.1 GCA_023474015.1 Armatimonadota bacterium
AAAACAACCGCAAGCGCCCCAACTACCAACCGCCGTCTGGATTAATCCACCGGCAAAAGTGAGCAGGACAGTGGAATTGCTCACTAATTAAAAACTGGGGCTGTTTCAGAGTGCTTGACATTTTCCGCCTCTTGAGCAAGTCAGTCACGGGGTTGAACGGCAAGACATATTATTGTCGTGTGCAGGCGAAGGATAACGCAGGCAACCTGAGCTCGTGGTCGGGAAACAGCAACGGTATTACCGTGGTTACGAATGCGGGTGTCAGCATAGCTGCGGCCAGGCATCTTCCCGATTCAGCGACAGTTGGCTTGTCGGGCAAGGTCGTGACGGGCATATTTGGAGATTGTCTTTATATCGAAGAGCCCGGCAGAACTGCAGGAATACGTGTTGTTGTGCCCACAGTGCCATCGGGAATTGTGATCGGAAGCATGGTTGATGTTGGCGGGACTCTGATGACGAACGCCGCCGGTGAGAGATACATAGCTGCGGGCGCGATTGAGAAGGGAGTTGCGCACTAACTCGGTAGGTAGATCCGGTCCGCCGACCCCAACAAGCCCATTCGAAGGAGAAAAATCAATTGCACCAATTGTACGCAGTAGACTATGCAATCATCATAGGTTTCCTGGCTATCACGGTTGTACTCCGCAGAAACCTCGTCCGAGCGGCATTCTGGGCTTTGGAACCGGAGGTTGGAAAATCCGTAAGGCCTGACTGAGCCACGGATGTCAGGAATTCGACGCTCCTCAGACTGACAAGTTCACGTGCAAGCTTAAGATGAGGTGCCTCGGCAGCCATGCAGACGTAATGAAGCGGCCGGCATGTCTGGTCAGGCAGTAGCGGAATGGTATCTGTATTGATAGATCAGGCAGCTTTTGCTCGATAGTTGTGGTATAAGCCGCTGAGAATCGGCTTGGATTCCAGCACGGCGTCGGGCGAAAGCTGCGGTTTTCCAGATGATGGGTCAGAAAGTGGCGGCCTGTGATCCAAGCTGCTGTGAGTGCGGACCGGATGGTAATAGCTCTTCACATATTCCTTGAGCAGCCTGTACAGGTGTAGCTCGTTCAGTGGGATGATGTGGTCGAGCAGTTCCCGCCGCAGGGTTCCGGTAATTCTTTCGCAATATGGATTCTGCCATGGGCTGTGGTAGGCGGTGCGGACTTCCTCGATGCCGGAACTGCGCAGGAATGCTGGCATGCCGGAGCCATATATGCGGTCGTTGTCTCGAATGAGGTACTTGGGCTGGACGCCGAACCCGGTCACCTCCCGAAGCTGTTGTATCACCCAGAGCATAGTCGGATGTTGAGTGATACCGAAAAGGATGATCTCCCTGCGTTCGTGGCTGATGACGATGAACACGTAAAGCAGCCGGAACGTCAGCGCGGGCACCACAAACAGGTCCATTGCCCAGGTCACGTCCATGTGATTGCTGATGAATGCCTTCCAAGTCTGAAACGGATTGCTCTTGTCCCGAGTCGGCCTGGGCAGGTACTTGCGGATTGTGTTTGGAGCAGGAGGATTGAAGCCCAGATCGACCAGTTGATCGTGTATCCGTTCTGGGCTCCAGAATGGATTATCGGCATGGATCTTCCTGATAAGCCTGCGCATCTCGGCAGATACTGCCGGTCTGGCGCCTTTGCTTCGGGATTTGTATCGCCAGAACAGTCGGAATCCCATACGGTGCCAGCGAATGACGGTTTCTGGCTTCACAATGCAGAGTGCATCTTTCCACCCGGCAAAGAAGGCTTGACAACATTAGAGTAGGGCCTACGGAGTATTGTACGACTACCTTGAGTAGCTGTATAACGTTAGGTACCATTACCTCTAACTTCTAATACGGCCACTTCCAGTCGCGGACCTCGGGCATGTCCTCGCCGCATCGCCTGATGTATTCCTTGTGCTCGATTAGCTTGTCACGCATGGCCTGCTTCACATACGCCGCGAGGTAGCCGAGCTTCGGCACTCGGTCGATCACGTCCGCCACCAGGTGGTAACGGTCCAGGTCGTTTAGGACCACCATATCGAACGGCGTGGTCGTGGTGCCCTCCTCCTTGTATCCTCGGACATGGAGGTTCTTGTGGTTGGTCCGCCTGTAGGTCAGTCGGTGGATCAGCCAGGGGTAGCCATGATAGGCGAAGATAATCGGCTTATCGGTGGTGAACAGGGTATCGAAGTCCTTATTCGACAGCCCGTGTGGGTGCTCTTCGCTTGGCTGCAGGGTCATAAGGTCCACCACGTTGATTACCCTGATCTTGATCTCCGGAAGCTGCTGACGGAGAACATCGACAGCCGCCAACGTCTCCAGGGTCGGCACATCCCCCGCGCAGGCCATCACGACGTCCGGCTCGCAGCCTCTATCGTTGCTCGCCCACTCCCAGATGCCGATCCCGGCGGTGCAGTGCTTGATCGCGGCATCCATGCTCAGCCACTGCGCCTCGGGATGCTTGCCCGCCACAACCACGTTAATATAGTTCCGGCTCCGCAGGCAGTGGTTGAGGACCGACAGAAGCGAGTTCGCATCCGGCGGGAGGTAGACTCGGATAACATCGGCCTTCTTGTTGACCACATGATCAATGAACCCCGGATCCTGGTGAGAGAAGCCGTTATGGTCCTGCCTCCAGACGTGCGACGCGAGCAAGTAGTTGAACGAGGCAATCGGCGCCCGCCAGCCGATGTCTCGAGTAGTCTTGAGCCATTTGGCGTGCTGGTTGAACATCGAGTCGATAATGTGGATGAACGCCTCGTAGCAGTTGAAGACGCCGTGCCTGCCGGTGATTGTATAGCCTTCCAGCCAGCCCTCGCAGGTGTGCTCGCTCAGTATCTCCATTACCCTGCCGTTGGGCGCGAGGTGCTCATCGTAGGGGTAGGTCTCGGCCATCCAGGCACGGTCCGTGACTTCGAAGACTGCGTCCAGCCGGTTGGAGGCGGTCTCATCCGGACCCATTATCCTGAAATTGCGCGGGTTCAGCTTAATAATATCTCGCAGGAACGCCCCCGCCACGCGCGTCGCCTCCGCCGTCGAGTGCCCCGGCTTGGGCACGTCCACGGCATAATCACGGAAGTCGGGCATGCGCAGGTCCTTGAGCAGCAGCCCGCCGTTCGCGTGTGGGTTCGCCCCCATACGCCGCGGACCCTTCGGCGCGAGGTCGGCAAGCTCGGCCAACAGCTTCCCGTTTTCGTCGAATAGCTCCTCCGGCTTGTAGCTCTTCATCCACTGCTCGAGCAGCTTCACATGCTCGGGTTTGTTCGCCATATCGGCCAGCGGCACCTGGTGCGACCGCCAGAAGTCCTCCATCTTCAGGCCGTCGACTTCTTGAGGCCCCGTCCATCCCTTGGGGGTCCGCAAAACGATCATCGGCCACCTCGGGCGCTCCATATCGGAGTTCGTGCGGGCCTCATACTGGATGGTCCTGATCTCCGAGACTATCGTGTCCAGGGTCCCGGCCATCGCCTGGTGCATCGCCTTCGGGTCGGAGCCCTCCACGAAGTAGGGCTTGTAGCCGTACCCCACGAACAGGCTCTCCAGCTCATCGTGACTTATTCGCGCGAGCACGGTCGGGTTGGCGATCTTGTAGCCGTTCAAATGCAATATCGGCAGCACCGCGCCGTCGGTGACGGGGTTAAGGAACTTGTTGGAGTGCCACGCCGTCGCGAGGGGGCCGGTTTCGGCCTCGCCGTCGCCCACCACGCACGCGGCGATCAAATCCGGGTTGTCGAAAACGGCCCCGAATGCGTGCGACAGCGCGTAGCCCAGCTCGCCCCCCTTCGTGAATCGAG
>JAMCYN010000108.1 GCA_023474015.1 Armatimonadota bacterium
CCCATCCAAGCTCATAGAAATCGTCGCAAAACATTCCGCAACTTGGGGTGACAACCTAGACCTGATGCTTCAAAAGCTCAAAGCCATCGAAGAACCACCTTAGGCGCCCCTACAAACGATGCTCCTGGCTACATGCGCTCGAGCCTGGCAATTCTGTCGGAGGTAGGGGGGTGCGTGCTGAACAGACGGGCGACCCCCTCGGCCGAGAATGGGTTCACTATGAACATATGAGCCGTGGCCGGGTTGGCATCCATGGGCACTTTCTGGGCTCCGTGCTCCAGCTTCCTCAGCGCGTTCGCGAGCGCCCAGGGCTTGCCGGATATCTCCGCCCCGCCCTCATCGGCGCCGAACTCACGCGACCTGGATATCGCCATCTGAACCATCATAGCCGCGATGCCCGCCACTATCGACACAATGAGGACCGCGATGGGATTGCCTCCCTCTTCATTGTCACGTCCGCCCCCGAAGATCGCCGCGAACCGAGCCATGTTGCTGATCATCATAATCGCCCCGGCCATGGTCGCCGCGATCGTGCCGATGAGTATGTCCCGGTGCTTTACATGCGCGAGCTCGTGTGCCAGCACACCCTCGACCTCATCGTCATTCAACAATGCCATAAGGCCGTCCGTCACGGCCACCGCCGCATGGCTCGGGTTGCGACCCGTCGCGAACGCGTTGGGCTGATCGGCGGGCATCCGATATACCTTGGGCATCGGCAGCCCCGCGCTCTGCGCCAGTCTCCGAACTATTGCGAACAGCCTCGCATCCTCCGCTTCGCTAACCTCCCTCGCGCCATACATACTCAGCACAATCTTGTCGCTGAACCAGTAGCTGCCAAAGTTCATCACCGCTGCGATACCGAACGCGATAATCATCCCCGACCGGCCGCCGATGAGGCCGCCGATAAGTATCGCAATACCGGTCAGGATGCCCATCAATACAAATGTTTTGAACCAGTTCACTTAGCACCCTCCGTGCCCTAACATGTGGCTATGACTTCTACGCTGACAGCCGCCCGAATGTTCCCTGAGCAATGAAGCACAACCTCACGAGTGGATGCAACCGCTACCAAAATAGGAAAGTTTGACCATGCCCCCAACCAGGTAAACCTGCGGAAGGAAGTACTTGCATGACGCGCGAATCATAAGGGTAGATCACAACATTATGCCCAGTTGCCATGGCGCCCCGCGCCGGGAGGGATATCTATGTCCAATACTACAGCACTCACCATTATCGCCACGTGTCAGCTCATTATGACCGCCGCCGGGGTCGTGGCGGTAGGCGGGCTCATCTATGCCATATTCGCGTTCAAAGGCATGATTAGCTCCAAGATAGACGAGGCACTCAGCAAAGTTCAGCCCGTCATAGACCGAGCCGAGTCCGTGGCCGAGCAGGCCAAGGAGACCGCCGAGCACGTCAGCGGAAAAGTGGACGCCATTATGGCCAAGGCCGAGGAAACCGCCGATACGGTGGGAGACAAGGTCCAGTCGGTGTCCACGAAAGTCGAAGAGGCCATGAACCCGCAGGTAGTCGCGGTGGCCGGTGTCGTCGGAACGGCTGTAAGATGCCTCCAGCTTTACAGCGATATCGTGAAAGCCAGGCGCCCCGGCAACGGCCCGCACGAGCCGGAAGTGGGGCAGAAGATGTAGGGGTCACAACATCCGAACTCGGCTACTTCTTCTCCGGCTCTTTATACTCAGGCGTCGTGAATCTCCACACGATCGGTGGCAGGTCATCCGCGCTGCTGATAGTGAATGCGTAATCGAACAGCTTCCCCTGCTGCGTGCGAGTTGCGTGAAGCGTGATCACGTCCTGCTCCCCTTGCAGGTATGATGGGTTGCGCTGGGTGATCAGCTTCTCCAACTGGTTCCACTGATCCGGCGAGAGGATCGCCAGGTTCAGGCCGTTCGCTGAAAATACCGCCGAGCGCTGGCTCTCGGAAAGGGCGCCGTAGGCTCTCAGCACATCGCGGTTGCCGAAGTAGACGCCCGTGATATTGCAGCGCATGAGGTCCTCGTCACTCGTGATATTGTCATTGAACTCCTCCTGGTTCAGCGCGGCTATATGGACAAGAGCGTCGAGGTCGAGCGTGCCGGTCTTCTTCAGAGTCTCGCGCCAGGCTTCGATTCGAGCCTCGGGGATCTGCGCGAGGCGCTTGCGGTACCAATTGCGGTCGCGAAGTTCGATCACGCCATTGCGCTTGTCCCAGTTGTAGTGACGAGTTTCAGCGATCTTCTCCAGCGCCTCCCTCACGCTCATCTCTTCGTCGCTGATGTAGCCGCGCCCGAGCATGCCCATCTGCTGGCCGAAGCTGTCCGATACGACCGCCATCTTGCTCGCGTCCGCCAGAGCCGCCTCGATCTCTTCGAGCCTGTTCTCCTTCGGCTTGAGCTTGATCTTCACGTCGAGATCGGGATCCTCGGGATGCTCGACTGCAGGCTCTCCGGAGTCGTCTTTCTTTATGTCGGACACGACCGCGCTCATCATTTCACCCTGCATCCCACGCATCACTTCATCCATTGGCCGATCTTCTTCCTGGCTTTTTATTATGGCTTTGCCGAGCATCTTCGCCAATGTGCTGTCATGGTCGAAGAACGGCATGTCTATCGACTGGTCGTCCACGCGCATCGTAATCTCGCCGAGCATGGAGTGTCCCATTGGCCGGTTCTTGGAGTCCTCGTAGTGCCGGTTGAGCTGGACCGAAATCTGGCCCGGGTTGCTAGCAAAGTCGTCAGGGATATTAGCCCGGCGGTCTCCCATCTTGGAGCGAAGCTGCGCCATAGCAATCATGGACTGCACCAGCGCCTGCTGAGCTATTGGCGACAGACTACCCGCGCCCAGGCTCAGTTCCTGACCTGTGGCGAGCGCCTCGGTGGCCATTGGGACTTCCTGGAAGAACTTCGCAAGCGGCCCGGCCATGCCCGAGGTCGCCGCCACATACATGAACGGGTTGTCCTGCTTGAGCTTTTCGAGTTCCTGAGGGGAAAGCTTATCGACCCGTGCGAATTCATTGAGCATCTTCTCGCGTTTCTTCGCCAGCATCTGCTCCCGCTGCTGCTCCTCGCGGAGCTTGCTGTTCTCAGCGTCCAGCAGGGTCTTGCGGTCCATGAACAGGCGATAGGTCCGCACGGTGTCCTTGTTTCCGATCTCCCACTTGAACTTCATCACCCGCGCAATCGAGCTCATAAGGTCGGCGAGCGGCACGTCTTTCGCGAAGATGTTCATTCTGAGGTCGCGCACCTGCCAATCCTTCTCACTCAAGCCAGCTTTGAGTGTGACGCCAGTCTTCTCGGTGAGATCGGTCAGGATGCTGGAGACCATCTTGCGCCTGGCTTCGTAGGTGACCTTCTGAGCCAGTCGCTCGTCGGGCTTATCGGTCTGCTCGACAGGCTTGACGGCCTGGGGGGTGTTTGGGTCCACGGTGATCTTTTCGGCAAACGCCATCGCCGGACAAATGATCATGAGCAACGAAGTAAGGAGTAAGACAAAGACTCTTCGCATCTCGGGCTACCTCCCGTATGAACGTCAATGACAACTTCGCCGGCCTGCCTGGATCATCCTCTACTGAGTCTCGGCAAATGCGACAATGGCCGGTGTATCGGGAACTTTATTCCCGATACGTGCACGGCCCATTCTGTTTCGGCCACGCTGACCGAGGGTACAAAATCCAATAATACACATTCAGGGAGCGGCTACCATGGCGAACAAGAGAGAGAAGACCAAGAAGCCTAAGCAGAAAACATCCAGCGGCAAGGGCGGCGGCGCAAACTTCACCGACGTTGCCGCCTCCACCCCGCCGAAGAAGCCGAAAAAGAAGAAATAGGGAGTAGGGAATAGGAATTAGGGAACAGGGAACAGAAGGGAGGCGCACACAGGTCCCTTCCCTTCTGTTCCCTATTCCCTAGTACCCTGTTCCCTAACCTTCCCTAACCTTCCGCCTTGACACGAAACCATTTCAGCCGTATCCTAATATCACACCTCCGCAAAGCAAAGGATGGCGCAAGTGGTTTCTGTCGTGTTGCTCGCGGCTGCTCTGATACTCGCTCCGATCATCGGAGGCGGGTTCGGAGAGCTGACCAATGCAATTGTGCAGATACTGGTCTTCGGCGCGGTCGCCCTATACGCGCTCCTGTCCGGGCGCGGTCGCGGCGGATGGCTTCGCGCCCCAGGACTTATCCCGATTTGCATCTTCCTGCTCGCAGTCCTGATATCGACATTCTTCACCGAGTCCCTCTACCCGAGCCTGGCCCAGATTCTGTTTCTACTCGCATGCCTGGGCGCGTATGTGCTCGCGGCGTCGGTGGCGCGAGACCCCAAGGTCGCGGCCATACTTGTCGGCGGGGCGGTCCTGTCGGCGCTTGTCATTTGCGTTGACGGGTTCAGGGACTACGCCTACACTACCGGTGGGGGCCACAAATTCTGGGAATCGCTCACGAGCAACGGCGAGCACTGGCGGCTCTTCGGCACGTTCATCAACCCGGGATTCTTCGCGGGATATCTGGTGATTGTGCTGCCGCTGACGCTGGGAGTCTACCTGATCACTAAACGCACTGTGCTGACGGTGCTCGTGGGGCTGGCATTGGTCCTCGAGATGATAACGCTGATGCTCACCGGGACAAAGTTCGCGATAGTCGCGGCCGCTGCCGGGCTGATCGTGTTCTTCCTGTTCGCGGTGGGAACGAAATCGCTGCGCAGGTCCAGGTTCACGCGGCTGATAGTGATTGCCGTGGTCCTGATACCGCTCATGGTCCTGTTTTCCGGCTCGGTGAGGTCGAGGATCGTCGCGGCTGAGGCGGGCGGGTCCCAAGTGCACTCGACTACGTTCCGCGTCTACACCTGGCAGGGCACCATCGAGATGATCAGAGCGAACCCATGGACCGGCGTCGGCCCCGGCGTTTTCGAGATCGCCTTCCCGCGCTACACACTCGCCGGACCCACCACGTATGCCCATCAGTCATACTTACAGATCGCGGCGGAGAGCGGACTCGTGGCCGGGATCGCTTTCCTGCTTATCCTGCTTGCGGTGGCGGCCAGATCGGCAGTCGGGATCGCGTCCGGGGATACATCCGACCGGCCTCATAAATCCGCCGAGGCGTCTTCCGCGCATACGCTGACATGGTCCGATCTGATCCCGTTCAGCGGCTGGAGAATCCTGAACTGCGCGATATTTGGCGCGGTGTTCGGCTCGATCATAAGAAACGCGGTCGATTCCGACTGGTATGTGATCGGCATCTCGCTGCCGTTCTGGGTGCTGGCGGGGGTGTTGGTGTCACAGTCGGGGGCGACCAGGGGACAGATCGTCCAAAGGCGATGCATGCGAACCTGCCTGCTTGTCGTGTGCGCGGTCGGCATACTGCTGAGCGTGTCGTTCGGGCTGGGGGACCTGTTCGCTCCCGGCAGCTTCGGGGCGATGGAATCGGGCTCTCCGGCGGACGCTACCAGGGCATACGCCCGAGCGGCGTCCGTATCTCCCCTGAATCCCAAGTATCACCGCGAACTGGCGAAGTATCTCAAGGCCCAGGGCGATCTCGAAGAGGCCGCCAGGCAGGCTGATACCGCGATCCGCCTCGCACGCACTGAGGACTCCAACTACTACGTTCGCGGCATGATTTCCCTTGCAGCGGGCGAGCCTCAAGCCGCCATTAGCAGCTTCCGGCGGGCGCTGAAGCTCAACCCCAATTCCACCCGCACACTCTACCAGTTGGGGATCACCTATCGCGACTTGGGCAACAAGTCGGAGTACGAATCCACACTTCGGTCTTTGCTGACGGTCGAGCAGAGCAATTATGAGCAGGTCAAGGGCGCCCCTGAGATGGTGGACACAATCTATGCCCGCGCCCACCTGTATTTCGCCGACAATTACCTGGCTCAAAAGAGGTACTACGCGGCTGCCGATGAGTTCCGCTCGGCCATCGACCGCCTGGAGAACTGGCGCTCTCACGAACTCTACCTCGAAGTGGCGCGCTACTCCGGAATGCTCTCCGAGGAAGAGGAGCGCGGCCTCCTGGAAACCCTCCGCGACAGCTACTTCGGCCTCTCCCAGGCCTACTCTCGGATGGGCAACAAATCCGCCGCCGCGCAAGCCCAGTCAAAGGGCGAGAAGGTGAAGACGGAGCGGGAGTAGCGTGAGGGATGAAGCATCTGCTATTGTTGTCCCAACATTACCTCCGTAAGCCCTGAGTAGGCCCCAAGGCCGTATCGAAGGGCGATTCCGAAGGTACAGGCCCTGGTTCCTATGCTTTGGCAGGCTTTTTACACCGAAGCATACGCGCCTGTCTCCTGCACGCTCGTCCTGCTTCTTCCCCTTCGCGCAATTCGCGATTCGACTCCTCCAAATGCCCGGTCCGCCACCGTTTCCTTGACTCCCTTTCAAACTGAAAAGTATAATAACACCGTTCTCGAAGACCAGTCCGACATAACGCGAGAGAGTGACAGCCCATGCTTGATGCCAAATTCATAAGAACCGAGCCGGACAAAGTGCGCCAGGCTCTGATGAACCGAAACGCCGACACCGCCTACCTCGACGAGTTCCTGACCCTTGACGAGCGCCGCCGCTCGGACCTCTATGAGGTCGAGACCCTCAAGGCGGAGCGCAACAAGGTCTCCGAGGAGATCGCGCGCATGAAAAAAGAGAAACAAGACGCGACCGCCGAGATCGAGCGCATGCGCGACGTTTCCCAACGCATAAAGCAGATGGATGCCGAACTCGCGGAGATCGAGACCAGGCTCTCGGATATTCTCTACAACTTCCCGAACGTGCCGCACGAGAGCGTGCCGGTAGGCAAGGACGAGACCGACAACAAAATCATCCGCACGTGGGGCGAGCCGCGCAAGTTCGACTTCGAGCCCGCGCCGCACTGGGAACTGGCGACCTCGCTCGATATTATCGACTTCGACCGAGGCTCCAAGATCGCGGGCAGCGGGTTCATACTCTATAAGGGCCTCGGCTCCAAGCTGGAGAGGTCGCTTTTCAACTGGATGCTGGATGTCCACACCTCCGAACACGGCTACACGGAGGTCTTCCCGCCGTTCCTGATCAACAGGCGCTCCATGACCGGCACCGGCCAGCTCCCGAAGTTCGAGGAGGACATGTACCACACCGACAAGGACGACGACCTCTTCCTCGATCCGACCGCCGAGGTTCCCGTGACCAACATTTATATGGACGAGATTTTGGATGCCTCGCGGCTCCCGATATGCCACACGGCCTATTCGGCGTGCTTCAGGCGGGAGGCGGGTTCGGCGGGCAAGGACACGAGGGGCCTGCTGCGGGTGCACCAGTTCAACAAGGTCGAGATGGTCAAGTTTACCACGCCCGAGACTTCGTACGACGAGCACGAGTGGCTTACCGCGAACGCCGAGGTGATCCTCCAGCGGCTGGGGATTCCGTATCGGATAGTGCTGCTGTGCACGGGGGATCTGAGCTTTTCGGCGGCGAAGTGCTATGACATCGAGATTTGGGCGCCGGGGGTCGGCAAGTGGCTCGAGGTTTCGAGCTGCTCGAACTTCGAGGACTTCCAAGCCCGCCGCGCCAACATCCGCTACCGCCCCGAGCCGGGTGCCAAGCCCGAGTTCGTCCACACCCTGAACGGCTCCGGGGTGGCGCTGCCGCGCCTGGTTGTATCGCTGATCGAGAATTACCAGCAGCCGAACGGGACCATCGCGGTGCCCGAGGCGCTGCGGCCGTATGTGGGGACGGACGTGATAGGATAATGGAGGAATGCAAGTGAGTGATCTTCCGGTCCCCAGTAGCACAGAGTTCGTCATCTACCAGACGGAAGACGGGCAGACCCACATACAGGTCAGGCTGGACGGTGGGACTATATGGCTCGCCCAGAGCCAGATGGTTGAGCTGTTTCAATCAAGCAAGGCGAATATTAGCGAGCACATAAAGCACATATTCGAGGAAGGCGAGATAGATCCCATGGCAACTGTTCGGAGATTCCGAACAGTTCAAACAGAGGGCGCCCGTCAAGTGGAAAGAGAGATTGATCATTACAACTTGGATGTAATCATAGCGGTAGGCTACCGTGTGCGTTCCCACAGTGGCACTCAGTTCAGGCAGTGGGCAACAGGTGTATTGAGCGAGTATGTGATCAAGGGGTTCGCGCTGGATGACGAGCGCCTGAAAGACATTCGCAACATCGGCGCTGATTATTTCGATGAACTGCTTGAGCGCATACGCGACATCCGAGCCTCGGAGCGGCGATTCTACCAGAAGATAACCGACATATACGCCACAAGTGCCGACTACGACGCCGACTCGACGATGACTCAGCAGTTCTTCAAGACCGTTCAGAACAAGATGCATTGGGCGATCCACGGCCAGACGGCTGCCGAGGTCATCTACAACCGCGTCGATGCCGACAAGACCAACATGGGTCTTACCACTTGGAAGAACGTCCCAAAAGGGAAGATTCGCAAGGCCGATGTGGATGTCGCCAAGAACTACCTTAGCCACGATGAGATCAGCGCGCTCAACCGAATAGTGAGTATGTATCTGGACTACGCGGATGACATGGCGCGCCGCCGGAAGCCGATGTATATGAAAGACTGGACGGAGAGACTGGATGCATTCCTCCAATTCAACGAGCGGGACATTCTAAGCCACGCGGGCAAGATATCCGCTGAACTGGCCAAACACAAGGCCGAAGCGGAGTTTGCGAAGTACGATGCCCGCAGGCGTGAGCTTGAGGCCACACAGCCCACCAGCGACTTCGACCGGTTCGTGGAGCGAACAAAACGACTTCCGAAGAGGGAGAGCGACGGGGAATAGGAGGAGTTTTGCGTTATGCGTTGTGAGTTAGGGAACTCTCTAACCCTCCAACCCTTAAACCCTCAGACTCCATTGGCCTTTCCCCTCACGGCCATTTGCGGACCAAGTCCATGATGCCGGTGCGCATGTAGCTGACGCCGATGGCCGCGATCAGGACGCCGACGATGCGGCTGAGGAGGTCCGTGCCCGCGTCGCCGATAAGCCTGTGCAGCAACGGAGCGGCAAGGAACACCAGCAGCGAGGCGAACATGGCGATTACACCGGCGAGCGACGTCAGGAGAATCCCATGGCTGGTCGCCAGGACCACCGCGGCGGTAATTGCGCCGGGGCCGATCAGCAGGGGACTGATTAGGGGAGCCTCCGGCATTCTATATTCATTGTGCTCTTCGTTCCCGATCTCGCCCTGAACAACGAGTCTTAGGGAGGTCACAAGCAGCAAGAGTCCACCGCCGATGCGCAGGTCGTTCAGGGTGACTCCAAAGAGCCTCAGGACCCAGGTGCCGGTAATGGTGAAGAAGAGTAGCAGCAGCGTCGCCACCCCGACCACCCGGATTATGAGGCGGTTTCTGCCCTTACGGTCCATGCCGGCGGTGATGGAATAGACCAGTGGCATCACGGCCAGCGGGTCAAGCACTATGAACAGCGCGGCCGTGACCGTGCCAAGGCTGGTCAGGAGTTCGATAAGTTTCATAATTAGTCCGGCTCTTCGGGCGGCCCGGGGAGAGGCCCGGCTTCGAGGTGGCTGATCACATCCACGACGCCGGGGGTCCATAAGGCCACGTTCTCCGCGGCTGATTTCTGGGCGTATGACTCGACCCTGCCGCTCAGGGTCACCACTCCGCCTGTTGCCTCGACTTTTATCTGCCGGGCGTCCAGCGTGATGTCCCTGATCAGCGCGCGCCTGACGGACTCGGCGAGTTCCTCGTCGGTGCGCTCGATGAAGTTGCGGAGCGTGAGCTGGTCGACCACCGTCTCGACCGGGGGTGCGGACTCAAGGTCTTCCTGGGCGGCGCGCCTTTCGGCGGCGCTGTCCACCGTGCCCGAAAGGTAGACCACGCCATTTTCGACCTTGACCTTGATCTCGCTGAAGTCGATTCGAGAGTCCTTGCTCAGTACACTGGTGACCAGTTCTTCCACCTTGCGGTCGCCAGGCCATACCATAGCTCGCCAAGCCTCCGTTTCGCTGCAAGATGCTGAAGGGTTACCCTAGAGCATCCAGGAATAAACGGAATTGACTTAAGGAGGCTATCCTGACTAGAATGATACAGTTGGAAAGTCAAAAAGTCGAAAAGTTAGGACGTGACTTCTATCTCCAGGACACGATTGAAGCCGCCAGGGCTGTACTGGGCAAGGTGCTGGCGCGTGTTACGGATGAAGGCATAATGTCCGGCAGGATTGTCGAAACCGAGGCCTACTTGCACGACGACCCAGCCTGCCACGCGAGCCGGGGTATGACCAAGCGCAATCAGGTAATGTTCGGCGAGCCGGGGCACGCGTATGTCTACTTCACCTATGGTTTCCACTACTGCCTGAACTTCGTCACCCGACCCGCGGGCGTGCCGGAGGCTGTCCTGATCCGCGCACTGGAGCCGCTGGAGGGGATCGAGTTGATGAGGCGTAATAGGGTTTCGGGAATGAATTCCCGAAACACCGGCACCCGCACCGTACTACAACTCAAAGACCTGTGCAGCGGGCCGGGCAAACTCTGCCAGGCGCTCGGGATCGACACGAGCCTCAACGGCGAAGACCTGCTCGGGGATCGCCTGTATGTATTCGATGACGGTACCGACGTTGGCGAGATCATCGCCCGTCCACGTATCGGCATAAAGCAGGCCACCGAGGAGCTTTGGAGGTTCTACCCGCAGTGGCGCCGGAAGTGGGTGTCAAGGCCATGACCTACGACGGATTCACGCTCGCGGCGGCGGTCGCGGAGTTAAATGCCAGGCTTGTCGGCGGACGTATACAGAAGATTCGCCAGCACAATCCCACTGATGTCACCCTCGAAATCCGTGGGCCGGGCCACACCTACATGCTGTTCTTTTCTGTGGATGCGCGGTTCTCACGAGTCTACCTCACCGCCAGCGCCGAGCCGGTCCCCCAGGAGCCGCCGAACTTTTGCATGGTCCTACGAAAGCATGCCGAAGGCGGTTACGTGACGGGCATCGAGCAGGTGGGGATGGACCGCATTGTGAAGCTCCACATCGAATACCCCGACCACACCCGCTTCACCCTGATTATGGAGATCATGGGCAAGCACAGCAACCTGATACTGGTGGACAGCCAGGGCAAGATACTCGGAGCGGTGAAACACGTCGGCTCGAGCATCAGCCGCTATCGCCAGGTGCTCCCGGGCCGGGAGTATTTGCCGCCTCCGGGAGGGGAGAAGGTGGATTTGCGAAGGCTTGACGCGGAGGCGTTTGACCGGCTGTGGGACGAGTCGGGCGATCTACGTGCGTGGCTGATGAACACGTTCAGTGGGTTCGGGCCGTTTCTGGCCGATGAGATAGTAGCGCGGGCCTCGGAAGGAGATGCGGTCAACCCGGACAGGGTGCGGGAAGAACTGCTGCAAGTGGGAGAGATGGCGCGGACGGGCGCGTTTGTGCCGGTTTTCATTACTGACGAGCACGGCAAGGGACTGATGGTCTATCCGATGCCGTCGGTGCGGTTCCCGGCGTCCCAGCAGCACGCGCGGGCGTCGATAAACGAGGCACTGGACACGCTGTTTCGGTCGCTTGTGTCCCGGACGGCGCTGGACGAAGAACGGACCCAGGTCCTGACGGCTATCCGACGCGCTCAGGCAGCCAGAAAGCAGACGTTGAAGTCAATCGAGCGCACGATATCAGAATCCGAGAACGCGGATAGATACCGTCAGACCGGCGAACTCTTGCTCGCAAACCTGCACTCGCTGGAGGCCGGCGCAAAGTCGGCCGCTCTGACGAACTTCTTTGATCCGGACATGGGCGAGGTGCTGGTCGATCTCGACGAGAAGCTGACCCCGCAGCAGAACGCCGAACGCTACTTTAAGCGTTATCAAAAGGCCAGGGACGCGGTAAGCACGGCCTCGGAGCGTCGGACCCTGGTTCAGAGAGATATCGCCGCGCTGGAGTCGGCCCGCGTCGAGGCGGAGTCTACTCGCACGGTGGAATCGCTCAAGGATCTTCGGAAGATGCTCTTCGACCGAGACCTGCTCAGGCAGGAGGTCGTGCACGAGAAGCAGGAATCGGAGTTCGGCGGCGAGAAGATACGTCGGATGATGACGCCGGAGGGTTGGGAGATACTCTACGGCGAAAACTCCAAGGCCAATGATTACCTGACGCAGCGCGTGGCCCGGCCCAACGACTTGTGGCTGCATGCGAGGTCGATCACCGGGGCGCATGTGGTGATACGGACTGCCGGGCACTCGGGAGACGTTCCCAGGCCGGTCCTCATCCGCGCGGCAAAACTGGCCGCTCAGAACTCAGACGCGAAACACTCCTCGCTTGTGCCGATTGACCACACACTGAGAAAGTTCGTGCGCAAGCCCAGGGGCTCCGCGCCGGGATACGTGATTTACCGGAACGAGAAGACAATAGACGTGAATCCGAAGGAGGAGGGAACAGGGAACAGGGAATAGGGAACAGAGGGGAGGGCGAGGCTTCCGCCGAGCCACTGTTCCCTGTTCCCTAATAATACCCACGCTTCTTTGTCGGGGACAAGCGCTCGGTCAGGGAAGGGCCCGCAAGGTCCACTTCGCAAACTATCTCACGGACACCTGGCTTCTGCCTAAGAAGCTTGAGGATGATGTTGAGCTCCTCGTGGATGTCGATGTCCCCGTAGTAGCCTCGCAGCTTCTCCATGCGTCCGCGAAGATGCACTACCCCATGCATCGCATGGACCTCCAAGCCGCTGATATCAACAGGGCGCTTCGAGATATCCCGAAGAACCTCGCGCGTCAGTGCGGAATCAACCACGGTCATCTTGGTCGCCTCCTCCACCGCGTCGTTGGATTCTGACCCAATCCGCGGCACACAGCGCTGGAAAGCTTGAGTTAGTTCATGTTAGTATACCACCATTTGCCGCAATTGAGACGCGCAATAATACCGGTTCGCAACACTATCTTAAGGTTGGGCTTTGCCCATCAGTTGAGCACTCGGATATCGGCCTGGGTTCTTGGGATGATCGCGCGGCCCACGGTTCCGGAGATCAGCTCGCAGGAGCTGATGCCCGTGATCGAGACGATCTTGCCGACCGCCGGAATGGTCAGGTTGCCGGATTTGACCCGAATCGCGATTCCGGATTTCCCTTCGATGTAGAAGTAACCGTTACCGGTGGAGACCACCTTGCCCCAGGTCGTCACCAGCAGACCGATGTTGTTCGGGCCGATCCCGCCGGTGACGCCGGGAGTGTAGGAGTTCAGCCAGTCGCCGCCTAGCCAGTCGCCCCTGATCCCTAGTGGCCTCGGCGGATCGCCCGCAACCCCCATCGCCGTGGCCTGGGCGGCATTGATCTGTCGCTCGCCGTCGACAATCGAAACCGCGCCGATCACATCGACCACGTTGTTGACGTTAGGATGTATGCCTCCGACAACCTTGATGCCGCTGGTGCGGTCCTGATCCTCGATGTAGAAGAAATCGGTAAATGACGCCGTCACGATCTTGCCGGAGAGCGAAACCGTCGTTCCGGCGGGAAGGTTTTTTGCCTCCGAAATCTTATCGAGCTCCTGGATGGCGCTGTCGGTGAGCGTCACCTCGCAGAGAGCGTTGGTGTAGTTGATATACTTCGAGTAGAATAACAGGCCCGAGCCGGCGGACATGACTATGCGCGGCTTCAGTTGCGGCAACAGATCGGATACCAGCACCATCTCGGGCAAGGCAGAGGGGGTGCCGGTGGAGCTTATCGTCGTGCCATAAATGTCGGAATTGGCATAGTCCGAGGAACGATAGTCTTCCCAAACTATCTGATACTTCGACCCATCCCACCACGCGCTCGGGTCGGATTTTGGCTTGGAGCCTGAACTGATAATGATACCGTTTGCGTCCAGGATGGCGCCCGACGAGTTTATGCGGCAGGCGCTGATCTTGTTCGTGTCTGCCCAGGTGACGAAGTAACTGGCGTTGCCGTAACAGATGCTCGGCGATACCTGATAAGTCGAGGTCGCCGGCAAGAGTATGCCGCTCGCATTCTGCGTCTGCCCGCTGGAGCTTACCCGCGTGCCATAAATGGCCGCGCCGATCCCACGGTGGTCCTGCCACACGGCGAAGTAGTTGGCTCCATCACACGCCGCACGGGGAACGTACTGAAAACCTGTCGCAAGGCTGACGGCGGGACTGGTCGCGGTCACCGTTCCCGCCGAAGAGATTACGGCCCCGTAAATGTCGTTAAAATAGTCCGGCGCGACAGAGTTGCGGTAGTCCTCCCAGACGACCAGGAAGTTGTTGCGATTGGTCGCGACCGAGGGTCTCAGCTGGTCCTCGATTGCGCTGGATATCGTCATCGGAGAAGTCCCGATGGGCGCAAGGGTGGCATCCAGGAAGTACCCGCGTATATCCCAGCTCGAAGACGCATAGGTTTCGCTGCCGCTCCAGACCAGCAGGTATTTGGAGCCGTTCCACGCGATCGCGGGTTGGGCCTGATCGCCGGCGGATGCGCCGGTGATATTGATCGGAGCGGCGGTGAGCACCGCGCCGGCGCGTGAAATCCTCGCCCCCATTATGCGCCGATATCCGGCGACCATCTGTGACCATACTACCGCGTATTCGGTCCCGTTATCGGCCACGGAATAATCGGACTGGTCCATTAGGCCGACCGACACTGGGGTCCCGCTGGGAGTCTGGACGACGCCCGAGGTGGATACCACGGTGGAGAGCACATCCGAGTCGGTGGCGCTGAGTGTGCTCCAACACGCCATGAACTTGCTGCCCGCACCGGCCAGCGCCGTGCCGGAGGAGCCGGCCATGGCCGAGTAAATGATGATTGGGCTGTAGTCGATCAGGTTGCCGGAAGTAGCGATCCTGGCGCCCTTGACAATGCGGTCGGGGCGGTTTCTCCAACCCACCAGCAGCTTGTTTCCATCATAAGCCACAGATGGATACTCCTGGTCGCCGGTTGCGTTCGATATTTGGATTCCACCCTTATCGGATACCACGCCGGCGGAGTTGACCCTCGCGCCGTAGATGTCGGAGTTGATCGAGTTAGCTCTTAGGTCCTCCCAGACGACCATCCACGTCGATCCAAACCCGCACACGCGCGGGGCGCGCTGGACTGAGGCAACGCCCGCCGTGCCTGCTGATGTGCACGATATCAGGATATCCGCGCCGGTGCGTATGCCGGTCTTGGCCACACGGCAGCCGTAGATGTCGGTGTCCGTGGAGATGAAGTTGCGATAGTCCCGCCATGCCACAAGGTAGGTCGAGCCGTTGAAAGCAACGTCCGGTGTTTCCTCGTTGTCGCTTCGAGTGCTGATGCCGTAGACCCTGCCGACCGTCCCGTCCGAGTTGAATCTGGCCCCGTAGATGTCTGGGGAGGAGCCGCGCTGGTCCTGCCAGACGACCAGGCAGCCGCCGCCATCGCCTGCTGCTCTCGGACTGGCCTGGATACCATTCGTTCCGGATACGAGGATACCCATGGGATCAAGCACTTCCCCGCTGTCGCGGACACGCGCGGCGTAGATGTGCGGGTTGGGGTCCCGTCTGTCGGCCCAGACGACAACATACTCCCGCCCGTCCCAGGCGACCGCCGGCTGCACCTGGTCCGCCGCTCTGGCGCACACCGCTATGCCGAACACGTCCAGGACCTGGCCCGTCGGGCTGAGCCTGGCTGCGAAGATGTCCGCGCCGTTCGTGCCGCGCTGGTCCTGCCATACGGCCAGATAACCGTTTGGGCCGGCGGCCACGGATGCGTATTCCTGTATGCCGGGCGCGGGCGCGAATGTGGGAGAGACCTGCGTTTCCGGTCCGACCACCGCTGCGTACGCTGCTGATGTGACAGTAATGAGTGCAAACAGGCATGCCTGCACGGAGTGGAGCCTTTTTGCGAAGTTAGTCATCTGATGGACGATCCTCCCGGAAATAGATGTAGTGGTTGCTTACGCCCGCTCGCCACATACACCGGAGTATACCCGCCTGCCTGCCAAGGTAACCACAAGTATGACAATAATTATGTTTTATTGGATTAAGCTGAACAATAGCTCTGGATGTGCTCGATTTGCACGGAATAAAAGCCCATACTCAGGCGGTAACTGGCACGCATCTTGCACTATGGTGTCATTGTGGGGCCAATGTATGACAGTTGAGTTAGCTTATTGATCAGCCAGCACAAATGCGGTTACTGCCGACTCTGTTTCCGCAGTACGAGTTCAACATAAGGAGGGCAGAGTAAAATGCGAGCGTTGCTAGTCGCCGTCGTGGTAGTCGTGGTCGCCTCGATCTCCACGGTGGCATGGTGCCAGTTACCAGGCGAACAGCCATACAATGCACAGGTCTGGGGAAGTCCGCTGAAGGTGGCGGGTCCTGAAGCCTGGAGCTATACGGTCACAAACACGAGCACAAGCCTGAACTATACGGTCTGGCTCGTAAGCATAGAGGTGGACGAAGGGGCGGAGATAAATAACGTCTATACTCCGGTTGGGTGGGCGGCCGACTGGAGCGAGCCGCACTTCATCACCCTGATCTCCACCTCGACAGACCTGGCGGCCGGGCAGTCGAAGTCCGGATTCGTGGCGGAGTACAGCTCTAGGCCGGTCTATCAGAACTGGTCGGCGATGTTCAATAATATCGCTGATCCGTTCGAATCTCCGACGACCGGCGGCTCAGTGCTCACCAATCTTCCCGAGCCGGGGAGCCTGGCGGTCTTGATCGTCGGGCTTGGATTCGCGGCGGGGCTTGCGCGAAGGCGAGCAGGCTGACTCAGAAGGGAATTTTCATCGCGAAATCCCGAAAACCCGAAAGCGCGAAAGGGGACATAGGCATAGAGTGTAGGAGATAGAGGAATGGTACTCCGTAGGCTCTGAGTAGCCCAGCAGGAGTTAGCTACTACTGGGAAGTTTGGTGGGCGTATCGAAGGGCCGGATAGTTCCGCACCAAGGCCAGTAGCTCCGCAACCGCCTTTCGATACGCCCCATCGAGCATGGTGGAAAATTAACCACTTCACTGGGGCTACTCAGGGCTTACGGCGCACGCAACCTATACTCAGACTTACGGAGTCGCAAATACTACCCTTTCGTAGTTTCGTTTCTTTCGGGTTTTCGTGGTAAAAATTCCCTTCCCTTCTATCTGTCATTCACAGTTACTGAAGCAGCGCGGCGGCCTGGTTCAGCTTGTCGAGGTTCTTCGTGGCGGTCTTCTTGCCATCCGCCGCCCACTCCTTGGCATCAGCCAAGTTCTCCATCTCCAGATCGACCTTGATGATGCAGGCGTAGTATTCGCCATCCGCGGGGTCGAGAGTGACGGCGTTGGAGAAGGCATTAATCGCCTCGGTGTACTTGCCCTGGTTGCTCAGCTTCTTGCCTTTCGCGTATTCCTCCCGCGCCAACTGCTCATTGCTCTTGGTCGCCGACGCGGAGGCTCGCTCGCTCGACGCCGGGGCAGCGACCGTTCGCGCCGCGCCCGACGGCGCATGGGACGGCCCGCCGACGACTATTACCTGCCGCGGCGTCGGCCCCGTGGGGGCGCCGTAGGAAGCCGCGCCTCCGTGGCCGGCGGCCATTTCGGCCTGGGCCTTGGCGATGGCCAACGACACGATGCGGCACTTGTCCTGCGCGACCGTTACGCTCTTTTGGGCGGGGTGATATCCATCACAGACGGCCTTGACCGTATACCCGCCGGGCTCCACGGTCTCTTTCCAGTTTCCCTTTGCGTCGGGGATAGACTCCGCGGTGATCACCCTGCTGGAGCTGTTTATGATCTGCACGGTCGCCTCGGGCACCGCCCGGCCCGTCTTCAGATCAGTCACTATGCCCGATACCGTTCCGGTGGGAGACTTGAACGGACTCGGAACTACTTTGAGCGCCATCAGCGTTGCGATAACGGTCGCAAGCGCCGCGAACAACTCCGCCATCGAGACCCATGGTCCCAGGTCGGGCATGCCTTTGAATATTCGCCGTAGAAACATGTTACTTCTCCAGTGCTATTGAGTTTTGGGTGATAGGTGTTGGGGAAACGCGCCGTCCTTCCCAACACCTAATCCCCAGCCCCCAACACCTCGATGATACTCTCGTTCTTGCACGAGTCCCAAGGGCCGACTATAACTTTATCGGATCGACAACGAAGACGACCGCCATCTGATCGAGAAACGGAGGCTTCGAGGCGTCGTTCGCGTCACGGAGCTTCGCTGCATCATCGTCGGAAAGGACCACGTCACACATCCGCGCTCCGCCCGCTCGTCCTATTGCGTTAATCAACAAGGGGCTCGAGCCTGCGCGCGGGCACTTCTTGGCGTCGCCGAGGCTGCGGGCATAGGCGACCGGGCCGCGATCCTGAACTACATCGGGGTCCATCTTCAGCGTTCCCCAGACCTCCCCTCCATCCTTGGTCCTGATCTTCGGACTCATCGCACGAGAGACCTTGAAGCCGGTGGTGTCGACGATTACCGAGGTGTAGCTCACTTCCGATAGGGCGACGGACTTCACGACCTCAGCCTTGACCTCGGGTTTCTCCTCGGCGATAACCATGGTTGCCGACTTCTGCTCTTCCTTCGGCTCGACTTTGGGTTCAACCTTGGGTGCGATCTTAGGCTCGACTTTCGGTTGTGTCTTAGGGGTCGCTTTCACGGTCGTCTCGATCTTAACTTCGACTTTCAGATTCGCGGGCGCGACAGGCTCCAGCTTAGGCATGGACTTCTCGGCCGTCGCCTCGGCCATCCGGTCGCCTGTGTCCCCGACCTCTTCGGCGAGAGATGAAAGTAGAGCATTGCCGGGGGTCATATTGCCATACATGTGTGTGCCGACGATGACCCTGACGACCGTCTGCCCCTCGATCTTCGCCTTCTCCATCTTTATGACCTCGACGTTCTTCACAAAGCCCTCGATCTTCTGCTTGAGAACCTCGCTCTGGGCCATGTAGTCCTTGCCGAACGCCTCATAGGAGATCGGAGTGCCTTCGACCGCCATCAGGAGGTTCGCTATGGCCTGCATCCTTGCATAGCCCTTGGCCTTGAGGAGCGCCCTGGCCCTGTTCGGCTCTTCGGATGCGGGAGGCATCGCGCCCTCACCGCTGGCGTAGTACATCTCCTTGCCCCAGTCGATGTATCCGCCCTTCACCTTCTCGACAAGCCCCGACTTGGTGTTGATCGTCTGGTCGGCGGCCATCACAGCGGTCCCAGCCAGGCCAAGTACCGCCACGAATAGAAGAATATAACGAGTGCACGTCATCATCTGCCCAAACCTTCCTTTCCTCTTGAGACATCCTTCCTCAATGATCGGTCTGATTATACAATGGCTGCAGGCTGGGGTCAACTGCGTTTTGGCTGCTATGCGAAGAACCGGGATGCTGCTTGAAAAACCAGGAAGCATAACGTGGACAATCTGGGTATAAGGAGACCGACTGAACGTACCTAGCAGGCCAAACGCCCTTACCCGGCCACATTACTGCTAGGGAGAGGGAGGATTCGGAAATGAAGTACTTCTCAGTTCTGTTCTGCTTGGTCTTATTAGCCGCTGCTTGCCTGCCCGGACAATGCACCATCCCTAGCTTCAGAGGTTATACGGGCCTTATGGTTGTCCCATCAGCCGATGCGCTGGGCAAGGGAGAGTGGAACGCGGGGTTCTTTTTTGAGGACGTCGCCAGCGGGACTGTGAATGACATTGTGGCAAACTATGGATTTGCTCAGGGACTGGAATTCGGCATAAACCGCTTCCGCCGCGATGAAGAATCAGACCACCGCACGTTTCTTAACGCAAAGTACAGGTTCATGCCGGAGACGGCAAACCGTCCGGCAGTGGCCTTGGGGCTCGCGGATATCACGGACGAGATCGAGACAACGGTCTATGCCGTGGCGAGCAAGAGTCTCGGGTGCGGGGTCAGGTCGTGGGAGGGAGAAGTTCTGAGTCCACGCCTGCATGTTGGCTTTGGCGGTGGAAGGCTGAGTGGGTTGTTTGCAGGGGCAACGGCTTTCGTCGGCAACCGCGTCGAACTCATGGCGGAGTGGGACTCGAACAACGTGAACGCCGGGGCTCGCTTCAGGATCACCCGTGGGTTTACAGTGCACGTCGGCGGCTTTAATCTAACGGACCAAGAGGATGACGAATTCAGCACCGGAGCCAGCTTCGGAGTGGGCGCCAGCTACAACGTGACCTACTGACACATTGAGGGCCGGTTCGAGTGAACCGGCCCTCACACCCCCCTCGTCCCCCCTTGATAAGGGGAGAGATGCGCTGCTTCCCGCCGACTTGCCTATGCGCAGGAGTTGCATCGCTTGAGGCGGCTTATCCTTATCTGATTCTCCTTGATGGTCTTTGCCGCCGCTGCCTTCACCTCGCTGTCCAATCCCTTTTCGACCTCCACTTGCGAGATCGCGATTTCGTCTATGTAGTATTGGACCATTTGATTCCTGTAGGCGTCGTCGAACACCTTGCCGGGACGATCGACCTTGCAGATATCAAGGGCACTGCCATCCAGCGACGGCGCGCATGTTGTAACATACATGCAGTACTTCGTATTAAGCCATCCCTTAGCCTGCGAAATCCTGCTCCTGGAATCGAGGATGGAATTGGTGGCATAATTCTGAAGGCTCGTGGTGCCGAGATGGATCGCCGCGGCATCGGAGACAGCCAGAACCGACTGATTAAGCTGGATCATAGCCTGCAGATACGCTACATCGACATCAATCCCGCCCAGGCTCCGCATACAATCGATCGCCGCCTGGGTCTTCTGGCTCACTGTTGCTATAGGGGGACAAGCGGTGGGGCCGCAGCCCGGACCCGCGCTGACCGTCGTGGTCGTACAGGCGCTGTCGCTCTGCGGAGGGCAAGTTGTCGTGGGAGCCGGAATGCAGCTAGCGCAGGTCACCGTGGGGGCTGGCGGCTCTGCTGGACAGGGCGGCGGTGTGGGACACGGGCCGGCTCCTGACGGTGTTGGGCATGGGCCGGCACCTGACGGTGTCGGACAAGGTGGCGCTGTCGGGCAAGGAGTGCAGGTTGTTACCGTGGTTTTCGCCGACGGAAAACCCGGGATGTAGCTTATTCCCGTGCAAGTCGACGCTGCTGCCGGTCCCGCGCCCGGCGGACATGCAGCCGACGGCCCAATGGCTGTGCCACAGGCGCTTACGTCGGCCTTGGCAAACTTGTACAACTTGCCTTCCTGCAAGACATAGACGTAGTTTCCGTCCACCGCGACCCCCGTGCTGGGCATGCCGACGGTCGCCGCAACCGGCGCTGCAACCGGCGCGCTGGGCCCCGCTCCCTCGGCTGCCGGAGCGGAAGGCGCGGCACTTGGAGCGGCGGTTTCGGAGGCCGCGGCCGCGCCGGGGATAGCCGGAGGCATGCTCGGCTCTGCGGCGGACGGGACAACGGCCCGTGGCACCACCGGTGCACTCGCCGAAGCTCTGGGTTTCGCCGCCTTGGCGTTACGGTTTGGCTTCCCGTAGCCGGTACCGCAGACCGCAACAATGACCAACAGCACAGACATAATGAAAAGTCGACCCTTCATCAGTGTTTCCTCCTTCGGAATTTAGGTGTGTGGCATTCTATGCCCTTTTACCCCGAAAAGCCATCAACCATGTGTGTGTATCACATCAAAAATGGCCATTCTTGGTATTACACACATTCGGTGGAAAGCAGATTCCTCGACTCGCTGCTAAGTAAGTGCCCGTTTCGGCATTGAAATGCCGAAACACTCGACTTACTTTGTCATGCTGAACTCGGTTCAGCATCCACGCACAGACCCTGAATCAAGTCCAGGGTGACAACTGCAAGCGATGAACCATGAATTACTTAGTGCCTTATCTTCTCACGAGCGGCATCGAAGTCGAACTCGGGGTTGCGCTCGTCGTTGTGGCAGAATCGGCAAGTCTGCTCCTCGACCGTGCCGTAGCCTGTCGCGGGCGACTTGGAATGCTCCAAGCCGGGGCCATGGCAGGTTTCGCACTGGACGTTCTCGAGCTCGGGAGTGTCCCTAAAGTTCGTGAAGCCGTCGCGGGTGAGGACTCCCGTGGCGTGGCAACTGATGCACTCGGGGTCGAACTCCTGCCTGGTCTTTTGCAGGCTTGCAATGGCGCGCGCATGGCGGGTTTTCGACCAACTCTCGTAGGTCGCGGCGTGGCATTCCTTGCACTTCTCGGCTGTGACAAATGGGCTTTTGCGCAGCCGCTTTCTCATCTCGTCGGGGTTGAAGCCGCGTTTGATTAGGAATGTCTCACTTTCGTCTTTGAACTTTTTGGACGCCGCGAGCACGGAGGTGGTAACTTTCTCGCTGTAGTCCTCATATATCTTCACCATCTTAGGGTCCTCGAGGTAGCGGCGGTCGAGGTAGAGCAGGGTGTGCTTTACATTGTCGATCCGCCCCTGCGCCGTGAGGGAGATATCCAGCCTGCCCAGGCTCCAGTTTGAAGAAGTCCCCGACTTCACAACTACTGTCCCGCCGGTCCCGCCCACCGGGAGGGCGACCTCGTTCGTATCCTTCTTCTTGTCCGGGAACACGATGTCGCGGTCGCTGCGATGCGTGCACAGGATCAGGTCGATCCCCTTGACGCTCGCCATTTTCTGCGCGGCCTCGGGAGCGCCATGGAAGACCACGACGGTCAGGCTCGACTTCTTGCGAACCGCGGGCAGCGCGGACTTTAGCGCCGCGAGCGGCTCGCCGACGGTCAGCCCGGCCCCCTTTTCGAGCAGGCTGCCTCCGACCGACTTGTCCATCAGCCCGATCACGCCGACCTTGAGATGGTTTTTCGTCTCGATGATTACGTACGGCGAGTATATGGGCTTTGTCTCGCCCAGGGCATGCAGGTTGGCGCAGATGATCGGTACCGGCCCCGATTTGTACCTCTCCATGGCCTGCCCCGCCCCCGGGCCGATATCCTCCTCGCCCGGAGTGAGCGCGTCATAACCGGCCAGCTTGAGCGCTTTTGCCGCCACGTCTGTCTTGAGCCTGGCCTGGAAGCCGTCCCCGCCGGTGAGGTCGCCGCCTTCGAGCACTATAACGTTCTTGTTGCTCGCTCGAACGGATTTCACCAGAGTTGTTTCACGCCCGTAGCCCCCAAACCTGAACTTGGTGCAGTTGCAGGTGCGTATCTGGCCTCGCGCGGAGGATGTATAGAGAATGACCAGTGAGCGCGCCTTGGAGTGTGGCTTGGCTGAATGAGGCGATGCCGTTGCGGCGGTGATGGCCGCGATCAATACGAGAATATGTTTCATGGCCCGAATATCCCTTCTAACCTCCAACCTCTAACCTCTAGTGTTCAGACGCCCAAATCGGCGCGTTTTCCGCAGGGCTTGGCCACGAAGGCTTTCGCCGATGCTTTGCGCGCCGACCTGAGCGTCTATGAGAATCGGGCGCTAGCCCGATTTCCTGTCTTTCGGCCTTTCGGCTGCCGTCTTCGACGCGAGCTTCCGAGCCGGCATGGGTCTGATGGCGCAACCTTTCGGAAGTTCGAAGAGTGAATCGGGTGCCTTGGCGCCCAGTTCGAACTTGGTATACGCCGCGGTGATCGTGTCCGCTTTCCCGCGCTCCCCCTTAAGCAGAAGTTGCACGGGTTTGCCCGACTTCTTGCTCACCCACATCTTTGCTTGATGACGGGTGGTAGGGTCGGTATAGGTATAGACATTGCACACTTCGTTGCGTGTTTTCTGTGTTCCGTGCTTAGTTGCCTTGACTTCCGCCAGGAATTCGCCGACTGGGCCGGTTGGCCCGGGAAACAGCACTCTTGGGTTGCCGCGAGAAGAACCATCAGGGTACTTCGCCGCATACTTGTTCCACGGGTGAATCAGGAACACTCCCTGCTTGTTCTTTATGAGCTTCATGGGGAAACGGTCTGTCTTGGCTTCCCAGAGAATGCTATTGCCCTTTATCCACATCTTCCTGGTGCCCATGTTGCCGAAGTTCGCGGACTTGACTTCCAGCTCATAGTGCAATGTTCTAGGTTGGGGGGCAGCAGCTCCCCAGGTTGCGCCTACTGAGACAATACTGCAAAGAACGAGTAAAGTGGCTTTGAGTTTCACTTTCATTCTCCTCACTTGCTTTTGACCTGACGGAATATCCGTATGGTCCTCCGAGCCCCGTGGTGTTAGCTCTAGCTCCAGGTAATTCAGCGATTAGTATATTTTTAGATTGGATTGTGGGAGGTCCCGGCTCTTACGAACCGGGACCTTTTGTCTGTTTACTTGCTGGGCATACCGATGCCGGTGTTCTGGAGTATGTACTCCACGTCAACCAGCAGCTTGCAGCACGCCGGGTTCTCGAGCGTGTTGGCGATGCCGGTGCCCGGACCGGTCGGGTTCGGGTTGCACGGTGAAACCGGGATGCAGGCATCCATGACTTCGAGCTCGAAGTCCGCCAGGTACGCCGCGGCTGTGGCTGTGTCGCCGGCTATGAACGCGGCCTGGGCGGCGCAGATCTTATCCTGGAGCGCCCAGTAGAGCGGCTCGTCGGAGATCAACGGCACTTCGTCCTTGCCGAAGGGCAGTTGATGGAAGAGCTCCAAGAGCAGCGACAGGTGAGGCAGGTCGGCGTCGACATGCCACACCCATTGCTCCGCATGAACCCATGCGGGCGGGTTGGGGCCGTCGCCGTCGTCGTCGAACAAGGTCGGCGTTCCATAGAGAATGGTCAGCGTGAACGTGGTCGACGGAACCTCATACATCAGAGGCCACCAGAGCCTGATGTTGGGAGTGCCCTGCTGGGTCACTCTGTGAGGCGGGAATATGTCGTTGCACTGCACGAACTCAGGCGTTTCCTTGACCAGAGTCGTGTTCTTGATCGTATAGGGCACCTGCTCCCGAGCCGCGCCGATAAAGTTCGGCCAGTCGAATCCGCCCGGACAGATCGCAAGGATTCCAGGGGCAGAGCTGATGACATCTCTGCCAAGGCCCAGGTAACCCTTGAACTCTCTGTTCTGGTCACCGTCGATTGGGATCGCGTCAGTGGCCGGCACCTCGTTGTCGAAGTTGTCGCACGCCGGATAGGCCTGAAAGACCTGATTGAAGTGTTGAATCATTGTGCTGGTAATTCTGCCGGCCATTGAAGGCATGGCAGCTACCAGAGTCAGTGCCAGGACAAGAAGTATAATCCTTCGCATCTTATAGCCTCCTTTTGAGGTAAACAGGTATTCGTGCCGCTTGTTGAATGAGACGCATCCCCAAACGCGCGCGGCACATCCGCATAGATCTACTTGGGGACACCGCCGCGAACCAGGCATTCGACTCAGCCTGGCCTCGGACTTCCCACGGCGACCGTGGGCGCAGCCGTCCATCTATCTGGCTATATACACCACCTCCTCCGAGCCTTCACGTCGCTTCGGCGCACTAGGCGCCTCGAAGTGGGCTTTGGACGGCTTAGCGGCCTCGACGGTGTCTTGACACAGTGCCCGGCACCGGCTACAATGCTGTTGGCCGACAAAGCGATCCCTACCCATGACCGTTCTTGGAGGCCACGGCTGAGAAGGCACATCTTCTCAGCCCTTTGTTTGTTTCATGTGAGAGATTCCGCGTTCTTGCGCAACGCGGGTCCGTTTCCCTGGCCTTTAGTCTCATGGGCCTCTTCTGAGATTGGCCCAGCATCCTTGGATGCCGGTTGGGGTCGGACCGTTCGCTTATTGATTGTAAGTGTAGCGGGTTCTGCTTGCCCGCTGCATTCACCAGCCCAGGCAAAATACCCAGCAGCCACAACGTTCCAAACCTACCTTTCATAAAATCACTAGCAATTGTCACTGCCTCTGCAATATAGCCACAATGTGTCCCATATGGGGCGACCTCATCAATAAGTCATACCTCAGCCATAACCAATTAGACATTATCAGTGTCTGCAATACTACATATTGGCACGATTATTGCAGTGGTTCACATTGGCATCAAGATTCAAGGGTGGGGATCAACAATGCAAATATCGAACCATACCGCAGCCACTGTGGAACGGCGATGCGCACCGTTCCTGCCAGCCGCACTGGCGCTGATCTGCTTTGCCGGCTCTGCCGACTCGGCGGCCCAGTTCCCCCTGTTCAGGGGAGATGCACAGCGCACGGGCCGCTCGCGGGCCGCTATGCCGCGGAGTCCAAAGATCGACTGGATCTACAAAACCGGCGCGAACAGCAGCGCGTCGCCGGTCATCGGCGAAGACGGAAGCACATACTTCGGCGCATACGACAAGTACTTCTACGCAATCGACAGTGCGGGCAAACTCGCCTGGCGAAGCAACATCAACAGCGTTGTGAGCGGGACCGCGGCCATCGACAGCGACGGGTCCGTCGTCTTTGGGACTCTCTTGGGCCGGGTCTATTCCCTTCAAAGCGATGGCGCGCCCGAATGGCCGTCGCCATTCAGCGTCGGGTCTTACGGAATAGGCGGGGCGATGCTGATCGGGCCCGGCGATATAATCTACTATGGCGCGGACAATACCTATGTCTATGCCCAGAACCCGGACGGCTCGCTCAAGTGGCGATCGAAGGTTGGTGGAGCCGTGAGCTACGGTGTCGCGATGTCGCCCGACGGCTCCGCGCTCTACGCGCCTTCAGGTGACGGACGTGTCTATGCGCTCAACACCGACGGCAGTATCCGATGGAAGTCCGCTGTGGTTTCGCCCAGCAACGGGTGCGCGGTGGGGGACGACGGATCCATATACGTTGGCGGAACGGACGGCACGTTCTACTCGCTCTGGCCTGATGGTACGCTGCAATGGACCTACCGCGCGCTCGGCAAGATCACCACTGCCCCGGCAATCGGCTGGGACGGGACCGTCTACTTCGGCAGCCAGGACTCCAGCCTCTACGCGCTCAAGCCCGACGGTAAGCTCAAATGGGCCCATCGTTCATCGGCGGCTGTCTACTCGTCGCCGACCATAGATGTCAGCGGGACGGTAATCTTCGGCGCCTACTCGGGCAAGCTCACGGCGCTTAACCCCGACGACGGCTCGGTGAAATGGACCCTCGCTGTCGGGGCAAAGGTCTACACATCCCCTGCAATAGGCAGCGACGGTAGCGCGTTCGTCATCAACTCGAGCGGCGATCTGATAAAGGTAGTGGGCCACACGCCGGAACCGTCGTCGATGCTGTGCCTGGCGGGCGCGATTGGCGCGATGCTGTGCGGTCGTCTGCGCAGGCGGCGGGCCGTGTGACCCCTCTCGCGTTTGAAATGGGTATAGAGTGGTAACTCACATTATACCTTGTCTTGTTCAGTACCACCGTAAGCCCTGAGTAGGCCGAAAGGCCGTATCGAAGGGCGGCTGCGAATGCACGAAAGCTTGGTTGAGAACTACCCGGCCCTTCGATACGCCCACCAGACTTTGTCTGTAATAGACACCTCCTGCTGGGCTACTCAGGGCCTACGGCACTACCACGCATGCAGCGTCCCATCCTTCTACTTCACCGTAACACTGCTCGCCACGACCCTTCGCTCGCCATCGACTGTTGCAAGCGTGCCCGTGACATCGACCGTGTTTCCCTCGTGCACGACGGCGGTGGAGACGACACGGATGCCGCCCAGTCGGACCGAGTCCTGGGCATAGAAGAAGCCGTTGAATACCGCCGAGACCTTTAGCCCTTGCAGGGTCACCTGAAGCCCGTCCGAGAGCAGCTTGGCCGACGAGGTCTTGGTCAAAGGCCTCAGCTTTACGTAGAATAGTGTGTGCTCGCCCATGCCCGGAGATATGCTGACTTGAACCGACGGCGGGTCGAACACCCATGAGCCCAGCGTGGGAATGACGGTGTGTGAGCCGACATCCACCTCGGGAAAAGCAAATAAACCCTGGCTTGAAGTAGTGGTGGACCTGTTATCGGGCGAAAGATCGACCACCGCGCCCCCCAGCGAAGCGCCGACCATCTCGGCCTCGTACCTGTCACAAACGAACCCGTAGGCGTCATTGCCGGGGTCGGTGGTCAGCTCGATTCTCGCGATGTTGCCGGTGATCCATGGAGTCCAGAGGTCGGTGTAGTCAGCCGTGTAGATCTCGACCACGTTGTTGGCGCCATCCATTATATATACGAAGTCCCAGGCAGGCTCGGTAGAAAGCGTCGAGAAGTGAAGCCGGATGCGGTTCGCGCCCGTGGGACCGATGACGTCCCAGGTGTTGTCGTAGTTGTTCGGATAGGGGTGCGGGGACTGGACATTGACGGTATGGACCTCTGACGAGGATATCGTTATCTCGCCGGTGATCGAGCCGGGCGGGAACGCCGTGAACTCGACTCCGGACAGGCTTCCACCCGATGGGACCTCGACGGTCTTGCTCGCCGGCTGGAACTTCCAGTGAGTCTTGGAAGGGGTCACGGCGTAAGTGCCGGGGGGAACCGAAGGCAGGCTGTATGTGCCGTCGGCGGCGGATAACGCCTCGTAGCCGCCGGGTGAAAGCGTGATCGCCGCACCCTGCAGGCCGCCCTGTTGTATCAGGTCGGTCTCGTAGCCGTCCGCGTAGAAGCCGTAGCCGATGTTGCCATAGTCGTTGGTGACAAGGCGAATCTTGACCGTATTGCCGGTCACCCAGCTACTCCAGATGTCCTCACCCTTGCCCGTGTAGGTATTCACGATCTGATCGCTTCCGTTGAGCACATAGATGGTGTCGCCGTCGTTCATCAGATCGATCTCCGCGAAATGAACCCTGATGTGCGCCGCGCCCTCGTGTCCGGTGATGACCCAGGTCTGGTCGAGGTTGTTCAGATAAGGGTGAGGCGATTCCACCATACGGCTTACGACGCCGCCGACCGCGCTCGTAATCGTGCCCGAGAGGCTGCCGGGGGAGCCTGCGCCTGTGAAGTTCACGTTCTCGACCGGCGCGCTCGCAATTGTCACTGCAACCCCGCGCGGGGTGAAAGTCCAGCCCTGCTTCGAAACCTGAACGGAATACGACCCCGGCCCTACGTGCGTGAGGTATTGCCCACTCTGATCGGTGGTTACTCGCTTAATCGGGCCGCTGATCGGAACCAGCATCACGAGCGCGCCCTGAACGCCCGCGCCCAGGCTCGTGGTGACCGCCCCGGACACGTAGGTGTTCGGCATTCCGCCGGAGACAGCCAGCGCGTAGTCCTGTGGGCCCATCGGGACATTGTAGCCGGACACACGGACAGTGTAGACGCCCGGCACGGGGGTGGATATCTTGACCTGCTCCACATTGTTGACGTGGTCGCGATTGGTTATGGTCGGGTAGACCGTCCCCGTCGGAGAAGTGACAGTGAGGTCCAGGTCGTTCACAAGCTCCTTTGCCGCATGCACCGCGCCGGGGTAGTCGGTCCAGGCAAGGGTCACCTTCAGCGGCGCCGACGCATCCACCACCGTATACTGATATTCCCGGTACGCGCCGGTGGAAAGACCCGTGGAGGAGTCGGTGAACTCGTTGACGGTTGGAGGGTCGGGAGAGAGCGACTGCTTAATGTTCATCCTCCCCCAGCCCTGCGAAGAGTCCGGCGCGGATAGGACTTCCTGGTATTGAGCCGAACCGTACTGGCCGGGAGATATGTCCACCGCGCCGTTGATGAGCGTGGCCTTCACCAGCGCCGCGCTGGGATTGATGCCTTTTTCCCTCTGAAAATACTCTCGTACGAGGGTCGCGCCTCCGGCGACCTGCGGGGTTGACATGCTGGTGCCGCCCCAGTAGATATAATTCGAGTCATACGCGGCCCAGCCCGAGGAACTTGCAGCATGCGTGCGGCAGGAGATGATGTTGGTGCCGGGGGCGCAGATATCGGGCTTGGTGCGGCCGTCATCGGTCGGCCCTCTTCCGCTGAACGCCGCCATACCGAGCGGGTTGTTGCTCACAAGATCATACTTGATAGGGGATATTGGGTAGCTTGATGGCCACGCTACCCCGTAGCCCATCTGGTAGCCGCCGGAGAGACGATTGTTCTCAGTGGCGCCGACGGCGATGCAGTTTTTGGCCGTGGCGGGGGCGTAGAGGCAGTCGCCGTCGATGACGCCATCCTGGTTCAGGTCCTCCGCCTCGTTGCCGACCGCGAAGACCACTGTGAAATCCTTGTGGTCCCAGACGAACTGATCGACCTCGTTGGAGTAGACCGTATACTGTCCGTTGACGGACGACCCCCAACTGTTCGAATGCACCCGGACACCGTCGTCATAGACCGGCTGGAAAAGCTCCCCGAGATGAAGCGGAGGGAACACGAATTGGCCCTCATCGCCGATTGATTGAAAGACCAGACTTGCCTCCGGCGCGACACCGGCAAAGGAGCCGTCGTATGAGTGCAGGGCCGGGTTGCCGCCGGAGAGCGCGCCCGAGCCGAGAAGCGAACCGGTGGTGTGGGTCCCATGGCCGTTAAGATCGCTCCAGGCGTTTGGCCGCCGAAGGGCGTAGGTCTTTAAGACCCGTCCTGAGAAGTCGGCGGATATGGTGGCCGGATCGCCCGTGTCGAGGCCCGCGTCCGCCACTCCGACTGTCTGCCCCGTGCCGTAAAGCCCGAGGTCATCGCGCACGTTGGATATCTCCGAGATCAACCCTGCGGCGTTGTTGCAGAGCCTCGGCTGCACGTACGGCTCGATCCACGCGACCGCGCTGGATTTCGCCAGTTCCGATAGCTGGACCTTATCCGCCAGAACCCGGAGCACCTTGTCGCGCGAGTTCGGGCCGCCGGTGAGCCTCGGGGTCTTGAGCTTAGCCAGGACATGCTCGGCGCTTTGGCCCGGGAAGAGCGTTACGACATACTGCCCACGGGTCGCCGCGAACGGTTTAGATGATTTATACTCCGCCTCAAACGGCCCCACCCATTCGACGCACGCCAGCTTCCTGACAGACGCGAGTTGAGAATGCTCGATACGGATAACGAACGCCCAGTCGGGTATATACTCGACTATCTCCGCGCCGCACGACGAGAGCGCCGCTTTGTCTTCATCCGTGATTGGACCGCGCAGGGCCGCCAGGTAGTAGCCCGCGCCCAGCACGCTCCGAGCAGCCGCGGCCTGGCGAATGTTGGAAGTATTGATCGTGCCGCTCTTGAGGTAGATAGTGCCGCCGAGCGCGCCGGAGGCGATTGCGAGGATGGTGGTGAGTGATGCCGTGAGCAGTGAGACGTGACGTTTCAAGTATGCCGACCCCCTAGTCGAAGATACAAGCTCGACCGAGGGATGCTTGCCGACTACTGCCTCAGCGGTTTGCGCCGCCGAAACCCAACGGGACGCGCAAGCACATCCGCTTTACCCAAACTCCTGGCGATCAAAACGCCTGGCGGGCAGGGCAAGGAGTTTGGGCGCGGATGTCGAATGATGGATTAGAACCATCGAAAGGACGTACCCTAATGAGACGCTATCGTTTCCCACAATTCCCGTTCCTGGTGTCCGGTCTCGGATTGCTCGTGTTCGGCGTCCTGATGTATACACTCGACCGCGCGGACGTCGTCCACCGCTCCGCCCGTTATCTGCCGATCCTGATCTCCGGTTGGAGTCTGGTGGTCGTCGGCTGGATCGGCGGCGTCGCAAACCGCATCCTCGACGCGATCGAGGACCTGAAGAAGCCGCATCAGTGATAAATGCAGAATGACTCTTGACCGAAGGACTAGCGTCGGTGAGAAAAGCCTTCCGACGCATCTGTACAGCCCTCCCTTCATTCTGCATTCTTCATTCATCATTCTGCATTATTGCTGGCTTTGCCTCACGAAGTTGATCTGCAAATCGCTCACGAGACCGCGCATGGCCAGGCGGTCCGGCTCGGACATTTGCGGGTGGAGCTTATCGGCTATGAACGCGAGGGTATCGATCGCGACCTTTGCCTGCGTCAGGTCCTTGATCAGTTCCTTTTGACCAGGCGCGAGCCTGATTCCCATGAACTGCCACGCTTGCTCGGCAAGCATTGTGGCCATAAACTCGAGGATAGAATAGACGTCCGGAGGAGGAATCTCGGCCTCCTCTTGTCCGGCAGCAGCCTGCTCAGCCTTCGGCTCTTCGGCCTTCACTTCCTCGGCGGGGGATTCCGGCGGCGCGGTCTCCTCGGCAGCCTGGCTCGGGACCTCGGCCGCTTCGCTATCTTTCATCATGCCCTCCGCACTCACTCGCCTCTTGTCCTTCACTTCGTAGGTTTGCCCTTCCTCTTCTTGCTGTTTCGCCAACTTCACAACCTCCCATACTCAGAGTTAGAATAACAGCCGCCGTGGCCGAGCCAAGCACGTCCGCGCTCAGGTCGAGCATGTCGAACGTGCGGTTCGGTACCAGCAACTGATGCGATTCGTCCGACAGCCCATAGACAGCCGCGAGCGCAACCGTCGCTCCAATCTGCCACCATTTGGGCGAGGTTCGGCTCAGCGCCCGCCATATCAGGCTGCCGAGCACCGCATACGCAATCGCGTGTTGGACCTTATCGCCCCACTCGATATAGGCCAGCCCGGGAACATCCGGCAACTCCGGCCGCGACGACAGGAAGAAGATCAACCCCATCCACAGCGCCGCCGGTCCCCATCGGTAGGCTCGCCCACGCCAGGTGTGTCCATCAACACCACTATCTTCACTACTACTCGACACTTACTCCGGCTTCCTCCACCATCTTCAGGAATTCGTCCTCGGATATCACCGGCACGCCCAGAGCGGTCGCCTTATCCAGCTTCGAGCCCGCCTTTTCACCCGCCACGACAAGATCGGTCTTCTTGGAGACGGATGACGACGGACTCGCGCCGAGCTTATACACCAGCTCTTCAGCCTGCTCGCGGGTGAGCTTTTGCAGCGCGCCGGTAAACACCACGGTCTTACCCGAAAATGCAGCCGTTTCTCGCCTTGTTTCTTCGCGCGGATCGAGCCCGGCGTCTTTGAGCTTGTGAAGCACGGCCTCGTTCTCTTCCTCGTGGAAAAACATCGCCACGCTCTTCGCAACTACCGGCCCGACATCGGCCACCCTGGCAAGGTCTTCTTCGGACGCCGCATTGAGCGCATCAATGCTTCCAAAATGCTGCGCCAGCGCCGCGGCGGTCCGCTCGCCGACATGCCTGATCCCCAAGGCATAAATCAGCCTCGATAGCGGCGCGCCCTTGCTCGCCTCGATTGCGTTGATCGCGTTCGAAGCCGACTTCTCCGCCATCCTCTCCAGCGGCAGCAGGTGCTCCATCTTCAGATAGTAAAGATCGGCGGGGTCGTGTATGAGTCCGTTCTCGATCAACTGATCCACCAGCGCCGGTCCGACACCATCGATATCCATAGCCGCCCGCGATGTGAAGTGAATAATCCGCTCCCTGATCTGTGCCGGGCAGGCAAGCCCCACGCAACGCGCCACGGCTTCGCCTTCGGCCCGCTCCACATCCGCTCCGCAGACGGGGCATTGCGTCGGCATCACAAACTCGACCTCCCTGCCGGTCCGCTTCTCCTTGACCACTTCGACGACCTCGGGTATCACATCACCGGCTCGCTGCACCACCACCATATCGCCGATGCGCACGTCCTTACGCCTGATCTCGTCCTCGTTGTGCAGGGTCGCGCGAGATACCGTAACCCCCCCGACCTCCACCGGCTCCATATCCGCGACCGGCGTCAGCGCCCCGGTGCGGCCCACCTGCACTCGTATGTTCCTGATGACCGTCGTCGCCTGAAGAGCCGGATACTTATAGGCCACCGCCCATCTGGGAGATCGGGCGACGCTGCCGAGTCTGGCCTGCAAAGCCAGCGAGTTGACCTTCACTACCATCCCGTCGATGTCGTACGGCAGGTCTTCTTTTTTTGCCTGCCACTCATTTATATACGCGGCGGCCTCGTCGATGTTCCCACACAGCTTAACATTCGGATTGACCCTGAACCCCCAGTCGCCGAGCGTGCTGAGAATCTCGTGATGAGTCTCGAAGTCCACGCCCTCGTATGCCCCGACGCCGTAGCAGAACATCGTCAAGCGCCTGCGGGCGGTGATCCGAGGGTCGAGCTGCCGAAGGCTCCCGGCGGCGGCATTGCGAGGGTTGGCGAAGGTGGGTTCTCCGCTGGTTTCGCGTTCCTCGTTGATCCGGCGGAACTCATCGTGAGTAAGTATCGCCTCGCCACGAACCTCCCCAATTACCGGTATCGGCTTCACCCCCGGGCGCTCCAGCTTCGAGTGATGCATGTTCAGCGGGATGCTCCTGATCGTCTTGAGGTTCTCGGTGATATTCTCCCCGCGCAAGCCGTCACCCCTGGTCGCCCCGGCGGTGAGGATGCCGTTGACGTAGGTGAGCGATACGGCCAGGCCGTCGAACTTCAGCTCGCACACATACTCGATAGACTCGTCCCGGTCCATTCCCATAAACCGCTTGCAGCGCTCGTCGAAGGCCCTGAGATCGTCCTCATTGAACGCATTCGCCAGGCTGAGCATCGGAACGACGTGCGCATATACAGCGAACTCAGCCTGAGGAGTCGCGCCCACGCGCTGGGTGGGGGAGTCGGGCGTGATTGCCTGCGGATATTCCGCCTCAAGCTCCATAAGCCGCCGCATCAATGTATCGTACTCGGCATCCGATATCTCGGGCTGGTCCTTAACGTAATAGAGATAGTTCGCCAGGTTGAGCTTCCGCCGCAGGTCCTCGATCTCGTTCCGGACCTCGGGAGGTATACTGTTATCGAATAGGCTGGGTGCATCCACGTGATCATGTTAGCCAGCCGGGCGCGGAAAAGTCAACGTCAGGTGCTCGAAAGCGGCGGGGCGCACCGCACTCCAAGGCGCTTCGCGCGATCCACGGCGAGCCATAATGGTAGAAACAAAAAGGAATATGGAGGGTCCGCGTCGAATTGCTAACCGAATCGGGAGGTGAGTTACAGATGAACGACTCCAAGAACCCAATCGGAACGCTGGTCCACTTCATAATCGGCCTGATAGTGCTGATTGTTGTGTTCCAGATACTAGGGGGGCTGTTGCGACTGATCTCGGGACTGGTGACGACGGTGCTGACCCTGGTACTGCTCGGGGCGATATTCTACCTTGTATACCTGGTCGCGAAGTGGGCGATACGAAACCTGTGAGGGTAGCGTCGGCGAGAAAAGCCTTCCGACGCATCTAAATATGTCTAAAGGACACCCTATGCGGTTTCTTCTTCCGGCGGGGTTTCGCCGGCCAGCCTGCTTTGGACCTGGGAGACGTAGTCCGTGATCGCCGGGTTTACCTCGGCCAGAAGCGCCATGTAGTAGCTTACGTAGTCGGCAAGATAGACCCCGTAGAGGAGTTTCTCCATCGTCGATGCGCCCTTCATCTCAGCCTCGATGATATCGAACTCACGCAGGACTTCCTGGCTTGCGCTCATCATAGCGGCGATCTCGCTCCTATCCGCCGAATCCTTGAGGAACACCAGAGTGAAGACTTCCTTCTTCTTGGAAGCAAGCTCCCAGCCGGAGATATCGCTTTCGGCGGCGTCGGGGAAACTGCTCGCGAACGCGAGGGACTTGGCGTTGGCGTTGACCTGACTTTTCCAGCGGGCCGCGATCGTGCTCCGGTAGTCGGGCGCGCCGTATATGATGGTGGTTTTTCCGAATGATGCATGTGCGATTTGCTTCGCGATGTTGCGGGCAGTGGCGTTCTCGAACCGAATGGCCTCGCGAACGTTCTTCATGAGCCGGATGCCGTAGGAGAGCTTCTCGCCCAGCCCCGAAGCCAGCCCAAACTGCTCGAAGAGCATGACAGCCGGAATGAACAGATAGCCGATCGCGGACCTTGACGGCTGACCCGGCGGAATCCTGACAATGCGCGTGCCGTCTTTCGATGCGGCCTCGCGAAGCTTGCCGCCGCTGGTGATGCAGATTACCCGAGCACCGCGCAGCCTGGCCTCCTTGTAGAGCCGCAGGGTGGGCGCGCTGTTGCCGGGATAATCGAGGACTATTACCAGCGATGCCTCACCGACCGATTTCGGCAATCGTCCGCCGTGATCGCTCAGGATCGGAACTTCCAGAAACTCATCGACGGCCTGCACGGCCATATCCGCTGCGATCCCCGCTTCTCCCGTTCCGGATATGTAGATCACGTTCGGCGGCTCCGGCAGAGGGTCGGCCACGAAGCTGCGCCCGATCCCGAGCGCCGTCTCACACTGCTCAGGCAGCTCGTTGATCAATCGAAGTACGTTCCTCTTGTCCACCGCCTGCACCCGGGCAACGTCGTCCAATACCGGTATCGGCTGCTCTGTATTCATGGTCTTCGCTCCTTGAAAACATGTCAGAGGTCCGAGGTCTGAAGTCAGACCTCTCTGACGGGCGCGATTTGCTCTTGATCGGGCGCGATTTGCAATCGCGCCCGAAACAGAATGGCCGGGATTTGAACTCCCAAATACCGTAACGCCTACTCCGCCGTGAACGGCAGCAAGGCGATCTCTCTGGCTCGCTTTATAGCATGAGTCAGTATACGCTGGTGCGTGGCGCAGGTCCCTGTTGTCCGGCGCGGAAGTATCTTGCCGCGCTCGGAAACGAATCTGCGCAGGCGGTTGGCGCTCTTATAGTCTACGTACTCTATCTTGTCCACGCAGAACCCGCACACCTTTCTGCGCATTTTCCTATACTTAGAGGGCTGGCCGCTTCTTCTTGGTGCTGGCATTCGCCACCTCCATATTGTTCTTCATCACAAGACCATGTTTCCTTCATAAGTTCCTTGGAAATTGATGGTCTATCTATTCCTCGGCAAACGGATCGTAGTCCATGTCGGATTCAAAACCGCCCGCGGGGGCCGGTTCCGGCGGGGCCATCCCAGGCTCCGACGCGGAGGCTGCCCCCTGGGCCGGTCCGCCCTCTCGGGGCTTGTCAAATCCGCCCTGGACCCTGTCAGCTACCACCTCTGTCTTGAACCGCTTCTGGCCGTCCGGTTGGACCCAAGAACGCGTTTGGATTCTGCCTTGGATCGCGACAACCCTGCCCTTTCCCAGGTAATTTGCCACGAACTCAGCGGAATGCCTCCAGGCGACGATGTCGATGAAGTCGGCCTGTTTCTCGCCGGTCTCCGACTTCACCATCCTGTCCACGGCAATCCGAAATGAGCACACGGCAATCCCGCTGGGAGTGTATTTCAACTCCGGGTCAGCGACCATGCGGCCCATCAACACTACAACGTTCAGCATTGTAACGCCTCCCATGACTTGCAGTAGTGGCTTATCTTATCCTTGACTGTTACTTTTCCTTCGGCTCTTCGGCGGGAGTTTCCTCCGCGCTTTCAGCGGCCGGTTCCTCGGCGGGAGTCTCCTCAGCGGGCGTCTCGGCAGCCGGCTCTTCAGCCGGAGCTTCCTCGACCGGAGTCTCTTCTTCCGCCGGCGCCTCCTCCGCGGGAGCCGCTTCTACTGGGGCTTCTTCGGCCTCAGCTTCGGCGGGCGCGGGCTCGACTGCCTCCTCGACCGGTTCCGCTGCCGGAGCAGCCGGAGCGGCTTCCTCTTCGACCGGCGGCGCGGGCTTGTTGATCTGTGAAAGATCAATACGCTCCGGCTCGACGCGGACGATGATATGACGGATGACCTCATCGGAAATCCGGAAAACGCGTCCAAGTTCCTTCTCGACCGCCGGCTCGCCGGTAAAATACATCAGTATGTATATACCCTCGCGGCGGCCCTTGATCTCGTATGCCAGGCGTCGTTTGTCCCATCTGCCGGCGCCCTGAACCTCTCCTCCCTGATCGGTGATCAAGTTGGAATACTTGCCGATGATGGAGTCGAGCTGGTCTTCCGTGAGCGTGGAGTCGACAATGTAGAGTGCTTCGTAATTGCGTATCGTGGTATTCACCTCCCCTCGGGCTAAAATCGGCTCCGAACATGGTCGGAGCGGAGAGAGAGTAAAACCGGCGCCAACGCGGGCGTCCGGACCCTCATTCAGTTATCTGACGGCGCGAAATTGCGCACCGACCAGGTATTATACCACGTGCATTCACACTTGACAAGTTCCGAAACGACTCTTGCGGGTATATTCTCTTCGGTCTATCATGTGGGTAACGGATAACAACACGAGCCCGCGTCCGTCTATACTATATGGAACGCCAATCCGAAGGAGTAATTCTCGCAATATGAAACGTCTACCAATCCTAATCACTGCACTGCTGGTCTGCGCGTCGCCGTCGTGGGCGGTCAGCGCATCGGACATTCTGGGCCGTGTGAAGGCCGCGGAGGCCGGCGTCAGGGATTTCCGCGCCGATATGGTCATCACCGAAGCCAACAAGAAGAACGTCTCGGGGATGGGCGAAGGCTACGGGGACATACTAAGGCTCCAGAAGGCCGTTGTTCAATACAAGAAGCCGGATAAGATAAGGTACGACGGCTTCGCCCAGGGGATTCAGCTCGCTTATGTCCAGAATGGCTATACTAAGCTCGTTTTCGGCGCGATGATTCGCCAGAAGGAGAACGTCAAGAACGCCCCCGGCAAGCGCCAGGACACCCTCGACCTCGGTTTCCTCGGCAGTCGTTTGTGGATGGATAACAGCGTCTCGGTAGTCGCAAACAACAGCAATGGCGAGGTGAAGCTCAAGCTGGACCCCAAGTTCGGCGGCGACGACAAGCGGCACGATTTCGTTTGGGTGGACTCCAAGACTCTTAGGGTGCTGAAGCGCGAGAAGTACCGTGGCAGCGGCGAGCTGCGGATCAGGTTCACATACAGCGACTTCGACATGCTCGGTGGAAAGCTGCCGATAGCGACGACCTCCACAATGTATGACCCCGCCGGACGCGAACTTGGGAGTGTGAAATACAAGAGCCTGAAGTCCAACGTGGGACTGAGCGATTCGCTGTTCTCGCTGGATCAGAGGTAGCTACGCGGCCTCGTCTTTCGCTGCCCCAGCTTTAAGCTGCGCGATGAATGTCTTCACCAGATCCGGGTCGAACTGGTTCCCTGACCCGCGCCTGAGCTCCTCGATTGCCTCCTCGGTGGACAGCGCTTCCCTGTAGGAGCGGGCGCTGGTCATGGCGTCGTAGGCGTCGGCGATGGCGATGATGCGGGCCAGGAGGGGGATGTTCTTCCCCGATAGGCCGTTGGGGTAGCCCTTGCCGTCGTAGCGCTCGTGGTGATGCTTGACTCCTGGGACGATGGAACCCATCTGTTGGACGTGCTTCAGAATGCGCGAGCCGAGCTTGGCGTGGTTCTCGATTTTCTTCCATTCCTCGCTTGCGAGCGGCCCGGGCTTGGAGAGGATTTCCTCGGGAGTGCCGATCCTGCCCAGGTCGTGAAGGAGCGCGGCGGCACGGAGGTTGCTCATCTCCTCGGCGGACATGCTCAACCCCTCACCCAGGGTGACGGCCATCCGCATGACCGACATGGAGTGGCCCTTCATGTGGCTGTCTTTCGCATCGGCGGCGGCGGCCAGGGCTTCCATGGCCTCCATATCGTCGTCACGGAGCAAGGGCTGGATGTGGCCGGCGGTGACGCGATAGGACCGGTGGCACTCCTCCTCATACACAAAGCAGCAGTTCTTGCCGCGCTGCTTGGCGTAGTAGAGGGCGGCGTCCGCGTTCAGGACCAGGGCGTGATGAGTCTGGGCGTGCTGTGGGTAACTTGCGACACCCGCGCTGACCGTGGTTACCTTGTTACGGCCAAAGACGGTCTGGCTCTGCTTTTGAGTGGAGTGGCGGATCCGCTCGGCGACATCGAGGGCTTCCTTAGTATCCGTCTCCGGCAGGATGACCACGAACTCCTCGCCCCCGTATCGCGCGAGAACGTCGATGTTGCGGATGCACTTGTCGCAGACCGTCGCGAACCACTTCAGCAGCCTGTCGCCTTCCTGGTGGCCCCAGGTGTCGTTGAAGCTCTTGAAGTTGTCGAGGTCGAGCATTATGACGGACAGCGTGCGCCCATAGCGGGACGCGCGCTCGATCTCGGCGCAGAGCCGCTCCTGGAAGTAGCGGTGATTGTAAATCTCCGTGACGCCGTCGATGTTGGCCCTGATCTCGGCCTTTCTTCGGTGGTAGACCTCCTGGTCAAACAGATGGCCTATCACGCCGGATATGGCCGTGCATATTATCAGCCAGATAAAGAACGAGAGTGAGTGGCTCCGGAACGAGAAAATCAAGTCTCGCAAGAGATGCTTGTACAACTCCAGGTCTCCCCAACTCGCCGACTCCATTCCGAAAGCCAAGAGGCCGACTATGTAAGAGGCCGTGCCGAACGCTACTCCGAACGCGTAGAAGACAGCGCGATATTTTAAGCCAAGGTTGTTCTTGCCGCCGGTCATTCGTGCTCCTTATACGTGTAGTAATAGTATTATCGTAAAATAGGAGCGCGAGCTTGAGCGGAAAATATCAGCTTTCTCGGTCGCTGCCCGCAGGCACGGCATCGAAGGACGGTATCCCGAGGCCATTCTCCCGCGCGCGGCGATAGGCGGCGGGGAAGAACCTCCGCAGGAAACCGTGCCAGGTGTCATCAACCACGGTGTAGCTCACCGGAATGACGATCAGCGTCAATAGGGTCGAGAGGATCAACCCGCCGATGACGGCGATCGCCATCGGAGAGCGCCACTCCGATCCCTCGCTCAGAGCGAGAGCCGTGGGCATCATGCCGCCGATCATAGCGAGCGTGGTCATAAGGATCGGCCTGAGCCTGGTGGGGCCGGCCTCGAGCAGGGCGTCGTGGCGGTTTTTGCCCCTGCTCCTCAGGGTGTTCGTGTAGTCCACGAGCAGGATTGCGTTCTTCGTGACCAGACCCATAAGCATGATGATACCGGTCATCGAGACGATGTCCAAGGACTTGCCCGTGAGCAGCATCGCCAGCAGCGCGCCGACCATGGCCTGCGGCAGGCTGAACATAATGACGAACGGCGTCAGGAACGACTCGAACAGAGCGCCCATCAGCATATAGACCAGCAAGATCGCCAGCAGCAGAGCCGCGCCCATGTAGCCGAAGCTCTCCATCATGATCTTGCCCATGCCGCCTGTCGCGACCGTGGTCCCGACCACCTTCTCAGTTTTCTTGAATGCCTGGTCGACGGCCGCGTCCACGTTACCGAGCTGCGCGCCCTTGGCCAGGTTCGCGCTTACGTAGACTACCCTCTCGCGGTTCTTGCGGTCGATCTTGGACGGCGCGTAGTCATACTTCACCTCCGCCACATCGCGCAGGTAAATCGGTGCGCCGCCCTTGGTGCCTATTATCAGGTTTTCGACATCGGAGCTCTTTTCACGGTTGCTCTGGGCGAAGCGGACCCTGATCGGGTACTCGGTGCCGCTGTCCCTGAGCTTGGCGGTGTCGTCGCCGTCGATGGCCGTCCTGGCCGCTGTGGCGACCTCGACTACCGACATCCCCAGGTCCGCCGCGCGGGTGCGGTCCACGATGATCCGGCGCTCCGGCTTGCTCTCCTTGTAGGAGATGTCCACGTCTATAGCGCCGGGTGTCTTTTTCATCACTCCCGCCAGAATACCGGCCTGCTTCAGGATGTCGTCCATGTTCTGGCCCTGGACTTCCTTGCGGACGCCTTCATGGCCTCCACCTTCACCGGAGGATGCCCCCACGACGATCTGCTCCGCCCCCGGAACCCGGGCGGCACGCTGGGCGACCCAGTTCACGATGTCATTAATGCCGCGCTTGCGCAGCGTCTTTGGAACGACCTTGGCTTCGATTCGAGCATACTGCGGCCCCAGATCGGCCCCGAAGAACCCGCTGGACGACGCCCCGATGTAGCTCATAAAGTAGCCCCGCTCTATCTTCCCGCGACCCTTGACAGGATTGAATTCCGGGACTTGCTTGAGAATCGCCTCGATTTGTTTGGTCACTTCGTCAGTCGCCTTCAGAGACGTACCGGGCGGGGTGCGGACCGTCACGTAGAAGTTCCCACTGTCGGAATCCGGGAACATGCCGAACCCGAACGGCAGGTAGATGGTGAGGGCGATGAACGCCTCCAGAGCCCCGAAGAGCAGCGCGATCTTCCTGCTCTGCTTGTCGACTGCCATAGCGATCAGGGCCAGGCCGAGCGCGATCAGAGCGATCACAGCGCGCATACCCATCGCCGGTCCCGTCATCGGCATGCCCATGGCGAACACCACCAGCAGCGACACAAAGCCTATAACCAGCGTAAGGAATCGATTATGCAGCGCCCACTCCAACACGCCCCTGTACTTGACATCGAGGCCGCTAAGGAACCGCTCCAGCACGCCGAACACGCGCCCGGCAATGACGTCCGACCTATCTTTGAGCGTCGCCGTTCCGGCGGCGACTCGGCGGGCGGTGTCGACATCGTCGCGGTCCTTGTCCTCCTCGCTCTTCATCCATCGGGCAGCGAGCATCGGGGTCAGAGTGAACGACATCAGCAGCGAGAACGCCGTCGCGACCGCTACCGTTATGCCGAACTGTCTGAAGAACTGGCCGACGATGCCGCCCATGAACGCGACCGGCACGAATACCACTATGTCCACCATTGTGATCGTGATAGCCGCGAGGCCGATCTCGGACCGGCCGTTGAGGGCTGCTTCCTCCGGTTGTTCGCGCATTCGCAGGTGGCGTTCGATGTTTTCCAATACGACGATGGAGTCGTCGACCAGGATTCCGACCACAAGCGAGAGGGCCAGCATGGTCATCGTGTTCAGGGTGAACCCGAACGCGGCAATCGGCGTAAACGTGGCCATGATCGAGGTGGGAATCGCGATAGCCACGATGAATGTCGCCCTGGCCGTGTGAAGGAACAGCAGGACTATCACGACGACCAGGAAGATGCCTTCGTAGAGGCTCTTGTTCACGTCGCTTAGGGCTTCCTCGACGTACTTGGACTGGTCGTCGGTGACGACCGCGCGGACGCCCTTGGGCAGGACGGTCTCCATCTCCTTGAGCTGTTCTTTGATCCCTTCGGCCACGGACACGGTGTTAGCGTCGGACTGCTTCTGAACGGTAAGAACGACCGTCGGCGTGCCGTTAATGCGGCTCAGACGCTCCGGCTCGGCGACGGTGTCGGTTACGGTGGCAATATCGCCCAGGCGGACCGTGAAGTCGGGCTTACCGTTCTTGCCGGGGACCATGAACATGAGGTCCCGGATCTCTTTGGCGCTCTTGAACTCGCCCACCGTCCTGACCGAAACGTCCCTTGGGCCCTCCTTGATGGACCCGGCGGGCAGGTTCATATTCGCGTTCCTGATAGCGGCCACCACGGCGGGCAGGCCGACGCCATAGGCCTGGAGACGGTCCTTGTTGACCGCGACCGATATCTCGCGCTCCTCGCCGCCGACCGGGTAGACCGATGCAACGCCGCCGACCTTCGCGAGCCTGTCCACCACCACATCGTCCGCGAGAATCCGCATCTCCTTGGGGGAGAGCGGGCCCGTGAGGCCGATGGTCATGACCGGCTGTGCGGCGATGTCCACCTTAAGGATCGTCGGCTCCTCGATGTCCTTGGGCAGGCTGCTTTTGATAGCGGAAACTTTATCACGCGCGTCCGCGGCGACTGCGTCCAGGTTCGTGCCCAGTTCGAACTCGAGCATGACCATCGATATTCCGTCTTGTGAGGAAGACGTAACGTTTCTCAGGTTCCCTATGGAACTGACGGCTTTCTCTATCGGCTCGCTGACCAGGCTTTCGATCTCGTTGGGTCCGGCCCCGGGGTAGATCGTCTGGACCGTGACGAACGGGAAGTCGATCTTCGGGTTGAGCTCCTTGGGCATCTTCGTGTTGGACTGCCAACCCATGACGATCAACGCCAGCACGAACATAATTATAAATATCGGCCGCCGTATGGATACATTAGTTAGCCACATGGTCTAGTCTCCAAAGTCCTGCCTATTTGCCGTTCTCCACAAGCACCTTGACCCCGTCCTGCAGGTTCTGGCGTCCTTGAGTGATGACGACGTCGCCGGCCTTCAGGGTGGTAGGTGTCTGAATCTCTACGTCATGGCGATTTTCACGGACTACCGTGACAATGTGCCGCTTCACAATGTTCTTCGGGCCGAGCGTAAACACCATCTGCGTGCCCTTACTCTCATAGACCGAATCCTTGGGAATCAGCAGCACATTACTTGAAATACCCGTCACGATCTCGCCCCGCGCAAACATGCCCGGTTTGACATCGTGTCCCGTCTGTCGGATAGTAATTCGGACGGGAAAGTTCCGGCTCTGCGTGGACCCGGAAGGGAATATTTCGCTTACAGTCCCCTCGAACTGCGTGCCGGGCACGGCGTCGATCCGCACCCGGACCGATTGGCCCTTGGACACGCTGTCGAGTTCCCGCTCGGAGACATCCCCCTTGAAGTAGACGCTTCCCAGGTTCACCACCTGAGCTAGCGGCTGTCCGGCGGCAACGACCTGCCCCGGCTCCGTCGTCCGGGAAGCCAGCTCACCCGAGATCGGGGATTTCACGTATGTATATGATACTTGCTGCTTGGCGAGGGCAACAGCCGCCTGCGCCTGGGCCACCACAGCCAGCGCGCTCTTCACATCTTCCTGCCTTAAGAGGTTCTGCGAAGCATTCGCCCTGGCCGACCTAAGCTGCTCCCTGGCGACATCGACCTGCGACTGAGCCGCGGCCACATCCTCGCTTCGTCCGCCCTCCTTTATGAGGGAAAGCTGCTCCTTCGCCGAGTTATAGTCAGCCTGAGCGACCGTATACTGAGCCTTCGCCACGTCGAACGTGGACTCCGAGATGGCGCCCTGCTTAAGCAACTTCTGGTTGCGCTTGAAGTTGGCCTCGGCGTTCTCTAAGTTCGCCTGCGCGGACGCGACACGGTTTTCGGCGACCATCCGCTCCTGGCTCCTGGCCGGGTTCTTGACCACGGCGAACCGGGCCTTAGCTGCGTCGAGTGAAGAGACGGCCTGCTCGATGGCGGTGTCGGTCTGGATCCTGGTGACCTTGGCGTTGGTCTTGGCCTGGGAAAGCCGGGCGAGCGCGGTTTCCAGACCGCCCTGCGCGTTCTGGAGGTTGCTCAAGGCGTCGGCCTGGTCGAGCGTGACGACCGTCATCCCCTTGGAGATCGAGTCGCCCTCCCTGGCGCTTATCGCCGAAACCCGGCCGGGTATCTTCGCGGACAGGGTGACGGAATCAAGCGCGTTTATATCGCCCGTCACTTCCACCACCTGCTCCATATCCCCAATCGTGATGACGGAGGTCTTGACTGGTATGCCGTTCTTCAGCCAGTTCTCCTGGGTGGTGGGCGGCGGGGCCTTACGCGCCCGCATCCTGGACGCAATGGCCAATCCGCCCAGGACCACGACGACAACTAATATGACTGTTATTGCCTTTCTCACTACCGGCCCCCTTTCGCGCCGACGCTCAGCAGTTGTACTCGGCTGAGCTCCGGCTGGGTCGAGGTCGCCCGTTGAAGCTGGGCGAGCGCGACGGCATAATCGTATTGAGCGTTAACAAGATTGAACCGCGCCTGAGTCAATTGAGACTCGGCGTTGGTGACCTCAACTAACACAGCGATCCCCGCTTCATATCGAACGTTAGCCAGTCTGAGGGCCTCCTCCGCGAGCGTAGCGGCTCCCGAGGTCGCCTGTATGCGCTTGGCGGCTTCCTCAAGATTGAGGGCGGCGTTACGCACTTCCTGGCCCACTCCCAGTTTGGTCTGATCCAGAGTGTCCTGCGCATTGCTCACGTCAGCCCTCGCCTGCTGTACCCGAGCCGACGTAATGCCTCCGTCCCATATTGGGACGCTGACATTCAGTGTGGCCTGCCAGAACACATTGCTGGTATTGAAAGTCGTCGTTTCCAACTGGTATGTGGTGGCGGTGTTTACGCTCATGGACGGCAAGACGCCGGTCTTCTGGAGCTTGACGTTTCGTTTGTTGAGATCAATGGCTGTCCGCGCGGCCTTGACTTCGGGTCGCCGCGTGTTCGCCGTCTGCGTGCTGGCGGGAATGTCCACATTAGTCAGTGTGACCGGCGGCACGCTCTCAACGATCCTCGTGGGGCTGTTGATATCGATCCCCAGCACGCGATTGAACGCCGACTTCGCCAGCTCGACACGGTTTTGAGCCTGTATCAACTGTTGGTTCAAATTCGCCAGATCAACTTCGGCGGTGGTCACATCGAACTTCGGCACCGTGCCCGCCTCAAACCTGGACCTTGTGTTGTCGAGTCGCACCTTGGCAACGTCAACCGCCGCCTGCGCCACTCCTGCCTGGCCGCAAGCACGAAGGAGGTCGTAATAGGCGGATTTCGTATTGACTATCACGCGCTCGGAAACGCTCACCATGTTCAGATACTGAATGTCGAACTGCAACCGCGCAATGTCGGTTGAATATGCGAGCCTCTTGTTGATGTCCAGAGGCAGGGTGGCGTTAGTTCCCAATGTTGTATTCTGCGGCGACTGAATGGTAATATTCTGAGGCGGCTGATCTCCGCTGCCGGGGAAAGTCGCCTCTAGCGCCGGCTGCCTCAGGTAGGTGGCCTGAGCGTTGAACCTCGGATTGAAATTCGCTAACGTTTCGTTGACCACACCCCTCTGCCTTTGGACCTGGTCGAGCGCTATCCTGATGTCCGGGTTGTGCTGAAACGCTATCTCCAGAGCCTGATCGAGTGTAATCGGCTTGCTCAGGTCCGGCGCAGTGGTTTCGGCCCATACGGCTGATACGCCCGCACACATCATAACAATCAATAGTGCCGGAATTGTCTTTTTCAAATCCCTTTCCTCCAACCGAAGTTATCCTCCGTTAGACTCGCAGTCGTTTTCGGCCACGCGAGTCTCTATCGCGGACAGGCCCTCCGTCAAGCTTGCTACCAACTCGCGCATAGCATCGATCTTGCAGAGCATTAGCCCACCCTCATGCGGGTGTTTCATAACCAGTAGCTTGTCGCCGGGGCGGATATCGAATTCCTTCCGCGCTTCAGCCGGAATAACCACTTGACCGCGTTCCCCGACAGTCGCCGAGCCGTAGAAAAGGTTCTCCAGTGACAGTTCGCATTTCAAAGCACAATCACCTCTGTCCTATTACTGCACCGAATCATGTAAATCACACATATATTATCGCCCAGCGGTATGACTGTCAAGAGGGCGCTGAATGTTCCAAAAAAACAGGGACAGCCGCTTCTTACGCTTCCGCAAGAGTGACTGTCCCTGTTTTCTTGAGATTAGGGCATTTCGCGCGACCGGGGCGCTATCTGTGCTCTTCGCTAATACTTGATTATTGTATCAACCTCATACCCCTCAAGCACCCTCCGCCCCTTGAGGAACTCCAACTCGATCAGGAAGCTGAGGCCGGTGACCTTGCCGCCGACCTCCTCGATGAGTTGGATAGCGGCGCGGGCCGTTCCGCCCGTGGCCAAGAGATCGTCGACTATCACCGCGCGCATGCCGGGCTCGATGGCGTCTCTGTGCATCTCGACACAGTTGGTCCCGTACTCAAGCGAGTACTCCGCCTGGACCGTATCCGCCGGCAGCTTGCCTTTCTTTCGAACAGGCACGAAGCCGACGCCGAGTTCGAGGGCAACCGGCGCGCCGAGCACAAACCCGCGTGATTCGATGCCCACCACCACGTCCGGGTTCATCGCGCGCACGCGCTCGGCCATCGTAATGATGACCTCCTTGAACGCTTTAGCGTCCTGGAGAACGGGTGTGATGTCGCGAAACAGAATACCCTGAGCGGGGAAGTCGGGAATGTCGCGGATAAGTTCTTTTACGATGGCTTCGGTTATCATAGGGACCTCCGAAATCTGTTTCGGGTTACAAGTTGACGGATTTGCGGGTTCTATAACTCGCCAACTCGTAACTCGTTAACCAGAAACCATTCATTGCCTCAGGTTCTTCTTGTACGGCGGCCGGACTATACCCTTCTCGGTGATGATCGCGGTAACCAGCGCGGCGGGGGTGACGTCGAAGCTGGGGTTTGCGACCTCCACCCCGAGCGGGGCGATGCGGTGGCCGTCGATGTGAGTCACTTCTTCGTGCGGGCGCTCCTCGATAGGTATGGCGTCGCCGCTAGGGAGGGCGAAGTCGATGGTCGAGATGGGGGCGGCGACGTAGAACGGTATGCCGTGGTGATGCGCCAGCACCGCCACCGAATAGGTCCCGATCTTGTTTGCGATATCACCGTTAGCGGCAATGCGGTCCGCGCCGACGACAACGCTGTCGATGCGGCCCTGGCGCATAAACGAGCCTGCCATATTGTCCGAGATCACAGTGACGGGGATGTTATCGCGCACTAGCTCGAAGCAAGTCAATTTCATGCCTTGCAGACGCGGGCGAGTCTCGTCGGAGTAGACGTGAATTCGCTTACCGCTCTCGACAGCCGCGCGGATCACCCCCAAGGCCGTGCCATAGCCGACGCATGCGAGCGCTCCGGCATTGCAATGGGTAAGCACATGAGCGCCGTCGTGAAGCAGTTCCGCGCCGTGCGCGCCGAGGGTCCGGCAGACATCCTCGTCTTCCTCAAGCATCGCCCTGGCAAGCGCATCGAGTTCATCGCGCAGTTGTTCGGCGGTCGAGCCGACCTCCAGCGCGGCGTGCGCGGCGTCGAGCATGCGGTCGATTCCCCAGAACAGGTTGACGGCGGTGGGTCGGGTGCATTTGAGCATCTTCGCAGCCTGCTCCATCGCTTCATACAGTTCACGGGGGTCGCTCGCCTGAGAATTCCGGGCTGCCAGAGCTATGCCCAGGGCCGCCGCAACGCCGATAGCCGGCGCACCGCGGACTTTCATGGTCTTGATGGCATCCGCGAGGGCATCACAGTCCGTTATCTCAATATTGACCAGTTCGGTGGGAATGCGCGTCTGGTCGATAATTATGATCTTGCCGTCCCGATAGTCTACTGTTCGCTGCAATTAGTCACCTGACGAATCTGATGGGGCAGACGCCTTGCTGAGAGATGCTGTCGAGTTCGTGGTGGTCGGTGGTGACGAACTCGCCCCCCATTCGCTGCGCAAGAGTCACGCCGAAGCAATCAGCGAGCGATATCCGGCGGTAGTCCGCCTTGAGGGCGCCGGCATGGAGCCAGAAGTCGTCGTCCATATCTTCGCGAATGGTCACGCCTATGAGCGCAAGGTCAGTAATCATCTGACGCGCAAGCCCGTCTCCGCAGTCGCGTCTGAAGCCGTAGTATATTTCGCACATATTTGCCGCGTGGGCGCAGCACGTATTGTTCTCAACCAGATCCAGTACAATTTCGTGTCCCACTTCCTGGCGAAGCAGTGCAATAAGTGCACTGGAGTCCATTACGAGGAAGGCCATTTTCTAAGCCGCTCCTCCCATCGCTGCTCCTCGCGCTCAACTTCCTCCCGGCGTTCACGAAGAAGGTCTTCACTAGAGAATGGAACATCAGCGTACTTCCCCATAACAGACATCAAGCGCTTGTGTTTCTCTTCCTGGCTGAGCGCGCGCCACTCGCGGACGTTCTCCGGTATGTCTTCCTCAACTTCAGCCGAAATCTCGTGTTTCCCTCGATATCGGGATCGGATGTAGGCCTTCAAATCCTCTTCCAGCAGTCGCCATTGCCTGCCAACCTTGTTGCCCGGAAGCATCCCCTTTCGGAGATAACCGCGTACGACTTGCGGATTCATCTGGAGCATTTCGGCTGCTTGTTCAAGAGTAAGCATATGGCTCATAAGTCATCACCTAATACCATTATACCACATAACACAACGCAATCTATCCAAATCGCGCGTACTTCAACGCCGTTGCGCACGGGCAATCGCGGGTGTCGGGGATGCGCTTGATCATCTCAAGGATAAGATTCCGCACGCGCTCGTTGTTCTCGTTCAGAACTCTGACCACCTCATCCGCGTTGACCGGCTCCGCGCCGCCCTCGGCGACTATCCCGACGTCGTAATCCGTGATCAGCGCGATGTTCACATAGCAGATTTCCTGCTCGAGGGAGAGGATATTCTCGGGATACTGGGTCATATTCACCACGTGCCAGCCCATTCTAGTGAACCACAGGCTCTCCGCCCGGCTCGAAAAGCGCGGGCCCTGGACGCAGACCGTTGTCCCGCCGTCGTGCATCGTAATGCCCTGCTCCCGCCCGATTCGGACAGCCAACTTGCGCATAGTCTCGCAATATGGCTCGGCGGAGGAGATGTGGGTCGCGATGGGGCCGTCGTAGAAGGTGTCTTTGCGGCCGGTGGTACGATCCACGAACTGATCGCACACCACGAAATCCCCCGGCTTGATCTCCTTCTGCAGGCTGCCGACACAGTTCGGGCCGATGATACGAGTCACACCAAGCTGCTTCATGGCGTGGATATTCGCGCGATAGGGGATCATGTGCGGAGGATACTGATGGTTCTTGCCATGCCTCGGCAGAAAGGCGACCTTTCTCTCGGCGACGGTCCCGAGCGCGATGGTATCGCTCGGCGGGCCATACGGCGTCTCCAGCTTGATCTCTTTCAGACCTTCGATCAGACTATAAAACCCGGAGCCTCCGAAGACTCCAATATCAGCTTTAAGTTCGGTCATTTATCCTCCTGCCAACGAAGTTAAGAGTTGCGAGTTACTGGTTTGCGGGTTCTCAACTCGTAACTCGCGAACTCGAAACCCGCAACTCTCCTACGTTTCGACAAAGCACTTCTTGTCTATCGATTCGAGCGCCTTGAGCGCGGCGGCCTGCTCGGCCTGTTTCTTGCTCTTGCCCGTGCCGCGACCGAGCACCAAATCATCCAGCGTCGCCTCAACCACGAACGTCTTGTCGTGGTCGGCGCCGTGCTCCTCCACCACCACATACATTGGGGCCTTCTTGTGAATCCCCTGTGTGTGCTCTTGGAGGAGGGTCTTGTAGTCGCGGATGTGCTCCTTGCGCTCGATATCCTGCAATATGGACTCCAGAGCGCGGAGAATGAACTGCCGGGCGGCCTCCAGTCCACAGTCGAGATAGACGACCGCGATCAGGGCCTCGAATGAATCCGCCAGGATGGAAAGGCGCTTGCGGCCCCCGCTGGCCTCCTCGCCGGCGCTCATAAGGACCATGTCCTGCAAGCCCAGATTCTTCGCACTCTCCGCCAGCACCGGCTCGCTCACCGCCACCGCCTTTGCCTTGGCAAGGTCACCCTCGGATCTGTCCGCGAACTGCGTGTATAAATACTCGGCGACCACGATCCCCAGCACCGAGTCCCCCAAAAACTCCAGCCGCTCATTCGACATCGCTTCAGCGGATTCGCCCAAATACGATCTGTGCGTAAGGGACTGAAGCAGCAGAGGATAGTCTCTGATGTCTACCTGCAGCTTCCGGGCGATCTTCTGAAGTTGCTTCTGGTCTAGGGACATATCAATTAGTCCGGAGGTCCGGAAGTCCGAGAGTCCGGGAGCCGAGGATGCTTGAAATCGATGCGGTACTTCCAATGCCGCGGCCCGATGATTTCGAGCTTGCCGGTTTCGATCCATCGTTGCCGGCGGGACATTTCGACCTCGATAAGCAGTTTTTCTTTTTCCGGGTCTCGAGGGCGTCGGCCAGGCAATCGCTCAGGCAACGAGTTCTCTACAGCAATCGCCGTGGCGAACTTCGACTTGCGCTCATTCTTCCACTGTTCGTAGTTGACGCGTCTCATCTCCGCGCCTCCGGATTTTTCTCAAGAATCTTTCGCAACCCGTCCGCGCATCTCTCCTGCTCGGCTCGGCCGTTCAAGTAATCCCAGTCAATTGCATCTCCGTTCTCGACAAGGAGATGCGTCGCCCAACGGCCATCCTCATCCGATTTCCAGTGCACATAGGCGTTCAATCGATCGATAATGAGGTCCTCTACACCTATGACGTATACCTTCGACCCCTTCATGTCCATCTCGACGATGCGGCTCGGGTCTGCCTCAAGCGCCTCGGAAGGAGCTTCAAGAGCGATATCGATATCGCTGCGCGTCCAGTGCCTTCCGGCCTTCTGGAAGCCGAGTTCAAGCATGGCGGGACCCAGAATCCGGACATCGGCTATCACGTCGATATCGAGCGTCGCGTAGCCTCCCGCTGTATAGAACTCCACCGCCGCCCCACCGACCAATATCGGCCTGACGCCTTTCGGGGCGAGGTATTCGGTGATTATGGCAAGCACCCATAGGCGGCGGTCGAGGGTGTCCTCGATCTCCGCCGCCCTGGCCAGTCGCTCCTTGAGTTCGTCTATGCTTGCCATTTGCGTTTCCGCCTTAGCTCAGTTTGCCTACCGCCTCGGCTATCCTGTCCATGCCCTTCGCGATTGCCTCCATCGAGGTCGCGTAAGAGAGCCTCATGTAATTATCGGCGCCGAACCCGCTTCCGGCAACACCCGCGACGTTCGCATGATCGAGCAGGTATTCGCAGAAGGCGTCGGAGCCTACAATCTCTTTGCCATTGAACTTGCGTCCGTAGAGCGCGGAGATGTTCGGGAACACATAGAATGCGCCGCCGGGCAGCGTGCAGGTGATGCCTTCGATGGCGTTCAGGCGGTCCACGATATACTTCCGGCGCTTGTCGAACTCGGCCACCATCTTCTCAACTACGTCCTGCGGGCCGTTCAGCGCGGCAACAGCGGCGGGCTGGGTGAAGCTGACCAGGTTCGACGCGCTGTGGCCCTGGAGAGCGTCCATCGCGGACACAATAGCCTTATCCGCCGCCGCATAGCCCAGCCGCCAGCCGGTCATCGAGAACGCCTTCGAGAAGCCGTTTACCGTGATCGTGAGCTTCTTTATCTCCTCGCCAAGCGAGGCGATGCTCACGTGCTCGCGGCCATCATAGAGCACTTTCTCATAAATCTCATCCGAAAGCACATAGAAGCCCTTCTCGACCGCCAGCGCCGCGATCTCCTCGATCTGCCTGCGGCTGTAGACGCCGCCGGTCGGGTTTGACGGGCTGTTCAGGATCAGCATCTTCGTCTTCGGGGTCACGACAGACCTGAGCAGGTCAATCGGCACGGTAAAGTCAGTGGACTCGTCCGCGCTCACGTATACGGCCTTGCCGTCCGCCATTCCGACGATCTCGGGATAGCTGACCCAATACGGAGCCGGGATGATGACTTCATCGCCCGGATTGATCGTCGCCAGCACCGCGTTGTAGATCGAGTGCTTCGCCCCGAGCGAGACTATGACCTCCGAGGGCTTATAGTCCAGGCCATTGTCGCGCTTGAGCTTGTCGCAGATGGCCTGTCTCAGCTCGGGCGTGCCGCTTGTAGGGGTATATTTGGTAAACCCCGACTGCAACGACTTGATCGCGGCGTCCTTGATGTGCTGAGGCGTGTCGAAGTCGGGCTCGCCGGCGCCGAAGTTGACGACGTCGATCCCCTGGGCCTGCATCTGCTTTGCCTTGGCCGATATCGCCAGCGTCGGCGATGGGCTTATTCTCTTAGCGCGTTCGGATATCACGTACTCACTCTCCAGTTCTACCCTGCAAATCTCTTAAATATCAGCGTCGCGTTCTGGCCGCCGAAGCCGAACGAGTTGTTCATGGCATACTCGACCTTCGCCTCACGGGCTTCGTTGGGTACGAAGTCCAAATCGCACGCGGGATCAGGATTGACCAGATTCCTCGTCGGCGGGATGACGCCGTCAGTGATCGCCTTGATGCACGCAATACTCTCGACCGCTCCGGCGGCTCCGAGCAGGTGGCCGATCATCGACTTGGTCGAAGAAATCATCAGCTGTTGAGCATGATCGCCGAAGGCCATCTTGATGGCCGCAACCTCGCCCGGATCACCCACGGGTGTCGAGGTGGCGTGTGCGTTTATATAGTCGATCTTCTCAGGCTCGATCCCGGCGCGCCGCAGGGCGTTTCTCATACTGCGATCAGCGCCTTCGGGGCTGTTGACTACCATATCATAGGCATCCGCCGAGCAGCCGTACCCGACCAGCTCGGCATAGATCTTCGCCCCGCGCGCCCTGGCATGTTCCAATTCTTCCAGCATCAGCACGCCGGAACCCTCGCCCATCACGAAGCCGTCCCTGTCCTTGTCGAAGGGGCGGCTGGCGTGCTCGGGGTCGTCATTGTTCGTGGACATGGCCTTCATCGTGCAGAATCCCGCGCATGACAGAGGCCGTATCGCCGCCTCCGCGCCGCCCGCGAACATCACGTCGGCATCGTCGCGCTTTATCATGTGCCACGCTTCGCCAATGGAGTGGCACGCGGTGGCGCACGCGGTCACAATGGCCATATTTGGGCCCTTGGCCCCGGTCAATATGGCAATGAGGCCGCTGGCCATGTTCGCGATCAGCATGGGCACGAAGAATGGGCTGACCCGCCTCGGGCCGTTATTGATTATGTTGAAATCCTGGGTCTCCCAGGTCTCGACTCCACCGATGCCTGAGCCTACCAACACCCCCACTCTTGTCGCCGTTTCTCCGTCGATCTCCAGCACGCTGTCCTCGTGCGCCATCTTCGCCGCAGCGACCGCATACTGAACGAACGTGTCCATCCGGCGCGCGAGCTTCGCGTCGACGTATTTAGTGGCATCGAAGTCCTTGATCTCCGCCGCTATCCGGGTGGGATGCTCGGAGGCGTCGAAATGGGTGATCGGCCCGATGGCGTTTTTGCACGCCTTTATGGCTTCCCAATATTCATCGACCGTGTTCCCAAGCGGAGTAAGGGCGCCGAGGCCGGTGATAACTACTCTTCTATCCTGCATTCTATCCTCAAATCATGCCGGTTATTCTAAAGGGGTAATAGATGTTGGGTGTTAGGTGACGGATGATAGGGATCTTCTCCCCAACACCTAGCACCCAACACCCAACATCATTTACTTCACGCGTTGTCGGTCGGTTCAGCCGAAACGTCTATTATTCGGTCTGCTTCGCGCTGATATAATCGACGGCCTGCTTGACTGTCTGGATCTTTTCGGCGTCCTCGTCCGGGATCTGAACCTCGAACTCGTCCTCGAAACCGATCACCAGATCCACCACATCCAGCGAATCCGCGCCCAAATCGTCCACGAACGATGCGGCCTCTGTGACCTCATCATCGCTGACCTTGAGCCTGTCAACCACTACCTTCTTCACTCTCTCCAGAGTTGTAGACACGTAAGCACCTCCATTTAGTGAATTTTGAATTAGGAATTAGGAATTATAAATTGAAGGCACCTACAGACCGGCAGGTCAGTGAGTTTCGGGAACAAGCTTCCCGAAACACCGGCCCTTCAATTCATAATTCAAAATTCAGAATTCATAATTGATCACATAACCATTCCGCCGTCAACGGCGATTACTTGCCCGGTGATGTAGCTCGACGCCGGACTGCACAGAAACAGCACGACCTCCGCCACATCGTCCGGCGTACCCAGACGCTTGAGCGGTATCTGCTCGGCGATACCCGCTTTGGCGTCCTCGGGCATTTCTTCTGTCATCACGGTCTGAATAAACCCGGGAGCGACCGCGTTGACATTAACCCCACGGGAGCCAAGCTCCTTGGCCGTGGTCTTCGTCAGCGCGATGACTCCACCTTTGGACGCGGAATAGTTGGCCTGTCCCGCATTGCCCATAATCCCCATCACGCTCGCCATATTGACGATCTTGCCGCTTCTCTGGCGCATCATCAACTTGGCGACCGCCTTGGAGCAATTGAACACACCCTTGAGGTTGGTGTCCAAAACCATATCCCAGTCCTGCTCGCTCATTCGGACCAGCAGGTTGTCCCGCGTGATGCCAGCATTGTTGACAAGTATATCGATCTGACCGAACTTGTCAACAGTGGCCTGGACCATCGCGTCGACATCCTCGGGGCTGGACACGCTGCCATAGACCGCGAGAGCCTCGCCGCCCATCTCCGTTACTTCTTTAGCCACCGAATCCGCGGCCTCCGGGACGAAATCCGCGATTGCGATCTTCGCGCCTTCCTTTGCCAGCCTCAGGGCAATCGACCTGCCGATCCCCTTACCCGCCCTTCCAGCGCCGGTGACCAGCGCAACCTGTCCGTCCAATAGCAAGTCCGTCTCCTTAGCTGGAATTTTGAATTATGAATTGAAGGGACGGTCCCTTCCCCAATTCAAAATTCATAATTCAACATTCAAAATTTGCCCCAGCGTTGCCTTGTCCCCCACGGAGTACACTTCCGTGTCCTTGGCGATGCGTTTGATCAGTCCCGCCAGCACATTTCCTGAGCCTAATTCTATAAAGACTTCGGCCCCTGAGTCAAGCATTCTCTTTACGGACTCGACCCACCGCACGCTTCCGGTGATCTGCTTGGCAAGATTTTCTCGAATTTCACTGGCCTTGGTCTCGAAATCGGCGGTGTAGTTTGCCACCACCGGAATCTCTACGTTTTCTTCGAACTTAGCGGCGCGAAGCGCCTCAAACAGTGCGTCGGCAGCGTCCTGCATAAGCGGCGAGTGGAACCCTCCGCTGACCGCAAGCGGCACCACGCGCTTGGCGCCCATTTCGGAGGCGATCTCCGAGGCGCGCCTGACCGCGTTCGCCTCGCCTGATATCACCGTCTGGATCGGGCTGTTGAAGTTCGCCGCGACCACCGTGCCCGCATCCCCGGCCTTGGTGACAACTTCCTCCACCTGCTCCGAAGAAAGGCCCAGGACGGCGGCCATCGTGCCCGGGTTCTCCCGCGCGGCATCTTGCATAAGCTCGGCGCGAGTCCGGACAAGCTCCAATCCGTCCTCGAAACTGAACGCGCCCGCCGCATACAGCGCGGCATACTCGCCGACGCTGTGCCCCGCCGTGAACGCAGGCGCAAACCCTCGCTCCCTCACGACCTCCAACGCCGCCGCCGAGGTCACATAGAGGGCCGGCTGCGTATTGATCGTCTGAAGAAGCTCGTCCTCGGGACCATTGAAACAAAGATTCGATATCGAACAGCCCAGCACACCATCGGCGCGCTTGAATATATCAGCCGCGACCGGGAAGTTCTCCGCAAGGTCCTTCCCCATCCCGACCGCCTGCGCCCCCTGGCCGGGGAAAACGAACGCCAGCTTACGGGAGTTCATTTTGCCCGACCTTCCCTTCTAACCTCTAACCTCCAACCTCTAACTTCTAATACGCCCACTTCATCACCCCGGCGGCCCATGTAAGCCCGGCGCCGAACCCCACGGTGACAATCGTGTCGCCCTTCTTGACCTTGCCGTCCCGGATCGCCTCGTCAAGCGCAATGGGAATCGACGCGGCGGATGTGTTGCCGTATTTCTGGAGGTTAACGTAAAACTTATCCTTGGGCAGGCCGAGGCGCTGAACGGCGGAGTCGATTATGCGCATATTGGCCTGGTGCGGGACCACTAGGTCGATATCGGCCGTGGTCAGCCCCAGCTTGGCCAGCACCCTCTCCGTCGCCTCACCCTGTATCTTAACCGCGAACTTAAAGACCTCCCGGCCCTCCATGTGAATCTTGTCGTCATGGGCATCCAGGGCATCGTGGGTGCAGGGCATCCGGCTCCCACCGGCGGGCACTCTCAGAGCCTGCGCGCCGGAACCGTCCGCGCCCAGCTCGAACCCCAGAAAACCATAGTCGTGCTCGACCGGCCCCACCACCGCCGCACCCGCGCCGTCACCGAACAGGATGCAGGTCGCGCGGTCGGTCCAGTTCGTAATCTTTGTGAGCAAGTCCGCGCCTATCACAAGCACCCTGCGATGGAAGCCGCCCGATACGAACGCATGAGCCGTGGAAAGCGCATATACCCAACCCGAACAGCCCGCCCCGAGGTCGAACGCCGGAGTCCCCTTGCACCCGAGAGCGTTCTGCACAATGCACGCGGTTGAAGGGAACGTGTAGTCGCCGGTCACCGTCGCCACGATTATCAGGTCGATGTCCGACGGCTCCAGATTGGCCCGCTCCAGCGCGACCCGCGCGGCCTTCACGGCGTAGTCCGAAGTCGCCTCGTTATCAGCCGCCATGCGACGCTCGGAGATGCCGGTCATCGTGCGAATCCATTCGTCGTTCGTATCGACCATTTTTTCGAGGTCGGCGTTAGTCAGCACCCTCTCCGGCACCGCGGAGCCGACGCTGATAATCCCTGCGCTTATATCGTTACACATTGAGTGATCCTGCTTTGAATGTTTATTTTATATTTTATAATGAATATTTGGCTTGGCCGCGCAAAGCGGTTTGGCATTTAGTCATTATAAAATATCCATTATAAAATACAAAATCCAGTCGCCTATGGCGCCGCTAAACTCGCGCTGCCGGCTCCCCCGCCGTGATCGAGTCCCATATGGCCGAAACGACGTTGCCGCTTACGGCCTCCTTGGCGGCCCTGACGGCGTTGGCGACCGCGCGCGCGTTCGAGCGACCGTGCCCGATTATACATATTCCATCGAGGCCCAGCAGCGGCGCGCCCCCGTATTCGGAATAGTCCAGTTTCTTCTTGATGCGCTTCAGGAACGGGAACATCAGGGCGATAGGGATCTTGGCGAGCGGGTGGGCGCGGAGGTCGTCCTTGATCAGTCGCTCAACGTGCTCAGCCAGCCCCTCGGCGGCCTTGAGCGCGACGTTACCCGTGAAACCGTCCGCGACGATCACATCCGCCGCGCCGCTGAACAGGTCCCGCCCCTCGACGTTGCCGATGAAGTTCAGAGCGGCAGTCGACAGAGCCTCATACGCGCCGCGCACAAGCTCGTTGCCCTTGCTTTTCTCCTCACCTATTGACAGCAGGCCGACTCTCGGGTTCGAGATGGAGAGCACTTTCTCTGCATACACGCTACCCATTACGGCGAACTGCCTGAGGTTCTCCACGCTGCAATCGGCCACCGCGCCGGCATCCAGAAGAATGCTGACGCCCATTGTGGTCGGCAAGAGCGTGGCAATGGCGGGCCGGTCGATTCTCCTGATCCGGCCCATCCTCAAGGTGGCGACAGCCATCGCGGCGGCCGTGTTACCCATGCTCACCATCGCATCGGCTTTGCCTTCCTTGACCAGGGCGGCAGCGACCACCACGGAGGCGTCCTTCCTGGTCCGAACCGCTTCCACGTGTTCGTCCATTCCGATAACATCCGCGGCGTGTCGTATGGTGATAGCAGACGAACGCGCGCACTCGGAAGGCAGGTGGCGCCTGATGGCGTCCTCATCACCGACGAGGACAACGTCCACACCGTGAAGCCTGCTTCCTTCCACCGCTCCCTTGACTATCTCCGCCGGGGCATAATCGCCGCCCATCGCGTCGACGGCTATGATCATCCGAGCATCCTTACTCAGCCTTCTTCTGCTTTTCCTTGACTTCCACGACCAACCGGCCATTGTAGTAGCCGCAGGCCGGGCACGCGTGATGCGGCTGAGCCGGCGCGTGGCAGCGAGGGCACTCCGAGACGGTCGGCACGCTCAGCTTATAATGAGTCCTGCGCAGACGCGTTCTCTGATTCGAATGTCGTCTTTTTGGTAAAGGCATTTGTATCTCCCTTGTCTAAAGCCAAGGAGCATTTCATATTTTCAATTTTGTATTTTATATTTGCTGGCCATCGGAGGCTAGGCTGTATGCCAACCGCCGAAGCCCACGGCCAATATAAAATATAAAATACTCAATATAAAATTACCCCTCTTCTTCTAAAAGCGCGGCGAGGTCCGCGAAGGCTGAGTTTGCCTCCTCCGGCGGGCACTCGCACGGCCCCTGGTTCAGGTTCTTCCCGCATCGCGGGCAAAGGCCCTTGCACTCTTCATCGCACAAAGGCTTGATCGGCACAGCTACTATGATATCCTGCCTGAGAAGCTCGGTCAGGTCCAGCACGTTGTCCACGAACAACGGCTCCTTCGCTTCCTCCGGCAGTTCATCTTCTTCCTTGTCGGTTGCCTCCGGCAGGTGGCTGACGATCTGAAACTCCTCCTCGATAGGCAGGTTCAGATCCATCCGATCAGGCTCCAGGCACCTCGCGCACTCCACCTCAACGGCTGTGTCGAAATGCCCCCTCACCACGATGTGGCTGCCGGAATTGCTAAAGGTGACATCCCCCTTTATCGGGGCAACGCACCGAATGCCGCTGTCGAAATCCTCGATCGGCGGCTCATTGATTTCATACTTTATCCGCTTGCCCAAGTGGATGACAATCTCACTGAGATCGAGCTTCATCACACACTACCATTGCCCGCCACCACCTGGGCCGTCTCCCGGGCTATCATTCTCTCCTCGTTCGTGGGAACAAGGAGTATTCTCACACGTCCCGACGGCTTGCTGATATCGGCAGGCCCCTTGAGATTCTTATTCTTTTCCTCGTCCAACTCCAGGCCCAGGAACTCCATACCGGCGCATACCCTCGCGCGGACAGTGCTGCTGTTCTCACCGATCCCGCCTGTGAAAACCACGGCATCCAGACCGCTCATCGCTGCCGCGTACGCACCGATATACTTCCTAATTCTATAACAAAAAATGGACAATGCCAAATCCGCTCGCTTATTGCCCTCTTTGGCGGCCTCTTCGACATCGCGCATGTCGCTGGAAACGCCGGTCACGCCCAGCAGGCCGCTCTTCTTGTTTATGATATCGTCGATCTCATCGGGCGACGCTTTCAGTTCCCGCGCAAGGTAGAGCAAGATCGCCGGGTCCAGGTCGCCGCTCCTGGTTCCCATCACCAAACCCTCGGCGGGGGTCATACCCATGCTGGTATCCACAACTTTGCCGCCCTTCACCGCTGCCATGCTGCAGCCGTTGCCCAGATGGCAGGTGATTATGCGCGTCTGCTCCGTGGCCAGCCCGATCTCTTGAAGCATCTTCTGAGCCTGACGGGTCACATACCTGTGCGAGGTTCCATGGAACCCATAACGCCGCACGCCGTAGTCCGTGTAATACTTATAAGGCAGAGCGTAAGTATACGCATAGTCCGGCATGGTCGCATGGAACGCCGTATCGAACACCGCCACCTGCGGCACGCCAGGCATCAGCCTCATACAGGCCCTTATGCCCTCGAGGTTGGGCGGATTGTGCAAGGGGGCCAGAGGGCTCATTTTATCGATCTCATCGACAATGCTCTCATCGACAACGACCGACTTGGCGAACTTCTCGCCGCCGTGCACCACCCGGTGCCCGACCGCCGCAATCTCCCTGATGCTCGACACCGCGCCGACCTTCGGATCGGTTAGCAGCTCGAAGACGTGGTCCATTGCCTTCTCGTGGTTGGGCATGTCCACATCGACTTCCGTCTTACCATTCGAGGCGGCCTCGTGCTTGATCTTCCCCCCGCCGCCCTTGACCCCAATCCGTTCGGCAAGCCCTTTTGCAAGGACATCCTCCGTCTCGGAGTCGAACAACTGATATTTCAGCGAGGAACTGCCGCTGTTTAACACAAGAATCTTCATATTGCTTGGACCGCCGTAATTGCCGCGACGTTGACGATGTCGTTCGCGTCGCACCCCCTCGATAGATCATTGACGGGTTTCCGCAATCCCTGCAATACCGGTCCGTAGGCTTCGGCCTTGGCCAGACGCTCGGTCAACTTGTAGCAGATATTACCCGCATTCAAGTCCGGGAAGATCAGGATGTTTGCCCTGCCCGCCACTGGGCTGCCGGGGGCCTTCTTCAAGCCGATCCAGTCCACCAGCGCCGCGTCGCCCTGCAGTTCGCCGTCGATCAATAGATCGGGCCTGCGCTCCTTGGCGATCTTCGTGGCCGCGATAACCTTGTCCGCAATCGGATCGGACCCGCTCCCCTTAGTGGAGAAACTGAGCATAGCGACCCTCGGCTCGAAACCCAAGAGCCCCTGCATCGACTTCGCGCTCTGAATCGCGATCTCGGCAAGCTCCTTCGGGTCCGGATCGATCACCAGGCCGCAGTCGGCGTAGATGAGCACGCCCCCCTCGCCGTATTGGCAATCGGGAATTATCATCACAAAGAAGCTCGACACCAGCCTGCAATCCGGCGCGGTCTTAAGAATCTGCAGCGCGGGACGCACGGTGTCGGCTGTCGAATGGGTCGCGCCGGAAACCTGGCCGTCCGCCTCGTCGTTATACACCATCATACAGCCGAAATACAGCGGGTCGGCGACTATCTTCCGCGCCTTCTCTTCGGTAACGCCCTTGTGCTTGCGAAGCTCATAAAACTGCTTGCAGAAACCATCGAACTCAGGCGACTTGACCGGGTCGATAACCCTGCACCCGGAAATGTCCGTTCCTGACGCCTCTACCGCCGCCGCGATCTTGTCCTCCTGGCCGACCAGTATCACATCGGCCAAGCCCTGGTCTAAAATCATCCGGGCGGCGGTGACGGTCCTTACGTCATCGGCCTCCGGCAGAACAATTCGCTTTCGCGCCGCCCTGGCCTTGGCGTAGATGGTCTCCATTACATTCGGCATAGTTGCTCCTGATGTCAGAAGTCCGAAGTCTGAGGTTAGAAGTCCGGGAGTCCGGCGGTCCGGAAATCTATCCCTTCTGTTCCCTGTTCCCTGTTCCCTGTTTGTTCCGTACGAAGCGGGGGGCGGGACTGTGCCCGCCCGACCTTTTGACGTTTGGACTTTTTGACTTTTCGACTCGGAAATCTCAGCGCCGAATCCCGCGTCCGGCGGGAATAATCGGCTCCAATGTCTGCTGGGCGCTGATTCGGACTTCGAGCTTCTCGCGGCCCTTCTGCAGCGTCCCCATTACCTTGGCCAGATGGTTCTCTATAGCCGCCAGCACCTCGCGGGCATACTCATCAGCGCCGCGCCTGATGTCACGGGAGGCAGCCTCGGCATTCGACATGATTTCTTGCGCCTGGGACTTGGCAAGTCGATTAATCTCGCTGGTATCGACCAGCTTCGCCGCCATTTGCCTGGCTTCGTCGACGACCCGGCCCGCCTGTTCGGAGGCCTGCTCGGTGATCATCCCGGCCTCTTCCCTGGCGGCCATCACGATCTTGTCGCTGTCGGTGGCCACTCGGCTCGCCCTGCGCACTTCGTCCGGCAGCGAGGCTCTTATCTTGTTAATGAGCATGTGGAACTCCTCGAGGTCGAGTCCCCAAGCCTTGCCGCAGAACTGCGGGGACTTATCGCCCATATCCTCGAGGCTGTCGAGCAATTTCAATATGTCTCCCTGGGAGCCGCCGCCGCTCAAGAAAGAAGGTCTTCTGACTACAACTTGCTCTTGACTCATTTCGATTTCGCCTCCTGCTCGCGCTGTCTTAGTTTTTCCAATAAGTGCTTTTCAACGGATTTTGGTACAAGTCCCTCCAGCGGCGCTCCGAGCTCGACAACTTCCTTGACCAGACTCGAACTCAGGAACAGATGCTCCGCCTTTGTGATCATAAACAGGGTTTCCACGCTGTCATTCAGGGTCTTGTTCATCAGCGCCATCTGGAACTCTTTTTCAAAGTCCGACATAGCGCGCAGGCCCCTGATAATGACCTTGGCCCCCAGGCTTTCGACATACTCGACCGTCAGCCCATGGAAATAGTCTACCTGAACATTGTCTAAGTGTCCACATGCTTCGCGTAAAAAGTGCATCCGTTCAGGCACGGAAAACAGCGGTTTTTTTTCACGGTTGACGGACACCGCGACGACCACCTCATCAAAGATGCTCGCCGCTCGCTCTATTATGTCCAGGTGACCGGTGGTCACCGGGTCGAAACTACCGGGATAGATTGCTTTCATGATTAGTTTTCAGTTATCAGTTGACAGTTGTCAGTTGCTACCACCAGGCTGTATACACCCGCTCCACTCGGTTGCGCTTGTCAAAGTACACAAACAGATGCCTATCGCTAAATCTAAACTTGCTGTCTTTATAGACCCACACGGCTCCCGACGGACGCGGATATCGATCCAAGTTAATCCACCCCTCACCTGCCAGACCGTTACGGGCCGCAAGGAAATCCTTTGGCCCATACTCCGTGACCGGCTTGCCAAGTTTATTCACAACCGCGCCGGGCGTTTGTCCCATCAGTGCGTTGATACGCGCTCGGTAGCAAGCCCGTTGAATAATCAGCACAGCGACCAGGGCGACCAAGCTCAATATGGCAACACCTGCGAGAGCACGTTTCCGTCTCATCTGAACGCCACCTCCGGGCTCTCCACCCTCCACTCTCAGACTCTCTGACTAACTCACAACAGCAAGTTGGAACGACTCGTACTTCTTCAGCAAATCGCGCCGCAGGGCCTTGTATTGATCGCCCTTGAGATCGGGATCGCGGCTGACGAGATCGAACGCTTCTTTGCGCGCGAGGTCCAGTATCGGCACATCGCGGAAGATATCGGCGATGCCTAGATTGAGCATACCGCTCTGGCGGGTGCCGTAGAACTCGCCGGGGCCGCGCAGCTTCAGGTCCTCCTCGGCGATCTCGAAGCCATCGTTCGTGCGGGACATTATCTGCATACGTTTGATGCTGTCCTCGGCGTTGCCCTCGCAGATCAGGATGCAATACGACTGCTCATCGCCCCTGCCGACGCGCCCGCGTAGCTGATGAAGCTGCGCCAGGCCGAATCTGTCGGCATCCTCGATCACCATCACCGTCGCGTTCGACACATCGACGCCGACCTCGATCACCGTGGTCGAAACGAGGATATGGACCTCACCCGCGCGGAAGGCCGTCATCACGGCATCTTTCTCGTCGGTCTTCATCTGACCGTGCAGCAGGCCCACCTTGAGATCGGGGAACATCTCATTCGCCAGGAAATCGGCCAGGTCGGTCGCCGCGCGGACTTGCAGCTTCTCGCTCTCTTCGATCAGGGGGCAGACTACATACGCCTGCCTGCCCTGGTCTATGAGGGTCCGCAGCGCGTGATAGACCTTCTTTCGCTCGCCGTACTGCTTCCAGTGCGTGCGTATCTTCTTGCGGCCGGGCGGAAGCTCGTCGATAATCGAGACATCCAGGTCGCCGTATACCGTCAATGTCAATGTGCGCGGTATGGGAGTCGCGGTCATCACAAGCATATCCGGGGTCAGCCCCTTATCCATCAGCGCGGCCCTTTGCAGAACGCCGAACCGATGCTGCTCGTCGACGATCACCAGCCCCAGCTTCTTAAACTCGACGCCCTCCTGAATCAAGGCGTGAGTGCCTATCGCGATCTTTGTCTCGCCGGACGCGATCCGCTCCAGGACGTGCTCCCGCTGCCTGCTCCGGAGGCTGCCTTTGAGCAAATCCACCGAGATATCCAGCAGGCCGAAGCTCCCAAGCATCTTCGTGATGCCGATATAATGCTGCTCGGCCAATATCTCCGTCGGCGCCATCAGCGCGGCCTGGTAGCCGTTTCGCACCGCGATGATCATGGCCGCGAGCGCCACCGCCGTCTTGCCGGACCCGACATCTCCCTGCAGCAGACGGTTCATGCATTTCGGCCCCGCCATGTCGTTGGCGATCTCACGAATCACCCGCTTCTGCGCGTTCGTAAGCTCAAACGGCAATATCTCTTTGAGCATCTTGCCGAAGTCATCCGGCATCGCGAACTGGATTCCCGTACAGCTCATCTGCGTGCCCTGTTTGCGCAGGGCCAGCGCGAGTTGGAGCAGGAACAGCTCCTCAAACACCAGCCGCTTGCGCGCCGCTTCCATGGCGGCCATACCCTCCGGAAAGTGGATATTGCGCACGGCGTCATGGATGTCCATCAGATCGAGCCTGTTGCGCAAATCCTCCGGCAAAGTCTCTTGCACGAGAGGAAGATAGCCGTCAATAGCGTTGCGCAGCATCTTCCTGATCTGGCTCTGAAAAAGGCCCTCGGTGAGTGGGTAGACCGGCACGACGCGCCCGCTGGAGAGCGGATCGGCGTCCTCGCTGTAGACTTCCCACTCGGGTGAGGCCATCTCGACGCCCCACCTGCCCGCCTGAACCGTCCCATACGCTACAATCTGCTTGCCCTTGAGCTTCAGGAACTGTTCCTTGCGGTATTTCTGATTGAACCACGTGAGGGCGATAACCCCCGTGCCGTCCTCGACCGCGACCTTGGTGATCACCATAGACCCGCGCGTCTTGATATTATCCGCCGTGAGCACCGTGCCGAGAATTGTCGCGCTTTCACCGTGCCTGACGGTGCGGACCTGCGCGAAGACAGTGCGGTCTTCGTGCCGCCTCGGAAAATGGCTCAGCAGGTCCCGTACAGTAAAAATGCCCAGCTTATGCAGGGCTTCGGCGAGTCGCGGTCCCACACCCTTTACGTATTGGACTTCCGTCTCCAAGGATCGGACCGCCGCCGGATAGCTGGACGCTTTGATATTGGCATCAGGCGCGCTGGATAGTGCCATCGGGACTCCCGTTCAACCTCGTAATTATAGCCTTGGAGCGGGGCGGGTGTCAAGTTTGAGTGGGGCCGATCAAACCATTGACAAGCGACCAGGCTTAGGATAAAATCCATAAGTCTGCTTGCGGCTCCAGTAATAAGGAGGCAGTTGGCTTGAGGATAGGTGGTTTTCTGGCCATTGCGACGGCCGTCACGGCTGTCGTCCTCTTGCCGACGTACGCCTTGGCCGCGCCGTATTCAGACGGTTTCGACTCGATCACAAATGGCTCCAACCCTTCGCCGATACCTCAATGGTTCCAGTCCACGCTCAAGACCTCATCGACCAGCTATCGCGAGTTGTTCGATAATCTCCAGTCGGGTGGGTTTCCCGCCATGTCGTGGCCGTGGGGCGGGGCGGCGTCCACCGACGCGATCAAGGGTGTGATCAAAAACGTCGCGCTGTCCGGAGGGATGGTGGTGGGCTTCACCGTGGAGGCTTCGGTGACTAACGACAGCTACTATCAGCCCGGCTCGCTGGTCGGCACGAGCGGCGGCAACTCCCACGGCCAGAGCGCCGGAAACATCAGCGGTCAGTATATCCTGAACTTGCGTGAGGTGCGGCTGGCCGCGGCCTTCGCCGACGACTCGATACCCGGCAACTGGCCCGCCACCGTCGCGCCGTTCTCCGCCGAGGAGCCGAACGCATACGCCGTCAACAGTGACCACCTGGCATGGTATTGCTACGGGATGGGCTATCCGCCGACCCCAAATGGCGCTTCGGGCTACTGGGTCCCTGCCTGGGATATGACCGGCGGATCGGTCACCTGTAATGGTGTCCCCTCGACTCCCGATGTGATAATGCCGGGCGAGACCCATACCCGGCTGATCGACTTCGGCCTGCACACTCCCGTGAGCCCATTCAGCACGTTCGGCATATTCCTTATCAACGCGCAGTCCGGTAACTGGGACATTTTCGTCAACCGGACCACATCGCTCAAGATCGGCGACTACGCGGACGAACTCGCGCAGGACACCGGCATTGCCTTCCCGACCAGTCCCAACAGAGGCAGCAACGTCGCCGTCTTCTTCGAGCCGGAATACTGGATGGGCAGCGTGGCCCTGGACTACAATGTCCTCATCCCGAACCACTACCACGACAGCGCCGGACTCATCGATCCCGATGACGAGATAATGAGCATCCGCGCGAATGCCGTGGGGGAGGCCGTCGAGTTGAGGTCGATCACCCTTCAGGCATCGGGCAGCGGCGATTCGGGGACGGCGGTCGCCTCGGTCGATCTCTGGAACGATGTCGATCACGATGGCAGGGTGATTTCCGGCACGGATTCTCTTCTGGCCTCGACCCTATACTCCGGCGTTTCGGCCACGCTCTCCGGATCGCCGCTTGTCAGCGTGCCCGCCGGGGGAACCGTGGACCTGATCATCTCCTACAAAATGAACTCCGGCATCCCGCCCGGAAGAACATACCGCTGCCAGGTCTTGGGCGCATCCGCAACCGGCGCCGCATCCCACCAGACGGTGAGCTGCTTCCTGCCGTCGAGTTTCGAGAGCGCGACACTTGCGACCGGCGTGCCGGCCTCGATTGCCGTCGGCCGAGCCAAGCTGAATGCCGCGGGGAGCCAGGTGCGGCTGTCGGATATGATAGTGACCGCCGACTTCCTGGCCACCATGGGGCTGCTTTACGTGGAGGAGCAGAGCGGCTGCTCTGGAATCGGGCTGCACACGACCTACACAATGCCGGGTGGGATCAAGGTCGGTGATCGGGTTCAGGTTACCGGCACGACCTACCTGCTGAACGGCGCGGAGCTTGTGGTGGCGCCGAGCAACTTCCAGAACCTTGGCCCGCTCAAGTCGATCAAGGCTCCATATCTGAACCATCGGATCAGCGGCGGCGCTCGCTTCGGCTCGCAGCCGGGGATATGGAGCGGATTCGGGCTGAACACAGTGGGCAGCCTGGTGAGGGTAACCGGCAATATCACCCTTTCCAAGCCCAACTGCCCCCTGCCGCCGCTAATGCTGCCATTTCCACCCAGAGATATAGTTTGGATCGACGATGGCAGCGGGGTCATCGACGGCCTCGCCACCCTTCCCGGAGGTGATTATGTCACTGGAGTAGCCTGTCTGCTCCAATCTGCACCGCCGATCAACATGTACCTCCCGTTCCCCGCCGCATCAGGCACTCTCGGGCCGGGCCGCTACGGCGTCACCGGCATCCTAAGGGCGATACCAAACTGGACCGGCGCGCCAGTCCGCCTGTTGTGCCCGAGGAGTTGGGGGGATGTGCAATAGCAATTATGAATTCTGAATTTTGAATTATGAATGGAAGGGAGGGGTGGTCCCTTCCCCAATTCAACATTCATAATTCAACATTCAAAATTCTCCCTTTGAGGTCCTCCGGCTTGAACGGTCCGCGCTCGGCGATCAGCTCGCGAGCGGCGGGGACCTTGTCCCATACGTTCCACAGCAGCACGCCGGTGACGCGGCCCTCGCGCATGTAGTAGACCACGCCCTCTTTAAACGGCTCTTTCCAGTCCTCGACGGTCTCCAGGCGCGAATCGAGTTCGCCTACAGCCTCGTAGCCGAGATCGAATAGATCGGAATAGAAATACGGCAAATGATGATACGGTTCCCCCTGGCCCGCCATGGATTTGCCGGCGTAAGCGCCCATGGTGACGGCGTTGTCCTCGTGCTCCACTCGAACGTGCTTGGCGAGTGCGGGGTTGTAGAAGACGGCAACATCACCGGCGGCGTAAATGTCAGGATTGTTCGTGCGGAGGCAGTCGTCCACGTGGATGCCGTTCTCCACCTTTAGCCCGGCTCCCTCCGCGAGCTTCATGTTCGGAGTGATCCCCAAACCCGCTACCGCGCCGTCGGCCATGACCTCATGGCCTGTTTGGGTGAATACAATGGTCCGTCCGCCCCTGACTTCCACTCCCGACACGGTTTCCCCCGGCATCACATTCACTCCTTTTTGTCGATAGTAGTCGGTAAGGAACTTCGCCAGGTCCCTGGGATAGAGCTTAGCGCCGATGTAGGATTCCGGCAGGACCATTGTCACCCGCTTTCCATTCATCGCGAGAGCCGCCGCGATCTCCGTGCCGATGAACCCGCCGCCGATCACCGCGAACTCATTGAAACGGTTCGCCAGATCGCGCAGCTTGTGGTAATCCTGGACCGTGCGGTAGAATATGGTCGATCCGGAGTCGAACGGGAACTTGCGGGGCGTCCCGCCGGTGGCGAGCAGGAGTTTGTCGTAGGTGTACTCGGCGCCCCTGCCTTCGGTCACGGTCTTGCGCATGGGGTCCAGCTCCTTTGCTATGCACCCCAGGTGCATATCGACTCCCATCTCTTCGGTCTTAAGCCAGATAATATCCTCAGGTTTACCCTGCCAGAGCTTCTTGGAGAGCGGCGGGCGCTTATACGGCGGGTCCGGCTCGGCGCTGATCAGGCCGATTGAGCCGTCACGGTCGATTTCGCGAATCGCCTTCACCGCCGCGTCGGCGGCCATCCCGCCACCCAGGATAAGATACTTATAATGTGCCATAGCTGCCTCCCCAGTCCGAATCACCAGCGGTTTGCTATATACCCACACTACTGCAGAGCCAAAGCACCTCCCTTCTCCAACCTCTTACTTCTTACCTCTAACTTCTAAACCGCTGGACTGTCGAGCCGGTTTTCCGGTAAAATATGGTCGGGCACGGGACCCGCCCCCACGATATGCACGAAAGGACTTACTCGATGAGTGACACTCTGAGCAGATACAAGAAACTGGACTACATGCTCCCGGAGCGTAACCTCGCGTGGAGAATGCACGAGGCCGGGGTCGAGAACTTCGGCAAGACCGGCGTGCCCGACGAACTGCCGCTGGTAAAACCCAAGCGCGATGAAGTTTTGCTGAGAGTGGACGCCATCGGGATATGCTTCTCGGATGTCAAGCTGATCACCCAGGGACCGAATCACCCTCGAATCACCGGCCGCGACCTCACAAAGGAGCCGGTGATTCCCGGCCATGAGGTGTCGCTTACGGTGGTGGAGGCGGGAGACGACTACAAGGACAAATATAAGCCCGGCGACCGGTTCATCATGCAGGCCGATATATACTTCAAGGGCGTCAATATCGCGTTCGGCTACGCGCTGCCGGGCGGTATGGAGCAGTTCGCGCTGGTCGGCGAGCCGGTGCTTAACGGCGACGAGGGGTCGTATCTTATCCCCGTGAAACCCGAGACCGGCTACGCGGAGGCGGCGCTGGTCGAGCCGTGGACCTGCGTCGTGGCGGCCTATCGGATCAAGCCGAGAAAGCACCTGGCTCCGGGCGGGACGACTATCATAGTCGGGCTGGATGATCGGGACTACACTATCGACGGAGCCATTTGCTCCGCTGGCGCGCCGGGGAAGCTGATCCTTGCGGGGCTGAGCGATTCGGTGAAGTCGAGTATATGCAACTGCGGCGGCTGCGACGCCGAGGTGGTCGAAGTCGGCAAACTCCAGCCCGAGCAGGTGAAAGCGCTCGCGCAGGAGCGGACCGGCGGTAAAGGCTTCGATGACGTTATCGTACTCGGAACGCCCGAGCCGGAGTTGGCCGAGGCGCTGAGCGAAAACGTCGCCCGGAACGGCGTCATGGCGATTTTGGCCGACAAGCCCATAAGCAGAGGCATCAAGGTGGACATAGGCCGGGTGCATTACGATTTTATCGACTACATCGGCGCGACCTCGAACAGGGTTTCCGACGCTTACGCCAAGAGCCGCGACAGCGAGTTCGTGCCCAACGGCACGGCCTGGTTCATCGGCGCGGCGGGTCCGATGGGTCAGATGCACGTGCAGCGCGGAATTATGATGAAGAACGGCCCGAAGAAGGTTTTGTGCACGGACGTGGACGACGGCCGGCTGGACTACCTCAAGGCCGGCGTGATTGAGGCCGCGCGGACGAACGGGGTCGAGGTCGTGTTCCTGAACCCGATCAAGGCCGGGCAAGACGCTCTCAAGAAGGCGATAGATGATCTGACCGGCGGCATGGGCTTCGACGACATCCTGGTGATGGCTCCCGTGCCTGCGCTGATCGAGGCCGCGCTGCCGTATCTGGCGACCGACGGCCTGCTGAACATCTTCGCGGGCATCCCCAAGGGCACCCCGGCCATGCTCGACCTGAGCGTGACGTATATGCGCGGCAATCGATTCGTCGGATCGAGCGGGTCCAGGCCGCGGGATATGGTAGATACGTTGGCGTATACGGAGTCAGGCGAGCTGCCGACCCGCAACTCCATGGCGGCCGTCGGCGGGATCGACGCAATGGCGGAGGGCGTGCGCGCCGTCAAGGAGGCCCGCTTCCCCGGCAAGATCGTCATCTTCCCGCACATCCAGCTTCCGCTCACGGCGCTGACGGAACTCGAAAACGTCCTGCCGAACGTCCACGCCAAGCTCAAGAATGGTACATTCTGGACGCAGGAAGCCGAGGACGAGTTGCTTAAGAGCAAGCTGGATTTGGGATAGATAGAAATGCAGAATGCAGAGTGCAAAATGCAGAATGGGGTAGGACCTCCCTTCATTCTGCACTCTGCATTCATCATTCTGCATTATTGAAAGGGTATCTGCAATGTGTGAAGTACGTTTCAAGGATAAGGTAGCATTTGTCACCGGCGGCGCTCAGGGCTTGGGCGAGGCGATATGCCTTACGCTCGCCAGCGAGGGCGCGGCGGTGATCGTGGCGGACATCAACGAGGACGGCGCCAAGGCCACGGCGGAGAAGATCGCCAGGGAGTATGGCGTCCGCACTCTGGGCATAAGAATGAATGTCACCGACGATTTCGAGGTGCAATCGTCGATGGAAACGGTCGAGCGAGACTTCGGCCGGCTCGATATTCTTGTCTCGAACGCGGGCATCCTTAAGGCGCACGGCATCGAGGATTTTCCGGTGAGCGAGTGGCGGCAGGTGATCGAGGTGAATCTGGTCGGATACATGATCTGCGCCAAGCACGCGTGCGGGATTATGATGAAGCAGAAGAGCGGCTCGATCATCCAGATCAACTCGAAGTCCGGCAAGAAAGGCTCGTTTAGGAACTCGGCATACGCCGCCAGCAAGTTCGGCGGGATCGGGCTTACCCAGAGCCTGGCACTGGAAATGGCGCAATATGGGGTGCGGGTAAACGCCATCTGCCCCGGCAATCTGCTGGATGGCACGCTCTGGCAGGACAGCCTGTTCGAGCAATACGCGCGCACCCAGGGCATAACCGTGGAAGAGGTCAAGAAGAAGTACGTCGACCAGGTCCCGCTAGGCCGTGGGTGTATGTATACGGACGTCACGAACGTGGTCGCGTTCCTCGCCTCGGATGATGCAAGCTACATGACGGGCCAGGCCATCAATGTGACCGGCGGGCAGGAGATGAGATAGACTCTAGAGGTTAGAGGTTAGAGGTTAGAAGTTAGAAGTTAGAAGGGAAGGGTCTGTGAAAGTTGAACGCTATCCGGAGAACCCCCTAGTAACGCCCAAGGACGTCAAGCCATCGCTGGAGGGTTATGAGGTCCTGTGCGCGTTCAACGCGGGCGTGATCGAGTTCGGCGATGAGATTCTGATGCTCATGCGTGTGGCCGAGCGGCCCGTTAATCACGATGACGATCTCGTTCTGATTCCGATAGTCGACTTCGAGGCTGGGACCGCTCGGCAGAAGATACTGAGCTTCAGTTCCAAGGCCGAGGGCATCAACCTCGACGACCCGCGCATCGTGCTGTTCCCCGGCAAAGTTTACCTTACCTCCATCTCGCACTTCAGGTTAGCGCGGAGTAAGGATGGGCGACATTTCACGGTGGACGACAGGCCCGCCCTAAGTCCCGACCAGGAATACGAGTCCTACGGTATCGAAGACCCGCGCATCACGCGGCTCGGCGACACCTACTACGTGGTTTACAAAGGCGTCGCGGTGACCGGCATCACCCAGTGCCTCGCGACCACAAAGGATTTTGTGCACTGGGAAAAGCACGGGATAATCCTTCCCCCCGAGAACATGGACGCGATGATCTTCCCAGAGAAGATCGGCGGAAAATACGCCGCGCTGCATCGGCCCTATCCCCGCTTCATCGGCTCGCCGAATATGTGGGCGTCCTACTCGGAGGACCTCATCCATTGGGGCGAGCACAAGTTCATGCTCGGGACCGCCGAAGGGACGTGGGAAGGCGGCCGGATCGGCGGCGGCGCGGTGCCGTTCATGACCGACAAGGGCTGGCTGGAGATCTACCACGCAGCCACTCCCGGCGACCGCTACTGCCTGGGCGCCGTCCTCCTTGACAAAGACAATCCCGAAAAGGTTCTCGCCAAGAGCTGCGAACCGATACTCGAGCCCGAGGCCCCGTATGAGGTCCACGGCTTCAAGGACAATGTGGTCTTCACTTGCGGCGCACTCGTCCGTGGCGATACCGTCACCATCTACTACGGCGCGGCGGATGAGGTTATGTGCGGCGCGGACATGAGCTTGAGCGAGATTATGGATGGGTTGGGGCCAATGTGCCCTATTGCGTAGGCTTCCATCAGTTGGCCAGCGGACTTCTCACCTGAGAAACTTGGAAACAAAGGGCGACGTATCGCCGCGGCGCATAAAGTGACCCGACGGCCCCTCGCCCAAGTACTCCGAGAACCAGCTTTCGTGCTCGATCTCCTCGTTAAGGATTGCCAGGGACAGATCGTATGTCCTATGGTCTTTCCCGGAAGTCAGGCCGCATATATGGCTGTATCCTCGAACGGCGCAGCGCTCCGCTTCCACCAGGACCGTCAGCATGGCCGTGACATCCCTCGGCTCCTGCGGCAGATTGGCCGGTGGACAGGCCGAAAGGTCGTGGAAATCTTTCATATTATCAGGCAGACTGCCTCCAAGTTCGTAGATTCGAGGCACCAATGCCTCGAAGTGGTTCCGGTCCTCTATTCGGGCAACCTCAGCGATCTGTTTGATCTGTTCGCCTTGAAGGCCGATCAAGTTGACGCGCAGGATCGTATAATAGTAGAATGTGGTGAGCTCAGCCGCCGCGTTCTTGACCAACAACTCCAGGAGCCGGTCTATGTCTACCCCGGACGTCGTTACCATCTCTCGCGCTACTTTGGCCATGATCAACCTCTCCAATCTGCGCTGTTCCTCTTTCGAGGGCGCACGTATCGAGAAAGTCTTTTCCCGGATTTGCCCTGACGAAACATCGGCATCCGCGAAGGCGAAAAAGGCTGAGCCATGACCAAAGGCGCCTACCAACTCCTCGTCCACCTCCCCGATCCCCAAACCATCCGCATCGGGCGGCTCGGCGCCTTCGGCTTCCCCGCCGGATACTACGTCTACACAGGCAGCGCCATGAATGGACTCGGGGCCAGGGTGGCCAGACACCTCTCAAATCGCAAGAAGTTTCACCGGCATATCGATTACCTACTTGAGCGATGCCCCGTAATGCGCTATGCTATAAGAGAAAGCTCGGCCAGGCAGGAGTGCGAGATCAACTCGTATTAATGTCGCTAAGTATAACTGACAACCGACAACTGTCAACTGACAACTTCTCCTGGAGACACCAAGTGAACTTTGTTCGGACCGAAGACAGCCCATATAAGGTCACTCTGGAAATCTTCCAGGGCCCGCTCGATTTGCTTTTGCACCTCATCCGCGAGAACGAAATCGACATCTATGATATCCCCATCGCGAAGGTAACCGAGCAGTATCTGGCGTATTTATCCCTAATGGAGTCGCTGGACCTGGAGGTCGCGGGGGAGTGGCTCGTGATGGCGGCAACGCTCGTGGAGATCAAGTCCAGGATGCTGCTGCCTGAAGAGCCTGGGGATGAAGCTGATGAAGAGGAGAGACTCGACCCGAGGCTGGAGCTTGTCGAGCGGCTGATCGAGTACGAGAAGTTCAAGGGCGCGGCGGAGATATTCCGCGAGCGCGAGGAGATGCGCTCGAAGGTCTTTTCCAGGGGCACATTGGAACTGGACTTCGACCTCAAGCCGACGGTCGTGCTGGACAATATCACCGCGAGCGACCTGCTGAGCCTGCTTCAAAACATTCTCTCGGACGTGGGCAAGGAGCCGGTCACCAGCATACAGCGCCGGAAGATAACCGTGCGTATGCGGATGCGCGAGATATGGCGGAAAGTCAGCCAGGCGTCGGGGCAGCTTTCGTTTGAGGAATTGTTCGACGATGTATACACGAAGGTCGAGGTGGTAATCACATTCCTCGCCCTGCTGGAACTCTTGAAAGCGCAGTCGGTGAAGGTCAAGCAGACCAAGGCCTTCGCGACGATAAAGATTATTCCGTTGACGGAGCCAAATGGACGATAGATACGAGGACAACGGGCGGGAGCCTGAAGTAGTGGAAGTGGTTTCGCTGGAGCCGGTGGCCGAGGCGACGGTGCTCACGGTCGCCGAGGTGGCGTCGGACCGCGTGCTGGCGCGAACGCCCAAGAAAGGCCGGGGACTTGCCGCGTTCTTCCCCCGCAAACCGAAGACGGAGGTCGAGACGCCCGAGACCACGAGCGAAGATACCCTCCCGCATCGCAACGGCCAGCTAAAGAGCGTGCTGGAGTGCATGCTCTTCGTCGCCAACGAGCCGCTCACCGCCAAGCAACTGGCCGAAACCCTGGAGATCGACGAAGCCAGGGTCGAAGAGGGCATCAACGAGCTTGATCAGGCGCTGGAAAGCCGGGGTGGTTTGCAGCTAATGAGGGTCGCGGGCGGGTATCAGCTCTGCACCCGGCCCGAGTACGCCGACTATTGTACTATGCTCCTTACGCCGGCCAAGAAGAAGCTATCCAAGGCCGGGCTGGAAACCCTGGCGGTAGTCGCGTATCGTCAGCCCTGCACCATGCCTGAGATAGAGGCCGTGCGGGGCGTTTCGGTGGACGGGGTAATGAGAACATTGATGGAGCGCGGTCTGGTGCGGGAAGCCGGGCGCAAACAGACCCCTGGCAGGCCGATATTATACGCCACGACCGCCGAGTTCCTTGAGTATTTTGGTTTGAACGACATTTCCGAGCTGCCGGACATAGACATGCTTGCAGTCGAGCAGGTGAGAGCGCTTGAGGCCCAGTGTGAACTGTTCGCAAGCGGTGAGGCCGACGAGATCGAGCAGGTCTCAGAGGAGATTTCCGAGCCGGACGAGATGTGAACCGGTGATGCACAACTACTCGGATTCGTCATTTATGCAAGCACCACTTGCATAAATGACGGTTTGTGGTATTGCGAACACAGGTCGGCCATTTGTGCAGCAGTTGCTGCACAATTACGTAGGCTGCCAAATTTTGCAGGTACTCTCTGCAAAAATGACGGGCTGTGGCACGGAATCATAAATTCATCAATTTTGCAGAGAGTACCTGCAAAATTGGTCGGAGCGGTTAGTGATTGATAAGCTGAGCAAGCTACCGAAAGGATACGAGGACCTCCTGCATAGCATTAGGCAGCGGATCCAGGGGGCACAACTGCGTGCCGGATTCGCGGTCAACCGCGAACTGGTGCTCCTCTACTGGCAAATCGGATGCGATATTCTGACTCAGCAGAAGCAACAAGGATGGGGCACAGGGGTCATTGATCGCCTTTCTATGGACCTTCGTGAGTCTTTTCCAGATATGAAGGGCTTCTCGGCGCGCAACCTGGGTTATATGCGGTCATTCGCAATGGCTTGGCCCGATGAGCAGTTCGTGCAGGAAGTGCCCGCGAAGTTGCCCTGGTACCACAGTACTACGCTGCTGGAAAAGGTCAAGAACGAGCACGAGCGCGAGTGGTATGCACGAGAAGCCGTCGAATACGGCTGGAGCCGCAACGTCATGGTCCACCAGATCGAGACCCATCTCTACCACCGGCAGGGCAAGGCGATAAGCAACTTCCATACCGCGCTGCCGCCGCCCATGTCCGACCTGGCGCAGGCGATACTCAAGGACCCTTACAATTTCGATTTCCTGACCTTGGGCCGGGAGTTCTCGGAGCGTGAGTTGGAACGGGGACTGCTTGATCATCTAAGGTCGTTCCTGTTGGAACTGGGGGCCGGGTTTGCGCTGGTAGGCAGTCAGTATCACCTGGAGGTCGATAACCAGGACTTCTATATCGACCTGCTGTTCTACCACCTGCGGCTGCGGTGTTTCGTGGTGATCGAGCTAAAGGCGTGCGAGTTCCAGCCGGAGTTCGTGGGTAAATTGAACTTTTATCTGTCGGCGGTGGACGACCTACTGAAACAGCCCGACGACAAGCCGACCATCGGGATGATCTTGTGCAGGAACAAGGGCCAGGTTATAGTGGAGTATGCGTTGCGAGACCTGGCAAAACCGGTCGGGGTATCGGAGTATCACTTCGCCGCAGGGTTGCCGGAGCATCTGCGGGGCGTGCTGCCGTCGATTGAGGATCTAGAGAGGGAGCTGTCGCGAGAGCAGGGGCTGGAGGCTGAGTAACCTTTGAACAGGAAGTCTTGCAAGTTGGAGTTACATAGGAGTCGGATGAACTTTCGCGCTTTATTGATTTGTATTGCCTTGACCTTGGTCTCGGCGACTGGCTTCGCCGCCGACAACGGCACTATCACCTTACGCCTGGACGACGGCCAATCGGCCCAGACCCAGGCCGCGCCAGCGAGCGATACCGTCGAAGCGCCGCGCCTCGTCATCGACGTTCCTGCGAAGCAGACCAAGCCCGGCCCGATGCCCGACGTTAAGGGCGCGAGCGCCGTGCTGATGGACGCCGCGACCGGCCAGGTGCTCTACGCCAAGAACCCTCATGTGCGCCGTCCCAATGCCAGCACGACCAAGATCATGACCGCGATTCTCATAATGGAGCACTGCGGCCTCTCGGATACAATCACGGCGAGCAAGAAGGCCTCCGAGACGCCGTTCACTTCGCTGCATCTCAAGCCGGGCGAGAAGATGTCCGTGCTCGACCTGCTCACGGGCATGCTCATACGTTCGGCCAATGACGCCGCCGTGGCCGCCGCCGAGCATATCGCGGGCAGCGTGCCGAAGTTTGCCGTGATGATGAACAAGAAGGCCGCCGAGATCGGATGTAAGGATACGCACTTTGTCACCCCAAACGGCCTCCACGCCCCAGGGCACTACTCCACCGCATACGACCTCTGCCTAATGGCCCGCTACGCGCAGCGCTACCCATTGTTCAACGACATCGTAAGGACCCGTAAATATGCGCTCACCAGCCGGAGCATGAACAAGAAAGACCTGGTGGTCTTCTCGCGCTGCAAGTTCCTCAGGAACTACCCCGGCGCGGACGGGGTCAAGTCCGGCTATGTCAGGCAGGCCGGCTATTGTTACGTCGGCAGCGCGACCCGCAACGGCTGGCGGCTCGTCTCCGCCGTATTGAAGAGTGATAACGCCGGCAGGGACACCGCCGCCATTATGAACTATGGGTTCGCGAACTTCGAGCCGGTGAGCGTCGCCAGGGCGAACACCGGGTGCGCCACGGTTGATGTCAGGAACGGAGCAGTAGCTACAATCGCCGCCGTGCCCGCGCGTGACCTCACTGTCGTGGTGCCCAAGACCGGCGCGAGAATCGTCACCAGGGTGGACCTTACCCCGGTGGTAGCGCCGATTACCGCTGGGACCAAGGTGGGCACTATTAAGGCGCTGGTGAACGGGACCGAGGTGGCCAAGGTCGATCTGCGGGCATCGCAAGATGTGGGCGTGAGCTTTGCCAGCCGCGCAATTCACGGCATGAAGATCTGCGGATTGATGGCCGCGTTCCTGCTGGTGGGAGGGAAGTATGGAAGAGCGTTTACAAAAAGTTCTCGCCGCCGCGGGCGTAGCGTCACGTCGCCATTGCGAAACTTTAATAACTACCGGTAGGGTCGCGGTCGACGGCAGGGTCGTTACCGAGCTTGGAACAAAGGTGGACCCGGATAAGGTCACACTGACTGTCGACGGCAAGCCCGCGCAGCAGTCGCTGGAGAAGACGTATATCCTTCTCAACAAGCCCCCAGGATACACCAGCACGCGCAGTGATCCGCACGCGAAGCACACAGTGCTGGAGCTCGTGCGCGACATCGACGCCTACCTCTACCCGGTGGGGCGGCTGGATGTCGATACATCGGGCCTGTTGATATTGACCAACGACGGCGAGCTCACCAAGATGCTCACGCACCCGTCTCACGAGGTCGAGAAGACCTATCTGGCTGTGGTGACGGGCCGCGTGTCGGCGTCGGGCCTCGCGAGGCTGGAACGGGGAGTCAAGATGGAGGACGGCGTGACCTCCCCCGCGCGGGCGAGGCTGGTGGCCTATTCGCGGGCGGACGATATCAGCACCGTCGAGCTCGTAATCCGCGAGGGCAGAAAGCGGCAGGTGCGCCGGATGTTCGAGGTGATAGGGCACGAGGTTCTTAAGCTGTCGCGCACCCGCCTCGGCAACCTCGACCTGAAAGGCCTTGCGGAGGGCCGCTATCGGCGTCTTACGCGCAGGGAGGTGACTGAACTACGCAAGCTCGCGACACCGCAAAGAAGCACGGTAAAGCCGGCAACTCGTCGGTCAGTACGATGATGAAATTTTGTATTTTGTATTTTGTATTTTGGATTGGGGAAGGGACCTCGCGCGTTGATGGGTGGCGATCTCCGAATCGCCACCCAAAGGCCAATTGGGGATTTCCGAATCCCTCCCTTCCCTTCTGTTCCCTGTTCCCTGTTCCCTGTACCCTCCTCCTTCTCCTCGTCCTTCTCACGCCCGCCCACGCCTCCTTCCCGATGCGCGTCAAAGACGCCCGGGGCAAGGAAGTTGTTATCAAGGCCAGGCCGGTGCGGATAGTCTCTGTTGCGCCGAGCAACACCGAGATCCTCTTCGCACTGGCGCTTGCAGACCGCATAGTCGGCGTGACCAACTACTGCAACTACCCTCCCCAGGCCCGCAAGAAGACCAGAGTCGGAGATATGGGCACGAGCGCCGAGGCCGTAATCGCGCTGAGGCCGGACTTAGTTGTGGGTCATGCGTTCGTGAACAGCAGAGTAATCGCGCGACTCGAGGGGCTGGGTCAGACTGTCTTTGCCATCGATCCCAAGACAATCAGCAAGGTCGAGCGAGACATACGCACGCTAGGCAAGATCACCGCGCGACCCAAGACCGCCGACGCCCTGGCAAAAAAGATGGACACCGAGATCGAAGCCGTGAGAGTGAGCCATAAAGGAAAGCCGTCGAAGAGGGTGCTGGTCGTCATCCAGCCCAGCCCGCTGTGGGCGGCGGGACCTAAGACGTTCGTCGATGAAATGATCAAGATCGCCGGCGCGAAGAACGTATCATTCGACGCCCGTCCCGGCTTCGTGCCGTTCTCCAAGGAGCTTGCCATCTCGCGGGACCCCGAGGTGATAATCGTCGGTTCCAAGAGCGACGCCGGCTACTTCCTCACCAGCCCCGAGTGGAAACACACCACCGCCGTACGGCGCAAGCACGTCCATGTCATCAACCCCGACCTGCTTGTGCGCCCCGGGCCGAGGCTGGTCAAGGGGCTGCGGGAGATGGCAAAGCAATTATGAATTGTGAATGCTGAATGTTGAATTGAAGGGAGGGCGTCCCCTTCCCCTAATTCATAATTCACAATTCAAAATACAGAATTACCTTAGGAAAAGCACCACGTAGTAATACACCATCGGACCAGCGAAAAGCAGGCTGTCGAGACGGTCGAGCATACCGCCGTGGCCGGGCATGATGTTGCCGAAGTCCTTGACCCCGATCTCGCGCTTGATCGCCGACTCGGAAAGGTCCCCCAACTGGCACAGCACCCCCAAGAGCGCGCCCAGGGCCAGCGCGTGATACCACGGGAGGCCGATGACCAGCCAACCGGTGATCAGTCCCGCGATCACCGACCCGGCGAACCCGCCGATCGATCCCTCGTAGGTCTTGTTGGGGCTGAGGTTCGGGGCGATCTTGGTCTTGCCGAGGGACCTGCCGGAGAAGTAAGCGCCGCTGTCGCAGGCCCAGGTGCAGATGAGTGTCAGCATCACCAGCCACGCGCCCCACTCCCCGGTGTAGTGGCCGACGGTGACGGTCCCCCCGATCCCCCTCAGAACCACGAGGTGCATTATCAGCCAGCCGACGTATATGGCCCCGAGGACGGTGGCGCCGACATTCACCAGCGGCGCGCGCTTGCGCCTGATGAGCTCGATGCAGAAGGAGACTATCAGCAGGAGCGTGAGGACGGCTGGGAATATCGAGCTGATTTCCTTGATCTGGTAGGTGCGGGCGGAGACGACGAAAAGCGCCACGGCCAGCAGCCCGAGCGGCTCGACCGGATGCGCCCCCAGCCTGCGGACGCCCTGGTAGAACTCGTGCGCCGCGATGAGCGATACCACGCCCGCCAGCACCGCGAACGGCATCCCCCCAGGAAAGAATACCAACAGCACCGTAACCGGAACAGCCACCAGCGCCGAGAGAATGCGTATTAACACGTCTTCGTTACCGCTCCCCGCACGAACTGAGATTGGTGCGTTACGGCATTATAGCATTCGTTCGGGGGGAGCGCAAATGCCGCGCGCCGCACGCATTTTTCACGCTCAATATCAGGGTTTTGAAGGAACGAACTCACGCTCGGCTTGAGCGTGGGAAGGAGTTCGTTTTGCGCGTTTAATTTGTTTGGCGGTCTCTCTACCTCAAGTAGCTGAAAGTGGAGGGCGGAGAGCGGAGAGCCGGGATACACAGCTATACCTCTCTTTCATGGGTTTGGGAGTGGGATGGCACGCTCAGAAAAAATTTGCCTTCCATAATTATAAGACGACAAGTGGGCCATTCCGTCATAAGTATTGGCGGTATATTTCAGTTAAATGTTGTTCACGGGTTGTTCATGAGGGGGATGTTGAGCGTGGGGAGGCGGAATGGGGTTCCGGGAAAGGCGTCCGGGAACAGACTTCCCTGCGAACGTGCTTACGGCGTTGCGGGGCGAACGAGATGCCTGCTTGTTTCGTATCGGCGGAAGTCCAAATAGTTGTCAGGAGGAATTCGGCAGCCTGCCATGCAAATAAACTGTAGAATGGTGATCAATGTGGCAGGCCAGGTACGCAACTATGCACGGTGACGCAGATACTGAGAACCAGGCAACAAGCGAGACCGGAGAAGTGCCGGAAGTATCGCGGCAGGCAAGCGCGGTCTTCCGATATCTCAGCGCGCTCACGTCACTTCGAATCAAGAAGGACGTCGATCTCAATAAGTACGCCTCCGACGGCCAAGTGATATGGATGTCCGACATCCCACGTGAACGCGAATGCCATACGGCGGCCTGGGGCGCTACCGAGTCAGATATCAGCGACGTTTGGTTGGAAGTCCGAAAACCAAAGATCACGTCGTACCCGCCCCTTCCAAAGAGCCTGAGTCCCTGGTCGGACGAGTCTCGGCTATCGGATTCTTCCGACCTGCCCGAGCTCTTACAGTCAATCCCCGATCCCGATTCCCAAGCGGACGCGGAGGCCGGAGAACCCACGGCCTGGCTTTCCCTTGCCGACCACCCCGAGCTTTCCGAGACATGGGACAGGTATCTGAGTGATTCTTGGTTGCAGTGGGCAGAGGAGGATGCACGAGCGAAGCGCGTCCAGGAGGTCTACGCCCGGCTCCACGATACCTACCTCCAGGTCAAACGCGAAGGCGAGTTATTTGAACTGGTGGTTGGGATAGGCCTACTTACCTGGCGCACTCCGGACGGCGAGTGCGTTCGAAGACATGTTATAACCGCTCAAGCCACGCTGGAGTTCGAAGCCGACAGAGGCATCTTTACCGTCCGACCTGCGAGCGACGGAGTGCGGCCGACCTTAGAGGAGGATATGCTTGACCCATCTGATCGTCCGCCAAGAGACATCGCGCAAGAGCTTGCCTCTCAAGTGGAAGGGCTTGGAGATAACGTGTTCGATCTCGGGCTTCTTGACACTGTGCTTAGCTCGTGGGCACATTCTGTGCCGGGAGGATCGGGCTCGTATAGCAGTAGTCTAGCGCTACCCAGCGAGCTTACAGAGAATCCCATTGTAGCCTTTGCACCGGCCTTGATTCTGCGAAAGCGCAATCAGCGATCTCTGCTGGCGCTCCTGAACGATATTACTGGCCAGTTGGAGACGGGGATCCCCGTCCCACCGGGCATCCGCAGTGTTGTGATGGCTGATGGAGACAGCTCACCAGCTAGTGAGATTGATGGGGGTCCCGCCGAGGAACCAACGGACTGCGAGCGTATTCTGTTTCCATTGGCGGCAAATGCCAAACAGAGAGAGATTGTGGAGCGGCTGAGCCGGAGACAGGGGGTACTGGTGCAGGGTCCGCCCGGGACCGGCAAAAGCCACACCATTGTAAACCTAGTCTGCCATTTACTCGCACAGGGAAAGAGGATTCTGATCACGAGCCAAACCCCGCGAGCCCTACAGGTGCTGAAGGGCATGTTCCCCCCCGACCTGCAGGCGTTGTGCGTCAGCGTGTTGGGTAATGATGCTGGTTCGCTTAAGGAGCTGGAGGGTTCGGTCCAGGGGATTACGAACCGACTGCCAGGGTGGGACGCGGAGCGTGATCGCAACAAGACGCAGATAGCAAGTGCTGAAAAGAAACTGGACAGTCTCGCGGAGATGGAAGCGCAAATTCTTGTCAAGCTCCGAGAAATCCGCGAAAAGGAAACCTACGTGCACACGCTCTGCGATGGCGAATACAGCGGAACGGGCCAGGCTATCGCCGAGCGTATCGAGAGGGAGCAAGTTGAGCACGGGTGGCTTGTTGGTCGCGTGGACGCGGACTGGCCGTGTCCGCTTTCAAATGCTGAGGCCGTGGAACTTTTGGGGCTGTGCAGGGAACTATCAGAGGATATCGAAACTGCCGCCAACCAGGCATGGCCTGGCCCAACCGAATTGCCTAACGTTCAGGAATTCTCGGAGCTCTGTTTCACCGAGGATTCGGCTCTCTCCGAACTCCGTGGGTTCGGCGAGACCCCAACTGGTGCGGCCTATGCCCAGTTGACACAAGCGGAAGCCGAGCAGTTGGAGTCCCTGGAACCTAAGTTGCAGGCGTACGTGAGCAAATGGGAGGGTCTGCGCCAGTTCAACGATCCCTGGGCTCGGGTCGCAATTGAAGACATTGTATCCGGGCGCGCACGAGAGTGGCAAGCGCTTCACGAAACGACGCAGGAGCACCTGAGCAATCTCAGTGAAATGGCGAGGCGCGTAAACGATTGCCGACTGGAAATGCCAAGCACTGTGGATCGGCGGAAGGCCCTCGTTGACGCAAGCGCACTCTTGCATTACTTGGAGAGTGGTGGCAGGATTGGCATTCTGCCGTTTCGGTCGGGCGCCGTCAGGCAGGCCCGGTATATCGTGAAGCACTGCCGAGTAGATGGACAAGCCTGTAATAATCTGGAATCGCTGAGTCGCTTCATCACGTGTATGAACGTGGATGAGCACATCGATGCAATTTGGTCCAACTGGTCGAGCTATGGAGTCCGGTCGTCAGACACGCGGTACATGCAGGTAGGTCGCCTAGAAAGCCAGTGTCAGCGACTCAGGCAAGTTCTTGAACTTAGCGATGCTTTGGACCAGGCCCGAAACGCGTGCAGCAGCGTCGAGAACTTGCCGGAGCCAGCATGGCACTATCTTGACGAGGTTAGAGCATATCTGCGCGCAGTAAGAGCAGCAAGGGCGAGGCGCGCGGCTGACACAGCATCTGGGCGGCTGACCGAGGTCGAGAAGGCTGTTTCTGAAATTACGTTGGAAACCGACTGTAACCCCGTGACGCACGACATTCTGACTGCTGTTAGGGCACGTGACGTACAGTCCTATTCCAGCCTCGTTGAAAGACTCAACATTCTAACGCAGTTCTCCGAAAAGACTCGACGCAGAGACAGTCTCTACGCGCAACTTGCGACTAGAGCGCCGACGCTTGCTCAACGTATCAAGAGCGAAGCGGGGTTGCAGCAGTGGGACCGTGTGCTCCCGCATCTGGAGGGTAGCTGGTGTTGGGCTAAAGCCCGAACTTGGCTGGAAGAGAACTTTGTGGGTAGCCGGAGTGAGCAAGAAATAGAGGCTGAACTCAACAGAGTCCAAGATCGCATACGCAGAACGACGGGAGAGCTGTGTGCGCTTCGCGCATGGCGCTACTGCCTGGAAAGCCTCGTCAAGAATGAGCCGGCGCGCCGCTCTTTGCACGCCTGGGCGCAGGAAGTACGGCGGGTTGGCAGGGGCACGGGGCGCAGAGCGGAAGTGCACCGACGGGCTGCGCGAGAGAATATGGACAACTGCAGGGATGCAATCCCGGCTTGGATTATGCCGCTTTACAGAGTAGCGGAAACCGTGCGACCAACCACCGGCGCATACGATGTAGTCATCATTGATGAGGCCAGTCAATCCGGACCCGAAGCACTCTTTCTGCAATTTGTGGCAAAGAAGATCGTTGTGGTGGGAGACGACAAACAGATCAGCCCAGTGAATGTGGGCGTGCGGCCAGGCGAGGCCGACAATCTTGTAACCGCGCATCTGAAGGAGTTGTCGCCTGCGATCCGGACGGCTTTGAGCCTTGATGGCTCATTCTTTGCTCTTGCCGCGATAGCGTTTCGGGGCCGTATTATGCTAACTGAGCACTTCAGGTGTGTTCCCGAGATAATTGAGTTCTCGAACCATTTGTTCTACGACGGAGACCTTGAGCCGGTGCGGCAGTATCCGCCGGAACGACCGAAGCCAGCCGTCATTGCCGTACCGGTCCCGAGTGGCTATAGAGAGGGTGCGTCGGAGAACGCCAGAAATAGACCTGAAGCCGAAGCCTTGGTGGAGATGGTGGCCAAGTGCTGCCAAGATCCCTTGTATCGCGGTAGGTCAATGGGAGTCATCAGCCTGTTGAATGACAACCAGGCGCGGCTGATAGAAGGCATGCTTCGCGAGAAGATCGGCACTGAGGAAATGGAGAAGCGCGCGATCATCTGCGGCAACGCATATGCATTTCAAGGTGCTGAGCGCGATGTTATGTTTCTGAGTATGGTCGCTGCTCCCGGCGAAACGCAATTACAGGCACTCACCCGGGAAACCTACAGACAGAGGTTTAACGTTGCAGCCAGCCGGGCAAGGGATCAGATGTGGCTGTTCCACACGCCCACAGTTAACGACTTCAGGAACCACGAATGTCTGCGGTACAAGCTGCTCTCCTACTGTCAGCACCCGGTGTTGCCGGCGATCGACACATCCCTTGATAGCGTCAAACTGACGAAGGATGCGGAGAACCCTGCGAGAGGCGAAGCACCGTATCCCTTCGATTCGTGGTTTGAGGTAGATGTGTATCTCAAGTTGACTGGTCGCGGATACCGCGTGATACCGCAGTTCGAAGTAGCTGGCTACAGAATCGACCTCGTAGTGGAAGGCAAGAACGATCGGTTGGCCGTCGAGTGCGACGGGGACCGATGGCATTCGGACCCCGAGAAACAGGAGCAGGACATGCTCAGAGAGCGGGTGCTCAAACGCTGCCTCTGGAAATTCTGGCGTGTCCGTGGCAGTGAGTTCTACTTCAATAGGGAAGAAGCACTCAAACCGCTATGGGATACATTGGCCGAGCTAGGAATCGAACCCGAAGGAAGTAACGACTCGAATGGCCCTGAGCCGTCCTCGTCGCTGGTGTCATCAGATGGTTCCGGTGAGTCGAGTGCAGCGAAGGCCAAGCGCAAACGAAATCCGCAGTGTGCTCGCAGGACTCAGGCGACACTGTTTCCCGCCCCGGAAAGTGTCCTGCCGCGTAAGCGTCCCCTTGACTATACGACCCGTGAGCTTGAGGCCGCAATCAAAGCCGTTCTTTCGGCGCGCCCGAACAACAGCTGCAAGAGAGATGTATTAACCAAAGAGGTGTGTAGCTACCTCAATGTCGTCACTCGGGGTGCACCGAGGCAAGAGTTCGAGAAACGGCTTTCGCGGGCGTTGTCTGCTGTTAAGCGAAGGGGCGTAGTAAAGGAGTATAAGGGTACGAAGAACGTTCGTGTTCGCCTGTCGGCCGGGGCGGAATAACTCGCCATCAACTGTATATGCTCCCGCCCCGCAGCATCCGAAGCTGGCTTGCGGATTGCAAATCCGGGGAACCGGGTCCGGGATTGCAAATCCCCGACCATCGGGGCATCAAGCCACCTGGCTCATTTCAATCTCCCCGTCCCACCCCGCAGCACCTTCTCCAACTCACCCAAATACTCCTCAAAAGCCTTACGCCCGGCGGGGGTGACGCGATAGGTCGTGCGGGTCTTCTTGCCGACGAAGGACTTCTCGGTCTCGATCAGGCCCTTGGTTTCCAGGAGGCCGGCGTGGACGGAGAGGTTGCCGTCGGTGAGGTTCAGGGCGTCCTTGAGGGCGAGGAAGTCGGCCTCAAGGACGGCGACCAGGTGCGCCATTATCGCGAGTCGGGTCTTTTGGTGGATTGTCTCGTCGATCTCGTGAGCCATCGGCTACCACCCGTATTTCCTGGTGAGCCAGAGGCCGAAGATGATGTGATAAAGGCCCATCGAGACCGCGAGCAGGTAGAGGCTGCTATACCACTCGGTGAAGAAGACCAGCCCCACCGCGCCGGTGATGAGCTGGATGACCCCGAATGTGCGCACCTCCTTGACGGTGAACATCCCCGCCGCGCACAGCGCCGTGCCGTAGCCCAGCGCCCAGATCGCCGGGATCGGGTCGATCGAGCCTTGGCTGAACGCGACCACCGAGATCACGAACGCCACGAACACCCCCGGAAACACGGCCTTGTATAGCTGCCAGGTCGCGGGGCCGAAGTAGGTCAGCCCCGCCCTCTTGGCCTTTCTCGCGGCGAGAAATGAGTCCTGCCCCACGGCTATCACGAACGCTGATACCCAGATCACGATATACCACACGGGCTGCTTCGCGGGCGGGAGCTTCATCGTCGCCCACCAGGTGAGGTAGCAGCCCGCCAGCGAGACCATCCCCGCCACTATTCCCGACACGCCCGAGAAGTTCGTGCACTTGGCCGACCGCTCCATGACCTCGCGGATAAGTCTGATATCTTCCTCAGCCTGGGTCTTATTCATGGCATCGCCCTCCGGATTGCTTTAGAATGCAAAGTGCTTTGTTAATATACGAGGGATCGGGGGGAAATGTTCCCTTGGCAGGTCAAGCGGCGTCATCGGGCCTTCTTCGGCCAAATCAGCCTATACTCCCCGTCATCCCGCACCAATTCCCCCGACTCGATCAGCCTCGTCACGCGGCGCTCGATGGTGGTCTTTGGCTCGTTGGCGAGGATGCCGAAGTTGGGGCAGCGGTCGCGCTTGATGTGGGAGGCGACCGAGCCTTTGAGGACCTTGACCAGGCCCGTGAAGCCGACCTTGCCGGGGATCATGCGAACGGTCTCGATGATCTTGCGGTCCTTTTCGGAGTCGGTGAGGTTGGGTTCGGCGGGGCGGGCCTGCTTGCTGACGGGTTCGTAGGGCTGGCGGGTGGGGACGCAGTTGTCACAAAATGTGCAGTTCTCGATGCGTGGCTCGCCGAAGTGCTCGGCTATTACGTCGTGTCGGCAGCGGTTGGTTTCGGCGTAGTGGAACGTCTTCTCTATACGCTTTTCCTGCACGCGGGCGCGTTTCGCGATCATATCTTCAAGGACGCGCTTGGAGTCCTTGGCGGCGACAAGGCGCTCCAGGAGCATCACCCGCCCGGAGCCGCGATAGACCAGATACCCCGCATCCTGCCAATCCAGCAGCTTCTCTTCCAGATTGTCCGGGGCGATCCCCGCGCGGGCCGCAAGCTGCAAAGGCTCCAGCGGGACCCGCTGCGCCACCCTCAGCCGGGCGTTGCCGGCGAAGTCGCTGAACTCCGCGTCGGCGCCGTTCGCGCCCTTTACAGTGAGCGTGACGGAGGCGGTCATCGGGACATCCAGATGCCGCTTCACCAGCCCGACGCCGTCGAGCATGCTGATCGCGACTCTCACCTTCGTCTGCTCCTGCTGGAACTCGCGCTCGAAATCGTCCGGGTGAATCGCCGCGAACCGGGAGCCTCCGGTCATCTCGCGGATCATCTGATAGCACTGCCTGGGAAGCCCGATATCGACGCGCTCGGCGCTCATCCATCGAGTCACGTTTCTTTTGTCCGCCGGGGTGCACAGCAGAATGCAGCGGGAGGTGAGGCTGTCGCGCCCCGCCCTGCCCGCCTCCTGATAATAGTCCTCCAGGGAGGCGGGCAAGGAGTAGTGAATCACGAACCGGACATCCGGCTTGTCGATCCCCATCCCGAACGCTACTGTCGCGACGATCACGCGCCACCTGCCGTCCATGAACTCCTCGTGCACGCGGGCGCGCTCCTCCCCCTCCATCCCCGCGTGATAATACGCCGCCTTGACGCCCTCCCGCCGCAGGAGTCGAGTCAGCTCCTCGGTCTTCTGGCGCGAGCGTGTGTAGACGATGCCCGTCCCGTCGATCTCTCGGCACAGGCGCAGCAGCTCGCGCATCTTGTGCTCGTCGGTCGAGACCATTATCGACTCCAGGAATAAATTCGGGCGGTGCGTGCCGGTGCTCACGATGTTCAGCCGCCGGCCGAAGTAGTTGGAAATCTCGACCCTCATCTCGGGGGTGGCGGTGGCGGTCATGGCGAGCACGGTCGGGTCGCCCAGGTATCTCAGCGCGTCGCCGATGAAGAGATAGTCGGGCCGGAAGTCGTGGCCCCACATGCTGACGCAGTGCGCCTCATCGACCACCAGCAGCCCCACTCCTCGCGCCTTGAGAGCGTGCAGAAACGGCCTCTGCCGCAGGCGTTCGGGCGCGGCGTAGACCAGCTTGTATTTGCCCGCGCGTATCTCCCGCATGCGGCGCTCGATCTCGTCGCCCTCGAGGGTGCTGTTGATGAGGGTAACCTGCCGCTGGACCTCGGCGGGGAGGCCGTCGACCTGGTCTTTCATCAACGCGATCAGCGGCGAGACGACCAGCGTGACCCCCTCAAGCATCATCGCGGGAAGCTGATAGCACAGCGACTTGCCCGCGCCGGTGGGCATCACCGCGAGCACGCTCTCTCCCTTAATTACCAATTCCACGACTTTCTGCTGCCCCACGCGGAACCTGTCGAACCCGAACAGGCGGTGAAGCTCCGCCGCGAGCGCGGGGTTGGCGTCCGGGTCCCGTGCGGATTCTTCCAGGATGGCCGCGATCTCGGGATCGACGGCGCGCTGGGACGGGGGTTCGTGACGAGGAGTAGATCGTCGCGATGGCTGACTCGATCTTTCCGAACCGGGACTCGCCAGGGCCGCCCGGATTTTCTGCTGCTCGGCTGCCCGTACCGCGTCCAGCTCCTCGCGGAATAAGTTGGGACTGATGCCGTCGTGATCTGCTTGCTCCGCGAGGGCAGACCAGAGATAGATGGGAATGCTCTGCTCATCGACGTCTTCGTCGCCGCGACTGCGATAGAGGGCAAGGGCCTTGTCCAACGCGAATCGCGCCTCGTCCCACCCACGCCTGCGATGAGCGGCAAGACCCGCGCGCGCCCAGTAGGTCCACATAACCTCGGGGTCCCCCACGGAATCGATAAAGACCTGCCGTGCCGCCTCCTCATTGCCGAGTGTCAGCAGCACCTCGGCCCTGGTGTTTATCACGAAGCGGTTCACGGGAAACTCGTTCAGAAGCCGAGCGGAGAGATCCTCCGCCTCATCCATCTCGCCGCACCCCATCAGCACGTGAATCTTCCACGTGCGGTAGAGCATGGCATTGGGGTCTTCGGCGATCGCTGCTTCCAGCAGTGGACGGCATTCTTCATAGAAGCCGTGCCGAACGCAGTAGCCCGCCACGCTCCGGCGTTTGCCGCGCGGGAGATTCTTTGCTTGTACGAGAGTGAGGCCGAATGTTTCCAGGCCGCCGGACGAGGGCATAGGCTTCTCCACCAAATCGCATGAGTCAATTACTATTCCACGCGATGGGGCGGAAAATCCTTCAGCGCGCGCGCTGGTTGCATCCGGCACCGGAACGGTATATAATTCATGTGAACGCCACCATGCTGTCGCAATCGTGGAGGATGCGACTTTATTATTCGACGCCACGACACCGATGGGCCACGAATAGAGCGCACAATAGGTGTGATGTCACCGGAATGTGAAGCTTGGGATGGCTCAAATGGGGTCAGGGCTGGATGTGTCCAACGCGCGGGATGGGTAAATTACATTAACATGCAAAGGCGCTTCTCTATCCCGGTGAGCCTCATAATCGAGACGGTGGTCATAGCCGCTCTGTACTATGGCACGGCCAGGCTTGGGCAACTTACCGCCATACCCCCTGGTAATGTAACCCCTGTGTGGCCGCCGTCGGGCCTTGCGCTGGCTGCCGTCCTTCTGCGGGGATGTCGTGCATTGCCCGGCATATGGTTGGGAGCGTTTTTCGGAAACACCTGGGCCCTTCTTGAGCCCGCCGGTGCCATATCCGTCGCACCCATCGCCGTGGGGGTGGTAATTGCTGTGGGATCGACTCTGCAGGCTGTGCTGGGTGCTTTATTGATTAGGCGCTTCATAGGAGGCCCCAATCCGTTCCAACGGACGCAAGGTGTTTTTGCATTCCTTGGTATAGAGGTGCTCAGTGTGCTGGTAAGTCCGACATTCGGCGTGACCAGCCTGACCCTTGGCGGCCTCATCGGCTGGAACGCCTATGCGTATACCTGGGCTACGTGGTGGATTGGAGATTTCGTGGGCATCATTGTGCTGGCCCCGGTGCTGCTGCTGTGGGCGGAACAGCCTCGGATCAGTATAGACCGGCGGCGTGCCACCGAGGCCGGGCTTTTCCTTGCGTCGCTAATTATGGTCACCTGGATGATTTTCGCGGAGGGGGCTCCATTCGCCACGGTTCATCGCCCGCTGGCATATTGGGTCGTGCCGCTTCTTATCTGGTCTGCTGTTCGCTTTGGGCAGCGCGACACTATGACCGTGGTCTTGCTCGTATCTGGCGCGATCTTATTCTACACAATGCGGGCATCAGGTCCATTTGCGGGAGTGCCACTCCTCGAGTCGCTTTGGATGATGACGGGTTTTCTTGGCGTGACGACCGTGACTACCCTGACTTTATCTACAGTCATTGCCGAACGCCAGCGGATAGAGGATCGTCTGGAGGAATCGGAGGAGCTGTATCGCACCCTCTTTGAGCGCTCGCCAAGCGGCGTCCTCCTTTTCGATCCCGATACCGCCAGGCCGATTCTGTTCAATGACGTGGCCCACCGGCAGTTGGGCTACTCGCGGGAGGAGTTCGCCCAGATGTCCATCTTCGATTATCAAGCATTGGAGACTCCGGAGGAAACGAGGGAGCACATTAAACAGGTGCTGGAAGAGGGGTCCTATCAGTTCGAAACCAGACATCGGGCAAAGGACGGGTCAATCAGAGATATGGTTGTCGGTGGGAAGGTGATCGATCTGCGCGGCAGGATAGTCATCCTGGGGATTGAACGCGACATTACGGATGTCAAGCAAGCGGAGGAGCGGCTTCGGAAAGAGCGCGATAGAGCGGAGACTTACTTTGACTGCGCCAGGGTCATAATGATAGTCCTTGCCTCCGACGGGACGGTCGAGCGGATAAATGAAAAGGGTTGCGAGGTGCTCGGATACAGCGAGGATGAAATTTGCGGCAAGCAATGGTTAGACACGTTCGTCCCGGAAAGCATTCGTGACGAAACGGTATCGGTTTTTCGGAAACTGCTAGCCGGTGAGCTTGTGCCTGAGCGGTTTGTAAACCCCATCGTGACCAAGGGCGGCGAGGAGAGGATTATAGACTGGCGCAACACGCTGCTCTACGATGAATCGGGGAACATAACCTCCACTCTGAGTTCGGGCGAGGACATCACGGAACGCATGGCAGCAGAAGAGCAAGTCAGGGCCGCTGCTCTCTACGCTCGGGGTCTGATCGAGACCAGCCTTGACCCACTGGTGACGATTAGCCCGGATGGAAAAATCACCGACGTTAACGCGGCGACCGAGCGGGTTACCGGAGTGCCTCGTGACGAGTTGATCGGCGCCGACTTCTCCGACTTCTTCACCGAGCCTGAGAAGGCCAGAGAGGGTTACCGGCTGGTCTTCGAGAAAGGCTTGGTCACTGACTATCCCCTTTCCATACGTCACGTTTCAGGTCGGGTGACGGATGTGCTGTACAACGCGGCCGTGTACCGCGACGAGGAAGGCAGCGTTGCGGGCGTATTTGCCGCCGCAAGGGACGTTACCGACCTCAAACAGGCGGAGAGAGAGCGTCTGGCCCATCTTCGGTTTGTCGAGAGCCTGGACCTGGTCAACCGGGCTATGATGGGGACAAATGATCTCGAGCAGACGATGAGCGATGTTCTTGACGTTGTGCTCTCGGTCTTCGATTGTGACCGAGCATGGCTGCTCTACCCAAGCGATCCGGAAGCTACCACATTCAAAGTGCCGATGGAGCGCACGAAGCCGGAGTGTCCCGGCGCATTCGAGCTTGGACTTGAGATTCCAGTGGATGCGGAAGCCGCGGAGGTGTTCCGCGCCGCGCTGGCTTCAAGCAGTCCCTTAAAGTTCGGTCCCGGGTACGAGCTTCCAGTGCCGGCGGAAACGGTAAGGGTATTCGGCGTACGGTCCCAGATATTGATGGCCATATATCCCAAGGTAGGCAAGGCATGGCTGTTTGGACTTCACCAGTGCTCTTATCCACGGGTCTGGACGCCGGAGGAGGAAAGGCTGTTTCAGGAGGTCGGCAGGCGCCTGTCGGACTCACTGGGCAGTCTGGTGACATATCGCGAATTACAGGAGAGCGAGGAGCGCTACCGCGGCCTGGTCGAGCTCTCCCCCGACGGCATTCTCATCCATAATGTCGAAGGCATAATCCTGTTCGTAAACTCCGCGGGAGCAGCTCTTTTGGGCGCGAGAAATCCCGATGAACTTGTGGGGAGGTCGATCACTGATACTCTCCATCCCGATTACCGGGAGGCCGCCAGGGAACGAGTGCACTGGATGTCGGAGCACGGGCAAGGGTGGCCAATGATGGAGCGGAAGATGATTCGACTGGACGGAACAGTTTTCGACGCGGAGGCCGCCGCTGCGCCTCTTACTTATCGCGGCAAGCAGGCAACAATGGTCGTGTTCCGCGACATAACCGGGCGAAAGAGAGTCGAACAAATAGAACGAGAGGCGGACAAGCGCCAACGTGAGTTCTACCGCCGCACGATTCTGGCAGCGACGGACGGCAAGCTGGTAGTATGCGATCGGGAGGAGATAAGATCCATTGCGGGGCCTCCGGCGGCTTCCTGGGAGATCTCCATGCCTGCGGACGTCGGCCCAATCCGGGATGCTACCGCCAAGTTCGCCAAGTCGGCCGGGATGGATGAAGCTCGAACACTCGATCTTCTGTTCTGCGCCGGAGAGGCGATCACCAACGCCTATAAGCACGCGAACGGCGGCACGGCATCCATCCATGTTGTGCCGGGCGGGTTAATGCTCGTCGTGTCCGACGAGGGCAGAGGCATGGAAGCCTTAACTCTGCCCGAACTTGCCTTGGTCAAGGGCTACTCCACAATCGGGACATTGGGGATGGGGTACAAGATCATGATATCCCTGGCGGACAAGGTGTATCTGGCGACCGGGCCGACCGGAACGACCGTGGGGATCGAAATGGCCGCCGACCGAAACAGCACGCCCCTGGAGGACTTTTTTGCCGTCCAGCAAAACCATTGACGAGTGGGCGCCGCTCGGGATATACTCTGCTTAGGATGGGCCTTGTGAATATCGAGAGTCTTGGCAGGCGGGCGAACGGGAAGTGGGTGCTTTGGGACGTCAACCTGGAGATCAATCCCGGCGAGATTACCGGCATCTTTGGGCGCTCTGAGTCCGGCAAGTCCACGCTCGCGCGGATAATCGCCGGGATGGATGAGCCGACCCGAGGCTCCATCACGCTCGACTGCGAAGTCGAAAAAGTTTCGAGCTTCGTAAGCCTCGCCTTGAGCGCTCCGGCGTTCGCGCCTGAGCTCACAATCTATGAAAACCTCGACATGTTCGCCTCGCTCTGGGGCATCCCCGGCAGAAGGCGGGTCAAGGAAATCGCATTCCTGATGCAGCTTCTTAACCTCACCGACAGCCGCTCCATCCGAGCGGGTCGGCTCTCCTCGGGGGTCCTTCGCAGGTTGGAATTGGCAAGGGCGCTCATCGCCGACGCGCCGGCGCTCGTGATAGATTCGCTGCTGGACACGCTCGATCACGACGTTTTCGAGAAGCTCTGGGAGCACCTACTGAGGCTCAAGAGGGAGGAATCGAGGGCGATTATCATACTCACCTCTCGCGGTAAGGTGGCGGAGATGTGCGGGCGGATGGTGGTGCTGCACAGGGGGCGGATAGTCTTTCTCGGGCCGCCGGACGATTTCAGGAGGCTCGCGGGGGAGGATATGGTCGTTCTCGGCGACATCACCAGTCCCCAGGTCAAGAGCAGGATCAAGGAGAAGTTCGCGGTGGTGATCCAGGAGGAGGAAGGTTTCCTTTCGTTCAGAGTTACTAACGGCGAGCGGATGGTCGGCGACCTGCTATCCGAGTTCGGGACCGACCTGAGCTGCGTCTATCTCAAGCGCCCGACCCTCGAGGACGCGCTGGACGTGATCGGCAGCGGCGAGGCGAGCGTGGTGACTGGAGCGGGTAAGTAGCTGAGAGCGAAGAGAAGGGAATTTCATCGCGAAAGCCCGAAAGGACGAAAACCCGAAAGGGCAGGAAAATGCGCACACTAACGTTAGCAATATGGGATGTGAAAAGGCTGATAAGGCACAGGGCGTCCGTGGCGGTCCTGATCGGCATGCCGCTGATCGTCGCGCTTACGCGGGTCGCTTTGCCGAGACACCAATTCACGCTTGTCTCAGCGTGGGTGTGTCCGTTCGCGTGCCTGCTGCTGACCTTCGGCTTATTGTATATTCAAAGGCTGACCGACCAGGCGTCTGGCCTGCTCGATGGCCTCAGAAGCACACCGCTGTCCCCTTCACAGCTTAAGGTTTCCCGCCTCATAATGGGCTTCACGTTGTTCGCGCTCCAGATGGCGCTGTTCTGGGGAATCCTCGCTATCAGGTTCTAGCCACATCCCCTAATCTGTGTTACAATATCGCGGGTTTTGAGATTCGCGAGTCAAGCCTCGCGTGGCCCAGGCAGGTGTCGATTATGGCTGCACCCAAATACGGATGGATGCGGACGGCCGGCACGGTCGCCAGCATACCGCTCTTGATCTTGGTTTCCGCGGGCATAGGCGGTTACTTCGGATGGTGGCTGGACGGCAAGCTCGGTACAAAGCCATGGTTGACTGGCATTATGATCGTAATAGGGCTTGTGGCAGGACTCTACGAATCGGGCAAATTGCTGATTGAGATAACTCGTGAAAACCAAGATTGACAAAGCCTTCATAAAACAGGTCTACAGGACCAGTGCGTTCATATGGGCGTTCGGCGTGGTCGTCTGCCTGAGGCTTGGTCGCTACGACGCCGCGATCGGATGGACTCTGGGCTCGGCGATTTCGATGGCCGTGCTTCGCAGCCTGGAGGTCGTCGTGCGGGCCAGCTTCGTTCCCGGCAACGAGCGCGCACGCGGGGCGCTGGCGAAGTTTTCAATTGCTAAGCTGCTGGTGGTGACTGTCCTTCTGTCTGGGGTAGTGTTGCTTGGCGGCAAGAATTTCACGCTCATTATGGGATTTGTTGTTGGCTTAGTATTGACACAGGCCGTAATTTTTCTTAAGGTATTAGGGGTGCTCATTATTGAGCGCCTTAATGGATAGAGTGGGAGATATATCGTGAAGGAGCACGGGCCGTCGCTGGAACACCCGACCTGGCTGCATTTTTTATACGCCAAGCACATTTTGCCCGAGTGGATGCCCGAGATAGTTCCGGTGACCTGGCTGGTCATTATCATTCTCTGTGCCACGGCCATATTGGCGAGCAGAAAACTTAAGGCCCGCAACCCCGGACCGTTCCAGGCATTCCTGGAGCTTGTGGTAGTGTCGCTCGATGGATTTGTGCGCAATATCGTCGGAGACGAGGCCCGAACCCTCACCCCGATCATCGGAACGACATTCATCTTCATCCTGTCGTTGAATCTCTTTGGCCTGATACCCGGCTTCGTGGCGCCCACTTCCAACCCCAACACGACGGTTGCGCTGGCTCTGATGGCGTTTTGCTTCGTCCAGTATATGGCCATCAGCCGGGTCGGATTCATAAACTACCTGAAACACTTTATGGGCGAGCCGATATGGCTGGCGCCGCTGATGCTGCCGTTGCACATTGTCGGCGAACTCGCCAGGCCGCTGTCTCTGTCGATACGTCTTTTTGGCAACATATTCGGTGAGGAAACGGTCATCGCGGTATTCGTACTGATCGTGACGAGCGTGCTGGGGAACTTCCTCGTTCCGCTGCAGTTCCCCATGATGCTGTTCGCCATTTTCGGCGGGTTTGTCCAGGCGCTGGTCTTTTCGATGTTGACAAGTATATATGTCGCAGTGGCCGTGGCGGGCCACGAAGATCACCATTAGCTAAATCGCCCTTCGCGGTTGGGGGGCAAAGGAGGAAACTGACACATGGCATATCTGGTAGCATTAGTTATCGCTATCGGCTTTGGAGTTCCGGTAGCGGTCCTTTCGGGCGCTATCGGACAGGGCAAGGCCGCGAGTTCCGCATTGGAGGGCATCGCCCGCCAGCCGGAGGCCGCGGGCAAGATTCAGACAGCTATGATCATTGGTCTGGCGCTGATCGAGTCTCTCGTCATCTACGCGCTGCTGATCTCGTTGATCCTGCTGTTCCTGGGCGTCCCGAGCGCGACCGAGCTGATCGAGAAAGTTGTAAAGTAGAGTTGCCGAGTATGGCCGGGATGGGGTGACCTGCCCGGCCTGCCGGCACAGGAAAGAATCGGAGCTACACCAGTGAACATCATTCCCGATCCAAGGGTGTTAATAGTCCAGGCAGGCGGCTTTCTGCTCGTGCTGCTGATTTTTAAGCTGTTTCTGTTCAAGCCGATCATGGCGCTGCTCGACGCGCGGCGCGGCGAGATAGAAGGCCAGTATTCCAACGCCGAAGCTCAGCGCCGTTTGGCGGAGGAGCTGAAGGCCGAATACGAGCGGCACCTCGCACAGGTCGACGAAGAGATGCGTGCAAAGATCACGGAGGCCGTCAAGGAAGGCCAGACGATGCGCGAGGAGATCATTGCCGACTCGCGTTCGCAGGCCGACCGTATATTGACCAAGGCCCAAGAGGAGATCACTCGCGAGAAAGATGCCGCGATAGCCGAGCTTAAGACCAAGGTTGCCGATCTGGCAATCGGCGCGGCGGGCAAGTTGATCGACGAAAGCCTCGACACGCCTAAGCATAAGCAGCTTGTGAGCAAGTTTATCGACGACCTCGAAGGGGTGTCGAGTTGATAGAGCGCCGCATCGTAAGGCGATACGCCACAGCCCTGTTCTCGGCCGCGACGAAGGCCGAGGTGGTGGACCGCGTTGAAAGCGACCTCGGGCTGGTGTCGTATACGCTTGAGAGTTCGCCGGGATTGGTGGACGCGGTCAAGTCCCCGCTCGTGCCTGCATCGAAAAAGCGCGATATCCTCAAGAGTATCTTCGGCGATAAGGTCGATCCGATCACGCTTTCATACCTCTACCTGCTCGTAGACAAGCGCAGGGAAGAGGCCTTGCTTCAGACTGAGGAGGAGTATATCCTGCTCGCCAACGAAGCGCGCGGGATGGTGAGCGCGGATGTCACCACGGCCGTCGACCTCAGCAAGGAGCAGGAAGCGTCGCTAAAGGCGAAGCTCTCGAAGATGACCGGCAAGACCGTGGAGATCGTTAAGATTGTGGACCCGACTATTATGGGCGGGGCGTTGGTGAAGATCGGAGACCGAGTCATCGACGGCAGCGTCAAGGGACAGCTCGCGGTGCTGAGGGAGCAATTACTTAGTTAGGATCTGTCATCCTGTGTTAGTATGTGTCATCCTGAGTGAAGCGAAGGATCTCAGCGCAACGCCGAGATTCTTCGCTACGCTCAGAATGACAAGTTTGCAGATTCTTCGCTATGCTCAGAATGACAAGTTTGTGGAGTGAAACACTATGGCGGTTAATATAAGGCCGGATGAGGTTGCGCAGGTACTTGAAACCCACCTGGCATCGTACCAGAAAGAAATAACGGAGGTCGGCGTCGGCACCGTGCTCCAGGTCGGAGACGGGATCGCGCGCATCTACGGTCTCCAGGACGCGATGGCGAGTGAGCTGATCGAGTTCCCGAACGGCGTCATGGGGATGATCCTGAACCTCGAGGAAGATAACGTCGGCTGCGTCATCCTTGGACCCGACACCGGGATCAAAGAGGGCGATCAGGTAAAGCGGACCGGGCGTATCATCGACGTTCCGGTGGGGGACGCGATAGTCGGGCGCGTCGTCAATCCGCTCGGCGACCCGCTCGACGGCAAGGGCCCGATCGTCACCACCGAGCGCAGGTTCGTCGAAGCCCGAGCGCCGGGCGTCGTCGAGAGGCAGCCGGTCAAGGAATCCCTCGCCACAGGCATCAAGGCCGTCGATTCGATGATCCCCATCGGAAGAGGTCAGAGAGAGCTTATCATCGGCGACCGCCAGACAGGTAAGACGGCCATCGCGGTGGATACCATTTTGAACCAGAAGGGCCAGGATGTATACTGCATCTACGTCGCCATCGGCCAGAAGCTCTCGACCGTCGCGGCTATCGTGGGCATTCTTGAGAAGCACGGGGCGATGGAGTATACGACGGTCGTCGTGGCCTCCGCGAGCGACCCCGCGCCGCTGCAATATATCGCGCCATACGCGGGATGCACCATGGGCGAGTATTTCAGAGATTCCAAACGCCACGCGCTCCTGGTCTATGACGACCTCAGCAAGCATGCGACGGCTTACAGGCAGGTTTCACTGCTCCTGAGGCGTCCGCCGGGGCGCGAGGCTTATCCGGGAGACATTTTCTACTTGCACGCGCGCTTGCTCGAGAGAGCCGCTAAGCTGAACGATGAGTTGGGCGGCGGGTCGCTGACGGCGCTTCCGGTCATCGAGACCCAGGCGGGCGACGTGTCGGCGTATATTCCGACGAACGTCATCTCGATCACCGACGGCCAGATTTACCTCGAGCCGGACCTGTTCTACGCGGGTGTTCGCCCGGCGATCAACGTCGGTATCTCCGTCTCGCGCGTAGGCTCCAGCGCCCAGAAGAAGGCTATGAAGCAGGTCGCGAGCCAGTTGAGAATGGACCTGTCGAGGTATTGGGAATTGCAGGCGTTCGCCCAGTTCTCAAGTGACCTCGACAAGGCCACCCTCGCGCAGCTTGCGAGAGGCGAGCGCGTCGTCGAGGTTCTCAAGCAGCCGCAGTATCAGCCGATGAAGCTCTCGGACGAGGTCACCGTCATCTACGCGGCGACCAACGGCTACCTGGACGACTTGCCGGTGAGTTCGCTCAAGAAGTTCGAAAAAGACCTGGGCGCTTTCATGGCGGACAAGTATCCGGACGTCGCGCACACCATCGACAAGACCGGCGCGATCGACGACGCCACGATGGAGACGCTGAAGAAGGCAATCGGCGAGTTCAAGTCGAAGTTTCAGGCATAGTTGAAGAGCTGAGAGTCCGGAAGGGGCAACGGCGTGAAACGCAGTGAATGGGCGGATGTGTGGTGGCAGCAGGCAGAGCACGATCTACAGGCCGCGGAAGTGCTTCGAAAAGAATGCTTCTGGGACACGTGCGCGCTTATGTGCGAGCAAGCTGCGGAGAAGGCCGTGAAGGCTCTCTGGATCGACATGAAACAAACCGATCCGCCCAAGACGCACCGTGTTGACCAGATGCTTGGGGATCTGGGGGCGGCCGACGATATGGTTGACGCAGGGTTTACGCTCGTAGCCGACTACAAGGATTCCAGATACCCGGATGCGATGAGGGTTCTCCCATTCCAATCGTATCTTGAAGAGGACGCAGATGACCGGATACGCAAGGTAGTCGGGATCATTGCTTGGGCGAAAAGCCACTGGGAGTCTTGATATGGCACAAGTATCTGTTCAAGATGAGGTTGTGGCGCGCTTTCTGGACGAGAAGCTTGACTTGATCAGGCAAGAGTACTCGCCAACACAGTTGATTGTGTTTGGCTCTCGCGCCGAAGGTCGAGCACGGGAAGACAGCGACATAGACCTAATCGTCGTTTCGGAGAAGTTCAAGGACATAAGATTCCCGAATCGAATGGGGCAGTTCTTGACGAAAATCAGGCCACACGTGCCGGTTGATGCCCTCTGCTATACGCCGGAGGACTTCGAGATCATGCTGCACAAGCAAGCGCCGTTCGTCAGGAACGCCGTGTCGAAGGGGATACATATAGAATAGCATGGCAAGCGCAAAAGATATACGGCGGCGGATACGCACCGTCAAGAACATAGAGAAGATCACAAACGCGATGAAGATGGTCGCGGCCGCGCGCCTGCGCAAGGCTCAGGAGCGTGCCGAGGCCGCGCGTCCCTACGCGCAGAAGATGCAGGAGGTTATGATGAACCTTGCATCGAGCGCGGGGGAGATCGAGCATCCGCTGCTCGAGGTGCGCGAGGAGCGCAATGTTGCGTATGTAATCATCGGCGCAGAGAGGGGTCTCGCGGGCAGCTACAACGGAAACGTGATGAACAAGGCACTCGCCGAGCTTAAAGGCAGGGACCCGGACTCGGTCAAGCTGGTGCTCGTCGGCAGGAAGACCATCGCGTTCTTCCGCAAGCGCGCTTACCCGATAGTCGGCAAGATGGAAGTCGGAGCCGAGGTCAACTTCGTCGACATCCGGGCAATTACGAGCCAGGTTCGGGCGATGTTCGAGAGCGGCGAGGTGGACGCGGTCTACCTCGTATACGCCAAGTTTGTAACCGCCATGCGCCAGGAGCCCACCACGGTCAAGCTCCTCCCGATGGAGAAGCCGAACATGGACGAGTTCGCGCCATCGGAGTTCATGTTCGAGCCGAACGCGGACGAACTGCTGGGCCGTCTCCTGCCCAGATACGTCGACACCGAGGTGTATCAGTCGCTGGTCGAAGCGCAGGCCAGCGAGCACGGAGCCCGAATGTCCGCGATGTCCGCGGCGACCAAGAACGCGGGCGAGATGATAGATTCGTTGACACTAGTTTACAATAAGGCGCGCCAGGCCGCGATCACAAAAGAAATCACCGAGATCGTAGGCGGCGCGGAAGCACTTAAGTAGAGTTTCGCGTTACGAGTTAGCGAGTTACGAGTTGAGGGGAGTTCCTTCCCCAACCCGTAACCCGCAACTCACTAACCCGCAAACTCTTACCGGAGGTAAGTATTGGCAACAGGAAAAGTTTCTCAGGTAATCGGACCGGTTGTGGACATAACGTTTCCGGCGGAAGGTCTGCCGGAAATTTTGAACGCAATACATATCCCGAACGTCCAGGGCGCCACGCTGACGGCGGAGGTCGCCCAGATGCTCGGCAACGATACGGTGCGCTGCGTCTCGATGCAGTCCACCGACGGTCTTGTGCGCGGCATGGATGCCCTTGATACCGGCGGGCCGATCACGGTTCCCGTCGGGCGCGAGACCCTCGGGCGGGTGTTCAACCTGCTCGGCGAGACCATCGACCAGAAAGGCCCCAGTACGGCGACCCAACGGCTCCCGATCCATCGCCTGCCGCCGTCGTTTGAGGAGCAGACCCCGGCTGTCGAGATGTTCGAGACCGGTATCAAGGTTGTTGACCTCATCTGCCCGTACGCGAAAGGCGGCAAGATCGGTCTGTTCGGAGGCGCGGGCGTAGGCAAGACGGTTCTCATTACCGAGCTTATCCGCAACGTCGCCACCGAGCACGGCGGGTTCTCCGTTTTCGCCGGAGTCGGCGAGCGCACCCGTGAGGGTAACGACCTCTGGCTCGAAATGCAGGAGAGCGGGGTCATCGAGAAGACCACCATGGTCTTCGGCCAGATGAACGAGCCGCCTGGGGCCAGGCTCCGCGTCGGCCTTTCGGCGCTGACGATGGCCGAGTATTTCCGCGACAGCGAGGGGCAGGACGTTCTGCTCTTCATCGATAACATATTCCGATTCGTCCAGGGCGGCTCCGAGGTTTCGGCGCTGCTCGGAAGAATGCCGAGCGCGGTTGGCTACCAGCCGACCCTCGGCACCGAGATGGGCGCGCTGCAGGAGAGGATCACATCGACAGTGCGCGGCTCGGTAACATCTATCCAGGCGATCTACGTCCCCGCCGACGACCCGACCGACCCCGCTCCGGCGACCACATTCGCGTTCCTCGATGCGACCACATACTTGGAAAGAAGAATATTCGTCCGAGGTATATACCCGGCGGTCGACCCGCTGGCATCGACTTCGAGGATTCTGGACCCGAACATCGTCGGCCAGGAGCATTATGATACGGCGCGCGGGGTCCAGCAGATTCTCCAGCGCTATCGAGAACTCCAGGACATCATCGCGATCCTGGGCGTTGACGAGCTTTCCGACGAGGACAAGCTGATCGTCGCCCGCGCCCGCAAGATCGAGAACTTCCTGTCGCAGCCGTTCTTCGTTGCCGAGGTCTTCACGGGCCTGACGGGCAAATACTGCCCCCGCGACGAGACCGTCCGCAGCTTCAAGGAGATCCTCGAAGGCAAGTGGGACCACCTCCCCGAGCAGGCGTTCTACATGGTCGGCGCGATCGAGGAAGCCGTGGAGAAGGCGAAGAAGATGGGGGTGGAGGTGTAGTCGGGGAATTTGCGAGCGGAGGGTGGAGAGCCCGGAAGGGACTCTGCTTCTGCAAGGTACCCGTGCAATGAACTGGAGGCTGTTTCTCATATCTGCACTTGCGGCAGTCACGATCCCCAGCCTTGTGGTGGTCCTATCGGGAGCGCACTCGGCGCGCGATGCGATAAGCGCGCTACCTCTTTTCGCTCCTCCGATAATCGTCGGGATCGGGATTGGCGAGGTGTTCTTCTGGTTGCTCAAGAGGGCTACCAACAGGTGGAAAGCAGCCGTATTAAGGCCGCTATCAGCTGTTGTCGCGGTGCTGCCTGCGGCATTTGCAGGGTTTTGGGTAGGGCTGGGTTATTGCTGGGCTGCCTCGGGTTTCCGAGGGCCTTCTTCTGATGGGGCAGGCGTCGGATGGTTTTTCGTTGGGTGTGTATGTGCCGCCGCCGCCGGTGTCGCGGGGTTTGTATTCGGCATGGGCATAGCCCAGACGATGACCGGAAATGATGTCCAGTCCTAGCTGGCATGGTTGGTGTTTCGGATTTGAGGGGCGGGCACCGAAGTGTTGTTCGCGAGCCGAAGCTCTCAACCGCTCTGGAAATCCCGAAACGAACTGAGGAAGTTGTGACGAGACGGTACATCTGGTGCGTACCATCCAGTGCCGATGGGCGCGGTTTATGGTAAGATAAGGCAAGACACTTCCGCTGGAGGTTCCTATGCCTGGAAAAGTACGGGTTCGCGTGTCCACCGATGGCAGGATAACCTTGCCGAAAGTCATCCGTGACCAGTTGGGAATAGCGCCGGGTGACATCCTGGTCATAGAGGAGCTTGACGGCCGTTCTACAGTATTGCTTCAGAATCCAGTAACTTGGCTTGATGAGCTATGCAGGCCCATCAGGGAAGAAGCTAAGGCGAGGGGCATCACGCCCGAGGATATCATCAGGTGGGTCAAGGAAGTTCGCAGGGAACGGGCGAGTCAGCAACTCCCGCCCGAGGCTGACGCCGGAGCGCCAACTGCCAACTCGAAAACTGACAACTAGGAATTATGGCAGACAAAACATTCACACTAGAAGTAATAACCCCTGACCGGGTGGTGCTGTCGGACCGAGAGATCGCGTCCGTGGTGCTGCCGGGAGTCGAGGGGTATCTGGGCGTGTTGGCTAATCACGCGCCTCTGATGACCGCGCTCAAGCTGGGTCAGCTCGATTATCGAAAGGGCGACGGCCGCGTGGACGCGATGGCGCTCACCGGCGGGTTCGTGGAGGTCTTCGAGAACAAGGTCACCGTTCTCGCGGATTCGGCCGAGCTTCGCGAGGAGATAGATATTGAGCGCGCGGAGAGTGCAGTGAAGCGGGCCGAGGAACGGCTTGCCGCTCCGAGCGAGGACATTGACACCGACCGCGCCCAGGTCGCTCTCCAGAGAGCTATGAACCGGCTGAACGTGGCGCGGAAACAGTTCTAGGGAAATGAAGAATGCAGAATGAAGAATGCAGAATGGGGGAAGAACTCCCTTCACTCTGCATTCTGCATTCATCATTCTGCATTTCTCCTGATTTTTCCCCAGGAGATGCAATGCGACGCTACATTAGACTGTTCCCGGCTTTGATGCTGATCTTGCTCGGCGTGCGTGCCGGCGCCTACACCGTTCCCTACGAGTGCTGGATGGGGGCGTATATCGGCGATAAGAAGGTCGGGTATCTGTCTTTCAAGATAGACAAATCCGAACTGGACGGAGTTAAGGGCTATCGCATCTCCAGCGTGCTGAATAATCGACTCACCGTTCTCGGCGCGGACCTTACTCAGCTCGTGACCACGGTCGTCTACACGGATTCCAAATACGCCCCGCTCAAGGAAGATTTTAGCATGTCCAGCGGGGGGAAGACCACGGCCATCCGCGCGGTCTTCGGGAAAGACAAAGTCGAATGCGCCATATCGCCCGGCAGCGGATCGTCCACGCAGACGATTCCGATCCCGGACGGCGTGAGCCTGGTGGGCGATGCGCTGTTCGCCACGCCGGATTCGCAGCCGGAGATCGGGAAAGAATATAACCTGCACTATTTCAACCCCCTCACCCTCTCCATCGACAGGCTGACCATCAAGGCCGAGGGCAAGGAGAGAGTTAAGCTCGGCGACACGGAGTTCGACACCATCGTGCTCAGGAACATAACCCCGATGGGCGAGATGACCGTGTGGCAAGAAGCGAACGGGGATGTGGTCAAGCTCAAGGCGATGATGGGAATTACAATGGTCCGGCAGGACAAGGCGACCGCCATGGCCGGCATCGAGGCGGGGACCCAGCAGGACTTCGCCGTGCAGACCAGCGTCAAGCCCGACAAGGATATCCCCCATCCGCGTGATCTTAAAGAGCTGGAGATTATCTTTACGGGCATGGGCGACGGAAGCATGATGATCAACGATGCCCGCCAGAGCGCGGCCTCGGATAATGGACACTCGGACCGGGTCCGTTATCGTATAAAGCCAGTGGAGTTCGACGCGGATAAGTCGCTACAACGGCCCATCAACGATGAAAAGTATAGCGAGTTCCTCGCGAGCGCGCTCTATCTCAATTGCGATGACAAGTCGATGCAGGACCGCGTGCGGAAGATAGTGGGCGATGAGAAAAACGCCTTTCGGGCCTGCGCCGAGATACGGCAGTGGATAAACGGTTATATGAAGGCTGATCCGAGTATAGGTATTACACGTTCGGCCTCCGATGTGTTAAAATCTAGAAAGGGCGTATGTCGCGACTACGGCATTCTTTTCGCCGCGCTCGCCCGTGCCGCGGGAATCCCCGCGAAGATCGCCGCGGGTGTGTTGTATACCAACGGCGCGTTCTACTATCACGTTTGGGTCGAGTGCTTCGTGGGCGAGTGGGTTCCATTCGACGCCACGCTGCCCACGGACTACGTAGACGCGACCCACATCAAGATGGCCGAGGGCGATGCGACATCCATGTTCGGCCTGTCGAAGGTGATTGGGAGCCTGAAGGCGGAGGTCGTAAGTTATAAGTAGAGTTGAAAAGTCAGAGTCTAATGCAGAATGAGGAATGCAGAATGCAGAATGGGGAAGGGACCGAGGTCCCTTCATTCTGCAATCTGCAATCTTCATTCTGCATTCTCCTGACCTTCTGACTCTATCGGAGGACTCTATGCTTGCTAAGGATTTCTTAACGGTGGGAATATTCCTCATAGTGGGGATCGCATTCGTGGTGCTCACGCTGCTTGCGTCGTGGGTGTTCAGGCCGCACAGGCCGTCGCCGGACAAGCTGAGCACGTATGAGTGCGGCGAGGTCCCCATCGGCCCGGCGTGGACGCAGTTCCGGGTAGGTTACTACATCTACGCCCTAATATTCCTCATATTCGACGTTGAGGCCGTATTTGTCTACCCGTGGGCGGCGGAGCTGATGAGGTTCTCCAAGACCCGCGCGCTGGGCATCCTTGGGCTGGTTGATATGGTGATATTCACCGCCGTGCTGATTGTCGGCCTGGTTTGGGCTTGGAAGAAAGGCGTATTGGAATGGAAGTAGATCGCCCATTTGATCATATTGAGAGGATCCCCGGTGGGAGCGTCATAATCACGACCGTTGACAAGGCGCTGGAGTGGAGCCGGGAGTCGTCGCTGTGGTATTTCGCGTTCGGCCTGGCGTGCTGCGCCATTGAGATGCTGATGGCCGCCGGCGCCGCGCGCTTCGACCTGGACCGCTTCGGCATGATATTCCGCGCTACCCCGCGCCAGAGCGATCTGATGATCGTGGCCGGTACCGTGACCAAGAAGATGGCCCCAAGGGTCAAGCGCCTCTACGAGCAGATGGCGGAGCCGCGCTATGTGATCGCCACCGGTAGCTGCGCCAACGCCGGTGGGCCGTTTGCCGACTCCTACGCCGTCCTGAAGGGCGTGGACAAGATTATCCCGGTGGATGTCTATGTCCCCGGCTGCCCGCCGAGGCCCGAGGCGCTGATGTATGCGGTGCAGAAGCTGAAGGAGAAGATGCGGGAGGAAGTCGGGCGGAAGTCGGCGTAAAACTCGATCATCGGATTGACGAGAATGCGCGATGTGGATACAATGTAATTACAGAGAGAGTGTTTGGGGTAGTCAAGATGAAGACTGTCAACCGGACAAGATTGGTTAAGATAGGCAACTCCCAGGGCATTCGCATTCCGAAGGCCCTGATCGAGCAACTTGGCCTTGAGGCTGAAATCGAGCTCGTTGTCGAAGATGATCACCTGGAGATTCACAAAGGTGCAAAGCCGCGCGCGGGTTGGGCTGAACAACTGCGTAAGATGGCAGAGGCAGGCGACGATAAGCTGCTGGACGAAGAGACTCCCACAAAGTGGGATGAGGAAGAGTGGGAGTGGTGATCCAGAGATTCGAAGTCTACCTGGTGGCTCTCGACCCCACGGTGGGCAGCGAGATCAAGAAGAAGCGCCCGTGTCTAGTCGTCTCACCCAATGAGATGAACGCCGGTATAGCTACGGTCATCGTCGTTCCCATGACTACCAAGGGCAGGCCGTACCCGACGCGGGTCGCGTGCGAGTTTCAGGGCAAGTCGGGTCAGGTTGTGCTGGATCAGCTTAGAACCGTTGACAAGAGTCGGCTCGTGAAGAAGCTTGGCGTGATCGACGAAGGCGTGCAAAGAGTAGTGCTGGACACACTGGCCGAAATGTTTGCGGAGTAGGAATCTGTCTGTGTGGCGGAGGCTCGCCGATGAAGCTGAAGATCATTGTTCACGAGGAAAATGGCGGATACTGGGCAGAGGTCCCGGCGATACCCGGATGTGCCACCCAGGGCGACACGCTTGAGGAATTGCTTCAGAATGTGCAGGAAGCGATAGAGGCGTGTCTGTCGGTAGACGTGGCTGCCTGAACCGCTGAAGGGATGAAGTGAAAGCAAGACGGGCCAGAGTACGAAGCCAACAGAACCAATGACAACTGTCAACTGATAACCGATAACCGATAACAGGTAACTAATATGTCCGAAATCATAGAGAAATCAATCCGTGACTCCTTCCCCAACGCGGTGATTGAAACCACCGACGTTCAGGGAGTACTGAACATCAAGATCGACCCGGCGAAGCTGGTGGCCGTGTCCGAGATGCTGCGCGAGCGGCACGGGTTCGACTACCTCGCCGACATCACCGCCATCGATTGGAACGATCGGATCGAGGTCGTCTATCAGATTACCGCGCTTGCCGCGAACACTCGGATCGCGCTGAGAGTCAACCTCGACCGCGAGAAGCCCGAGGTGGAGACCGTCACGTCCGTTTGGAAGGGCGCGAACTTCCAGGAAAGAGAAGTCTACGACCTGATGGGGGTCGTTTTCAAGGGTCACCCGGACCTCCGGCGCATCCTGCTACCTGAGGAATGGGAAGGCTACCCGCTGAGGAAAGATTATGTCATCCCGGATTAGAACCGAATTACTCGAACTCAATATGGGCCCGCAGCACCCCAGCACTCACGGCGTGCTGCGATTAGGGGTCACGCTCGACGGCGAGGTGGTGGTCGACTGCGACCCGGACGTGGGCTATCTGCACCGCGGCATCGAAAAGCTCGCGGAGATGCGAACATACATCCAGTTCATCCCGATCACCGATAGGCTCGATTATCTCGCGTCGATGCTGCAGAACGCGGCCTACGTCGGAGCAATCGAGAAGCTGGGGCAGATAGAGGTGCCGGAGCGCGCGGAGTATATCCGCGTGATCATGATGGAGTTGCAACGCGTCGCGAGCCATTTGGTGTTCTTCGGGACAATGGGCCTCGACCTGGGCGCGACCACGCCGTTCCTGTATGCCTTCCGTGAGCGGGAGGATATTCTCGATTTGTTCGAGATGGTCTGCGGCGCCAGGCTGACCTATAATTACTTCCGCCCCAGCGGTGTGTCACGCGATCTCCCCGCGGGCTTTCTCGAAAAGGCCAAGGCCTACATCAAGAAGCAGCGCGAGAAGCTGCCCGAATATGACGACCTGCTCACGAACAACCAGATATTCATCGCCCGAACCCGCAATGTCGGCATTATAAGCGCTGAGGAGGCGATCAACTTCTCGATGAGCGGGCCGTCGCTCAGAGGCTCGGGCGTGGCGTACGATGTCCGCCGGGCCGATCCTTATTCGATCTACGACAAGTTCGATTGGGAAGTCGTGACTTATCCGCAAGGCGACGTGCAGGCGCGGTTCCTGTGCCGGTGCATGGAGATCAGGCAGAGCCTTAACATCGTGGAACAAGCGCTGGATATGATCCCCGAAGGCGAGCTCAAGTGCAAGACGCCTCCACGCTTGAAGCTGCCGGAGGGTGAGATATACTATCACATCGAATCGGCCAGGGGAGACCAGGGTGTCTACCTCGTAAGCGACGGCTCCGAAAAGCCCTACAGGCTGAAGTGGCGTTCACCGTCGTTCATCAACCTCGGCGCCCTCAACCAGATGACCAAAGGCTGGAAAATCGCCGACGTCGTCGCGATACTGGGAAGCCTGGACGTGGTTTTGGGAGAAGTCGACAGATAATGTAGAATGCAGAATGAAGAATGCAGAATGGCTCGGATAGCGAGGTCTCTTCAATTCTGCATTCTGCATTCATCATTCTGCATTAAGGAAGGGAGGTGATAAGATGGTTAGTGGCAGAAGAGTAAGGCCGCTGTTCACCCTCGTGTTCGCGGTCCTGGGCAGTGTCGCGGGTTACGCTATCGCGACTCAATATCTCTTCAAGCTGCAGCAGCTTATCGGCACGGACAACCCTCACCTGGGCCCGATACCGATCAACCCAACCAAGCTCAAGCCCAGCGAGGAAACCGCGCTCTACACGGTCTTTATTGTCGTCGGAGCTCTCTTCGGATTCATTCTCGAGCGAATAGCGTTTTCGCAGGCTGCCAAAGCCCGTTCCAACTTCGAGACCATGGCCCCGCACGACAAGATCGCCTCAGGCATCGGACTGATCACCGGACTGATACTTACCGCACTAATAGTCAGCATCCTCGGAACCCCACTCTGGGTCAATGCAGTGATGGCAGTCGTGTTGTGCTACCTGACCGTCGCGGCGCTCGACAGCCTCAAGGAACAGATCAGGTTCTACTTCCCCAGCACGATGCCCGCCGTCAAGGGAGAGCGCAAGGCCGGGTGCCGGCCCAAGATACTCGACACCAACGTCATCATAGACGGCCGTATTTCCGATATATCCCGCGCTGGGTTCATGGAGGGGCCGATCTACGTGCCCAGGTTCGTCCTTGACGAGCTTCAGCAGATCGCCGATTCCAGCGATTCGCTCAAGCGGGCAAGGGGCCGCCGAGGCCTCGATATCCTCAACCAGATGCAGAAGGAGATGGACCTCTCCATTCCCGAGTTCGTCCTGGACGATCCGAATGAGGAAGTCGATGCGCGGCTGGTGCTGGCCGCCCGCGAGGTGGGCGGCGCGATAGTCACCAACGACTACAACCTCAACCGCGTGGCCGAGCTTCAGGGCGTGGCTGTGTTGAATATCAACGAGCTTGCCAATGCATTGAAGCCGGTGGTGCTGCCGGGCGAGGAGATGCGCGTGACGATCACCCGCGAGGGCAAAGAGAAGGAGCAGGGGATAGGCTACCTGGACGACGGCACGATGATTGTGGTCGAGGGAGCCAGGCGGCTGATCGGGGAGACGCTGTTCGTGAGCGTTACCAGCGTCCTGCAAACCGTGCAGGGCAAGATGATCTTCGGCAAAGTCAAGGAAAACGGGGAGCAGTCGAGCGAGCCAATTGAAAACAGCATCCGCACTTATACCGGCGGCAGGCCGAGGAGAAAGATTCAGTAGGGAAGGCAACAAGGTTTTCGCTGAATTGGCGGGCAAGCCGATTCTGGCGCATACCCTGTCGGTCTTCGAATCCTCTCGAGCCGTTGGTGAGATAATACTTGTAGTGGGCGAGCACGAACTCGAGGCGGCCGGCGATCTAGTCGGCCGCTTCGGTTTTGCCAAGGTCCGCGCTATCGTGCCCGGCGGCGCTCATAGGCAGGACTCCGTCTATAACGGCCTGCGAAAGGTGACGCATGATATCGTCGCCATCCACGACGCCGCGCGGCCTATGGTCACCCGTGAGATCATCGAGCGCTCCATCGAGGAGGCCGACAGAATCGGCGCATGCATCGCCGCCGTGCCGGTGATCGATACGATAAAGCAGGGGACAGGGAACAGGCCCTTCGACCGGACTCAGGACAGGGAACAGGGAACAGGGAACAGAAGGGAGGGCGAGGCTCCCGCCGAGCCTGTAATCGTTACAGGGACTATTGATCGCTGGAACCTCTACTCCGTTCAGACGCCGCAGACGTTCCGCACCGAGCTTATACGTTCGGCGTTCGAGCGCGCGTTGGCCGAGGGCTTCTATGCGACGGACGATGCCGCGCTGGTCGAGCACAACGGAGGCAAGGTGACTATCGTGCCCGGGTCCTACGACAATATCAAGATTACCACCCCATCCGACGCCGAGTTCGCTTCCCGCAAGCTCGGAGGCGGCGAGACCCGTACAGGCATGGGCTTCGACGTCCACCGGCTCGTCGAAGGCCGTAAGCTGATCCTGGGCGGCGTCGAAATTCCGCACGAAAAAGGCCTCCTGGGCCATTCCGACGCCGACGTAATCCTGCACGCCATTGCCGACGCCTGCCTGGGCGCGGTCGCAATGGGTGATATCGGCAGGCACTTCCCCGACACCGACCCTCAGTACAAAGGCATCTCCAGCGTGAAGCTGCTGAAGCATGTCGGGGACATGCTAGCATCCGAGGGCCGGCGAGTGATTAACGTCGACGCCACCGTCGTATGTGAGCGCCCGAAGATCGCGCCATACGTTTTTCAAATGACTTCTAACATTGCCGGCGCGCTTAACATCGAGCCCACGCGCATAAGCGTGAAGGCCACCACCACGGAAGGGCTTGGTTGCACGGGACGAGGCGAGGGAATAGCATGCTATGCGGTGGCCAACGTATCGCGGAGGTAATGCAAAGGAAATTGAATCGCGATTGACGTTTCACGCTAGAGGATAATGTCTTCTAAAGCGGAGTGCTGCAAGCAGAGGGGCTGTCAGAATACATAAATCAGTGGAACTGAGGGAGGCTTGGGGGTCTGTTAAGTCTCTGCCACCACCACTTCAACGCCTTCACTTTCCATTTGCTTGATGAACTCTAGGTCGGCCTCGGAGTCTGTGATGAAGACGTCAATGACGTTGATTTTGGCTACTTGCGCGTAGGCGAAGCGTCCTATTTTGGAGGAATCGCACAAGGCCACAAACTTTCCTCCGTGTTTGAGAACGGTTTGCTCCTGCTTGGCGGTGGCTCTGTTGTCGGTTGTTATCCCACGATGGATGTCGACAGCGGCGAGGCCCATAAACGTCACATCCCAGAAAAGGCTTTCAAGGGACTCTTCGCAATTTGTTTGCAGCGAATCAGGTCGGACCGTGCCGCCGACCAGATCGACCGCGGCGGTTCCGGTTGATGCCAGATGAGCTCCGATGTCCAGCGAATTGGTTGTGACGGCGATTTCGCGCCCCGGCGGGATGCGCAGAGCCAGTTGGTATGTGGTGGTTCCTCCGCCAATGAATATAGTGCCTGACTCGGGCAAGTAGGCAAGGGCGGCCAAAGCAATTGCCGTCTTTTCCATAACGTGCTGACTGCGAGACTGCTTGTATGGAGTGCGAGGCTGCGATTCGTCCTTGTTGATGGCGCCTCCGTGGACGCGCAGAAGCATGCCCTGCTTGTCGAGTTCAACAAGGTCGCGTCGAATGGTGCTTATTCCGGTGCCCAGTGCTTTTGAAAGCTCGGTTGCGTTGACTGAGCCGCGTTCCTGCGCAAGTCTGCAGATCCTCCGTCTGCGTTCAGCAGCTATTAAGTTGTTGACGGGCTCTTCGTTGTGCATACGCCACCTCCCCGGTATCATTTTGCATTGTAGCATAGTGCACAGCATTCCGCCAGACCTATTCGCTTTTCGCGCAAAAAACGGCTCCTATGAAACATATATGGACGATAACAACGAATTCCACATAGCGAATTCGATTGTTTTGGGCATAAACAACCAAATGACGCCATAATGCACAAGTTGTGTATTGACAACCGCCCAATAACGAGCATATACTACATTAGTCGCATGCCAAGGAGGATCACATAATGGTCGACACCGGTCGCAAGCTGGACGTATTGTGCTTGGGTATATTCGTGGCGGATGCTCTGGGCGGTCCGGTGAGGAGAATACCTGATTGGCGTCAGTTGGAGCTTATCGACAGCGTGGAGCTTCACACGGGCGGATGCGCAAACAACACGGGTATCGGGCTGTCTCGTCTTGGTTTGCGGGTGGGGACCATCGGCAAGGTAGGTAAGGATGGCTTCGGCGATTTCATACTGAAAAAGCTGGATAGCGAATGCATCGATACCCGTGGGATGAAGCGCGACGATACGGTCAACACATCGTTCACTTTCGTTATGATTGCACCCGACGGTGAGCGGGCGTTCTTCCATTATATGGGTGCAAACGCAGCACTCGTGCTCGATGATGTGGACTTTTCGCTGATAGGTGAAACGGGAATTCTGCATGTTGCGGGTTCGTTCATAATGCCCGGAATCGACGGCGAGCCTACAGCCCATATTCTCAAGCGCGCAAAGGAAACGGGTGTTATAACCTGCCTGGACACTGTCTACAACGGCGACATCGACGCGTTCGCCACCCTTAAACCCAGCCTGCCGTATCTTGACTATTTCCTGCCGTCAATTGATGAGGCACGACTGATGACCAACCAGGAATCTCCCGCTGATGTCGCGGCGTTCTTCATGGACCATGGCGTCGGCACTGTCGGCTTGAAGATGGGAGCCGAAGGAAGTTACATCCGAAACAGTGAGACCCAGCTGCGCATCCCCGCGTTCAAGACGAACGTGGTCGATACGAGCGGTGCGGGAGACTCATGGATAGCCGGGTTCCTTGCGGGAGTGTCGATGGGTTGGAATTTGGAGGAATCCGGACGGCTTGGGAGTGCTATGGGTGCACTCTGTGCATCGAGCATCGGGACGACCGCGGGCCTCAAAAATCTGGACGAAACAATCGCATTCATGCGAAATGCAGAGGAACTGAGTATTTGATGAAAGCAAAACAAGCCGCATCTGCCGTTGTTGACAGAGAAGCGATTACTCCAAACGGCAGGCTTGGCAAAGAGAAGCTTCTCTATATGTATAGAATGATGCAAATGGCGCGTCGCTTCGAGGAGCGGGCGAACCTGCTGTTCGTCAACAGCGAGGTGCCGGGGACCGTACATTTGTACACCGGCCAGGAGGCGGTGGCGGTCGGAGTATGTTCGGCTCTACGAACCGACGACTACATCACCAGCACCCACAGACCGCACGGACATGCCGTTGCGAAAGGGATTCCCGTGAAAGCGCTCATGGCGGAGCTTTTTGCGCGCACGACTGGCTGCTGTCACGGCTACGGCGGCTCGATGCACATGGGCGATATGGCCTACGGTATGCTTCCGGCCATAGCAATCGTCGGGGGCAACATCCCGATAGCTGCCGGGATGGCGCTTGCGTGCAAGCGGCTTCGCGAGGACCGAGTGGTTGCATGCTTCTTTGGCGACGGAGCTTCCAACGAGGGCGCGTTCCACGAAGGGGTCAACATGGCCGCGATATGGGACTTGCCCATCGTGTATGTGTGTGAGAATAACCTCTACGGTGCATCGACACACGTCTCCCGTGTTACGCGGGTCGAGCACATTGCCGACCGCGCGGCCTCATACGGCATACCAGGGGTCGTTGTCGATGGAATGGACGTTGTTGCAGTGTATGAGGTCACGGTCGAGGCCGCCGAGCGAGCCAGAGCTGGGAAAGGCCCCACTCTGATCGAGTGCGAGACCTATCGGTTCGTCGGGCATTCCAGAACCGACCCGATGCTCTACCGCCCAAAAGAAGAGATGGAAGCGTGGAAGCGCCGAGATTCCATTCAAAAGCTCAAGGGCTACGTTCTCGACAAAGGCATCGCGACGGTTGACGAGATCGATCGGATCGAAAGCGAAGTGGAGACCGAGATCGAGGAAGCCATTGACTTTGCCCGCAAGAGCCCACATCCTCTTCCCGAGGACTGTATGAAGCACGTATTCGTGGAGGAGGCATAGTATGCGCACGCTTACGATAGTCGAAGCGCTCAAGGAAGCGATTCGCGAGGAGATGGACCGCGATGAGCGCGTGTTTTGTATTGGCGAGGACATCGGTACTCCCGGCGGCTGGGGCGGAGCATTCACCGTTACCAAGGGTCTTTCCGATGAATATGGATTGGATCGTATCCTCGACACTCCTATATCCGAGATCGGCCTGTCTGGAGTCACCATAGGCGCTGCCATTGCAGGTTTGCGGCCAATCGCCGACGTCCAATACGGCGATTTCTTATTGTGTATGATGGACCAGCTTGTTAACCAGGCGGCGAAGCTGCGCTACATGTCCGGCGGCAAACTTACAGTGCCGATGGTGATGCGCGCGCCGGTTGGAGCCACGACCCGCGCCGCCCAGCATTCTCAGAGTTTCGAGGGAATGTTCATCCATGTGCCGGGGCTGAAAATCGCTGCTCCATGCACGGCCTACGACTGCAAGGGTCTTCTTAAGACCGCCGTGCGCGATGACAACCCCGTGATGTTCTTCGAGCACAAGCTTCTCTACGGCTCAAAAGGCAACCGCGCAGAAGCCGGCGCGCTCAATGCGGCGGGTCACGTTCCCGAGGAGGATTATTGCATTCCGTTCGGTGAAGCGGTCGTAAGGCGAGAAGGCAAAGACGTCACGATTTTGGGTAAGCTGATCACTGTCTATCGAGCTATGGAGGCTGCCGAGCTTCTATCCAAAGACGGCATTGAAGCTGAAGTCATCGACCCCAGAACTCTTGTTCCCTTCGACTGGGATACGTTAACCGAGTCGGTCAAAAAGACTGGTAGGCTGGTAGTGGTTGACGAGGAATGCGCGACTGGAGGATGGGCATCGTGGGTGGCCAGTGAAGCGATGACCAGGGTCTTTGATTATCTCGACGCGCCTGTCGTGAGAGTTACTGCCCCTGACACACCCGTGCCGTTTGCTCCCGAGATGGAGCAGTATTACCTGCCGGATGCGAAGAAGATAGCAGCGGCTGTGAAGGGGATGTATTAGGAGTCGATCATGTCAATTGTTCCGATGCGGGAGATGCTCGCGAATGCTCTGAAGAAAAACTACGCCGTTGGATATTTTGAGGCTTGGGACCAGTATTCGCTTGAGGCGGTGCTTGAAGCTGCCACGGAGTGCAAGTCGCCTGTGATTTTGGGTTTCGGCGGAGTAATGATGAACCAGCAGTGGTTCGGGTCCGGTGGGCTGGTGGAGCTTGCCGCGATGGGGCGCGTCGTCGCCGAAAGAGCGAAAGTGCCCGTCGCATATCTGCTGAACGAAGTGCTCTCGTTCAGTCACATAGAACAGGGTCTCAAGGCTGGTTTCAACACTGTGATGCTCGATACTTCCCACCTGCCTTTTGATGAGAACATCACTCAGACGCGCAAAGTAGTGGAGGCGGCGAATGAATTCGGTGCGGATGTCGAGGGTGAGTGTGATCCACTGCCGGATGCTTCCGGGACGATGGGAGAGCACGCGGGCTCGAGGAAGACCGACCCCAATGATGCCGCAAGATTTGTAGCCGAAACAGGGGTCCGCGCCCTATCGATAGCCATTGGCAATGAGCACATTCAGACCGAAAGCAAATCAGCGATAGACTTCGATCTTCTCGAAAGGCTTCAGAAGACGGTCCCCGTTCCGCTCGTGATCCACGGCGGAACGGGCTTCCCTGACGACTGTGTGCAGCGCGCAATAGAGCTAGGAGTCGCCAAATTCAACGTGGGCTCGATCATGAAAAAGCTGTATTTGGAGAGCGTTCGGGATAGTATGCTTTCGCTTACTGATCGCCTGGATTTCCAACAGTTGGTCGGCTCGCACAAACCCGCCGATTTTCTTGAGGTGGCAAAGAACGCGGTCAAGGACGAGGTGAAGCGACGCCTTGTCGTATACAATAGCGCTGGAAAGGCGTAAGCAGCAAATCAAGACGAGGAGAATATTATGCCCGAAGTAGATGTTAGAGAAGAGAAGAATTTCTATCTGGATATTCCGCAGAAGAGCGAAGTTTTCCCCCTCAAGGGATGTAACAACCTGGACTGGGGGCTGAAGAATCGACTTTCACAGATATTCGACCCCAAGACCAATAAAACCGTAATGCTCGCGATAGACCATGGCTACTTCCAGGGCCCGACCACCGGCCTTGAGAGGGTGGATGTGAATATCGTACCGCTTGTGCCCTACGCTGATACCCTCATGCTCACGCGAGGCATCCTGCGGTCGGTGATTTCCCCGAGCTATGGCAGGGGAATCGTCTTGAGAGCCAGCGGTGGGCCATCGATTCTCAAGGAACTCTCAAACGAGCAGATCGCCATCGATATTGATGAAGCAATTCGGCTGAATGTCGCCGCGATGGCTGTGCAGGTGTTTGTGGGCGGAGAATACGAGAGCCAGTCGATTCACAACCTGACCCGCCTGGTCGATATGGGCAACCGATACGGCATAGCCACCCTCGGCGTGACCGCCGTCGGCAAGGATTTGGTGCGCGACGCAAAGTATATGAGGCTCGCCACCCGCATCTGTGCCGAGCTTGGCGCGACTTATGTGAAGACCTACTATGTGGAGAAGGACTTCGAGACGGTGACGGCCTCGTGCCCCGTGCCCGTCGTGATTGCCGGAGGAAAGAAGCTCCCCGAGCTTGATGCTCTGAAGATGGCCGCCAACGCCATCAAAGAAGGAGCTTCGGGAGTAGACATGGGCCGCAATATCTTCCAGGCCGAAGCCCCTGTCGCCATGATAAAGGCCGTCAGAGCCGTCGTTCATGAGAATGTGAGCCCTGAGGATGCGCACGACTTCTACATTACCGAGAAAAACAAGAAAGTTTAGCTGATGTCTGTATTTGAGATGCTCAAAAGACTTTGCCCGACTATCAGCGTCGGCGTTCTTACGGCGAACCTGATGTCTCTGGGCGATGACCTGGCCGCGCTCGACGGAACAGGTGTCGAAATCCTTCACTTCGATATCATGGACGGGTGCTTCTGCCCATCCATGACCTTCGGGCCTGGGTTCGTAAAGGGCGTCAAGACCGCGCTCTTGAAGGACGTTCACCTGATGATAGAGAACCCCCTGCCGAAACTTTCGGACTATGTTTCAGCAGGAGCGGATATTCTCACGGTCCATGTAGAATCCTGCCCGACACACATCCATCGAGTGTTTCAAGAGCTCGGAAAGATGACCAATGCGAACGACCCTGAACGCGGGATTGTACGTGGTGTGGCTATTAACCCTGGGACTCCTGTCGAGGTGATCGAGCCTCTGCTGGATGACGTGGACATGGTGACGCTGCTTGCAATCAATCCCGGCTGGGGCGGGCAAAAGCTGATACCATCTACGAGTGAGAGACTCGCCAAGGCTCGGCGGCTGATCGCGGGTCGAGACATTCTGATTTGCATTGACGGTGGTGTCACGCGTGATAATATTACTGAAGTGGCTAAGATGGGCGCGGATATGGTCGTGGCCGGCAGCGCGGTTTTCGATGGCAAGACACCTCACCAGAACGCCCTGTTTATGCTGGACGTGCTGAGAAGGGACTAAGGATAGAGTAATTGGAAACAGGCTCGGGGATTGATATGGCAGCGATTAACCTGAGTGGCACCTGGGCTGGACCAGAACCGGTTTGCTGGAACTCGAAGCAGTGCCCGAACTCTCCCACAGCGCGCGGTGACAAATGAGCTTCGCAGTTGGCGTCTGGGCATGGACGGCGGCCACGTATAGGTCGCCGTCCTACTCTTGTAGACTTCAATAATGTGATCCGGGCTCACGTGGGGTGTGATAGTCGGCGCTGTAAGCATAATCCATTGCCCAGGTATTCGGACTGCATCAACGAGCCCCGTTGGCCACCGCTACCAGGCGATCAATGAAAAGCGCCCCGGAGTCTTTGGCATTGCGGATGCTGAGCCACACCGTATATTCTCCCGAACCCATGTCCAGGGGATAGAAATCCCATTTTTTCGCGCCGAATTCGAAAGCCAGGCCGCTATTGACCGTGTCGAATTTGTGAACCCCCAGCTTTACCCATTGGTAGGAGTTCCCTTGTGCCTCTTGCAGTTGCTGCTTCCGCGCGCTCCCTGCGTCAATCCCGCCCCAGGTTTGAATCGACTTCCACACCAGTTCGTCAGCCGACTCGGCGATCTTCAGTGCGTACCCGCCGGCGGCCGTTTGGTCGGCCACCAGATCCACTTGGGCAGTTCCTTTCACCCCATCCGCGACAGGTATGTCTCCCGAAGGACCCGTTCCCGTCGCGTCAAACGCGTAACTTTGTGCCGCGTATTGATAGACCGCCTTCGCGGGGAAGCCGGCGAATTCCGGCGGCACGGACAGATCTCTGAACTTCATCAGATGATTCTTCGCGAGATTGATCCAGGTTTCCGTTTTAGCAACATGTCCCTTCTCATCACCTGCCAACCTGCCCTGCCAGGCGCCGGCTTGCCGGGTCCGCTCCAGCAGTTGGAACTGCCTCACGGGAAATGTTGCCGGATCATTTCCACGCATTTTCCAATCGCGCAAGAACTGATTCCATTTGAACACCATGACCCGGTCGATGGTCGAAGCGCGCAGGAATCGAGTCCGCTCCAGGAAGCGTGTATCCTCCGCGTTCTTCATCGCCACCTGTTCCGCTTCCGCCAGAATGTCGTTGGCTTTCAGGCAGAAGTCGAGTGTCAGATGATTTTGGGCCATGAGATCCGCATAGAACCATTCATGGGGCCGAGTCTGTTCCATTTGCAGGCGCAGTAGCTCCAAATACTCTCGGATTTTCCCGCCCGCCGGGCCGTAATACCCGTCCGTGAATTTCACAACCAGGGGTTTGATGTCCTGATAGGGATTTTGCATCAGCTTGGCGAAAACCCATGTCTTGAGGGCCGTGCAGTCGCTCATCAGAAAGCTATCCGTGTTCTGGAAGAAAACGTGCCGTATACCCATCCGGTCCAAGGTCCGGAGGAATTCGGGATACACCTCGACGGAGGCGGTTGGCCAGTCGTGTCCGGAACTGGTGTTGCCTCCGATATCATACTTTCCCCTGTATCGCTCGAAGGTCCGGGTGTAGTGCCATATCGCTACCTGATGAAACAGGCCTTTCCATGACTTGAGCGCGGAGAGAATTCCCGCGTTGGCTGGATCCGTGATGCTCTTCGAAAAATCCATCGCCTCGGTGCAATACCAGACTATCACATTGCTGGGGACATTCCGCGCCCTTGGAAGTACGCCAGCTTCCTGATAGGCGCTGTAAAGAATTAGAACGTCCGGGTATTTCTTCGCAATCGATTCCGCCACCTTGCTGACGAACGCCAGGTAAAGATCGCTTTTCAAGGAATGCGCGAAGTAAGCGGTGCACTTGGCGCACGTGCACCACGGGGCCCCGTCTTCCCGCCCCATAGAGTAAATATAGCGAATCGGCTCGCCGGACGAGGCACTGGCTCTGAGATCTTCCTCAATTATCTTGCCGAGCCGGTCCACATATTCCGCCGCCAATCCCTCCGCCGACATGCAGTAGTCGCCGGTCCAGGGCGCGAATTTCTGACGTTTCCCGTCCACTTCCGCATACCATTCCGGATGCTTCTCAAAATATTCAGACGGTGGAACGACTTTCATTATACCGTGCGCCATCGTGCTACAGAATTTGGAAAAATCATCTAAGGTCATAGCCTGGCTTGCTTTGGGCAAAGAATTATGAAATATCCGCGACTGAAAGACCGGTTTGCCTCGACTGGATAAGGAACCGACGACCAGCGTCTCCAGCTTCGGCACTTCTTCTTCATAGGGCGTCCACCACCGCACACCTACCGCGTCCTCCAGAAAACGCCACACCGCGTAGGCGGTTCCAGACTCCTTGCCACCGGCCAGGTACAGATTGCCGCCCTTCACCTTGATGATCCACTCATCTCTCTCCAGCTTGTTCGGGTCCAGCCCCAGCCGTTTCACGGCCACCTGTCCCACACCGATCGTCTTCGCCAAGGCGGGGACTTTGGTCTCGTCATTGACGACGAACGTGGCCCCGGTGACTTTCTCGAGGTAGGACTTCAACTCGGACGCGGCATTGCGTTCCGACTCAATCGCATCGTCGGCGACGACGATGGTGTAGTCGGTCTTCCCGCCGGTCGCCAGTGTCAACGCGTGCTTCGATGGTTTCGCGAGGGCATTGGACACGTCGGCATACCCGGTTCGACACCCGCACGCGACCATCAGCGCCAGCCCCACAGTGCATATTAAACGGTTCATAGTTTTGTGAATCCCTTCATTATCAGCGACTGGTTATAGGTCCAGGTCAACCCTAATCTTCCATACCGACGAGGCGACCGGCAAAGAGCATTGCCGCCGGGTTGCATCGAAGCCTGCCTGCCAGGCTCAGTTGGCAAACTATCAGGCTGCCTCTGCCGCTTCGCTTCTCGGCCGCGGCCAGCGTGGGGTGCCAGTTGCCTCTCCAGTCTCCGTTTCCGCTCGTCAGTATCGCTTTCCATCCCGGAGCCGTGAAAGTGGTGGACAGGATGGGGGTCACGCAGCCTTCATCGGGATCGTACCAGAAGCTGAAGTCCCTCGGCTCGAATCCTTTCACCAGGCGATGGCCGGTCGCTCGGGATGCGAAGTGCCGAGGACCCATTCCGCCCCCCAGACCCAATCCGCACTCTACGATCTCTATCTTATCGCCGCCAATCTCGTACTCTCCCGCAGGTAACTCAACAAAGATGGCCGTCGCCCCGCTGCGGACTGCCTTCATGATCGACTTTCGATTCGCGGTAAATTTTGCGTAATCGTCTATCAGGATCACGTCACCGGCCGCCGGAGAGCCCGAGAAATCGGCCTCCAGGCTGAGCTCTTCCGTCAATCGCGCCGCAGTCCCCGTCGGATTTCCCACGATTTCAGTGCGCCGACCGGACTCCAGGCTCGGGCGCGGGAATATGTTGATCTCGATGGACGTATCGTGCAACACCTCACCCGTCCGGCTGAGAAGCCCCAGGCGCAAGGTGGCGGCTGATCGCTTTGTAACCATAGGCGTCCGGAAGCTGATGAGGCCCTGGCATTCAGTGCCGCACTGCGGCGCTCTCGCCTCCGCGCGCCCCGCCAACAGTACCGTGCCGTTCATCTCAAGCTGATAGTGCAAATGCATGTCTGTTGGAGCCGTGCTGAGATCGTTGCATACCCAGGCCTCCACCTCAGTCATTTCCTCGGAGAAGAACGAATACCTGTCGGTGCGTAGATTGACCGCCAGAGGCGTGAGCGCGTCCCTATACGCAAAGTACGCCGGCTTCGGGCGACGATCCACGTCCATGATCGTTTTCATCCACCCGGACGGGAAAGCGTCTATGAACAGATGGATGGCGAATGTGTTCATTCGGTTGTCGCGCCGGAACGCTTCGGTTTGAAGCCGCATCACCCACGCCTGGTGGGATTGGCTGGCCCTCACCCAGTCCCTGACACTGTGCTGACCGTCGAACCACATATAGTGGAAACGCCCCGTTTGGGCCGTGATTATTCGGTCGGGCGTCCAAGTCTTCTCCTCGTCACGCGTTTGAGGCAGCCATGAAGAGGGGTAACGCGCTCTCATAAGCTCGACCGGGTCCAAGCCCTCTGCTCCAAACTCGCCGCATCCGTAGTACCAACCAGGTTTCACCTTTTGCCAATATCCCTTGTGCAGCTTACCGAGATCCAGCCCGTGACCGTTGTACCATCCGCAGTAACAATGATTGTCGGGTAACCCCGGACCCGGAGGATCGTAATCACCATCCACCGGCTTGATCACGCGATCGGGATTCGCCAGTCGCACCGCCTCGCTCGCTGCCACAAAGAAGCTCTCCAACTCGGGGCGAGCGAGGTGACGGTGAGGTTTGTCCAAGACGTTTGCTAATGGCTCGTTGATGTAACTGACCACGATGTTGCACGGGTGTGACCGCACAAGTCGCTCCATCTCCTCGGCCTCTCGTACCGCCTCACAGAACTGACTGCGACGAAGCACGGCGAACAGCGGCAGGTCGGTCTGAGTCATCAGACCCAGCCGGTCGCAGTACTCATAGACCTCGGGTTGCACCGGGCGCTGAGTTAGCCTCCAGAAGTTTATGTGGCAGACCTTGGCGAGGAGAATGTCATCGATCAGACGGCCCCAGTCTTTCTTCGCGACGCACTGCTGCTCGAAGCCCATGGTGTTCGCGCCACGCAACTTGATCTCCATTCCGTTGAGGTAGAAACGGCCCTTCGGCTCGGTATCCTCATCCATTCGGAAGGAGCGCATGCCGAACTGGCGTTTAGCGACATCCTTCACGTTGCCGTCTGCGTCACGCAACGTCACTTGTGCTTGGTAGAGCCACGGTGTCTCAGTTTGCCACAGCCGCGGGTTCGGAACGTCAAACGGCACGCGGAAGTAGTTTAGTCCCGGGCCCAACTGCCCCGGCATTTCGTGACGCTTTCCTCGAAAAAGAGTCTGTCTGAAGTTTTGGCCGAACACGGACAGTTCGATACTCGCATCTTGTCTCAGTATATTACAACTGTGGACCTCAACCCATGCCTCGGCGCGCTGCTCTTCCGGTAATGGACGAATGAAGACATCATGGATGTGGAACGGCGACCGGGACTCAAGGTAGACGTCCTGATAAATGCCCATGCCCGGTGGGCAATGGTGCCAGCCGATCTGGGGATCATCATATCCGAGACCGGTAGCGGCATACAGCTTGTCTCCTTCGTACAAGGCGCCGTCCTCACCCCATGAGTCATTGCTCATGCAAATGGCATCGTTCTCCACTTTGACAACCAACACGTTCGGTCCGCGCCTGGACACGGAGGTCACGTCAAACTCGAACGGAGCGAAGAAGCCCTCGTGCGAACCGACATACGAACCGTTCAGAAAGACATGGGCCTTGTAGTCTACTCCCTTGAAGCAGAGGAACAGCGCACCGCGTGAGAACATGTCATCATGCAGAGTGAGTTCGGTGCGATAGTACGTAACCGCTTTGCCCAATGGCGCGCCGAAGTGAGGAATTCCGACCCGCGACCACTCTCCTGATCCCGAAAGTGTCGAGGCAAAATCGGCAATATCCGCGTCAGTCTGTATTCGCCAATCGAACTCTTCCAGATGGAGTCGATCACGCGTCTGCTCGGGGCCCGGCGCAAGGTCGCGCAGGAATTTCGCATGCGCTCTGCGCAGCCGAGCCAATTCGGCCTTTAGTTTAGCGGGAGAATCCAGCTTCGGAGCAGGCGTGAACACCGCGTCGGCATTCAGAGACTGGAGCGCAAACTCCACATCCGGCAACTCCGGCGGACATGGCTCGACTAGTGTATGCTCGCTATATGCGCCGCGCTGTGTCGCAACACGGGCGAATATATCGTTCTTCGGTGTCTTTACCTCACTCACGCAACTCTCCTTCAGCGCGACCAGTATCGGTCCTACTCAATTTCGACAATGTTTCTGAATCGGTTGGAAAACTCCTCTACTCCGTCCGGAGTAATACGTACGCCGGTCTCCCACCGCAGTCCGTAGTGAGGCGAGACGAGGAAAGTATCGACCTGGAAAGTCATGTTCTCTTGGAGCGGATATTCCGAGGACGTCTCCATCCAAGGGCGCTCTACCTCGAGCATCCCAAGTCCATGGCACGGCCCATACAGCAAATTATCGCCGTATCCCTTCGACTTTACGTAGTCAAAGAAGCTCACAGCCACGTGACAGGCCGGGGTGCCTGCTCGCATCCACTCTATCGTCTTGAAGTGTGCTTCCAAGCCGAACGAGACCAGATCCTTCATCTTTGGATCCATCTTTCCCATGCATATGGGAAGCCCTATGCTGGGTGAATACCCGCCAACGCGCGCGCCGATGCTAAACTGCACCAGTTCGCCTTGTTGTATCACCTTGTGAGACGGGCGGCCTATCGCGTGACAGCTATTCGTGCCGGACAGGACATAGGTCGGGTGGGCCTCGTACTCGGCGCCGTGCCTGTACATTGCTTCTTGGGCTATCCCGACCACTTGGAGTTCCGTCATACCGGGTTTAATGCGCTTCAGAACCTCATCAACCGCCAGCTCACAGACACCGAACGCGGCCTTCAAGAGTGCAATCTCGTTCTCGCTCTTGATGGCTCGCATCTCGTACATGATCTCATCCGCCTTGACGATTTGCGCGCCTGGTAGGGCTGCACAGACAGGTTCATAGACAGACACAGGCATGGCGGTAGAGCCCGCGATGCCTAGCTTCTTGACTCCTCGTCCATTGTTGGCCGAAGAGAAAATGCCCTCGAATGTATCCACTTCGATATCCGGATAGTCAGGCTCCGCGGACTCTCGATAATAGAGAACCATCCGTATATCCTCGATGCTGCTGTGGTCTCGAGCAAAAGCCAGGCTCTCCGGGCCGATCAACAGGATTGGGTCTCCCTGGGCGGGCACAAGGACTCCCGCGCTCTCGAAAATGGGCCAATAGTCCGAGAGGTACCGGACGTTTGCGAAATCCGCCTCATTGCTGTGTACCAGCAGCGCATCAAGCCCTCGTTCGTTTACCTTGCGCTGGACGTCCTGGTGTCTTTGTTTGAATTCCTTCATCGGGATGTGATTGATCACTTGTCATTCCTCCTCGTTATAGTCTTGCTATTATCAATAGTGCTTGGCAAGTTCCCTGGCCGTATAGAAACTGAACCCTCGAGCCAGCAGCATGGTCAGAAGGCTGTCCAGTTCAGCCATGGCCACGGCGCCACAATTCCTGGTGATAAACGGATCCGGGGTAACAGACCCCTCGCCGAAGTGAATAGGCCCCTGGGGCATTTCGTGAAACTCCCAGGGGTGCATATAGAAGCAGAATGTGGGCTGAAGCTTCTTTTGCTCGTAGAAGCCGAGCATGTTATCCACATGTTGCATCAGAGCCGCCGCTCCTTCAGTTCGGAATAGCGGCCACTGATCTCGGTCTCTGCCATAAGGATCCTTACTCTCTATGGTCATGTCGGCAAAGTTGGGAATCTCAAGAATTTTCATATCCCCCACTTTCGTCCAGTCATCCTTGCTCGGGTGATATGGGGTGAGTCGGTTCTTATGAAAGTAAAGAGGATAGGACGAGTCCGTAATGTAGCCCAGGTCTTCAAGGGCGTTCATCATCGCAGTGCTCCCCCAGAGCCTGGGGGCCCTGAACGAAGTTACCTTATCTCCAAGGACCTGTTCCACCATATCCGTGTTAAGTTGTAGCCTGCGGAAGCACTCCTCCGGCAGAAGGGGCTTTACTCCTGGGATGGGAAAGAGTTCATCGCCTATCGTTTCGTGATAAAGCGAATGACTGCCTACCTCATGCCCGGCATCATCCACGAGTCTTACGATCTCGGGATGCGTCCTCGCGGAATCACCTGTGAAGAAGAACGTCGCCGTCACTTCGTGCCTCGCCAGCACGTCCAGAATTCCAGGAGTGCCATGTACCAGTCCCTCATAGAACGGCGTCCAACTCCCGATGTCCGTTTCCATGTCGAAGCCGATTACTACAGAAGAATCCATTTCAGATCATGCTCCTCTATCAAGGGCGCTTGTGGTAGACGTGAAACAGCACCCCGGACTTGAGATTCGGTATCTCGGTATCACGCACATAAATGCACTGTCTGATCTTGTCTCGCACCATATCGCTATCATATATCTGGCCATAACAGTGGCCGTAACCTATGCGTATGTCGCTCTCGAGAATAGCTAGAGCGTTATTGGCGTTTGCTATCTCGTCGTCCGCGATCGCCCTGAGACAATCCTGACGCGCCAGGAAAGCATCTTCACCTCCGGGTTGGCTAAAGAGGGCGTCACGCTCACGGTAGAAGCGTACCACATTCCACGCTGTGCGCAGGTGGATGCCGATAATTCGACAGATGTTCAGCTCCATCTGTGCACGTATGTTGGGATGCGAACCGATTGCGTCCGCCACAATGCTCGTAGCTTCCTCCCATTCATATACTACCGATCGAAAGGCCTCTTCGACAGCCTCAGCGCCGAACGGATAGGTAAATAGAAGATCCGAGGAGTATCTCGGCAGGGCGGATTTCCTAATTATGAGCTGATCTTCCTCTGAGCAAAGTTCGCTCAAGTCGCCGCGCAAGGCGTAGAACTTTTCGATGAGATTGTAACTCTTCTGGGCGTCGAAGACAAGAGGGTGCGCCGGACCAAGATAGATCGGGCCTTTCATGTAGAACTCACGCTCGCCCCACATCATGTGTCCCGATGGAACCCTGCCCCAGAGGTCACTGAGCCTCTTCCATCCCTCCAAAATGGTGTCGCTTATCTGTCCATAATCTCTGCGCGCGAGATCAAGAAGCATCTTCTCCGGTTGAACATCTTGTCCCCACGTTGCCTCACAGATCAGCTCCTCCGGAATACAATCCGTAAACCCATAGAACCGCCACCTGCTGACAACCCCAGGCACCCTGTTCTCCCGAAGCCGTTTGATTCTCTCGGCCCATCGGAAGTGCAGCGGCAGATACGGCAGAAAGAACCAGCCAGGGTCCACACTGCTCTCGATTTTGGCATAGTGCCCCTTGCCACGCCGCTCCAGTACTTCGCTCTGGGCCTTGAACTGCTCTGACGGACCCAGACCGTGGATGTTGTAGTCCAGCAGTGCAGCGGATTGGCCGTTTAAGGTGAACTTGCCCGGTGTCTCAAAGTTTGATAGAAGAAGCACGTCGTCACTCAGCCGGCTTATGAACTCAGTCTGCGCGAAGTCATCTCCGGACCACACAAATGCGCTGTATGGCCAGGTAAAAACCTTTACGTCCGGGCTTATCCGATGAATCGACGATGCAATGCTGTTAATGAGCGACGCGACGTCACTGGATGGATTGTGATCAGAGCAGTTGGGACAGTCTGTTTTGCCGCCAAACTTGCGCTTGGGGCGAGTAAAGCAATGGACAAATCCCTCTCCGCCGACGATTAGAATGGCCCCGCCAAGCTCCGGCACTTCTCTGAAAAGATTAGCAAAACTTTCCTGATAGCATGCTATCACGTCGGCGTTGGATGTGCAGAGACAGTGCATCTCATTCGGCACCGGAAAGTCGATAGTTGCCCCTTGTGCTTCAGGACAGCGATCAAAGATAGAGGCATCGACAGGCGAGTTTCTTACCACCAGGTATACATCGATGCCGTGCTCCCCAGCCCGCATGCACAGGTTCCGTAGTTGGGCTATGTTGGCATCGTACCCGGGGGTGTTCAGTTCCGGAAAGATGGAATTTTTGCAATAATCCCAGATGCTGATATAGACGTGAACGCCGTTGATGCCAAAGTGCGACATCAGACCGAGGTATTTGTCGGTGAACACAATGGGATCGTCGATGCTGCCGTCCGGAGAACAAAAGACCGTGTTGGATATCCTGACGTCAAATGCCGGAGATATCTCGGTGATCCCTTTCTTCGCAAACGGCCCGCCGCGCAACGCGAATTGTCTTTCCAGATAATGCGATGCGTGCATAAGCCCGCGTTCTCCGGCTGAAGTAATCTCGATCGCATCATCGTCGGCCGTGATCTTGAACGATTCATCTCTATTCGGGGTGTCACAACTCAGCCCAAACACGACCCGCGGACCGCAAACCTGGCTGGAGAGGTCAACACCCATACACTTGCTCATGAACGTGCGGAAATCCGCCTGCATCTTTGATAGAAGCGCACTCGGCGTGGCATCCATCACAACCGACCAATCTGCCGTGATGGCGACTTCATCCGCCGATGGCACGGCCCCGGCTACCCAGTGGTGCCGGAAATGCTCCTCCTCAAGAAACGCAAGCATATTTTCGGTCTTACAAGCATCTATGAACAAAGTGCACCTCAGACATTCTTCGGGCTACCAAGAGCTTACCCGCGGTCACTGCAAAGAAGGTGCCGCGCCGGCTCATCTTCATCTATCTCCGCGAATCGGCTCGTCGGCTCCGCGAACAGGTTGTCCGTCGAATCATCGTTTACGCTGGACACCTCTCCGCAAACCAAGGTTCCCGCGTTCTTGGAAGCCCAGAAGCGGTGGAAGAGGCGCGGCGGCAGTGTAATGCTCTCTCCCGGCTGAAGCTCCAGAAGCTCGCCCGGCTTGAGAGTCGTCTCGACTCCGTCGCAGTAGACGTGCACAAGGCCGGAAGTGTCGGGTTCATCGCATTCGGTTGCGTTGTAGAGTTCCATCACCAGCACGCCGCCTCCGCGGTTGATGATGTCCTCCGTCTTAAGCCAGTGGAAGTGAAGCGGAAGCCGCTGCCCTGGTTTGAGGACAATCACCTTTTCAGCGTAAGGAGTCCCCATCTCCGGAGATTGGTGATTGCCGTTTCTCAAGGTGAACAAGACCGCTCCGAATGATCGGAAGTCTTCGCCGCCAAAGTCGCTAACGTCCCAGCCCAGCCCATTGATCCTGACTCGCTCGCACTCAGGTCCCTTGCCCGCCCATTCCTCAGGACTCCAAAAGGCGAACGGAGGAAGGCGGAACTGAATTCCGTTGAGGGTCTCTATGGCATCGTCTATGGCTGAGTCTACCTGGGACCTTTTCATTGAGCATACCTGTCATAATTGAATATGCGAAGGAACTCACCGCAGCGGTCTCGAACGGCAGCAAACCACGCGTCGCGCTTGGGAGGATTGGCCACGCGGTCCAGCTTTGGCTTTATCACATCTCTTGTGCTGCCATAGCCGGTGGACAGGACCTCCCGGCCGAGCACTCCTTGATCGACCAGTTCCTTGAGTTCCGCCTCACCGAAGATATTGCCCAGGTTCTCCAGCACACACCTTGCCACAGCCTGCCCACCGGCAACAGCGAGAGTTGTGTATATGTTGATCTTGACGAACCCGTCGGAAGGAAGAGAGGGCAGGTTCTCCGGTTTGACCGAGGACGTGCCGTGAAGACACAGAATCTTGCCTACCGCGGATGATATCGCCCTTGCGCAGTCGGCGCGATATACCACCTGGTCGGCGGTGGCTCTGTGCTCGGTTCCGACGTTTGGAACTATGATATCCACTCCCGTTTCACGCAGAAACCGCTGTGCCTGTTCGGGAGTTGTCGGTTCGTTCTTCTCGCCATCTCCTCCGAACTCGAATATTTCGTCTACCGCGCCTTCAACCACAACCCGACCTCGGACCTTTTCCACATATTCCGCCGTCAATCGAATATTCTCCTCGAACGGTTTCTCGCTGGCATCGCACATCACTGAGGCGAACTTATCGGCGAAGTCCAGCAGAATATCGCTGTCCAGCCAGGGAAACGCGTGGTCCAAGTGCGGAAGCACCCTGAGCTTTCGATAGGGGCTGGTCTCTCCCATGAATGTCTCAAGGTCTGAGAACATCAACTTCGTTCCTAAGACCGGATCGCCGCACGCGGTCAGTAGGGTCATCTGTCCTCTCGGAGGGTAACGGCAAGTCCACGCGGGAATGATCGGCAGGTCCTCCACACCAATCTCTTCCCCCACTTTCAGGGCAGACGCAAGTATCGCTTCCAGCGTCTCCCTGTCCTCGGCACAGTAAACGGGAAGGCCCACTCCCAGCTCTGCTGCTTGCTGATATATATCCTTAACTTGCTGGTAATCCGTGACCAACGGCATCTATCTTGTCCTTTCACTTCTGGTTATAGACGTTAGGCGCCCGCCGGCACTTTCTTCCAGTCTTCGGCGAATTTCTTGAGGCCTGCTTCAGTAAGCGGATGTGCGATCATACTCTGAAGCACGCTATAGGGCATGGTAACGATATCGCATCCGGCAGCGAACAGATCAGCCACGGACTGAGGGGTCCGAATGGACGCGGCTATTATCCGGGTATCCACTCCTTGAATATCGAACGTGTTCCTGATCGACTGCACCAGCCCCAGTCCGTCCGAGTTGATATCGTCCAGCCTGCCTACAAAGGGCGCCACGAAACTTGCTCCGGCATTGCTTGCCAGTATTGCCTGGTTCAGACTGAAGACAAGTGTCATCGTCACGCGTATTGCCTCGGATGATAGAACCTTGCACGCTGCAAGTCCGGTGCTTGTCATTGGGAGCTTTATTACAACGTCTCCGGCGGATTTCACAAGTTCTCTGGCCTCCGCTACGAGTTCGTCTCTGCCCTCGGAGACGGCTTCAACCAATATGGTGAGATTCGGGTCGATGGCGACTATATCGGCTATGCACTGGGCAAAGCTCTTGTTTTCGCGTGCTATTATGGATGGGTTTGTGGTGACGCCGCTCACGCAACCCAGCGCTACGCCCTTTGTGATATCTCCTACGTTTGCTGTATCAAGGTATATTTTCATTACAGTCCTTTCTTTATGTGAGTTTCGTGCAGCACTTGTGGCTTCAGAACATCACGCTGCCACCGGAGATGTTCACCGCCTGGCCAGTGATGTAAGAGGAGTCATCGCTTGCCAGGAATACTGCGTAGCGCGCCACGTCTTCCGGCTCGCAAAGCCTGTGCATTGGTATCTTGCTTTCCATGTATGGGCGAACATCCTCCGGCTTCATGTTGCGCTTGTGAGCGTAGTCGTTTACCATCGCCTTCCAAAGGGGCGTCATTACGACCCCGGGACAGAGCGCATTTACTCGTATCCCTCGGTCCGCAAACTCCATCGCTAGTGACTGAGTGAGGCCGATGATCCCGAACTTGCTCGCGCAGTAGGCTGCATATTGGCTGTTGCCCGCTTTGCCGGACTGGCTGGACATATTCAGGACGACTCCCTGTTCCCTGGGAAGCATCCGGCTTATTGCCGTGCGGCAACCGATGAACGCACCGGTCAGATTGATTCGCAAAGTGCTTTCCCACTGATTCTCAGTGCAATCCAGAAAAGGCACTATATATGACACGCCTGCGTTGTTCACCCATATCGAAAGCGGTCCCAACTCCGACTCTACTTCATCAGCGGCCCGCTCGACGGCCGCCCGGTCGGAGACGTCAAAGACTTTGGCGGTAGCCTTGCCGCCGGACGCGCGTATCTCCTCCGCCACCTGTTCAGCGGCCTCCCGGTTCAGATCACCCACTGCCACGGTAGCGCCCTCCTCGGAGAAAGCTCTGCAGATAGCTGCCCCGATTCCACTTCCTCCGCCGGTCACTACCGCAACTCTATCACGAAGCTTCATACAAGTCTCCTCAATTCGATGAATAGGACCGCACTACGTCGAGCGCGTCGTCGATGCTGTCAGTTTGATAAACGAAGACCACTCCCGTTGGGAAGTCGCGCCTTGCCTTGCCGCTTACAAGGTCCTCCCTGGGCGGCGTGACCCTGTGCAGCGATACTTTGCGCTCGCGGCAGACGCCGTAGATCCAGCCTCCATCCATCAGATGAATCTCGCCGAAGTCCAGACCCTTCACCTCATCCGGCTCGATCATCTTCTCCACCAGGTGCTGACCGTTCCCGCAGAAGTGAATGGCGCCGGAACCGACCTCGCGCAGCAGGCGCACGTCGTGATGGCGCACGAACTCCGCGTAAGTCTCGGGTGAGAGCATAATCGCAGAATCATTGCGGATGAGCAATCTGCCGGGTATCAGGTAGCCGTGCTGTGTGTTGGCCGTCGGATCGAGCCGGTCGTGAGTGTAGGGTTTGTATGCCTGGTAGACCTGCAGGATAACGTCCACAAGTCGCGAGAGCAGCTTGTTCAGAAGCTCGGGAGCATCCGCGAACGCGTAGTATATGCCACTTCCCCAAAGAAGATCGGCGGTATCCAGCGGGCCTTGCAGGTCCGGCATCGATATCTGCACAGCTTCCGCGCATTGCGGGAACTCGTTCAGCTTATCCACATAATACTTGAGCGTCGCGAACGACCGTGGAAGCACGCCCGCGTTCAGGTCGACAGGCTCGGTGGACTTCGCTATCCGCTCGATAGGCTCCAGGGAGTCGAAATGCTCTATCCATGGGAAGTTATTCTCATGAAGCATCCAGTTTCCGCCTACCGCACTGCCGATCTGGATTGTGCCATGATCGTTGCGGATGGCCAGGGGACTGTCATCACCCAGCACAAGCCCCGGCACGACACGGGCAAGAAGCATATTCTGCATCATCGCCGCCGGATCGTCGAAGCCCTCACGATAGCTGTAGCGGCGGAACTTGTTCCAGGGTTCGGGCAGATCGAACGAATGCCCGAACTCCGGCTGCACCACGAGCGGAGGCCGGTCAACCTCTTCGTATGTCAGCGCCCGCCGGTAGCGTTCGTCTACCCCATGGCAGATCCCCATATCAACCCTGATGGCTATTTCGCTCAGTAACAGGTCAAGCTCTCGTTCATCCGACATGCTCACAGCACACACTCCCATATCGCCTGCTCAATCACCCCAATCCCCTCCATCAGAGCCCGTTCAGTGATGCACAGGGGCGGGGCAATCTTCAGCGTGCCACGCCCAGTCTGGAGCATCAGGAGGCCGAGTTCCATACAACGAGCGGTTACTCGGTCGCTCAGGCTTGGGTCCAATTGACCCGTCCCCGGGTTCAGCAGATAGACGGCCCACACCAAACCCTTGCCGTTGACTGCGCCGATATGCCGCGGAAACTTATCACGCAGCGACTCCAATGCCTTCCGAACGACCGGCTCCATCGAACCAGCGTTCCTCAACATGCCGTCTTCCCGAATAGCCGAGATGTTCGCGATAGCAGCAGCGCAACAGAGAGGGTTGCCTGTGTGTGTGCTGCTCATTTCACCGTGCTCGGCGAGGTCCAGTATGTGCGCTCGACCAGCCACCGCCGACATCGGCAGGCAGGATGTCAGCCCCTTCCCCATGCACGCCAGGTCCGGCTCCACACCGTAGTGCTCGAAGCCGAACCACTTTCCGGTCCGGCCTATGCCTGCCTGGATTTCGTCGAAGACGAGCAGAGCGTCATTAGCCTGCGTCCACTGTCGAAGCGCGCGGACATAGTCGGGAGGCATAAATGCCACATAAGGCCCTTGGAAAGTCTCGGCCAAGACACCCGCGACTTGCTCGTCCTTGACTCCGCTCCTGCGCAATGCGGACAGGCCGCGCTCGAAGCATTCAACTCCACAGTTGTCGTATTCTTTTCTGCCCCAGGGGCACCTTGCGCATTCAGGAAATGGAATCTGGTGAAATCCTTCGGGGACCAATCCCATCCACTCCTTCTGACTCGGGAATCCTCCCGCCGATTGTGATGCCATCGTTCGCCCGTGGAAGGAGTTTGCGAAAGATACTATGTGGATTTTCTCCGGCGAGATGCTCCGTCCGTGCAGTCTAATCAGCTTGATGGCGCACTCGACCGCTTCAGAACCGGTAGTCAGCAGAAACACCTTGTCCAGATACGACGGGATTATGTCGAGGATCGCCTTGACCGTCCGCAGCCTCATCTCGGACGGGTTGCAGTAGTTGTGCCAGAGATCGGTGTCAAGCTGCTTGCGAATCGCATCGCCAATAGAGAGATTAGCGTGCCCCGCGTTGGCAAGCACCACCGCGGAGGTGAAATCGATCCACATGTTGCCGTGCGCGTCCCAGACTTGGAAACCTTTCGCACGGTCCCAAACGACAGGTGGCATACCCGACATCGACCGGGGCTCGATCCGCCTGAGTTCCTCAATAAGTGGAACCGAATCGGGATGGGGAATGCTCGAAATTATCCGGCGATATTCTGTTTCTATATGAGTCGTCTTCTTATCCAAGAACCTGCACCAATTCCATAAGGTTGCCCTCGGGGTCGCGCGCAAAGAAGAGGCGCGCCTTGCCGTCGGGAGCAGTTACCGGTTCGCTCAGCACATCACAATCCGCATCCACCAGAGTCTTCCAGGAATCTTCAATGTCCGCAACGGTGAACGCCACGTGGCGAATGCCACAGTCGCAGAGATCGTTCGCGCTCGAAGGCGGAGTGGGATGTGCATCATCCTGTAGAAGCTCCACCATCGACCCGTCGGGGGACGTCAGCTTTATCATCCGCAGACGGACGCCGCTCAGATGCTGGACAGTGTTGATAAACTCCCCTTCTTCCCTGAAGTCTGCCGCCACTTTGAGCCCCATCACATCCCGCCAGAAGCGGAGCGATTTCTCGATGTCGCGCACTACGATGCCGACGTGTCTGGTAGCAAGAATCACGAGGCCACCCCTTGAGGATACACCATCACCTTTAGCGACTGTCTGCTCTTCATTAACTCCAGCCCCTCGTGAATGTTGTCGAGAGATACCCGATGCGTGACAATCCCTCGCAGATCGATTTTGCCCTCGGCCATAAGCTCGATTGCTCTCTTCACATGCTCCGGACGGGAGTCCGACGCCCCCACTATCCGCAGTTCGTTGTAGTGGATCGTTCGACTATCGATGGTGATGTCCGAGCCGCCCTTCGGCAGACTAGCAAAGAAGCTGATCGACCCTCCCTTACGAGCGAACTGGAGCGACCCTTCCTGAGCCTCTTTCGACGGAGCACATACTATCACAACGTCCGCGCCGAGCCCGGATGTTCGCTCGATAACCACCTGACTCACATTCTCATGCTCGCCGTCAATCACCGTCACGCCATCGATCTTCCTGAGCATGGACAGCCGCGGCTCGGAAAGCTCGACAAGCATCACGTCAGCAACGCCTGTTGCCTTCGCCAGTGCCGCATGCAACGCCCCAAGCGGGCCGCCGCCAAGTATGAGCACTCTATCGCCTGCCTTCACTCCGGCGAGTTGATGAGCATTGATAGCGCAGGAGAGGGGTTCAGCCAGCGCCGCTGACTCTTCATCCACGCAGTCCGGAACCTTTACGGCGTTCCCTCCAGATATAGCTGCCGGCGGAACCGCAAGAAACTCCGCAAATGCCCCGTCGTAGTCGTAGCTGATAGGTTTCGCGTTCGAGCACATGTTGCCCAGCCCAAGCGCGCAATGCGGGCAGTCACCACAAGCGACAGTGGTGGCAAGGGTAATCCTGTCTCCAACCGCAAACCCATCGACATCCTCGCCCGCGTGAACTACCTCTCCCACCATCTCGTGGCCGATGATTCTTGGGGGGTGACAGCGTGGGTTGCCTACTGTTGCAAGCTTCAGGTCCGTGCCGCAGATCGCGCAGCACTGGACTTTGGCAACAAGATTATCCCTTTCACGCTTTGGCTCTGGACGCTCCTCTACCCGGATATCGCCCGGCGCGTAATAAACAGCAGATTTCATACAGCCTCCAACTCTTTGCATAGTTCCATTGCTTCATCGGCTTTCTCGGCAAGCCAGCCGGGACAATCGCCCTCGTGCTCAAGGACGATGTTGTCGCAGATGCCTCTCTTACGCAATGTGCAGTTCAAGAAGTGAAACATTGTCGAGGTCTCCGGACGGCGCTCGAAGCAGGACACAAGCAGGCCCATCAGCCTGATGACTACCTCCTGAACCCGAGCAGCCCGCTGCGAGTCCCCCGACCTTGCCGCCCGATATAACTCAGCGAACATCCCCGGATCGACATGAGTCAGGCTAACAACGAATCCCGACGCCCCAGCATGTATCGAATCCGAAAGCAGATGCTCTTTTCCCTGAAGAACCACAAACTCAGGATCGTCAACGACTTTAGACAGGGTCTTGAACCTGTCCAGGTCCCCGCTCGAGTCCTTGAATCCCATCACGTTGCCATGGTTGGAAAGCCGCTGGACGAGATCGAGATCGAGCTTGGTTCCCGCGAAAGCGGGTATGTCGTAGATCATCACTGGGAGTGGGCTCGAATCGGCAAATGAGAGGAAGATCGACTCGACCTCCCGCTGGCTGTAGACAAAGTAGCCGGGAGCGGTGAGCACCGCAACCTGCGCTCCCGATCCAGCCATCGCCCTCGCATTCTCCAGCATCTCAGTGAGTCCCGAAGCCATGCAGCCGGCAAAGAGCCGGGTATCGGGCCCGATGGTCTCCGCGACAGTTGCGCAGATCGCTTCCTTATCATCTCTACCAAACCACGGTCCCCGCCCCGTGCTGCCCGCCACAAAAATGGCGTGGCATCCGGCATCCAGCACATACCGGCAGACGGACCTCAACCCATCAAGGTCAGGCTCCCCCGAGCGTGTGCACGGAGTCACGACAGGGACTAATACGCCAAGCTCTTTCATATATCCTCCAGACAGATTTCAGCAGCAATCCTACAAGCAATACTTCCTCCACGAATCGACGAACACCATGAACCTGTCCCAAGTGACGTCATCATCGTAGATATACATTGCGGCATTCAGGATGAAGCCTTCAGGGCCGAGTTTCTCTACCGCGATCCGGACGGCCTCATCTATCTCCTCGTCCGATCCCATGCCGACTGTTACGCAGGCGTTGACTCCGCCCCAGATGCAGTGCCTGTCCCGAAACGCGTCCTTAACAAGCCCCAAGTCCTCGCTTTTTCGGGCAGCCAGAGGCTCCAGCCCAAGGAAAACGTCCACATCCAGCTCACCAATAATATCCCGGTAGAGGGTGTAGCCCTCGGTCAGCAGGCAGCAGAACAGCGAACCTCCGCCATGAACCTGCCTCGCAAGCTCCTGTATTCCCGGAAACAAGATGCTCTTGTAACGCTCGCGGCCCCAGTAGTCCGGAGTGTCATACCAGCCGCGGTATTGGACGATGTCCGGCTGGACCTCCAGAACCATATCCACGATCTGCTTGTTGTAGTTGTTTACGATGTCATAGAACCGGTCGATGTAGTCAGGATTTTCCATCATCTGAACGCAGAAGTCCTCGATCCAGCAGACCCACATGAACCAGTCGCCAATCGAAACCCGCCGCGCCTGGGTTGCCAGGCCCATATCGTTCGCGATTTCCTTCGCCTTGAGGGCGCCGCGTATCCACAATTCCCGGTAGCCGCCTGTCGGAGCCTTAAGCAGATGCTCAAATGCATCGAGGTTCTCCGGCCCTTTGACAAGCGGCACTTTGTAGCGCCGCGTGAAGAAGTCGTCCATCATCTCGATGCGATCGTACTGGTCCGCGTCGCGATGGGCATTGCCGTCCCACCTCGGCAGAAAGCGATAATGGGTCGAATCGTACCAATCGTCATCCGTTCGTCGGACTTTCGCGGTCAGAGTTCCGGAAGGAGTCTCGTATGCGGCGCACAGCAGCCTGACGCCATCATCATCCGTTTCCATCCACTTGCGCACCGGAATCTCCGGGGGCGCCTCCGGCGCGGGCATCCAAATATCAATAGTGGGGTCAAGCCCCACATCCCTCATCACCCGCGCGCGCTCGAACTGATTCGTCCACTGCTTGTCGGCAGGTGTGTTCAGCACGGTGCTGTGGAACATCTGTCCCAGCGGAATGTGATCGACCGGCTTGAGTTTTATTGCGGAGAGAATTCGCTCTCTTGATGTCATCTCGTATTTCATTCTGTCCTCCAGGTTCGTTTTCAGCGGTAAGTGTCGCTTATGTCGACAAATCCACCTCAGACGAACCCGCAGACAGGATAGTCTTTCTCAAGCCAGATACGCCGGCGGACGGCGGTTCCGTATATCCAATTCTTGAGGCTCACTACTTCACCTTAGCAAAACTGTAGATTGTCGTCCCCGAAAGCTCGCCACCGGCCTCCGCCGCAAAAGCTTTGGTCTGAGCCTCGATGTCCGTGCCGACGGCCTGGCTGAAAGCATCCAGCAGAGCCTGGAATACCGGTCCTCGCTGTCCGTCGCCTATTGAAAGCCCGTTGAACTTGATGCAAGGCAGCATTGTAAAGGCAGTGGAGGTGAAGAACGCCTCATCGGCGCTTGCCACGTCGTAACTTTCGATGTTGCACTCCTTGGCCGGGATACCGAGCTTCTCCGCCAGTTTCATAACAAATGCCCTTCTCGTTCCCCGAAGGATGTTACGCGGCTCAGGTGTCATCAGCGTGCCATCTTTTACTATGAAGAAGTTGGATCCAGTGCCCTCAGTGACGAACCCTTCGGGGTCAAGAAGCAGCGCCCAGGCGTTCGGGTCGTTCAGCAGAGACACTTGCAGGTTGGCCACCATATAGTGCATTCGACTGCGGTTCTTGATCTTGGGCTCAAGAAGCTGCGCCGGGATCGCCCGCTGGCAGGGAGTGACCGCGTGAATGCCGTCATCAAAGAAATGCGCAAGAGGGGCTACAGTCCATTTCACGGGAAAGTCGGCTATGACGACCGTGGGCTCAACCTTGCCGTCGAAGACCATCTTATACATCGCAAGCGGCCCGCGAGAGACGTTGATCATAAGCCTGTGCTCATCAGTCGGAGAAAACGCGGGTTGGTTTGCTTCGATAGTCTGATGAACAAGCCGCTCCATCTCCTCGATACTCGTTCCCAGAGGAATCTGGAGCTGCTTTATGCCGCGATACAGCCTCTCCAGGTGTTCCCTGAGCATAAACTGCTTGCCATTGAACGAGCGGGTCATCTCGAAAACCATATCCCCGAACATCAGCGCCGAGTCGAATATTGATATATTCGCATCTTTCTCGGGGACGAACTCCCCATTGAGGTACACCAATCTCTCAGCATTAGCAGCCATTGATTTCTCCTTTTGATAGTTACTATGTGTTATAACAGCGGCACTTCATCGTGATCCGCTGAGTGCACGCTCCGAAACAGCTAATCCAGGCGCATTCCGCCATTGACAGGCAGCACCACCCCGTTAATATACGAAGCATCTTCTGACGCAAGAAACGCAACTGCTCCCGCCACCTCGCTGGGTTCACCAAGCCTAAGCGCGGGAATCATCTGCCTGAGCTTCTCAATATTTTCCGGAGTGTTGTGCCGCTCGTGGATCGGCGTAAACACTACCCCCGGCGATATGGAGTTTGCCGTTATGCCGAACGGCCCGAGCTCCTTGGCAAGGCTGCGGGTAAATGACTCCAGGCCTGCCTTACTCGCCGCGTAATGCGCCGCTCCGGGGCCTCCCCCACTTCTGGCGGAAATGGAACTCATATTGATGATCCTGCCCCAGCCGGATGACTTCATGCTGGGGATGCAGTATTTAGAGCAGAGGAACGCGCCCTTGAGGTTCACCGCCAGAACCAGGTCCCAGAGATCTTCGTCCATATCTTCGATGGGCATTGTCCGTATCTGGTCGCCCGCGTTGTTCACGAGGACACTTATGTGAGTGCCGAAGTGTTTGCTGACTTGGGTAACGGCGTCTTGGACCTCGCTGCTGCTGGAGACATTGACCTTCACTGTGTGGATGGGAGTACCCTTCTGTGACAGTTTTTCAGCAAGCACATTTGCCGACTCCGCGCTCTTGTTGTAGCAGCAGGCAACACTCGCCCCCAGTGACGCAAAACGCTCCACGCAAGCAGCACCTATGCCGGTTGCTCCTCCGGTTACCATCACTACCTTGCCGGCAAAACCCTTTTCGATCACGATTCATCCTCCATATAGTCAAGCCACGCAAGGTACGATCGATAGCCGTTGGCTATGTGCTTCCTCACTGCAGCTTCGGCCTTTGATCCGTCGCGCTCGCGTATGGCGGCGACAATCTCCCCATGGTCCGCTTCCGGCGCAAAATCATACTCCCTGGAAATCGGGCCCGACAGGCTCATAATGGTAGACCGAACAAACATCATTTTCTTGATCTGCGCTTCCACGATTGGCGCCCCACACAGTTGGGCTATACGCTCGTGAAACGCCATTTCCACCGCTCTTACCCGCTCAAGGTTCCCACTTTCGCGAGCACTATTGAGCTCTACGACCATCGACTCCAGTCGCTCAATCTGCCGATCCGATGCGTTCTCCGCGCAAAGCCGGGCGGCGAGTCCTTCGTTGACCTCTCGAAGAAGGTATATCTGCCTTACCTCATTGCGGGTATAGGCGCGCACAAACACGCCCGTGCCTGCCAGCCGCTGAACCGTGCCGTCCTGCTCCAGCTTGCTCAGAGCCTCGCGAAGAGGCGTAGTCGTTACATCGAGCCGCTGAGCAATGGTTCGCTGGTTGATCCTGTCGCCGGGCTTCAATTCGCCCGCGGCGATCATTTTGCGAATGACTTCCGCGATGCTGTCCGCCGCACTTTCTTCCAGGTGATACTGATGCAATGGGAGCATAATGAGAATCCTAAGAACCTCGAGAGACTGTGGGCGAATGCACGCGCAGTGTGTGTTATAACGTGTTATGCTCTTAGTCTAGCGTTTTTTGGTGCGGCTTGTCAAATAACGAAAAGGCTGGGGGTGCAGTTCTTATGGACGGCGGCGGAACCCACCACAACCGCATCCCACGTATGGAATCTCACTTGTCCGACGTTAGCATTACCGCCTTGATAATCGGCTGACTGCAATCGATAATCGCGCCCATAGTCTCTCGACTATTATCGAACCCAAATGTATGGGTTATCATTGTCCCAGAGTCTAAAATGCCTTCTTTGAGCAGTTTTATGGACAGATGGAAGTTGATCGCCGGTTCCGCGAACACCGGCCTCAGGGTAATCTTTCGGAAGATCAAATCGTTCACATCAAGGTCGATCACATTTCTGCCGCTGAAGCTGAGCCCGAGAACCGTTATTATCCCTCCATAGCGTATGATTTTGAATGCGTCATACATACTCTCGGGAGGCGAAGTAACGATCACGCGATCGACGCCTTTGGGGAACTTCTTAAGAATCTCCTCTTCAACGCTTTTTTTGCCGGTTTCGATTATTGCGTCACAACCGAACTTCTCCGCCACGCCGAAACGCGCTCTTGTAAGGCTGCTGTCCTCGGCAAGACCTGTTATTGCGACAAAACCCGCCCCTCGCACCCGAGCAAGTCTCGCCGTCATCAGCCCGACCGGCCCGTTTCCAAGTATCACAACACTGCCGCCGAGAGGAATTTCCGCGGTAGATACTGCCGCAATACAAACAGCGAGCGGTTCCGTGAGAGATGCGCTGATATAGTCCAACCCATCGAATTTGACAAGATTATTGTAGCGTACGGACAGAAATTCGCTCATGCCGGGTTGATCCTGTAGACCGTACATATCGCGACAGAATTGAGGATTCCCGCTTTTGCAGCTCTCGCATATGCCGCACATGGTAAGGTCTTCAACTACAACCTTGTCGCCCGGCTTCACGCTTGTCACGTTTTTTCCGACTTCCAGCACCTCGCCCGATATCTCGTGTCCAAGCGGCATATAGTCATTTTCCCAGTCTCGCACAAAGTTTACGTCGGTACCGCATACTCCGCAGGCGTGGACTTTAACTATTGCGTAATCATCACCCGGCGCTAGAACATCTGATTCCCTAATCTGAATATCTAAAAATTTCTTGCCAAATAGCGCTCTGCTTCTCAAGGTATTGCCTCACTTTCGAGTTTGATGTATCAAGCACGTCTTGTTCGGTTGAATTTGAGGTTCTCCTACTCAGTCCGCAAACTTGAGCTGCAACCAGTCGGATGGATCATGGAAGTCCACCGCTTTCAGATGCGAGCAACTGCTAATCTCAACTCCATCCGGCAGGTAAACGGAATAATCATACCTGGCAAGCAGGAACCTCCAAACGTCTCCGGCGCTCGGTCCCTTACCATTCAGGGACGGCAGCTCAGCGAACGGAATAGCGAGTTCCATCTGCCAAAGGCTATCCGCGTCAGTCCACTGATTCAGCGTGCCGGTTACGGCAATGCCAACGCGGGCTCTCTCGCAGTTCCACACAGACCAGCGATGATGGCCATAGCCACCCGAATTTCTTCCGACATTGTAGGAATCGTAGATTGTGCCATTGGCATTGATCTCAAAGTTATAGTATGTTTGCCTCGCAGGGTTGGGCTGCAAAAAGCATTCCAGACAATCTTCCGCGCATGTCTGGTCGTCGCGGTTTTTGTGCAGACTCCAAATATCCTTGTCATAGGCGCGGTAGGCAACGTAAAGGCAAGAATCGTCCCAGAGAACCCTTGCCTCGGTCTTGCTCAATGTTTGCTTATCCGTGACCGGCATTATGAACGTGATAACGTCGGCATTCCGCCAGGCTGCATCATCCAGCTTGCCGTCAATCGCGACGGGCCCAACCGCGCGATGGCAGGTGTATTGACTCAATGCTCCAGCCTGGACGGTTATCGCACAGCACACCCAGATCAGCATGCTTAATATCACTTTAGCTCTTATCATTTTCTTCTCCTGCCTGTTCACCAGACGCAATCGCAACTGGCTCAGCGAGCGCGATCGGCTGTTTGGGAACATCGTCTTGATAGCCGTGGAAACGACCATCATCGGAGGCGTCTCTTGTTGCCGTCGCAAGCGTATGGAACAGAGCCTTGACATCGGATATTCCCCCTACGGTGAACCATATGGTCACTGGAATGGAGAGAATCCCGGGGATAGCGATAGTGACAACGTACCAGTATCGCGCCCAGGCCGCATCCGTGATCGGGTAAATCTGGTTCAATATGCTGAACACTACGAACCACAAGAAACTCAACGCATTCCACGTGATCATAGCAATTGCCAGGAACTTGTCGCCCTTGCTGAATTCGCTGGTTATTCCCACCAATTGCTGCCACTTGCTCTGAACGTACTCTTCCCGCACATGGTCCGTCTGGACCCGATATTGTCCCCTATGCAGCATTCGGTGGAGATTGTAATCGCCAAATCTCCGATGGGTTGCAATCGAGACGAAATAATATATCAATATGGCAAAAACCATAGCAATAAACCACAGCCACTGACCATTCACAGGGAATGGCTGATTCAGGCGAGCCGCATATATCTTGGGGATAATCAAGCCGGCAATCCCCAATACAGCTCCGCTAATCAGCGCGGAGTAAGCTGCCGCCGTGGTGCCTCTTTTCCAGTATAGTCCGCCGATAATTACGGCACCCGAGCCTCCCATCCAGATCGTGCCTGTCATCGCAAAGAAGAAAAAGATCTTCTCGCTTGGCTGGTAAAACAGGCTGAAGAAGAAAGAATAGATGCCCACTCCGATGATCGCCCAGCGCAGCAATTTGATATGATGCTCCGGGTCGAGCGCTTTGTTTTTTATAGGCATATAGATATCCTGGATGAATATGCTTCCCCAGGAATGCATATAGGTGTCATGACAGGTGAAAGAGAAGAAGAGGAACACTGTCGCCAGTAGTCCCTTTACCCCCACAGGCAGCAGGTGCGCCATTGCAATGGGAACCCGCATTTGTTCTTGAACGGAAGTGTTGGGTATCTTTGCCAATTCGAGACTCACCGCGTGGGCCTGGTCTGCAAACTGAGGAAGTTTAGTGACAGCAAGCGTTGCCAGCGCCAGAAGAGCTATGGCCATCTTTTGCGGGATCCCGCGCCACGCAGCGATGATTCCACCCATCTTCTGCTCATGGGGCGTGCGTGACGAACTATAGAAACCTTGTGCCCCCTGCCATGACATGCAGGCGTAGAATGCTCCAAATAAGGCAATCAAGTTATACCAAACGTTGAAATCCTTGACTCCGCTTGTGTGGAACGGATTCAGCATCGAAGCGTTTTTCGGCGCCATCGACATAGCCTGAACCATCTCGGGCCAGCTTACCTTAACAAGAATGGTCGCCACAACAACAATGAACGCGAAGCTGCTGAACATTCCCTGCACGACCTCGGTTATCATAACAGATACCTGCCCACCCATGTTGACAAAAGTAAGGGCAAATCCGAGGTCGATTATCATCACAAGCGCAATGCTTGGAAACGCAAACTCGATTCCGGGAATATGAAAGTGATCTGGGAGTCCACAGAAATATATAAAAAATCTCGCCGCGACAGCCGGGAAAATTCCGAAGTTGAGCATGCCGCTGGTCCAGCAGAGAATCCCCGCAAATATACGCAGCTTCCTCGAATAGCGCATTTCTAAAAATTGAGCCATTGTCATAGCGCGGGTCTCACGGAATCGATAGTATACCCAGCCCATCATAAGGATAATGACACTCGTCGGGACCAGGAAACCCTCCCACCACCCCTGAGCAAGACCCGCGGCGTAAAACATCTCGAACAGCGCCACAAACGAAACCACGCCTACGTTGCCCATTGCGGATGCAATAGTCAGAAGATACCGACCCGCGACGCGGTTCGCCGACAAAAAGTCCGACACACCTTTCATATAATGACGGGTGCTGAGGCTTACCAGTCGCAACGATACCGCCGCCACGGCCATTATCGCCCAGTCAATCCAACTCAGGTTCAACTACTTGCCTCCAGGTGCATTTTCAAGCCCGACGCTATGGTAACTTCATAATACATCCTGTGTCAACAGCTCTTGTCAATAGGGGTGCTTGTCAAATCTACGGAAAGCCCGTTGACCCGTACACCGTAAGCCCTGAGTAGGCCGTAGGCCGTAGCGAAGGGCCGTATCGAAGGGCGGCTACGAAGGTAGGAAGCTCGGTTGAAACTTGCCCGGCCCTTCGATACGCCCACCAGACCATCTCAATAACTACAAACTCCTACTGGGCTACTCAGGGCCTACGGTGTGCTGCTCCATTCTTGCGATAATGCGCAGGCCGCCCATGTATTCCTGAATTCCGTAGATTTGACACACGCCCTGTCAATAGGTGTGTAAACGTGTTTCGTCTGGCGGCGGACCTTTCTTCGGAATTGGCGCCTTATCGGCTGCCCGAAGCTTCCACGGGGACGAATTCGCATCCATATCTCTTTTTCCCGTTAGTCAGACCTGAGTGGCCAATACGTAAGTCCGCAGCACCGCGAACGTTCCCAAACCATAGTAGGTATACTCGACGTCAGGTTCATCGTCAGAGATACACGCACGAAAGCCGCCACCGCGAGCGGCAAGTTGCCCAACCAAACGCGCGACCGCCGCGGTGTCGATCTGATCGAGCGCATCCAGCCCAAGGAGGGTAAGACAACCGGTAAATGTCGAAAGGAGGTCGCTCTCGACAGCCGAAGACTGGGCGAGAATGCCCCCATCCGGCGCCTGCATGTTTGCCAGAAAGCGAGCAGCCGATTGCGCATCTTCTTCGGCAAGGGCATCCTGCATCATCAGGAAGGCAATCGCGGCCGCCGTGGCGTTGGTCTGACCAACAGGATGTCCGGGCGATTCACTGTAACCACCGTCTTGACATTTCAGGATGGAAATGGCAGCCACGGCATCACCGGGATTCGGGAAGCTTGTTTCGAGCATCTCGAAGCACAGCGCCGCAAGGAAAGTGGTGTAAGCACTGACCTCCTTGCCGCCTGGCCTGGCGAATCCGCGTCCGAGATCCTGAGCCCGCAGCCGTTCGACCAGCCCCACCTTGTCAATCGGCATATCCACACCCTGCTGTCTGAGCATCCGAGCCACGTTGAGCGCTCCAAAGCAATCGATGACGTCCCTTGAATCTTTCTGAGATTGCAGGTAGCGACATGCCTTCTTCGCCCATTCGGAACCCGAGGGCAGGAGCGTCAATACGCGAGCACCGAAATCGGTGTAATAGAGATCGCCGTCACCTTTCCTGCCCGTAAACCCGCCATCCGGCAGTTGGCTCTCCTCAACGAACCGGACTTGAATGTCAACAAAGGAACTGCTGAGTTGCGCGGTCCCGGCGCGGAAGAGTTTGTCGAGCGTATCAAGATAACCGATTCCCATTGTTTACCCGGCTTACAGGACCGGCCTTTCGGGCAGCATGATGCCTATCAGGAAGTCCATCAATTCTCGTAGCGCAGGGGGTTCCACGCGTCCGGCAAGATCCCTCGCGCGGTCTCGCAGTCTGTCCAGCAACCGCTGAGCCTTGTCGAACGCTCCGAGGTCAGAGTATGACTTGCGGAGCAGATCGACAGCCGCCATGTTATCCTCAGCCTTGAGGCTCATCTCCAGGACTTCCCCTCCGCCTGCTTCCAGCGCGAAGGCCCGGAGGATCGTCGGGCGTTCCGCCAGCACATCGCCTCCGGCTACCACGTGATTCGCGGTTTCCGTGTCCCAGTCGTCAAAGTCATTTAGGATTTGGTAACCTTCGCCCAGGTAGACACAGAACTGCCTGAGCAGCGCGCCATCTATCTCGACTCCCCCGGCTCGCAGGCCCGCGTATAAAGCTACCTCGAGCGCGGGGGCTGTCTTCAGCGCATAGATCGAGAGAGCATCGATTGGACGCAGAGACGCGCCCTGCCGGTCGTGCCATAGAAGCTCCGCGCCCTGTCCGCGGCAAAGGTCGAGATGCGCGGAGGAAAGGCGGCTCAATATGTCCGCGACACATTCCGCTCCGAGCGTAGATGCTTCCCCGGCAACCAGACGATAGCCAAGTCCAACGAGATAGTCGCCGATGTTTATGGCGGGAGGAACGCCGTATTCTTTGTGAATGGTCCTGCGTCCGTAGCGAAATTCGTCATTGTCCTCTATATCATCATGGACCAGCGACGCCTTGTGCAGGGCTTCTATGGCGAGCGCTATGCGGCGAACCGGCTTTGGGATCAGGGAGACAGGATCGGTATCAGGCTCGGTCACAACGGAACCATGCCTGGCCACGGCATAGGCCGACACGGTGATGAACGGACGAAGACGTTTTCCACGGCTTCCAAGCCAATCCAAGGCTATCGCCTCAGTCGCGGTCATAGAGTCGGGAGCCTCATCAGTCCCCAGGAGCGGGGCGATATCCCGAGGCAGCAGGTCAAGAAGCGACGTCGTATCGAATATCCGCGCCGTTTCCCTGAGCAGCGGCAGATAGCTCCGTGGCCCGGACACGACATGGCCCGATGCTGAGTTCAGAATGGTGACTATCTCGTCGATCTCCGCCTCGGTATTAACACAGCCATTGCGCAGGAGCGGGACGGCAATATGGGGAATGCCCAGTTCAACAACTCGAGTGTAGGATTTCTCGAGGGAATCAAGGCATGCGACTCCAAGTATCGCGTCGGCGTCTCCCTCCAGGACCTTCATAACCGCCGACGACGTGCCTTCAGCAGCGATGACCTCGTAGCCCAACTTCTCCGCTCTTGCTTTCAGGTCGCCGATGTCGCACGCACCGCAGTTCTCGCAGCGCAAACCCACCGAATCGCGGGAGGCCACGCAGGACGATTTGTCGCTCAGGCAGTGAGAAAGGAGAAGAAGCCTCCGGTCGAACGGCACCGACTCGAACCGCCGACGCCAGAACTCGTTGCTTACGGTAACCATGGCGTACCCCAGGTAGACCTGAGGAAGTGCAAGCCTACAGAGTAAAGCCCTGCCCCGGGATTCCAGGTCGTTCCATACGGGCGGACGGCTTGTGTCGAGGTCCGAGGCGAACTCAACCGCCTGCTCTCGGATAGCATTCCGAGCCGCCTTCTCATTAGGAACCTGCTTTATATCCGGAGCTCTAACGTTTCTTACCGCGGACATAACAATTCGACCGATTTTGGTGTCCTGACTGCTTGTTCATGATCCGGCCAAGAGCCTCGACGGTCCAGATGATTGGATAGAGTCTTTCAGAATACCAGAGACTGGAGAAGTAAAGCCCTATCGGAGTAGGTATGGTCCACGAAGCATCTTCGATTCGGAGAACAAGATAGCCAATACCGCGCCAGATCGCGTCATGCGCGTCGAATGAGTGCTCAAGCCTCGACAGCGCGGCGACCGCCAGAGCAGTCTCCTCTATCGACGATGCAGTGCCCCGGTCGCCACCCCATCCACCGTCCTGATTCTGTGAATTCAATAGATATTGTACACCTTTGCCCGTTTCTACGCCACAGGTTTCTGAGTCCGCATAGGCGAGCAGCACCCGTGACGTTCCTAAGACCGGATTCGACTTGTCGGCGGTCGATTGATTGCCGAACCAAAGCGGCGCCCAGGCGCCGTCCGGGCGCTGAATAGCTGCCAGATAGGCAAACCCACGCTTCACCGCGTGCCGGCAGTCGGCATCACCGCGCTCAGGATCGAAAGCAAGGATCGCTCGCAATGCATGGGCGGTGATATCAGGCGAACTCCTATCGAAAGGCAACCGCCCCCAGCCGCGGCAGAACGTCGGCCACCCTCCGTCGGTGTTCCGCAGATCAAGAAGCCACCTCACTCCCGCGCACGCGGCATCTCGTTCTCCGAATCTCAAACAGGCGAGTACGGCTCCCGAGGTGTCATCGGCATCAGGCACTGAGCCCGGGAGATGAGTCCAACCCCACGCGCCCGGGGCGGCTCCCGTGAAGGGATGCGTGGCGCTAAACTGCCGCTCGACCAGCCATTTCCGCGTTCTTTCGGTATCGATCTCATCCAGCCAACCTGCCTCGGCCAGCGCGGAGATGGCGCCCGTGGTGAGCCAAACAGAAAGATTGGTGTCGATCGACCAGCTTCCGTCGACCTGTTGCGACTGCCTGATGAACCCCAGGCATCTGCTGACCACAAGATGGTCCGCGCCATATATTGGCGCCAGACTCATAGCCACGAAGCTGGTGAGCGGCACGGCTTCGAGAAAACCTCCGTGTTCCGGCTGAATCTGTTCGAGCCTGGAGAGTACTTGTCCGGTGATGAGCCGTCGAAGCAGCCGGCTCGGTGGGAATCCGCGCGGCGAATGATGGTTGATTGCGAGCCCGATAGCTATCAGCGCGGGCAGGGCGTAACTGACTACGTGCAGACGGAACGCCCTGTACCAGGCACTAGGTAACACCGCCAGCTCGAAAGGAAGACCGGGGATCTGGTCCCACGGCACCAGGCCGGCCAGGGCGCAGTTCACCAGAATCGGGACTGCAAAGGTTCGGTCGGCGCCGTAGATACGCTGAATCGCCGCCACTCGTTCGTTCGCCGTTTTTCCCGCCTGAGATGAGATGTGGTCCTCGGCCATCCGCAGCGTCTTTCCGAACTCGGGTTCCGCTCCTGCCAGTGTGAGCGCGGACACGGCGAGGAGCGTGGTTGCGAGGTTGCTCGGGCTGTCGATGGTGTCGCCCCAGCCTCCGTCCGTGTTCTGTGTTTGCGCGAGCCAGGAGACGCCGCTCCAAATCATCTCTTCATCACTCTGTACGCCGGCCAGGGAGAGGGCGCTTACGGCGGTGGCCGTAGAAAGCGCCGAAGATGACAGCTCGCCTTCCCAGAAGCCCGCCGGGTTCATTTCTTGCAGCAGCCGACCCACGGCGACTCGGAAAGCTGATTCGAGGCGTTCGCGGGTAATAGCGCTCATCACCGCGCTCTCCGTCCGTGAATGGCAAGAAGCGCGTTCCACTGAAGAATCTGCCCACGTCCCAGCGCCTGGAGGACGAGGCGCTTCGTTATGGAAACGCCCGCGCCAGCCTGATTGTCCCAGTACATTCGGGGTATCCACTTGAAGTTCAGCCTGTAGCAAGCTTTCACAAGCTTCCAGTGCAGTTCGCTCAAATCGCGCGCACGTACGCCACTTCCGCCGTCTATCGGGGCATACAAGACCGGGAAGATAGTGATCCGCTCATTTTGCAGCGATTCCACCCACTCCAGGGTGAGGCGGATGTCCTCCTCTTGCTCACCCGGCAGGCCCACGATCAGGCTCGCCATCGGCAGGAATCCGATCCGGCACAGTCTCCTAATATGCTCCGCCGCAAACTCCGCCCACTCGGAACGGGCGCACCGCCACATCTTGGGCGCGCCCCCGTTCGCTCCAAGCAGTTCACCCGAAGCGGTCTCTATTCCCACGTTCACCCAGGGATACCTGCACCCGCTGTCGCCGACAAGGAGGTCATACGCCGCCTGTAACTCCGCGTCGGAGTACTGCGCGATGCTGGAGATGTTGGCGTGGTCGATCTGAATGAGCCGCAGACCCTCTATCCTGCGCAGACTGGTGAGAAGCGAGATCAGTGCGCGAGGATTGGTGTCCAGACCTTTGGCGCCGTAACGGAAGAAGTCCTCACTGAGCGCGGCAATGCTCGTTATGCCCGCCGACACGTTCGTCTGGACGTCGGCGACAATGGTCGCTTCAGGGAGATGGATCATCGGAACACGAGCGATCGTGCAGAACGAGCAGCCGAGTCCGCAGCCGCGGCTAATCTCGACCACTCCCATCGTGCTGGCGCCGCGAATCGTCGGAATGGCTTCAGCGGCCACAGGCTGCCCAACTGTCACCTCCGGCATATCCCCGCCGTCCATCAGCGTTTGGAACACTTCCACCGCATTGCCTTCGGCATAGCCGGTTACAACGTGGTCGATGCCGAGCATTCGCCAGGAAATGGGATCATCAGCGATCTGCCATGCGCCGGGGCCGCCCAGGATGATCTTTGCGGATCGAGCCGATGTCGCGGCACAGCGTCTGATCTCCTCCATCAACCGGCGAAACATCAGTTCCGGATAGATAGCGCCACCGGCTATCTCGGTCATCGTGGAACTGTTCATTCCGCGGCCCGCGGGCTCGCCGGAAGTCACCGCGACGATCCTCGTGGCCGGACCGATGACGTATCGCAGGTGCGCCTCGTCGGCTACGACTACATCGTCGGGGCAAAATCCGCCTGCCATCAGCGCCGCTTCGATCCGACGGAGTCCCAGCGGAGCCACTTGGGCTCGAAAACTACCATTGCGCGCCCAAGGCATCAGCAATCCGGACAGGAGAGCCGGTGGGACGGTTGAAGTCTGGCTCGCAGCCAGCATGCCGTCGAAGAGCAGCCGGTAACCGGCCATCAATGTCCGATCCGCTGTCAACACGATTGGATAGCCCGGCGATTTCACGATCACGAACTCCTTCGCGTGAGGTTCTCCAGATCGTTAATTAGCAGGTCGATGTCATCGGACACGTCCCGATTGAGCAGTGGCGAGGTCTCTTGAGGCTTGACCAGCAGCCCGCCGCACTCCTCGCAAATCTCGCTGCCGCTGGTTTGGAGCCTGGCCTCGGACAAATTCACGACATTTCCACAGACCGGGCACGGGCGCCTAGTGCGCATGTAGATCATCCTTCGCGCGGCGGCATCGGGTAACATAAACTTCCCCGGCGCTCCGGCGATGGCCTGGTCCTTCTCGTACAAGGGGAAGATAATCGCGCCTTCGGGGCAAATGCGGCTGCACGCGGGGCATCCCGGCTTGCAGTTATCCGAGTTCACTACGGTGAGGCCGCCGTCCGCGCCATATCCATAGACGTCGAAGAGGCAGAACTGGAGACAGTGGCCACAGTTCTTGCAGCGGGAGGTGTCGAGTACGGGATACCATCTCTGGGAAACCGGCTCGTCGATCTCGCTTATCTTCCCTACGGTTGTTGGTCCTTTGGCGGATGTGAAGATCAAGTCCGAGATGGCCGCGCGGCAGTCCACCGCCGTTGAGAACGTAACGAGGTCAAGAACCTTTGACCGGATACCGTGCAGATTGAGGAGCAGTTGGGCGGGGCGAGGATGAAGCCAGCACACTAATACTATCTCGTTTTCAAGTGCCGACAGAGCGTTCCAAACGTCGCTACCCTCCGAGATGTGGTAGAGGTGGGGCGTAATGACGACGTCAGTTCCGGCGATGACACACAGCCTGGCAAGTTCATTCTCAATGGCCGTCTTCCGGCCATCACCATCGCTGCTCCTTGATACAACTACACTTATACTCATACGCTCTGAGATGGTGAGCCTGAATCGTCACTTTGGTGAGCTTACAAGGAATTCCTCACGACGCTGATGTTTGTTCGGTTGGGCTCACATTGGTGCCGTAGTCATCGAGGCTCCCGTAACAGACTGCTACGCTTGTTTCAGTATAGCATTGTGTGAACTTGTTGTATAGTGCGTGGAATGAGTTCAGGGTCCAGGGCCGGTGCGCGTGGACTCCGGCGCCGGTTTTGTGCTAACCTAGTTGGGAAGTTCATTTCCAGGAAGGTAAAAACTCCCGTGAGTGAGATATTCCGTCTGCCGGCAGCGCCGCTTCCCCCACTTGAGATCGTGCGATTGCTTGATTCCGGCTTGCCCGAGATAGACCGCTACCTCGGCCAAGAGATATACGCCAATTCCAGTCCCGGCTATCTCGCCGAGCAGCGCAAGCGCCTGGCTGAGACGGTCAGGATGCATGCCCGGCGCGTCGGCGACAAGCCGACCGTTCTGCTTCGCGCCCCTGGAAGGCTCAACGCATTCCTGGAATACCTGGATATGTGTGCCGGGGACCACATGTCGACGACCATCGACGGGGATGTCCCCATGGCGGTCTCCGCGCGGGAGGATGATGTCTTGGCTGTAACCAACGCCAACCCCTTGTTCGCGCCCGCTGAGATCTCGATAAACGAAGAGTTCCGGCGGTTCGCCGAAGCGCCGTGGGAGCAGCACGCCGGGGAATTGGCGGACAACTGGGACAACCGGTCGCTCATCTACCCTCATTACGGGCGGCTGCAGGGCAACTGGCTCAACTACGTGCTCAGCCCCTATATGCGCGTGATCTGGGACAACCCCTCGCTCAATATCGCGGGGGCGGATATCACCTTTGGGTCGGCTACCGCGCCATTCAGGGCGGGCACGAGCTCGTCTTCAGCTATCGTAGTGCTTTCATTCCTCGCGCTCTATCTGTGCAATCGCGACCTCCTGCCGCCCTGGCGTTTGCAGGACGTGTGCAAACTGCTGGGAGAGGCCGAGTGGTACGTCGGGACGCACGGCGGGGCGAACGACCAAATGACCATTCTGCGAAACTCCGTGAACAGCGTTCTCTACAACCGCCACTCTAAGCAGGAGCTCGAAGCCACCCCCCTGCCGTTCCTGGAGGGGATCCATGTGGTCCTGGCCAACTCGCTCTGGGAGGTCAACAAGACCCTGGGCGGGAACCAGAGCTTCAACATGCGTAAGGGCTGGATGCAGATGGGTGACGAGCTGATGAAGCTCATCATTGCCGCCGTGCGCGAGGCGCAGCGCGGTGGAGCCGCATTCCCCGAAGGGTGGCTGCTGAAGCTGATGGAGGAGAGGTTTCGGTTCGCGCCGGGGGTTCAACTGCCTTTGCTTGAGAGCAACCCCGAATACTGGGAGAAGATAGAGGCGAACTACTGCAAATTCGGCAGCCTCCACGAGGACATCCTCGGCATACCTAACGAGGCCATTCGGGAGCTGATCATGCTCCTGCCGGTGAAGATCACCCCGGAGGAGGCCGCACGCATCCTCGGCAAGGACACCAAGAATATCGAACGCATCTATACCCGCCCACGGAGGAGAATCGGCGGGTACCACATACGCACCACGGCAAGGTTCTTCCATCGCGAAAACGAGATAGGCCGGACCCTGGAGCGGATATTCCTTGATGCCGAGCGCCGCGTGAACTCGGGAGAGCTTTCCCCGGACTCCGCCGAATACGACCATTACCGCGTTCAAGTCGGACAATTGGTGGACGAGCTTCAGGACGCACTCAGCTTCGACTTCAGGGTCTCAAACCCGCAGCTCGACCTGCTGCTGACGATTGCAAGGCGCGGGCCGGGCTATCTGGGAGGCAAACTGACCGGCGCCGGGAAGGGGGGCTGTGTTTCCATCCTCGTGCGCGAGAGCGAATCCGAAGCTATGTGCGGCTACTTGGATCGAGAGTACTACGGCAAGCCCGAGCGCTTCGAGGTCTACCGGCAGGTGCTGGAAGATGAGCACCGCAGCAATGCGCCGGGAACTCCCGATCATGAATCAGCCAACGAACGGCTCCGTATCCTTGACGCCGCGCTTGCCTCGGTTCGGGACCAGCGCAGGGTCATCACGTTCAGCCGGGGTGCGTGTGCGATAGACCTGAGCGAGTTTCGTGCCATCAGTCAATGAGAAATGTGGAATAATACTGGTGATAGAAATTCGAACACCGGGCGCAGCCCAGCGGGAGAGGGATATCGGATGTTCAGATCAACCTGGAGCCGCAACCGGCGCGGCCTGACCCTCATTGAGATAATGGTCGTCGTCCTCGTGATAGGCATTCTGCTTTCCATCGCGATACCGAACTTCGTGAGCGCGCGTGACAAGGCGCGATTGAACTCGTGCCTGACGAACCTCAAGCGAATAGACAACGCGAAGGACCAATTCGCCGCCGAGCTTAAGAAACATGAGGGAGACGCCGTGGGCTGGGCGGATATCGTCCCGGGCTACGTCAAGTCCACGCCCGCGTGCCCGGCAGGGGGTTCATATACCATCAATCCCATCGGCGAGAACCCAACCTGCACCGTGGCCGCGCACGTGCTGCCTTAGCTATACGGGTTCCGGCTGGCGCAGCAACTCCAACACCCGCGCCGCGTCAACTTCTTCCAGAGAGTCCACTATGATATCCGCCGCGGCCAGACCCTCGCGCGCCTGGGTATTCGTGACAGCGATTGCCCGCATCCCGCAGGTCTTCGCCGCCCGGACTCCGAACTCGCCGTCCTCGATAACCGCGCAGTCTTGAGGATCGGCGCCAAGCAGGGAAGCAGCCATAAGGAACTGCTCGGGGTCGGGCTTTCCGCGCGAGACATCGTCGCAGGTTACCACCGCGCCGAAAAAGTCGCTGATGCCAAACTCATTCAGTATCGCCTCGACTTCGACCCGAGTCGCCCCCGACGCGACCGCCTGTTTCACGCAATTTCGGCTAAGGTCGTCAATCAAAGATCTCACTCCAGGGAGCATGCGCATTCGTCCCCGGATCAGATCAAAATACAATTCACGTTTGCGCTCGACGGCCTCTTCAATGGTTATAGGGTTTCCGATTGTCGGGAGTATGTCGGCGAATACCTCATTCGGCGGAGCGCCCACGCACCTTGCGATCAGATATTCCTGGGTCATGTCCGATCCCAACTCTCGCAAGAGTGCTTGAAACGAGCTCAAATGCACTTGCATATCGTCTATAATGACCCCGTTGAGGTCCCAGATCACCGCCATGTTTCCCAATCTCTAACTTCCAACCTCCAACTTCATACGTCCGCTCACGGATAGACTTGCTTACCCTCCTCATCGTAGAGCTTTATGGCCTCGAGCGGGCAGGCTTCCGCGGCCTCGAGAATAGTATCATCGTCGGCTCCGTCGGCCTTAATAACGACCGCTTTTCCCTCTCGATCCAGTTCAAATACGTCCGGCGCCGATCCGACGCACGCGCCAATCCCCTGGCACCTCTCTCTATCGACAACGATCCTGTATGCCATGGACACACCTCCAGGTTAGGACTCAGGATTAGTGTTCGATATCCGTTGGATAATATCCTGTGCGCGGGCGCGAAAACGCATGCCGCCGGTCTTGCCGGATGGGCCGTATCGAGTAGGTGGGGTCGTCACCGGCCCCACCTCTCACACCACCGTACGTGCCGTTCGGCATACGGCGGTTCTCAAAGAATCAGGCGAAGCGTTGATGTGTATAGAGCAGACTGACAAGCCCCTGCC
>JAMCYN010000154.1 GCA_023474015.1 Armatimonadota bacterium
AAGACTTCATACTGGCCCACTTGACTCCGCCCATAAGTCTCGACACGCAGGCCGTGTGATGGCTCGACTTCCAGCAGCCATTCCAGCCCGCGCGGACATGAAGCTCGGCCTCGGAAGTATTTTCGAGGGTAAGCACGCACGCGAAACCCCTGCGCTCCAGCGGGGCGAAGACTACAGCCGTGGCTGTGATTCGGGGCGAAGCTACCGTGAATTGCGGAATCCAATACGAAACCAGGTCGGCGTCGGTGTGGTCTTCGAAGAGTTCCTCGCCGTCCACCCGCACTGTCGGCTTGAGCAGAGGGCACTCGCCTCCCCCGTGAATCTCGATGCATGACCGGAAAGCCCGGTGCATAAAGCCCACGCGCTCGATCCCAGCGGTGGCGGTGCTGATATTCGGAATCGATATAAACTCGTTGCCGGTATTCAAATGCTTGATATTGTTTTCAGTCATAGGTTTGTTAGGGTTCAGTAATGAGTAAGTAATGTGTCATGCTGAACTTGATTCAGCATCTGCTTCGCCCAGCGGGGACCCTGAATCGAGTTCAGGGTGACAAGCCGCCGCTCGTAGAACTGAACTCACTCTTTGTTAGTTGTTAACTCGCAGGACCAACCCGCTCAAAAGCTTCGGGTAGAAATACGTCGCCTTCTGCGGCATCTTCTCACCGGCCGAGGCAACATCCAGCACGGATTTGACCGCTATATGGTTGAGCAGAAACGCAATCTGCCGCTCGCCGGAGTCCACGAGGTCCATCGCCTCGTCAGCCGTGCGAGTGTAGATGATGTGCGTCTGATTGCGCAGCTTGTCGTCATCGATTCCGAGCGCGGGTTCGAGTATCAGCTTGTGCAGCACATTGAGCTCCAGCTTCCGGCTGGCCTCTGAGCCCGACAGAAGTGAGCCGGGGTCCGCTTTTAACTTAAGCGTCCGCGCATCACACTTGCGATACATCCCAATGGCCCCCAACCGCGTCATATCTGGAAGCAGGCTCTCCCTTGAGGACTCGCAGACCTCGAACAGCTCCGTCAATTTGCCGTCAAGCCCACCCAATAGCTCCGCCGCAATGTTGGCAAGCACACGATGGGTGGGGAAGATGGTCATATCTTTCTGGTATACGTTGGCAATGGTCATCAGGGTATAATCGGACGGCAGTTCCTCTCCGCCGCCGGACTTCTCGCGCATCTCGTCACGATACGCAAGCGCGGTCTCGTAACGGTGGTGGCCGTCGGCAATGGCTATCGGCTTGTCTTTCAAGTAATCGACAATAGCCGCAATCTCCGTCGGATCGCTCAAGGCCCATAGAATATGCCGGACTTCGTCCTTGTCCCTGACGTCGGCGACCGGCGCCTGGCTCATCGCCCGCGCCATGACCTCGTCCAGAACTCCCGCCTCATCGGCATAAAGCCCATAAACGCAGTCAAGGTTCGCCTTGGCCTCACGGATTAGCCGGCCGAGCTGGGACTTGGGCTTGGCAAGGGTGTTCTCATGAGGCAGAATAACCTTATCGGAGTAGGGATGGATCTTTACCGCGCAGGTGATGCCCCGTACGACACGGCTGCCGTCGCGCTCGAAGTGCTGTTCGTAGATGTAGATCGAGGGTTCATTGTCCTGAACCAGGACCCCGTCTTTGAGCCACTGATCCAAATATCTCTTCGCGCGCGTGAATCTATTGTCGGATTCGTTGTCGCCCTCGAATTCCTCGCCGAGTATCAGCCGGACGAAGTTGTTCGGGTGCAGCTTGTGGTAGTACACCCTGTCCTCGGGCGATATAATATCGTATGGCGGGCTGGTGACCTTGTCCAGGCTCCCCACCGCCGATTCGTTGTAACGTATCCCCTTAAACGCCGCAATCTCAGCCAATTTTAAGCTCCCACAAGTTCTATCCCACGCAAAAGCGGTTCGCAACCAGCCCGAACCGCCCGCTTATTATAACATGTTTAGGCAACATTGGCTTTGGGAGTTTTCTGTTGCCTATTGCCCGTTGTCTCGGCTACAATTGGACTATCTTATCTCGTGGGAAGTACTAATGCACCTGGAACTCTGGCAATGGCTGTCGGCGCTGGCGGCGGCTGTGATAGTGGGCATGTCCAAGACTTGCGTCCCCGGCGCGGGGGCGCTCGTAATATCGATTCTGGCGTGCGGGTTCAAGGGCCGCGAGTCGATAGGGATCATGACCCCAATGCTGATAATCGCGGACTCTTTCGCTGTATATTGGTACCGGCGGCACACACAATGGAACGTGCTGGCGAAGTTGGTACCGGGTGTGCTTTCAGGAATGGCAGTCGGCGCGCTGTGTCTCTGGGGAGTCGGGATATTGAAAACGGACAAAGACATCCTCGGCATGGTGATCGGCATTATGCTTTTGTTGATGTTGGTCGTCTATTTTCTTCAAAATCGCCTTGACGAGCGCCTGACCCCCAAGTCCAGAGTCGGTGTCGCCGCGACGGGCATCACTGTCGGGTTTTCCACGATGGTCTCGAACGCCGCCGGGCCCGTGATGTCGATCTACCTCGCGGCCAGACAGATGCCCAAGAAGGAGTTTATGGGCACGCTTGCCTGGTATTTCTTTATCTTAAACGTCAGCAAGCTGCCGATCTACGTGATTCTGGATTTAATCAACCCACGCAAGCCCATCCTCACGCATAACTCGCTGCTCTTGCCTCTGATCCTTTCCCCCGGGATCATCCTTGGCGTATTCGCCGGCAAATGGCTTCTGCACCGCATCCCTCAGAAGCTGTTTGAGGAAATCGTGGTCATCCTCGCGGGCGTGGCGGCTATCAAGCTCATAATTGGGTAGGTTGCCTGAGCAATAGCATCATAAGCCCGGTGTTTCGGAGGATTATCGACTGCAATTATAGAATAGACACCATGGCTTTGTGACTTATAAGCGCGTACGGGAGGAGTTTTTGAATGTATAAGATAGCGGTGATAGGTGGCGACGGGACCGGCCCGGAGGTCGTGAAGGAAGGCTTGAAAGTGCTGGAAGCCGCCAGCCAAAAGACCGGTTTCAAGTATGAGACCGTCGATTTCGACTACGGCGGCGACAGGTACATCAGGACCGGTGAGATATTGCCGGAATCCGCGCCGGACGAGCTGCGAAAGTTCGACGCCATCTTTCTGGGAGCTATCGGGCATCCCGATGTGAAGCCGGGCATCCTGGAGAAGGGCATCCTGCTCGCGCTGCGGTTCGCGCTTGATCAGTATATCAACCTCAGGCCGGTCAAGCTCTATCCCGGTGTCGAGACCCCCCTCAAGGACAAGGGCCCGGAAGATGTGGACTACGTCGTGGTTCGCGAGAACACCGAGGGGCTCTACACCGGCGCGGGCGGCGTGCTCAGAAAGAACACCCCGAACGAGGTGGCGGTCCAGGAGTCCATCAACACCCGCATGGGCGTCGAGCGATGTATCCGCTACGCTTTCGAGTATTGCCGGAAGCGAAACAAGAACAATAAGCTCACGCTCGTCGGCAAGACCAACGTCCTCACCTACGCCTTCGACCTTTGGGAGCGGGCTTTCTACGACGTAGCCAAGGAATATCCCGACATCAAACCGGACTACGCGCACGTCGACGCCACCACCATGTGGATGGTGAAGAACCCTGAGTGGTTCGATGTCCTCGTGACCGACAACATGTTCGGTGACATAATCACCGACCTCGGCGCCATGACCCAGGGCGGCATGGGTATCGCCGCCGGTGGTAATATAAACCCCAAGGGCGTTTCGATGTTCGAGCCCATCGGCGGCTCAGCGCCCAAATACACGGG
>JAMCYN010000132.1 GCA_023474015.1 Armatimonadota bacterium
AGCGGTGCAACGCAATTGCGGCCAAGATAGAGAGCGTCATAGGTAAGCCGGTGAATTGGTTCGAGCCGCAACCTGATGCAATCATCCCGGAGACCGTCGAGGCCGTTACGGAAGAACCTAAAGCCGTGCCGCCGAAGATGAAAGGCGGAAGGATAGCTAAAACGCTTGCCGAGGAGATGTACGGTGAGCCGGACCTGCCCGAGCCGCCGGCGGTAGAGCCGAAGCCCGCGGAAGTCGAGACGACCGTTGAGCCGGAGCCCGTAGCCCTGGGGACACGCGCCGCGCAAGTCCATGAGCCCCCCCTCATAGATCCTCTCGAGACTATAGAGACTGTCGAGGAGGAAGTCATCGATAATGAAGCACCGGCGGGGTTCAGGCCAAACCCAAACCTGCCGAAACCTGTGAGGAAGAAACAGGCCGGACCGAACAGAGTACTTGTGCTGCTTGGAGCGCTGGGCGCGCTGGTGTTGGTTGGGATGGCCGTGACCGCTCCGCTGAGGCAGCCGGTCGCGACTCCCACCGTCGAGATCAACGTGAGTCAGCTTACCAAGAACGCCAAACTCGTGCGCCGGCAGTTGATAGCGGTATCGAAGTATCGCGAGCAGGTCATGGGACTCCTGAAGGAATCCGACAAGACCGCCGCCGCAGTGGCAAACGCGGTTCGATCCGGTAACAGGCAGGTAATCGTGGCCGCGCTGAGCAGCGATGAATCAGATGTGGCATGGCGTAAGCTGAGCGAACTCAATGTGCCTTCGGGACTGGCCGGGGCAAGGGAAAGCCTGGTATCCGGATTGTTCATCCGCAAGTCCGCCGTGGAGAACGCATCCGCGCTGGGCGCGCTGAACCCAAGCGAGACTATTAGGAGACTTACCGACGCCGACACTCTGATTAAGAAGGGTACCGGCGCGGTTGATAAAATGCTCAGCGATCTTCAGGCTAAGTTGCCCACTCGATCACTAAAGGACAAGAAGTAGCTTGCGGGCTATCACATTCCCGGTCTGCTCGAAGGCTGCTCGTAGTCATTGGCAGGCCTGGGCGTCACTTGCGAGCCCCTGCGCCCCTGGTTCATAGGAATGGTGGGCACAACCGGTGTGTTGGCGATGGGGTTAGTGGATCTCGTTGCGGAAGGCGTCCTGACTGTAACATTCGGCGTCGGTGTAGTGCTTTTCGGCGAGGTTAGCTGCGTCCCCTGCTCTTGTCTCGCGAATACCACGAAGTAGGCTATAATAAAGATCACAACCGCGGCCGCCGCGATTATCAGCATTGACGTCTTACGCGATTTCTCCTTCTCCGCGCTTCGCAAGTCCTTTGCTTTATCAGCATCCTGACGCTGCTTGACTTCATCAGTTGCGGCCTTAACATCATTGAGCAACTGGTCGAGGTCGCTGTTTAGATCGACTCGTTTGTTGTCCGCCATGGTGAACACTACCTTCCATCTTTAAGGAAACAGCGCGCAATCGCGGCTGCACCTGTACCATCTATGATACCCCAGTTCGTCGATAAGCTCAAGCCGCGCAACAGCTCACAGATGATGCTTACGCCGTGAGCATGCTGAGCGCCGTCGAAGCATGCGGCTGCGAAGTGTCATATGAATAAACTTAATCGCATCATTTGTAAGACGATACAAATCGGTGTTTTGCTCCAGGTTTAGGGTATCCGGGGCATTGTCTTTCCGGATATATTGGACTATACTTTCGTGGATTCCAAGAATGAGTTGAGGAGATGCGCAGCTTTGAAGCGGATAATCGATCTTTCACATCCGATACGGGGCGGGATGCCGGTCTTTCCCGACGACCCTCAGGTAAAGTTCCGCCCGGCGCACACGATAGTGCAGTCCGGGTATAGCGTCACCGAGATCACCATGGGATCGCATACCGGCACACACGTGGATGTGCCGCGCCACTGCCTGTTCTCGGACCGTTCGGTCGACGCGATTCCGCTGGACGCGCTGGTGGGATGGGCGGAGGTCCTGGACCTGACCGAGCGGCAGATTGGTGCGGAGATCACCGCCGCCGATCTGGACGAGTTCGCGGACCGTGTCCGCGATGGCTCTCGGGTACTGATTCGCACCGGCTGGAGCAAGCGTTTCGGGCAGCCGGATTTCTTCACTGATTATCCTGGCGTGAGCGCCGGGGCGGCGGCATGGCTCACCGGGCGGAAAGTGAGGCTGGTGGGAATCGAGCAACCTTCGTTCGATATCGGCAGTCATACGGATGTACACAAGGCGTTGCTTTCGAGCGGTATGGTACTAATTGAGCTTCTTGCGAACCTGGAACAGCTCACCCAGGAGCGAGTCTACCTGATCGCGCTGCCCCTGAACTTGGTGGGAATGGACGGCTCGCCGATGCGGGTGGTAGCTATGGAAGGCGTTGAGGTAATCGAGTGATGCCCTCCCTTCCCCGATATTCAATATAAAATATCAAATCTACAATCCTCGTCCCATCAGGCGATCAGCACCGGCCTGAAATCGGTATGATCCACTGATACCAGCCGATATTGGACCCCTTTGACTTCGCCCTCGAGATAGTAACCGGTGTGGATGTGGCCGTAGACTAGGATGTCCACATTGTGGGCCTGCAGAAGGTCGGCAAAGGCATTGGGCTCCAGGTCGGCGTCAAACGGTGGGTAGTGGAGCATGACGATTTTCTTGTCGACATCTTTAGGTATCTCGCGGAGGCCGCGCTCCAAGTAGCCGAGTTCGCGCTTCATGACCCGGTCGTCGCCGGCATCGAGGTCCTCTTCCAACTCCACCCGCCAACCGCGCGTGCCGGTGATGCCGATATTTTCGACGACAATAGCCCTGCCCTGCAGCAGGTGGATGCTTTCTTCAATCGCGGCCTGCATGCGGTTCGTGGACTCGCGCCGCCACCAATAATCGTGGTTACCTCGGATGAGAATCTTGCGTCCGGGGCGCTCCGCGATGTATTGCAGGTCTGGCCCGGCTTCATCGAACTTCATCGCCCACGAATGGTCACCGGCTACCAGGACCGTGTCATCGGGCGTGACCGTCGCGTCCCAGTTGGCGGCTATCCGCTTGTCATGGTCCCGCCAGGCTTCCCCGAATATGTGCATCGGCTTCGACTTGCTCAGCGACAGGTGCATGTCCGAAATTGCGTAGATAGACATAAGTCCGATTATACAAGGCTCGGATTCCACATTCAAGACGTGTTGTGCTAACGAGAGGAGTATCGTTTGTGCGTCACGGATATACCACAGTAGTAGCATGCTGAGCTCCGTCGAAGCACGCGGTGAGTTATTGCTTGGTGAGCCCGGCTTCCAGCTTCTCCATTCGTTCCAGAATCGTGTTTATCGCGTCGTCCTGAGCCTTTAGGTGGGATTGGATCTGCTGGGCCTCGTGGAAAGTGGCGTCAGCGTCCTTGTAAGTCATCTCAGCTCGCTTGTCCGCGGCCTGCCCCAGGATGTTCTGTCCGACCATTATCACGGACAGCATCACCAATTGGATGAACGTCTGGCTCACCCATTGGACGAAGGTGAGCAGGCCGCCCTTGATCGCCTGTGGAGCGACCAGCAGGGCGAGGATCGCAAAGATGTACGCGCACCACATCGTCCCGACGGCCGTGGTTAGAACTAACGCAATCCGGTTGTTGATGCCGACGCGCGGCGCACGGGTCTTAGGCGG
>JAMCYN010000128.1 GCA_023474015.1 Armatimonadota bacterium
CGTGGGCAGATAAGCGCGGTGATGGTATCGAAGCTCGACCCGAAGAGGGCGGTTGTCATCAAGGGCAACATGCCCTTGGAGGTGCGATACCATTCGGATCATCGGGTGATAATCTACGCATCCGATCCCGCATATCTCGATGTCGCGCTTCAAGATGATACCGGTTGGCGGGAGATCACGACCAAGCCGATGAGTATAATGACATTTCATTGCGATGACCTGCCGCACTTCGATAGCGTGCCGTTCAAGCTGGGAGCGCGAAACTGATGGGTAACTTCAGACCGCCTGTCCATCACGGAACTATGTTTGCTGCTTCGCATGAATACCATGGACTTCTTCGCGGCATTCGAGGCAATTCACAATTGGTGACGAACATGTCCTGCAGCCCGGAATGTGAGGATATGTCATGGCGAGAAACAGGATTGTGCCACGTAGAACTGAGAACCAGAGGCAGTGTGGCTGTATCGAGTGGTTGTTCAAATGCCTTGTGTTTCTGGGGAGACTCGCATCCGAGGCGACTGGCCGGTACCGCGATCCGAGGTGATTTGTAATGCCATTGATGCTTCTTATTGAGACCGAGGGCGGTATCTCCGAGTTCGTGATGAGGCCTATCGACCGGAAGACTCGTCAGGCTGTGACAAAGAGACTGGCCGTGGATTTTCAGGGGCGCGAATGCAGCCGGGCGATGCTGACCCACGACGGATTGCTGCTCGGCTCCGGCGCGGTTGCGGATATGTATGAAGATACCGATGGTAACAGCGTGGAGCACGGCGAGATCATGCAGACAGACAATGATGGCGATGTGCTGCGGAACCTGCCCGCAACAATTGGCAGGCCTCAGAGGCCCGTTGGTCCGGTTCCTCCTGAAGAACTTCTGGAGCACACGGTTGCGAAAGCATACGCTTTGGTTCCGGTGGCAATCGCCCGGGATTTCGGTGACTCGCTTTCTGGCGGCGACGTCTATAGAGTCGCCTTCCGGCCCAGGGCATCAGTGGTTGACCATCCAGCCTTTGTGGTGTCGAATGGCCACGGCGTGTTTCTACTTCAATGCAAGCACTGCCTCATCGAGTTTATACGCCTCGACCAATCCATCGTTTTGGAGGACGACCTCGATGACGAGGATGACCTGTGGGACGGCTGGCAGGTGAACACGGACTCGACCGGAGGCGAAGCATGGTAAGGTTTCGACGAATCCGGCTTGCCGATTACCGGGGCCGGGACGCGACAGTGCTGCTTGTCCCGGTTAGTGAAAGCATCAAGCGGCGGCATCGGGATGTGGACGGCAGGCCGTTGCGAAGCGTTCGGCGGATGAGGGCGACTCAAGATACTTGCGCTGAGGCATTGCTCGGGCGACACCCCGACCCCGATGAACTCGCCCGATCACTCATCGATGGTGACCCTGAAATTGACCTGGAGATGACTGGCCGGGCAAGCGGCCCTTGCGACAGGGTTTACATCGATGGCGACGGACAGATTCTCTACGCCCCGTCTGTCGTCGAAGTTCGCTGCGGACCCGATGGCCTTGAGCGAGAACGCAGGCCGCTATCTGTTCGTCCCTCCAACCTTATGACGCCCAGTCCTCTAGTCTGGTCAGGCGTATTGTTGCCACAATGTGAGGCCGTCAGAAGATATGCGTTCACACGCGCCTATCAAGTGATGCATACGAACGCATTGGAGTTCGACTTCCTGCGCGGCATCGCGGCGTATCTTGACGAGAGAAACGCCATGGTGCAAGTCGGCTCGGGAAGACGAGGCAATGGTCCACTGATCCCCGAACGCAACGGCCCCAAGTATCGCGGGTTTCTCGACGGACGAATCCAAGGTGACAGCATGCGTCTCGTGTTGTATCTTGCGGCGTTCGAACTCGCTGCGCCGGAGGAACGAGTGTGAGCATCCTGATTTCGGGCAGGGGCATGCCGCTCGGCTCTGGACGAATACACCCGGCTGGTTCTATAAGGGACGCGGAGCTTGCGGCACTGCTTACATTATATAAGCGCGATGTTGCCGGGGCATACGCGGGTATGGCACCGGATTCCGTTGCCGCGACTATACCCACCGGGAGTCACATTGCATCCACCAAGATTGACGGCGAGCAGTGGTTTCTCTGCAAAGACGGCAATGGTGTTGTTCTCATTTCTCCCAACGGCAAGGCCATCGTGGGCAATGATGTACATGTAATGAAGGAAGCCGACCGCGTTCTCGCGGGCTGGACCGGGATTCTTGCCGGAGAGCTTTACGCCACGGTTGATGCAGGCCGCCCGCGAGTATTCGATCTGCATTCCGCTTTAGGCGGTGGAGCCGGTGCTGATGTAGACAGACTGCGATTTGCTGTATTCGACATCCTGCGAGATGGTGACATGGACTCTCAGCTATTGCTATTTGATGATCGGGTAAGGCGTATCAAGGAGTTGCTGATAGACGCCGAGCCGATTCATCCGGTGGACTTCACCGAAGTTGAGGGGCCGGATGGTATCGAGCTGTTCTTCGAGAGCAAGGTTCTCTCAGGTGAGGAAGGTGTCGTTGTTCGTTGCTGTGACGGGCGCATCTTCAAGGTCAAGCCCAAGATATCAATAGATGCGGCGGTCGTGGCATATACCCAGTCGCCATCAGGTGTTGGAGAGCTGCTGCTGGCGCTGATGCCGGAAGAGCAGCCCAGTGGCTGGCAGGTAATGCAGGTCATAGGCCGGGCTGCCATCGGATTTACCCAATCTGAAAGGCGCGAGCTTGCCGACCGCCTTGAGCCGCTGAAGTGTGAATCGGCCATAGACCTATCGAGCCGCAGCGGATTGCCATATCAATGGGTTCGGCCCGAGGTGGTTGTCGAAGTAGCATGCCATGAACTGCTGACCACCAACAGCGACGGTGAACCTATCCGGCGATGGCGCATATCTCACGATGAGTCCGGTTGGAAGCCCACGGGCAAGGCATCGAGCGTAAGCATGCGCGATGCTGTATTTGTGCGGATGCGCGAAGACAAGGCTGTAGCAATGCCGGATGTCCGTTGGTCGCAGGTCACCGATCTTGTGTCTCTGCCAGCCCCGACTCCCAATATTGCCGATCTATTCAACTCTGAGGTGATTCGCCGCGAGGTCTACACAAAAAGAGTCCGAGACTATGGCGTTGCGGTGCGGAAGCTCGTTGTCTGGAAAACCAACAAGAACGATGCCGACCCTCGCTATCCAGCATACGCAGCCATATTCACTGACTACTCCCCAGCCCGCCAAGAACCTATACGAACAGAGCTTTGCGTGGCCTCCAGCATTGATCGTGTGATGGCCGTCGCCGAGAACTGTCTGGCGGAGAACGTCAGGCGCGGGTGGGATTGTGTATCCAAGATTGGTGATGACTTCTTAATGCGGCCTATCGACGAGCGGCCCGCAGCCCTTGCGTGTCACGGCTCCCACACGCTCACAATCTCCTTCGCCCGAAGCACCTCTCCCACTTTCCCAATCGTGCGCCGCAGACTTGATGCACTGGCGGAACTCGGCGATTTGAACATCACGACGGACGACGCGGGCAAAGAAATCTGGTTCGAGCTTTCCGTCAATGGCGGGCTTGTGGAAAACTATCGGCGGATTACTAACTTGCTCAGTCTGGTACGCAG
>JAMCYN010000101.1 GCA_023474015.1 Armatimonadota bacterium
GCATTCTGCACTCATCATTCTGCAATACCACTATATGCTTTACCCCGCTCCGTGTCAACGCGTGTACATGCACGAAAATCGGCCTTGCAAACGCGCTGTACTTGGATATAATGAATGTGAGTGGAGGATAGGGCACGTGAAAACGGATGACTACTATCAACTGCTGGGGGTGGGTCGGCGTGCGTCTCAGGAACGGCTTCGACACGCGTTTCGCTCACGCCTCCTGCTGGTCCACCCGGATCAGAATGCCGGTGACGCTCAGGCCACTGAACAGACACGAGAGGTTGTGGAAGCCTACAGGGTGCTCAGCAACCCCAGGACAAGGCGCGATTACGATAACTCCCTCGGAGTGCCCATCCCTACCCCCGCCGCGCACGCACCTCCGACTACCTGCCGCTATACGACGCTCTACAGGGCCATTATTATGGCCTGCTTCATCACACTGGCCATATTGACGGCTATGCTCATCTCCGGCGGCGCCTTTGGGAATCACGGGCCGGTTTTCACGGGCATGCTCATCGAACAGCCACATTCCGCCGCTCCGAAGAGCTTCCCCACCCTGCCAGAGCCGAGCGTGATGGATACGATGGAGTGGTATCAAGCTCGAGCCTATCATCTCAGCCTGGGCAACAGGTGGGCGACAGACCAACTCGTCAGAACATACTCTGATGCTGCCCGACAAGCCACCCAGCACGGCGACACCCTTCGCGCGAAGTTCTACCTCGACTGCCTCAACCAGACCGCCGCTTCCGACGTCGATCTGCCGTTCCCGCATAGCCCCAGTGGTTGAAACCAGGGCCATAGCGATTAACCGCGCCGGAGCGTGGGAATATTGCCACTATGGTAAACGTGCAATCGCCCCTCGTCGTCCTGCACAGCGTGGGCTCCTGGCTGCCTCAAACTCAGACGTGGCTGCATAATCAGGTCTGTTACCTGCCGGCTGAGATAACCAGCCACATCGTCTGTGACCGAACAGAGAACCTGGACCAGTTCGGCGTGCCCAATATCCATTGCACCAGTAAGCTCGGACTGCGCCGCGTGGTGAACGGCGTCCTGAGGCGGCTGGGATTGAGCGAAGGCTCTCACAGGCTGGTTGCGGCCAGGCGCTGCGGCGCGGGGGTGCTGCATTCCCACTTCGGCGACCAGGCGTGGTATGACATACCCGCCGCGCGATCCGCGGGCATCAAGCACGTAGCCACATTCTACGGCTTCGACATCAACTACCTTCCCCGCACGGACCCAAGCTGGTCCGCGCGCTACCTCGAACTGTTCGACAGCGTGGACCGCATTCTCTGCGAGGGGCCGCACATGGCGGACTGCATCGTCCGTATAGGCTGCCCCGAGGAAAAAGTCCGCGTCCATCACCTGGGCGTGCGAACGGACGAGATCGCCTTCCGGCCCCGGCAATGGAACGGCACGGAGCCTCTGCGAGTTCTAATCGCGGCGTCGTTTCGAGAAAAAAAGGGCATCCCCTACGCCCTGGATGCGCTGGGGCGCATTGCCGGTGAGGTGGCTCTTGAAGTCACTGTGATCGGCGACGCCTTGAATGACGAACGGTCCCAGATGGAGAAGGCCAAGATCGAAGCCATGATTGATAAACACCGTATGGGCGGAATATTGAGGATGCTCGGGTTCCAACCGGCTGACGTGGTGTTCCGTGAGGCCTACAATCACCACGTGTATCTATCGCCGAGCATCACCGCCCAGGATGGCGACACGGAGGGCGGCGCGCCTGTGGCCATTATCGACATGCTCGCCACCGGGATGCCGGTGGTCAGCACCCGGCACTGCGACATACCGGAGGTCGTTCAAGACGGCGTCAGCGGGCTTTTAGCCGATGAAAGGGACGTGGACGGACTGGCGGACCGTTTGATGTGGCTTGTCCATCATGCTCAAGAGTGGAGCAACCTGGCCGAGGCGGGGCGGCAGCAGGTCGAGCTGCATTTCAACGCCCGCGTGCAGGGTTTGCGCCTGGCGGAGATATACGAGGAACTTCGCCTATGCCAGGTGGGCACCTCAGCATGTTTTCGTCACAACGACATATTCCTTTGAATTGCCCTTGCTCCATCACTTGCGTCTCGGAATGATATATATATCACTCATAGAACACTCTGTCTCTAATTCGTCAGGAAGCAAATCAGCCAGAGTGTTCCATGACCCAAAGTGATCGGCGTAAAGCGGAGCGCCGGTTTCAGCGTGATAGTTTTCATGCATTGTCCCGTTTTTTTCGATGTCTGCCGCGAGTGCACAGAAGCAACTATCCATTACGGTTTCTGCAAGATCGGTCCGTCCATAGTGCACGAGTCCGCGAAATACAAAGTACGTTGATAGAAACCACACAGGCCCTTGCCAATTGGAACTTGTATATCTACTCGGCTGTTCGAAACGTGGTGGAAAACCCCATATAGCATTGTTATAATACTCACTTGAACGTGAAAGGGAACGAATTCCCCATTCAGAAAGGAAATGATCACTGCTTGCAATGTAGCGGTCGATTATAGAGTTCGCTCGATTCGGCTCACATATTCCAGCATAGATGGGCATCAGGTTCGTAAAGCTCAAGTACGAATATAAGCCCAAACCTTTTGAGTTCAGCGGCTCATCATGCAAGCGCAATGTGCATGTGCCTATATCGCGACGGTATGGCGCATAGCAGTTGTCATTCTCGGACCAAAGCAACTCTTCAATTGTCTGCTGAAGCTTCTTTGCTTTCAATTCATATTCAGTGGCAATCTTCGCATCACCAATCAAAGCTGCCAATTTGGACATGGATACATATTCCAGATACATCAGAGAGTTCAAAAATGGCGTGCATACCGAGCCAATCGGGAAGAATGCCAGCGCTGCGTCATTGTCTATTCCGGACCATCCAAACCTGTTGTAGAACAGCCCTGAGATATCCTGTTGCTCGGATTCATAGTAGCCTAAGTACGCAGACAGGCCGTCGATTACCTGATTCGCCCATAATTCGTCACCAGCAAGTGTCACATAAACCAACGCAGCCTGTGCAAGAAGTGGATAGTACACATCCAGAGTATCTCTCTGCACGGAAATTGAGATCGGGCGGATGAACGGCACGAATCCGGTATCCCTCTCCTGTGCGTCAAGAAAATTGTCAACATGATCACGCAGATAATCATGTTCTCCTTTTGCCGCTAACCTCAGCGCAACAAAGTGTGCATCCCAGCCAAAACACACTTGAGTATATGCAGTATCAGACCACGCAACGCTTAAATAGGGCTTTTGAAGTTTTCCTGCCGGCTCTTTCTTCAATTGAGGCAGGATCATTTCTATATGTCGCGCGATTATCGCTCGATTGTTTTTCGATGTTGATAAGATCACTGTATTTGCTCACTTCGGAAAGATCAATTTACCCCACTTATAAATGTTCCTGAACAGAGCATCTTTCGCTGAATCGTAGAACGCAGGGAGCCCCGCAGTCCCTATGCTCCATCCCTATTTCGTGTTTTCGTCTTCTCGGGCTTTAGTGGCTAACTCCCTTCTGCTGCTTACTTCTCCGGCGCCTTCCCGTCTATCTTATCCTGCAGTGCTTTCGCCGCGTCTAGGACCTCTTTGGGAGGGTTCAGCGTGCGGACCTTGGCTATAAGCTCGGTGGCCTCGTCTTTCTTGCCCTCGTCCGCCAGAAATGAGGCCAGGGTCATCAGCGAGCCGGGGTTCTTGGGCTGCTTCTCGGCGAGCTTGCGGTAGGCCTTTTCGGCGCTGGACTTGTCCCCGGCCTCCTCGAAGGTCGAACCCAGCGCGTACCAGCCATCGCCCCAGTCCGGCGCGAGCTTGAGAGCTTCGCCGATGGCGTTGATCGCGGCCTGGTATTTCTTGCGCGTCTTTTCGACCTTGGCCAGCAGGAGATGGGTAGCGGGGCTGTTTCCGGCCATAGTGGTCAGTTTCTGAGCGTAGATATAGGATTTGTCCAACGATTTTTCGTCGGCCAGATAGAAGTTGGCTAGGGCGATCACCGGGCGGATGTCGGTCGGGGACTCCTCGGCGGCTTTGAGCAACTCACTTTCGGCTTTGTCACGCTTCTTCTGAGCAACCAGCGCCAGCCCGCGGTTCACGCGCAGCCCCGACAGCTTCGGGTCGAGCTTCAGAGCCTCATCGTAGGCCTTCAGCGCGTCGTCGGGCTTGCCGGTCGCGACCAACGCCGTCCCGAGCACCATCCGAGCCTGAGCATCTGTCGGGCGGAGCCTGGTGAGGGCGGTCGCATTTTCGAGCGCGAGGTCCGGCCTCCCCGCTCCGATCGAGGAATAGATGCGGGACTGGAGCTGGAACGCCGAATTGGCGGTCTCGTCGCGCTTGGCCGTGGCGGCGGGCGGGGCGGTGAGGTTCGCCGAGTTCACCCCGTGATCGCCCAGCCATCGGGCCATCTCCGTGCTCATCGCGCACCTGCCGAAGACTATGTCCCGCTGTCCGCCCGTAATCACCAGCTTGTTCAGATACATCCCCACCACGCTCGCGTCCCGCGCGATCATCGAGCCGTTCGGGACTGCCCTGTCGGGGCTCACATCACTGAGGAACAGCCATCGATACTTGCCTATATCGGTGACAAAGACCTTGGCGGCGCTCCAGTTGGCGACGTTGAGCCGAACTCCGGCATCGGTCTTCTCGCGGGTCACGCCGTATATGTCGGTGGGCCATCGGTTGCCGACCTGGTCCCCGCTCATAAGCTCGCCCATGGTCCCGAAGCCCGCCTTGGTAAACGCACTACTCTGGGCAAGCGGCGCGGCGGGCAGGCCCTTTATTGGGAGCTTGAGCAGCACGATGTTGAGGTCTTTGTCCGCCGCCCTCACCTCGCACTGGCAAGCCTCGCCGGTGTACGCGCTGATGAATATGGGGTTGCGAACGATCAGGCTCGCCTCCGGCCCCACTTTTTCGTTGACCGCGCCGTATGTGGTCACCGCCCAACTGCCGTCTCCAACCACAAAACAAGCGCTCAACCAGCTAGATTGGTCGCCGAACGCCCGTATCACCCCCGCGCAATCGGCCAGCGACTCAGCCACGGCAGCCGAACCGGCAATCAGCAGTGCGGAAAGAATGCAGATGTATGTCCTCAATTCGCGCCTCCGTTGGTGCATAGCCCTTATGAATGACGACTCAAAACCGCTCAGTGTTCATTATACGGTTTTCGCGAGTCGGTGACCATCCTGCCGTCTCTTGTTAGCCTGAGCAATCGCCCGCGCCATCTCACCGTGCGGGTGAAGTAGCCCGCGATCCAGATGATGAGCGAGAGAATATCGCGAATAGGCAAGAGATGGAGCCGCCGAGGAAGTTCGCTGTCGCCGAGGCAGATGCGCGCGCCGATGAATGCCGTGACGAGGCGTATGGCCGTGGTTCCGATCAAGACCAACCAGCCGAGGGTCGAGAAGCCCGATATTATGCAGAAGAGAACGGCATACGGAAAGCCGAATGTCACAACCAGCCCCAAATGCCCCCAGGGGCGGCTTACGCGAGTAGTAACCGACCACCGCAAGTCACGGGCGAGCACATTCCCCAGGGTTTCGCCGCCCAGGGTGATATCCATGACGTAATCCGAGAGTTCAACCCCGTATCCGGCAAGCGAGGCCCGGCGGAGAAGTTGGAAATCGTCAGCGAGATGATCGGCTATGGGTTGGAACCCGCCTATCGCGTCCAGCGCCTCACGGCGGATAGCGATGGTCGCGCCCAGGCCGAAGTCGATCCCGCTCAAGCAATTGGCCGACGCGACCCCCGGCGCGAATACGCAGGTCATATGCAAGCCTTCAAGCGCATCGGCAAGTGTTCGGGCCTTGATTCCGCGATACATACATGTGACCGCGCCGACTTCATGTAATTCAAATGGCCGTGTGACTGCCCGGAGGAAGCCGGGAGCAGCGCGGGTGTCGGAGTCTGTTATTACGAGAATATCGCCGGTCGCATGCGAGGCCAGGTTGTGCAGGATTCGGACCTTGTTGTTCGCGCCGCTTATCGCGCTCCCGATGTGCAGAGAAGCGTTGAGATGCTCGTAAATGATCTCGTTGAGCAGAGGTATCGCGGGATCGTTGGAGTCGAGAACACCAAATATGACCTCATAGTCGGGGTAGTCCTGGTTGAGATAGGACAGGAAGTTCGCGCGAGCGTCGGCGTCGATACCGCTGACGGGCTTCAGAATTGACAGCCCGGGGAAACCAGTCCCCGTTGGCTTGGGGCACCTGAAATGGGAGATGAGGACTAGGGTCGAGAGGGCATAGTAGAGCGTGCCCAGGGCCGCTAGAGCTAGGAGCAGCGCGCCAAGTATCATCTGCCTATCTCGCTCGCGCCACGCAAGCCGGGGTATGTGCTCAGGGTCCAGCCATGGTCCGCGATGAATTGCCTCAGCCGGAGGCTTGTGAGGGCGCGGAGGTCGCCGGGATTGGGGCCGTATGGGTCGCCGATGTCGGTGAGGCAGGGGTGAAAGAAGACTTCGACCGTGCGCGCGTTAAGACGGCTGAGCATCCGGATCACGTAGGCGTCGGTCATTCGGCCACTCATCAAGCTGCCAATGACGAAGTCGCATGTTATCGGGACGCTATTTCTCAACTGGCGACAGACCCGAGCAAGGCAGGCGTGTCCGAGGGCCGTGACGAGCTTGAAACCCGGGCGCGCGCGGTCGGCCCGCAGGTTGGCTATGAACGGGTCGCGGGGAAGGCGGATGCCGCACGCGCCGTATCGGGTGGCAAGGTCGACCACAGTGGGGAGCACGGCGGGATGCGCATGCAGATGCTGATGGCCGTCGACGTGCGAGAATGCAAGGCCGGTCTCGGCGAACCTCTCGAACTGGGCCTCGATTTCAAGCAAGGTCTGCCGCCGGGCATTGTGGTTGAAGTAGTATCTCAGCGCCGCCGTGACGGGGCTCGCCATAAATCGGCCATTCTTATCCACGAGGTCGGGGATGGCCTCGCGCGGCAGGGCCGTGCGCTCGCGCGTGAGGGTGAGGTGCAGGCCGACCGCGAGCGCCGGATCATCTCTTGCCATCGATACAGCCTCACGGAAGGCATCGCCGGTCACCATCAGGCTGGCGCTCGTGAGCACGCCCCTACGGCGCGCTTCGACGACGGCCGCGTTCACCGAGGCCGATATGCCAAAATCGTCGGCGTTGAGTATGAGATGGGTCGCCATGCCATTGGACATGCTACCCAGCTAGACCCCACTTAACCCAGGCCGTAGCTCCGCCCAAACCTCTTGAATTGCTCCGCCAGGCCCAACACTGGAATGTTGAGAATAGCTCCAACGACTTCCTTGCCGGAATCGTGGCCGTGTTGCGGTGCGATTGCCCTGCCAATAAACCGATACGGGGTTGCGTATGCGGTTAAATGGCGTTATTATTAACCCTAATGTGGCAGGAAGGCTTTCCGTTAGAGGGTAGGATGGCGGTTATCGCGGTCGCTTTCGCGGCGGGCGTGCTGGCGGCGGCTTACGTGGAGCCGGTGCTGTGGGGCGGAGCGATTGCGCTGGCTGTGATCGTGGCCGGGGCGGTTGGAGGAAGCCGATTGCGAACCGCCGCGCTGGTCGCTGGTGCGATGTTCGTGCTCGGCGCGGCCCGCTACTGCGTTGGGCGGGAAGTGCCGGTGGATGATATCTCTCGATTTCGAGGCTGGGTGACGGCGTTCGAGGGAGTGGTCGCCTCGGACCCGGATATCAGGCGCGACCAGGTGCGTATCGTCGTGCGGACGGACCGCGTGAATGCATCGGGCGAGTGGCGGCCCGCGACCGGCTGCGTCATGACAAACATTTACCTGAGGCGAAATGACTCCGCCCCGGCGCTCGACTACGGCGACCGGCTGCGAATCCACGCATTCCCCTATTCCCCCCGCGAGCCCACCAACCCAGGGAAGTTCTCGTGGAAAGGTTATCTCGCCAGGCAAGGGATATACGCCTGCGCCTCGGTCCGCCGCCCGGATGCGATAGAGATTCTGCCGGGCAGGACTGGCAACCCGCTGATCGGGGCCGCCCTCGGCGCGAAACACTACGTAGCGAGGAGCATTCAGAGGATTCACCCGAGTCGGGAGGCGTCGGTGGTTCTGGGAATGGTGCTGGGGACCTACGCCTACCTGCCCAGGGAGACATTCAAAAACTTCACCGACACCGGCACGCTGCACCTGCTGGCGGCGTCGGGATATAACTGCTTCATTCTGCTGGCCCTGGCAACGCCAATCTTCATGTGCCTGCACGTGGCGCCCAAGTGGAGGAACATCGCCGTGGCAGGCCTTGTCGTAATGTACGTGCTGATGGTCGGCGCGAAACCGTCGCTGGTGCGCGCGGCGGTGATGTCAGGCCTGTGGCTGATGGCCATCCCGCTGAATCGGACGCCGAACATCCGAAACCTCTTCTTCGCGGCGGGATTAATAGTGCTGATGATGAACCCCTCGGACCTGTTCGATGTCGGGTTTCAACTCTCGTTCGCGGCGGTGTGGGCGCTGATAACCGCAAGCGAGATAATCACCTCGATCATCTTCGTGTTTCGGTGGCGTAGAAGATCGTTCAAGCGGCGAGAATGGCCACTCCCTCCTTGGGCTAGCACCCTCACGAAACCGCTTTGGGAGGCCGCAATCGCGACTGTCACGGTCACCCTCTTCACAGCGCCGATAGTGGCTTACTACTTCAACTACATCTCCCTGGTCGCGCTGCCCGCTAATCTGGCTCTGGCACTCGGGGTCCCAATCGTGTTCGCGGTCGGGCTGGTGTCGCCGGTGGTTGCGTATATTCCGGGTGTAGGGACGGCGGTAGGGTGGATCGGGACAAAGGTGACCGACGCGATGCTCTGGGTCGTGAACCAGCTTGGATCATCCGAGCACAGCACGCTGACGGTCGCCTCGCCCGGCATCTTCGCGATCATCGGTTACTATATTGTGCTGCATGCGGCGCTGAGTTATGCGAGGTCCAGGTATGCTTAGAGATAGGCGGCTGCAAGTCATCCTCGCGGCGCTGCTGATCACAGCCGGAATCTGGGTGTATGCGCTCGTCTCCAGGCCGAAGCTCCTGAGCGTCACCGTAATGGATGTGGGAGAGGGACTATCAGTGGTGGTGCGGTCCCCATCGGGCAGAACCCTCGTGATGGACTGCGGCACGTGCAGTTGGAGAGACAATGAGAGTGTCGGCGAGAGCGTGGTGGTCCCTTATCTGAAAAGCCAGGGGGTGGACCATATCGATGTCGCCGTCCTCAGCCACCCGCATGCCGACCATGTGAGCGGGTATGCGGGGTTGATCCGAGCGGTCCCGGCCAGGCTTGTGCTCGATATCGGGACGCGGAGCAGGTCGCCGCTTTACAGACGATTCCTGGCGACGACCAAGCGCGTCAGAGCCCGATACCGTATCGCAAGGCGCGGGCAGAATATAGACCTCGGAGACGGCGTGAGGGCGCTTGTCTTAAGCCCGAAACCGGGGAAGCTGTACTCCGACTTGAACGAGAGGTCCATCGTCCTGCGCATCACTTATAAACGTGCATCTTTCCTTCTCGAAGGAGACGCGGGCGAAGAGACCGAGCGGGAAATGATCGAGTCGCGTATGCCCGTGCGCGCACAGGTCCTGCAAGTGGGGCACCATGGCTCCGCCGACTCCTCCTCGTCGAAGTGGCTTGCGGCGGTGCGGCCCGCGATCGCGGTAATCTCGTGCGGCAGGAGGAACAACTACGGCCACCCTTCGCGCAAAACCCTCTCCCGACTCGCCTCCACAGGGGCTAGGATTTACCGCACCGACAGGAACGGGGCGGTCTGCCTGACATCCGACGGAGAGTCGATCACAGCCCGCTCCATCGCCGGGCCGCGATAAATATACTCGTTTTCCTCGATTTTCACCTCACAAGGGCGGTCTCTTCGAGCCATAATTAACATATGAACAGCGCTCAGCAATATTAGGAGAACGTCTGCAATGGAACAAGTCGACATCGCCAAGATCATACCAGCCGCCGATCAGCCACGCCGAACATTCGACCAGGGAACGCTCCTGGAACTCGCAATGTCAATCCGCGAGCGCGGCGTGCTCGAACCTATAGTAGTCCGCCCGATCAAGGATGGGATGTACGAGATTGTGATGGGCGAGAGACGGTGGAGGGCCTCGCAGTTGGCGGGCCTGACCCAGATACCCGCGATTATCCGCGAGCTGAACGATGAAGACGCGAGCACGGATGCTCTTCTGGAAAACTTCCAGCGCGAGGACCTGAACCCCGTGGAGAGGGCCCGCGCCATAAAGAAGCTGCTGGAGTTCCTGCCGTGGGAGAAGTGCCTGCGCACCCTGGGAGTCGCGGACTCGACCATGCGCCGTTACCTCGACCTGCTCGACCTGCCGGATGCGATCCTGAACGAGATCATCACCAAGCCCGCCGAGGGTGAGGGCGAGTTCCTTGAGGGTCACGCGCTGCATCTCCGTGTGCTGAACGACAACCTCAAGGTGCAGATCCGGCTGGCGAAGAAGGTGCGGGCGGAGAAGCTGTCGGTCGAAGACCTCAGGCGGGTCATCGCCGCCATCCAGGAGGTGCCGTCCAAGACCGAGGCATTCCTCCGCGTCCCACTGAGCGTTACCGAGGAGATCCTGCGGAGCATAACTCGACAGAATAAAAAGAAGAAACCCTACCAGCCGAAGACCGCTCAATCGCATCTCAAGTCCATGCAGAAGGCGTGCACATCCGTGCTCGACTTGCTTGATGAGCGCGTGGCGACCTACTTGTCGGTAACCGAGATGAACCAGATGCTGAGCGCCACGGCGGACCTGGCCGAGCAGATAAACAAGTTCAATAAGTCTATGCGCGACGGCCTCCAGAAGACCGACCACTCGTTCAGGGAAGTGTATATCCATTGCCCCCTGTGCGGCCGCATAGAACTGATCGGTAGCCTGCGGTGCAGCGTGTGCTGGACGGTCCTCCGTCGCTGCCTGGACTGCGGAAACTACGATCAGAACTACCAGAAGTGCGCCAGGACCGGCTATGCGGTGTTCATGTCCGACGCGGAAAGCCCGGACGAGAACTCGCCGTCTTACAAATGCGAGCAGTATGCGCCACGCTTCGACGTAGAGGCGGCGGCGTGATTTAGAAATTAGGAGTTAGGAGTTAGAAAGTAGGTTGGTCGGGGGTATTCTTGCCCCCGACCTTTCTTCTTGGCCGTTCCCGGCCTGTTCCCTGTCCCCTTGTTTGACTTTTGCCCCGGCTTGATCATATACTCATGAGTGTGGGGTCTCACCGCCACAGGCCCGGGCAATGAACATGACTGACGAACTCAGAGAACTCCTAAGATACAAAGACCTGCTCAAGCAGCTCGTCATCCGCGATCTTAAAGTCCGCTACAAGAACTCCATCCTGGGCTTTTTCTGGTCACTGGCAAATCCGCTCGTTCAGGTCGCCACGATTACCGTTGTGGTGAAATATATTATGCGCATGGACATCCCCAACTACTCGGCGTATCTGCTGGTGGGTTATCTGCCGTGGGTGTTTTTCCAGATGGCGCTGCTGGACTCGAGCCAAGTGGTGGTGATGCACCGCGACCTGCTGCGGAAGGTCTACTTCCCGCGCGAGGTGCTGCCGATATCGGTGGTGATCGCCAACCTTATCCACTTCCTGCTGGCGCTGGTGATCTTCTTCGCCTATCTGATGTTCTACTATCTCTTTCTGCACAGCGCGCCCATCGCGAAGACCGCTCTCATGCTGCCCGCGCTGATCGCTATGCAGACTCTGTTGATAGTGGGGCTGACGTTCTTCGTGTCATGCCTGAACGTATTCTACGAGGACACAAAGTACATACTCACCGCCGGGCTGAACGTGCTGTTTTATCTGACCCCGGTAATGTATGTAACGGAACTCGTATATACGAAGATACCCGAGGCCTCGCGTGGGCTGCTGTATAAACTCTACCTGCTGAACCCGCTCAATATGCTCACGGACGCATACCGAAAGACGCTCCTGCCCCCTTACTCCGGCGGAATAAAGGGGCAAGATATCCACAGCCTGTCGCTGGACTACTGGATGCTCGCGGTGTGCGCGGCGGTGTGCGTCGTGGTGGCTATCGCCGGGTACGCATTTTTCAACGCCCGCAAGTGGGTGTTCGCGGAGCGTATATAATGAAGCCCGCGATCGAACTCGACAGGATCACCAAGCGTTTCGAGATTCACCGCGAGAAGCACGGCTCGCTCAAGGCCGCAATCCTCTCATTTCGGCACAGCCCGCCTCAGGAGCTTATCGCGGTGAAAGAGCTTACGCTGTCGATTGCGCACGGAGAGACGGTGGCGATCATCGGCAGAAACGGCTCCGGCAAGAGCACGCTGCTTCGCATAATTGGCCGGGTCTACAGGCCGACCTCGGGGACAGTGACCGTCGACGGGCGCATGTCCACTATGCTCGATCTGGGTGCGGGGTTCCACCCGGAGCTTACCGGCCGCGAGAACGTCTACTTCAACGGCGCGATCATGGGCCTGACCACGGTGCAAATCAACGAGAAGCTGGACCGGATAATCGACTTCTCGGAGCTTAACGACTTCATCGACACGCCCGTCAAGACCTATTCCGCGGGAATGCTGATGAGGCTGGGCTTCGCGGTCGCAATTGAGACCGACCCGGACATCCTGCTGGTGGACGAGGTCCTGGCGGTCGGCGACGCTGCGTTTCAGGAGAAATGCTACCAGCGCATAGACGAATTCAGGTCCGCGAAACGCACAATCGTATTCGTAACGCACGACCTCGAGGCGGCGAAGATGGTGGCGTCGAGGACCATCTGGCTGCATAAGGGGGAAGTGCGGGCGGATGGAGAAACAAAGGCAGCAATAGAGGCGTATCTGGGATACAAAGAGGGAAATGAAGAGTGCAGAATGAAGAATGCAGAATGAAGGGACCCCTTCCTCATTCTGCATTCTGCATTCATCATTCTGCATTATTTCTGAGGTGGAAAATTGATCAAAAAGGAGTTACTCGACATCCTCGCCTGTCCGGCGTGCGATGACAGGCCGGGGGTCGAACTGAAAGACGGCGTGCTGCAATGCCCAAAATGCGGTAGAATATACCCGATTGAAAACGGCATCCCAATAATGCTGGTTGCGAAGGCGAAGGAGAGCAGTCGGTGAAAATACTCGTGATACATGGGCCCAACTTGAACCTGCTCGGAACGCGCGAGACGTCGATCTATGGTACCGAAACACTGGAGTCGATCAACGCGAGGCTCATTGCTCTCGCGCGGGAGCTCGGCGTCGATCTCGATATTCACCAGAGCAACAGCGAGGGCGAGATAATCGACCTGATCCAGATGGCGGCGAAGACCGTGCGGGGGATGGTGATCAACCCCGGAGCCTATACGCACTACAGCCTCGCCATCCGCGACGCCATCTCAGGGGTAAGGCTCCCGTGCGTGGAGGTGCATCTCTCGAACATCTACAGCCGGGAGGAGTTCAGGCACGACTCCGTCATCGCGCCGGTCGCGACTGCCCAGATAGCAGGCTTCGGAGCCGAAAGCTATATGCTCGCGCTGCGCGGGCTGGTGGATTTGATCCAGAATGCATAGGGAGCGAATGGATAGGCTCCGCCGGTCGATGGCGTCCGCGCGCCTCGACGCGCTGTTCGTCACCGAACCGGCGAATGTATTCTACCTCTGCGGATTCAGCGACTTTGTGGACAACGCCGCCGCGCTGATTGTGACGATGGATGACAGCTATGTCCTCGTGGACCCTCGTTACACCATTGAGGCACGGACTCAGTGCAAGGACACACAGGTTCGGGAGTACTTTGGCAAATCGAAGATCGCCGCGTCGGCGGAGCTTGTCAATGAGCTGCTGCCGAGTTCGCTGGGATACGATGCCGACAATCTCACCGTCACATCGTTTCGAGCATTCAGGAAGGCGGTCCAGAAAGGCGTCAGGCTCAAATCGACGCGCGGGATGGTGGAGAAGCTACGCCGCACCAAGGACGCGCACGAGATCGCCCTTATCCGCAAGGCCGCAGAGATCGCCGACGCGACGTTTCTGTCCGTGGTCAACGAGATCAGGCCGGGGATGACCGAGCGGGAGGTCGCGCTCCTGATCGATGTCACCCTCCGCAAGCGCGGGGCGGACAAGGAAGCGTTCGAGACCATCGCCGCCGCCGGCCAGAACTCGGCATGCCCGCATGCGGTCCCGAGCGACGCCGTGCTGGCGACCGGCCAGTTCCTCAAGATGGACTTCGGCGCGCGCTACGCCCACTACAACTCCGACATCACCCACACAATCTGCCTCGGCGAGGCATCGGCGAAGCAGCGGGAAGTCTATCAGATAGTGCTCGAAGCGCAGCTACTGGCGATAGACGCCATCGCTCCGGGCAAGCCGGGCAGGGATATCGACGCCGTTGCGCGGGACTATATCGCCTCGAAAGGCTACGGCGAGAACTTCGGCCATGGCCTGGGCCACGCCATCGGCATCTACACCCATGACGGTCCCGGCCTCTCAAAGACAAGCGAGATCATTCTGGAGCCGGGGATGGTGCTTACGGTCGAGCCTGGAATCTACATCGAGGGCTGGGGCGGCGTGCGGATCGAGGACGACGTGCTCGTCACCGAGAGTGGCGTCGAAGTGATTACAAAGGCGCCGAAAGAGCTGATGTGCGTGTAGGGAGGTCCGCGATGTGCGGGGCCTTCGGACTTTCCCTTCTATGCCCGATATGCACTGGTACCTCACGTTATACTTTGCCTGCACTCAGTACTCCGTAGGCCCTGAGTAGCCCAGCAGAAGTTATCTAATATTGAGAAGATTCGGTGGGCGTATCGAAGGGCCGGGCAAGTCTGCACCAGGGCCTGTACCTTCGCAGCCGCCCTTCGATACGCCCACCAAGCCCAGTAGAGATTAGATCACTTCACCAGGGCTACTCAGGGCTTACGGCATTACAATACCGGACAAGGGGTAACGTGAGCGCCCACTACAGCATACTGACTGAGCCGAAACGCGCCTGTAGCTCAGCGGATCAGAGCGCCGGGGGTTCGAGTCCCTCCAGGGCGCGCCATTTGCGTACGGGCACGCGGGTTAGCATTCTCAGCAGAACCAGGGTCTCAGCTACCTCCTCGTTTTCCTCCGCAGGCCGAGGCCCGCAGTTGTCACAATCCCGCAGAGCAGGGCAACGACGGGGGATGGTTCTGGGACGGGAGTCAGAAGGAAAGCGTGCTGCAGGCCGGTTTTGTCAAGACCATAGCCCACAATCTGGCCAAGATTGTTGATTCCGTATGCGTCATAGAGCGTCCAGTCCTGGGATGCCGAGTCCAGCAGGATGTTGAGATCGACCGTCCCGGAATCAGGGGTGTATATGAACGCATTGTGTCTCGTTGGGTATTCAAGAGAGCCAACGACTACACCGACATCGTTGATGTCGTAGGCGGTGACGCGCAATGCACCTGAAAGCGCAGGAATTTCGGTGAACCCACCCGATTCGGTCCACACGAAACCTCTGAGCCACGGGTCGGGGCCGCTCGGAAACGTGGACCATCCCACCACCTGGCCAGCGTTGTTGATCGCGCGCGCAGCGTTCTCGTGTGAGCCAGGCAATCCACCGATGTCGGTCATTTCTGCATCCGAGTTCCACACAACCGCGCGATTCACCCCGATGTCATCCCACTCCCCCGCCATCATACCAGCGTTGTTGATGCCTCGCACCGTCGTTCCGTATGCAAGAGTGGTCACTCCTAAGCCGGGCCGCCATACGAATCCGAAGTGGCCGGTACGTCCCACCACTTCACCCGCATTGTTGATCCCGTAGGCAAAAGATGAGTTGCCGAGTCCAAGATCAACCATGCCGTTCTCATTCCAGACAACAGCACGTGGGCCGTCTTGTTTCCCACAGTAGCCCGCCACTACGCCGCTGTCATTCACAGCAAGGGCGTGCGAATCCTGTGCGAAGTAGCCGTCCGGCACCGGAAGTATGGACATTCCCTGATCCGTATTCCAGCGGAATGCTGACCATGAAGGCGAGAGGGCGTCTCCGACGACGCCCCCGGCATTGTTGATGCTGTAGGCTGTGCTGCTGTCGTGACCGGCTGGATGAAGCGCAGTCGCACTGTACATCGGTAGAGCTTCAGCGGTAACGCATAGAGCGGTCACAAACAGGCCAGCCATAAATGCAGTGTTCTTCATTTGTCTCCTTCATCGGCTCTCCTCGAAGCCTCACCATGCTGTGATTAAAACAAAACACCCGCTGCACTTCCTGCACTGCCTAAAGCAGCCCCGAGAACAGCGGGCCCATCTGTAATGTAACCTCTAAAAGGTCGTTTGTCAAATGCCACCTGACCTGTTCACTCTTTGAAACTCGACCGAAATGGGAAAATACTAATGCGGCAATGCTTGGAGGTGCAGTATGATTGGGATGCGTGTTGCGATGTTTTTGGTGCTGATACTTGCAATCAGTTCGGTGGCCGTTGGGGAAGAGTGCAAGACAGGGGACAGACCACCCGAACTGAGGGCAAGCCCGGCGTCCCAATTGCAGAACCTGAGCGGGACCGAGTTCGACCTGGTCTACATGCGCGTGATGTATCAACTCCACAGCGATATCCAGTCGCTGGCGGAACAGGGGATAGTGCGAACAAGCGGACGGGGCCTGCGCATCCTATCCGATGGCATCAAGCACGAGCAGATGGACCAGAACGCAAAGCTCGCCGCCTGGTACAAGAAGACGACCGGCGGCCAGTTGAGCGATTTCTGCGTGCAGTCCAACCCCGACTTCGACAGGCTGGGGACGGTCCTTCCTCGGGACTATGACACCGCATACGCCCGCACAATGATCGCATACCTGCAGCAAGCCAGGGATGCGGCTCAATTGGCAGTGTCTAAAGCGGTCATGCCCGAGCTGCGCGATCAGGCCGGGTTGACAGTGAAGGCAGCCGACCGCGAGATCACAGCCCTGCGGAACTGGCTAAACAACTTGCCGATGTTCGGCTAGTTCTACGGATGCGGGGCGGACCTGACCCTTACGCCGTCACAGCAGATTTCCCTCACGCCGATCATACCGATGACGATATCCACAATCAGCTTCTTCTGCTCGGGGGTGTCCACGCAGCCTTGGATCGATACGCGGCCATCCGTTGAGCAGATGTCGATCGTCGTCGCCGCGATCCGGAAGTCACAGCACAGTCTTTCGCGGATAACAGCCACCATCGCTTCGTTGCACAACGACATACCCATGATCTTCCCATCCTCTCGGGGCAATGCGCGGCTTGTGCAAGTGCATGCCTGTCCCATTCCGCAGTTTACCCCAGAATTCGCCTTGCGTCAATGGGGGTTGACCATGGGTATACCATAGAGCTACTATATTAGAGCCTCCTCGCAAGGAAGGGGCATCCGGGAAAGGTGGGAACCTTGAAGTTAGTTCAAATTGCCGCGATAGCGCTCGCGGCGCTCGCGTGCGGCTCCGCGTCGTGGTCACAAGACTTGCGGTTCGATTCCTTTCAGCGCGGGCAACGCGAATACGCTGTATTGGCGGGCTACGGAGTGAACCACCGGATTCCCGAGGCCGCCAAGGACCGCTTCAGCTTCGATATTCTTAAGTTCAGGTACGGTGTCTTTACTTCCCCCAGGACGCAGCTCGCGTTCGATCTCACCGCCGGCAACACCGAGGGCCAGATGGATAATTCGGCCTTTTGGGCAACCACCAGCTACCGGCGCTACTTCATAGTGAGAGGAAGCACCGCCGTCGGGTTCGACCTCAACTTCGGCCTTCTGCGAATGAGGAACCCCGTCAGCGAGCTAGGAACCAGGACCAACTTCACCGAACAGATCGGCCTGGTGTTGCAACACGGAGTCACCCCCAGCACGGCCCTTACCCTCGAATACAAGTTCTCCCATATCTCGAACGGTGGCATCAGGCTGCCAAACGTCGGTATCAACGCGAGCATGGTTTCACTGGGATACTCGTGGTATCGCTAGATCGCCCACACTCGAATTAGCCGCCCGAAACGTTTGCCTTCGCGAATAACGTGCAACTAATTACATGTGTCCCGCGTCTCATATTAATAGAGGTAAGCATTATGAAACAGAGATTCTATCCCAATAAGATAATCACTCTCCTGGCGCTGGTGGCGGTGCTGGCTATGGTACTGCCCGCGGATGCGATCATGCTTGTCTCGCGCAGCCAGGAGGTCAGCATAGGAAAGCAGGTCCAGCAACAGGCCATACAACAGTACGGACTGAGCAATGACCCGGCGGCCAATCAGCGCGTCCAGCGAGTCGGCAGGCGCGTGGCGGCGGTTTCGAACAGGCGCGACGTCACGTATAGTTACACAGTAATCGACTCGAACGCGATCAACGCCTTCGCGGCGCCGGGCGGTCCTGTGATGATTACCGAGCGGCTGGTCAATATGCTGCCGACCGACGACGAGCTGGGCTTCGTGCTCGCCCATGAAACCGGCCACATTGCGAGGCAACACGGCAGGGATGCCATTAACCGCGCGCTGATCGCCTCCGGGCTGGCGTCGCTGCTGTTCCGCAACGCGAGCAGCGTGGTCCAGTCGGGCGTCAATATCATGTACACGCTCTATGACCGAGGCTATAGCCGCGACCAGGAGTATCAAGCTGATACCTCGGGCCTGCAGTTTATGACCAGAGCCGGCTACAATCCCGAAGGCGCGATCAAGGCGCTGGCAAAGCTGGGTATGCGTCGGACCAGCGGCGTCAACAAGTATCTGTCGACTCACCCGGACATCCCGGACCGCATCAACCGCATCGCCCGGATGGAGGGCATCTCGTCCCAACGGACACAGCAGTTGATACGGCAGGCACAGACCGGCGGATAAGCCCGGCGACTATGGCTGTCCCGGAGCCGGGCGTGAGTCGAGGCTGTGCAATCACCGGCTTCTGTGTGATACAATTCTATAGTGCGGGCCGGTCGGCGGCTCGGTAAGACGCCGCCAGCGGCGTGAGCACAGAGGCGGGTGCATTGATCCGGAGAATAGCTCTACTGATCGCGACAACTATTCTGGCCTCGACGCTTGTCGCGCCGCAGGCATGCTCCCAGGCAGCGGGCGCGCGTATTCTGACGCAGTTGACTCAGGCGACGGAGGCTCAACTGCGCACCCGCGCATACACCATAGCAAATGATTCCCCCAAGGAAGCCTCTCAGCTCGCGCTGGACCTTGTGGTCTACAGGTGGGCATCGCGCCTATCCGGACGGCCGGCTGATGTCAAGAACATAACAGCCATCATCAAGGCCCTCTCACGCGAATTGAACGACCCGGCGGTGGATTGGTCGGTGTCAGTCTTCACCACGGCCCAGGGCCGGACCAAGATCGCAACCGTCCCCTCACAGGGCGACGAGCGCGCATCGATGCTCTCGGAACTGCGCGTACATTGGGCCAACGCCTCGGAATACAGAGATAAGTCCCCCATTCAGGCCGAGAGCGCGCTCAGGTCCGTGCTCGATATCTGCCAGAGGCTCCGCCTGGACATCACCAGGGCGCTTGCGCAAAAGGAACTCGGCGACCGCTACTACGAGATGAGCCGCTTTCACGAGGCCGAGATGAGCTACAACTGGTCGATCTGGCTGTTCTTACTCTACGATTGCTCCGCGTCCAGCGCGACCGTATACGACGATCTCGGGACCCTCAACGCGGAGATCGGCAGATACTCCAAGGCGACTGAAAATTATACTATGGCGGCTCAGCAGTGGATGCTGCTGGCGGGGCAGGACCCGAGCGGATACCGCTACAGGGATTTCGCCGGGCAAGAGTATATGAAAGCCGGGGATGCGCTCCGGGCCGCCGGGGAGACCGATAAGGCGCTGGAGATTATGACGACCTACGGCCTGAACCAGCTCGGCACATGGGCGCACGCGACGAAGTCCTACGCCGGACTGATCTCGAACCTGATAAAGGTCGCCGGGATATGTATCGAGCGCGGCAACATCCGCAGGGCGGTCGATCTGCTCGGATCGGCGAAGAGGGCCGGCCTCGCTCACGGCGACCCGCTGCTGATGGCCAGGATCTACGAGGAGTTCGCCAAGGTCTACGCGGTGGACGGCAAGAGCGTGGAGGCGGCGGAGGCGAAACGCAAGCGGAAACAGGTGCTGGACACGGCGACTTCGGCGGGCGAGATTGCCGCGTCGAAGCTCGAAAAGTATCCGAACGCGGCGGAGGCGGTCAAATCGAATCTGAGGCAGGCCGCCGAAAGGGGCGCGGGCGCGTATCAGGCCCTAGGCGATTATGTGAAGTCATCGGACCTCTGGCGGAGGATCGCGACGATATATCAGAAGTCCGGACTGATCGACAAGCGCATAGCCGCTCTGCGATCATTAGCGGCGGTGCTCGATCTTCAACAGGAGCCGGCGGCATCGCTGGAGGTCAGGCTCGACGCGGCGCTCACGGCTCGAAAGGCCGGGAAAAAGACCCTGGCGGCGGATATCGTTCAAGATATGGTTCAGGCGTTAATCGAGATCGGAGATTTGCAGAACGCGCTGGAAGCCTTCACCGAACTCGTGCCGATAATCGAGGCCGCTGGAAACGTGAGAGGTGTGGCAAAGGTGCTCGACGCAAGAGGTACCCTGCTCGCAACCCACGGTGAGAATGAAAGCGCCGTCCGCTACCTGCAAGACGCAAGGGCGCGATATCTGACGCAGGTTGGGGACACGTGGGCGGCGGGTGAGGTCTCGCTCAAGCTGGCCGGGGCGCTGTCGGCGCTTAAGAAGACGGATGAGTCGCGTGCTATGCTGGAGACGGCCCTCGACGGGCTGGAGGACAAATACGCGAATGAGAACCTCGACCCGAGCTCCGACCCCAAGCGCGCGGGCCTGATGATGGACCTTTATCGCGAGCTTGCTTCGGCTCTCATTCACGCGGGCAAGACCGAGGACGCCGACAAGCTGCTCAAGAACGCGAAGCGTTACATGTGGCTGCCGGAACTCGTCAACCGCATGAAGGGTGATCCCAGCGCGCCAGTTGCGAAGTTCGCGCAGGATTTCGACCTGATCAGCGGGACCAATTCGACAAACGGCGGGCCGGACGCGACCGTGCGTCGAAGGGTCCTCGCCGACAACTGGGGGGCGTTCTACGAGGCCTGCTGGATGCTCGGCAAACAATACCCGGCGAACTACACCGCGCTGCCGGTCGACCCGCTGGAGATATTCAAGTTCCGCCACAGGTTGCCCGCCGACAGCACGATAGTTGAGTATATGCTCACGGATTCGTCGGTGTACGTATTCGAGTGCGGCCCGGGCAAGTCGATTTGCCGCGAACTGGGCGTAAAGAGCGGGGATCTCGATATGCTCGTCTCCGAACTTCGCAAGGTGTTGAAGGGCTGCGAAGAAAGCCTACGCTCGGGCATCCCCGTGCCGCCGATCAGCGACTGGAACGGCCCGGCGTTCGCCGACATCCGTAAGCCGCTGGAGGGGCTTTACGATCAGCTTATCGACCCTATCAGAAAGGACCTCGGAGAGCGGCGAATGGTCATATTCGTTCTGCCAAAGGAGCTCAGCGGGCTGCCGATGCACGCGCTGGTATCGGTCGAACCGGGCAAGGGCACCAGGTTCATTATACAGGACTACGAGGTCGGCTACCTCGGGGCGGGAATGATCGAGGATTTCGCAGACAACGGAAGGCAGGGGATCGACCCTGTCTCGGACAGACTGGCGATATTCGCCGATCCGGGGCAGGACCTGCCGGGTGCGCAGGCCGAGGCGAAGCTGATCAAGTCGATCTACATCAACAGCCAGTGGTATATCGGCGCAAGGGCAACCGCGGAGAGCTTCATTAGCGAGTGCCGCAGGGTGAGCGTGATACATGTGGCCGCGCATTATACGGTGGACCCGAACCCGACAAAGTTCAGGCTCGCGATGGCTTCCCAGGGCGGTTCCGACGGCGGCGTGGGAATACAGGAGCTGGCGGGCTTGGAGAACTCGCACTTGAAGCTGGTCGTGCTGTCCGCGTGTAACTCTGTCGCGTCGCTCGATCCGGTCTCCTCGGGGCCGTCGCGCGCGGCTGAAGTGTTTTCGAGAGTCGGCGCGGAATCGGTCTTGGGAGGACTTTGGAACGTTTCCGACGAAGCAGCATCTAGCTTGATGGGAGATTTCTATCGCACGCTGAACAAGCAGGACTCCCGAGCGGGCGCACTGAGACGGGCGCAGCTGAATATGATAGAATCCGAGTCAGGGCAGTTCGCGCACCCGTTCTACTGGGCGTGCTTTGCTTTGTATGGGAATCCAAGATAGGCACACGCACCTTGTCATTCTGAGTCGCAAGCGAAGAATCTGCTTTTGATGTTGCGCAAATGTCATTCTGAGCCGCAGGCGAAGAATCTGCTTTTGACATTACGCTAACAGCAGATCCTTCGTCGTTCCTCCTCAGGATGACAAGGACGGCACATCCAGCCAATTCCCAGAACCGTGAAAAGCACACGAGGAGGACAGTATGAAAAAAACCGCATGGTTGACTCTCGTGATTGCGCATATAGTAGTAATGCCGCAATCGCTCGGCGCGCAAGGTAAGATCACTTCCGACCCCAATGCTCCCGGCAAGCAGGCAACCACTCCTAAAGAGGAGGCAGCCGACGCCCGCCTCTCCCAAAAAATCACCTACGACAGCGGCTACAAGCGGCTGCACGCAGTCATAGATGATCTGAGCAGGATGAGCGGTGTAGACATTCTCTGCGGCCAGGGCAAGAAGGACTGGCAGGTGCGGGATATACCAGTTGTGGTGTGTGTGAAGGACCTGCCGCTTGGCAAGCTCCTTCGGGCAATTGCCGATGCGACGCATACGCGGTTTGCATCAGAGAAGATAGGAGACAGCCTTACTAAGAGCTACCGAATTTATCGCAGATCGACGGATCAGGATCGCCTCGATACGCATGTGCGGAAACGACACGAGTCTTCTTTGGAAGCGGCCGCATGGCAATGGGACGCACTGACGGCCTATGGCAAGTCCAACGCAAATCCCCCCACCGATCCTTCGCTTAAGGAAACGTGGGTAACAGCTCGACTGATCGCCGGTCTTGGCTCTGACTCTAAGGACAAGCTGCTCAACGGCGATACGCTCACGCTCCGAGGCACCGACCCGGCAAACCGCGCATACATGGAGGAGTATTACCGGCATATTTGCGAAAAAGCCTACAATCCATCGCATATGTCTTATCCTTCTTTTGAGAAAATGGAGGAGGCACCTCTGGGTATCAAGCTGGTGGATAACGGAGTTGAAGCCGAAATCCGAACGCTGTTTCAGCCAGAACCGATTAGCTCTGACAACGGCGTATACATCGGCTTTTCCATTTCAGGCGGTCTCCCCGACGTCGGGCCACTACAAGACAAGGTCAAGGGCTTGCCGCCGCGCCCACAGGCAATGCCGATACCAAGCCTGGAAGATGACATGGCCAACCCTGCATTGGTTCCGCTATCCAACCGCCAGCACTATGACACAACAAGCGACTCATTCCTGATGGACAAGATCACGCTCGAAAAGCCGCCGACCGCGAAGGATTTCACGTTTGCGAAAGCAGTCCGAGCCGTCGCGCAAGCCGGTCAGTGCAACATTGTGACCGAGGATTTCACCAGCCAAAAGGCCCAGAAATATCAGAGAATCGACGGCATTCTCAGCGCCCATCCAGAAAGCACCATTCGCAGCCTGCTGGACATGCTTGATGGCAGCGCCTGGTTCGTTAGTGAGGACGATAGGCTGATCGTAGGCTGGCAAAATGGCCGACGGCAAACATGGCGGGACCACCACGCCAACCTGTTGCCGGAGGAATACCTGAATGCACTCAAGACTAAACTCAACGGCGACGGTCTTGAACTGGAGGATGCAGTTCACCTGTCGAACCTGCCGGAAACGTCGGCACGGGAATGGGTAGTGTATTCGGATGATTTCTCGGACCAGAACTTGTATCAGTGGAACCTTGATCCCGCGTGGAGGCTCTATGACGCGCTTGTACCCGAAGATAAGCAACTCGCCAAGTCAAGCGATGGCCTCCCGCTAGGTAAGTTTGACTCAACTTGGATTGCTGACTTCTTCCATGCTTGGAAAATGGGGCAACATCCATCTCCCGAGCACACATTCCCCACATCCCCCGGATTCGATGTCGAAGCGTACAAGGATAACATCAAGCAGAACAATCTGGCGCTGACTGATCCTTCGATCATCTCGACTATGATAATGCGTATCCAGAAACAACCGGCTAAGTCCAGATATGCAGTCATCGCAGAAGTGGCAACATCAGTCGACGTCCCAGAAGGGCTCAACCTGTCTAGCTATGAAATGTCGATAACCTACACAATGAATGGCGAAAGGGGAAGCATACCGATACGCGGTCCTCACCTCGCCTTCCCAATCTTGTCCTCTAAGCGTGAGGCGGAAATGCTCAAAGCACGCCCTCCCTTCAACTGACAACTGACAACCGTAAACTGATAACTAAGGATTTATGGACGCTCAACAGCTTCTACAGGCTTACATAAAGGCTCCCGGCAACTCCGGCGATCAATACTGGGGAGCGCTCTCCGATGTGGTGAGCGACCTTGTGCACAGGTCGGTCGCCAAGCGCGAGGTCGGCGATTTGGAGGATTTCGAGGAGGAGTGCGTCCTCGCCATCTGGACCAAGATCAGCGCCATGAAGACCGGGGAGAGTGAGGGCGGAATCGAAAACCTCGAGGCGTTTGTACGGCGAGCAGTGCACAACCGCTACTGCGACGCCATCCGGCGCAAGCGGCCCTCATGGTATAACCTTAAGCTCGAACTCCTGGAAATCTTCTCCGGCAAGGCTAATATCGAGGGCTTTGCGCTGTGGCAGAGCGTCGAGACCGGCGCGCGGATGTGCGGATTCAAGGAGTGGGAGAACTCGTCCAGGCTCGCGTCGGCGAAATGCCGCGAGGTCCTGGAAAGCGTCGATAAGTTCCGCGAGAAGCATTTGCGCAATCGCCACCCATCGGAGTTACCTACATACGAGCTTGCCGCGACAGTGCTGAAATACTGCGGCGGGCCGGTGGAGGTGGATGCGCTCACGAGCTGCCTTGCCGAGCTGACCCAGACCCGCACCGCCGAACCCCTATCGATAGACGCCCAGCCGGACCCGGACGAGGACTCCGGCTCGCCGGTGGACTGGCTCGTCTCGCCAAACGCCGACGTGGAAAAAGAAGTCGTGGACGCGGGTTGGTTCGAGCATGTGATCGAGTGGTTCTGGAAAGAGTTCGTGCAGTTGTCCCTGAAGCAGAGGAAGGCGCTGCTTTACGGAATGGCGGGCGACCAGATAATGGCGCTGGCGTCTGCGGTCGGGATGAAAGAAGTTGCGAATTCGTTGGGAATCAACCCACGGGAGCTTGCGTCTCTCATAGAGAGGCTGCCGCTCCCCGATTCGGCCACGGCGGAGGAGCTAGGCATCCCGGCGCGGGCCGTGCCGAGCGTAAGGTTCAAGACCTGGGGTCGAATACGAAGGCGCACCCGGAAGTCGTCGCTGTCGCTGGACGAGGAGCAGGCGCTGGCGTAATAATGCAGAATGATGAATGCAGAATGCAGAATGGCCTACCATCGTGAGGTCCCTTCATTCTGCATTCTGCAATCTGCAATCTGCATTGTCCAGCCAGATAATAATGTCCGTTTCGGGAGCAGACATTACTTGTCGGCAATAATCCGGCTGTGACCGCGTCTTACGTTCATGACGCAGGTATGGAACTATGAAGTGCATTGATATAAGAGAGCTTGAACAGTTCATCATGGGGAGGCTTCACGCCCAGAGGCTCGTCGAGATAGATGAGCACGTCAGGGCGTGCGCGGAGTGCCGGGCGGCACTGTGCGCTCTGCCGGCCAGGAAGAGGCTGGGGATCGATATTGGAGCCGCGCTGTTGGAATCTTACGAGTGCCCCCAGTATGAGGAACTGTCGGAATATGTAGACGGCTCGCTTACAGCAGAGAGCAGGGCCGCGATGGCGTCGCACGTCAATCTGTGCGAGTTATGCTCACGAGATGTGGCGCGTATGTCAGAGATGAGGTCGCACGCGGCGATGCGCGAGAGGGTTACCGTCCGTCCGACCGGGCGGCCTGAAAACACCGTGGCCCGGTTCCCCGCGTGGAAGCAAGTGCTCGCCGGGCTGTCAGTCGCGGCGTTGGCGGCTGTTATCGCGATCTCATTTGGAAGAATCGGACCGGCTCCTAAGGCTCCGGTCACCGTAGCGAAGGCTCCCGCGATTAAAGCTCCGCCGATGAAACAGCCCATGGTTCCACCCGACAAGCACGTGGCGAAGGTTCCGAGCGCCCCTCCCGCGACTTCGCCGGGTAACTCCACTGTGGCGCAAGCTCCTACAATGCAGCCCGTAGCGCCTGTCAAACCCGCCTATGAAACGTTGCTCAGGGACGGCTCCTACAGAGTAATCAGGCGGAACGGCAGGCTGGAGATGGCAAAGATCGACGGTACGCTCGTCCGGACCGAGCTCGAAGCGCGGATAGCGGCTTCCATCGATCAGAAACTTAGGACCGGACGCATCAGGCCAGCCAAAACCGTTCAGATGGCAATGGCCACGATTGAGACCAGAGGCGCGGCATTTACACCCCCGGCGACGGCCCCCACCCTGGCATCTCCCGTCGGCAAGATACTGATGAGCGACATGCCGAGGTTCAGTTGGTCGAAGGTCGAATTGGCCGACTCCTATCGAATAAGGATATTCGACGAGAAGGGCCAGGTCATCCTGGAAAAGACGACCCAGGGCAACTCGTTAACTCCGAGCACGCCCCTACCGCGTGGGGTAATCCTCACTTGGCGGGTCGGCGTCAGGTTCAGCGAGAGCGACGCCTGGGCTGAGTCGGCGGCGGCAAAGTTCAAAGTGCTCTCGGCGGAGGACTTCGAGACCATCCAGAGGACCGAGAGGCTTATGCCGAACTCACATCTGGCCCTGGGTGTAGCCTATGAGTCATTCGGACTCCGTGACGAGGCGGCACGTGAATACCGCGCGTTGCTGAAGTCAAATCCCCATTCCAGTCTCGCTCGAAAGCTGCTGCATTAGGCTGACCGCCAGAATTGACCGGCCCTTCGATACGCCCACCAGACATTCTCATGATTTGCCAACTCCTACTGGGCTACTCAGGACCTGCGGAGTACTTTACCGGCGCATAAGTGATTGCTCATCATGTGGGGTATAGTTATAGCAGCGGATGCGGGGGCCGGAGTGCCCCACATATCATGTGGTACCTACCGAAAAAGGGCGTCCGATCAAGGACACCCTTTTTCACCATCTCTGTCTCTCCATTATCCCGAGGGGCTTATCTACTTCTTTCGCCTGGTAACCAGACCGATCATTCCAACCAGGCCGGTCCCCAAAGCAATCAGTGAGGCCGGTTCCGGAACGAAGTTGTAAGTGATCTTCACTCTGGTCGGCACGTCGGCCATCCAATAGGCGGCCATGCTGCCTCCGCTGCCGGTCGGGTTCCAATATACGCACGCCGAGCTTACATCGAAACTCACGTTTCCGGCGCCAACATACTGCGCGAAGTCTGCCGACGCAACCGAGTAAGACACGGTGTTCGTCGCGACCTGCAGGTAGTGCAGTTCCTTGACTCCCGAAGTGCCGTCCCAGTCGAAGTTACCGTCGAATGCGGCCTTCGTGCCGTAGCTCTGCGCGCGCTGATAATCTTTAGAAACAAGGCTCGTGCCGCCCTTCTTCACCTCGGTCGTGACCTTCAAATCCACAGCCAGATCCGATGCAACGCTGGCATAGTTCTCCAGCCCAACCTCGCTGTCTATCGATGTTTCGAGTTCCACAACGATGCTGGAAAGCGAGCCGATGGATCCATTATATTGTGGCAAGAGAACAGTGTCCGCCCAGTTAACGCGCCCGCCGATGAGAACCGAAACCCATGACTGTGAGCCGCTTGCGTATGCCCCGTCCGCTGTGGCTGTCAGCAGCAGGCACAGCAAGCATAACATTAATGCTAATCCTCTCAAAACGCACCCCTCCTTTCGTATATACAGCAGCCGAATACTGAATAAATGCCCTTTCCCACACTATGCGTCAACCCGCTTGCCGTGCGGAAGACTAACCATGGAATCTGTGCATATATCGTGCCAATTACTGCACGGAAATCCCACCACAAGAGTCACACGAGTGCAGTACGCCGCTATATCTCAAACGTACCTGTGCAATAAACGTGCCAAATGGGAATTAAGCTGGCGAGGATAATAATAAATGTGGGCGTGCCGAGGCTATGCGCCGAGGCGGTGCAGGATTTCTCGCGAGGCGATTACTCCCGAGGCGGATGACTGCATCAGCCCCCGAGTGATTCCGGCGCCGTCGCCAATGGCGAAGAGGTTCGGGATTGCGGTTTCGAGCTTGTCGCTGAGCTGGATGCGGGAGGAGTAGAACTTCACCTCAACACCGTAGAGCAGTGTGTGGGGGCTCGCGACGCCCGGTGCGATCTTGTCCATCGCGTGTAGCATCTCAAGAATGCCGCTGAGATGACGATACGGGAGCACGAAGCTGAGATCGCCCGGGACCGCCGGGGTGAGAGTCGGTTCAGTGAGGCCGCGCTCGATACGAGTCTGCGTGCTGCGGCGGCCCGATTCCAGATCGCCCAGCCGCTGGACGATCACGCCCCCTGAGAGCAGGTTCGCCAGGCTCGCAACGTAGCGGCCGTAGGTGATCGGCTCGTGGAAAGGTTCCGTGAATGAGGTCGATACTAGAAGCGCGAAGTTGGTGTTGCCGGTCTTCTTGCGTGAGTAGCTGTGGCCGTTGACGCTGGTGACGCCGTCGTGTTTCTCTATCACCACCTCGCCATCCGGGCACACGCAGAACGACCGGACCTTGTCGTCGAATGATTTCGAGTAATATATGAGCTTGGGTTCGTAGACTACGTCCGTCAGGCTCTGGGTCACGGCTGCCGGAAGTTCCACTCGGACCCCTACGTCCACCGGGTTTGTCATCGTCTGGAGGTTCAGGCGGTGGGCTTCGCGGGTGAGCCAGTCAGCACCCGAACGGCCCGGCGCGGCTATGACGTAGTCCGCCTTGATGGTCTTGCCGTCGCTCGTCTTGACCCCGGTGACCTTGCCACCCGAGACGACGATCTCCTCGACCGGCGTCTCCATCTTGACGTCGACCCTCTCGCGCAGAGCATCGCGCATGCGGGTAAGGATGCCGGGGCACATTTCCGTGCCGAGATGCCGCACCTCCGAGTGCACCAGCTTCATCCCGGCAAGCTGGGCTTGGCGAGCAATCGCCGACACGTCGTCCGCATCCGTGCCGTAGACCTTGTCGGCGCCGCCGTAGTCGACCCACATCTGGTCAACATATTTGAGAAGCCTGCGGACCTCCCGCTCGGGCATTACGCTTCCGAGTTGGCCGCCGACCTCCGGCGAGAGCGTCAGCTTGCCGTCCGAGAACGCGCCAGCGCCTCCCCAGCCGGAAAGCAGCTCCGCCTTACGAACGCGCTGATCGATATCCGGGCCTTTGTCCACGATACAGACACTTATGTCCTTGGCCTTGGCCAGTTGCAGCGCCGCGAATATACCCGACGGGCCTGCGCCCACGATCAGCACGTCATACTTCATCATATGGTCTCTTCAACCTTTCGTTTGATGGCGGCCAGCATGTTATCGACGTTCTCTTTCATTTTCTTGGCGATCAAGCCCTTGATGAGCGCGCCGACCAGCGGAACATCGTACTCAACCTCGATCTCCGAATCGAACCGGGTCTTCCCGCCAAGGTCAGTGAATGTCCACACGCCGGAATACTTGCTGTAGTCGCCTTTGACCAGGGTAAATACGCAGGTCTTGGCCGCATCGTCCCAAATATCTTCTTCGGTCCATTTGATGGTTGTCTTGAATTCTTTTACGATCCCGACCCAGTCGGTGACCGTCCGGCCGCCGCCGTTGTCGCTCTCGACCACTTTCACGCTCTTCAGATCGGGCATAAACTCCGGGAACGACTCCACATCCTTCGCCAGCGCGTAGACCGTCTCAAGCGGGCCGTTAATCTCAATTGTGCTGAATACCTTTGCCAAAATATACCTCCCATGCAAGGCAGCAGGAGGGAATTGCAGAATGATGATTGCAGAATGCAGAATGAAGGGACCTCGCAATCACGGATCATTCTGCATTCTGCATTCTGCAATCTGCAATTCCCTTGCCACCTAATCCATCCTTCTAATAAGCCCGACCACCTTGCCGACCACCTCGACCTGATCGTAAAACATCGGCTCCATCGAGGAGTTCGCGGGCTGTAGCCTGACGCGGCCGTTATCTTTATAGAGGCGCTTGACTGTCGCCTCGTCATCCACCATGGCGACGACCGTGTCGCCGTTATCCGCCGCGTTCTGCCTGCGCACGATCACGTAGTCGCCGTCCATGATGCCGTCCTCGATCATACTCTCGCCCTTGATTCGCAGCATGAAGCCGTCGCCGCCCGATAGAAACTCGCGTGGGACGGGGAAGGTGTCCTCTATGTTCTGGTCCGCGAAGGTGGGACGGCCCGCCGCCACGCGCCCCACCAGGGGCAAGTTGACGACGCGCTTGGGTTTGAACGACTCTATGTTTCCGGCCACCACCCGTATTGCGCGCGTAAGCACGGCGTCGCGCCGGATCAGGCCGGCGTCTTCTAGCGACCTCAGGTGCGCGTGGACAGTCGAGCTCGAACTGAGGTTGACCGCCTCACCGATCTCGCGCACCGTCGGCGGATAGCCGTGGGCCTCGGTGTGCTGAACGATGCACTGCAGTATCTGTCTCTGCCTATGAGAAAGCTCTTTCTCCATGTTCGTTCACTCCTACGCTATACGTCGAATATCGCCTGGACGCGCCAACGGCCATTGACCATCTTCACGTCCATCTGGTGATAGGTGACGGCCTTGATTGTCGGGCCGAGCCACTCGATATCATCGCCGATCGGCCGCACGGATACGTCGCATGCCAATCGGCCATCGCCCATCTCGGTTATCTCGAAATCCAGCGGCAGCACGCCTTCCCCGTCGAACAGCACGATCAGCGACGACAGGAACCGCTCAAGCAGGTTGATGTCATCGTCCCCCTCGGCCTCGACACTCATTGTATCCGTAGGTGAGTATCCGGCGAGATCGACCATTATCGAGAACATCCCATAGGCAATGTTCTCGAACGCCTCAGCCTTGGTTTCCCCAGTGCCGGCAACACCCACATCGGCGGTGTGCTCTATGATTTCGAACTTATGTTCGCGGCTCATCCCAAGACTAATACGCCGGACGCGACGAACCTTCCTTCAGAAAATTACATGGAATTACGGGATAGGGAAAGGAAGTGAATTTCATCACGAAAACCCGAAAGGGGGAAAGCACGAAAGGGAAGGGACGAACGGGAGGCAACTGCCGAACTTCCTAGGCCGCTCGCTCGGAGGCGGACTTGTTCCCGAATACTTGATTGAGACGGAGATCGACCATGTAGCGGTTGTCGGGCCTGCCGACGAACTTGTTGGCGAACTCGTCGGCTCCGATCAGTAGGGCTTTGAATAACTCGTCCGCGCGGATGGTGAGTATCTGGTCCCACCGCGAGCCTGGACGCAGCTTCATCTCGTTGAAAACCGCATAGCCACCCCAGGCGAATAATACCTCGCGCTCCTTGTGGCTGTCCGCGGCAGCGTCCTTTCCGAACATGCCTTGGAGAAGAGAGTTCCTGACCGTCCACAGCTCATACGGGCTAATCCCGAGCTTACTCGGCTGTAGGTAGGTCTTGACCCACGAAATGAAGTGGTGGGAGCACACACTGTCGCAATCGTCCGGCAGCCCTATAAACGCCATGCTCTCTACCGCGGCGCACAACAGCCCGAGGGCGGTCGCGGTGTGGTCGTTGCGCAGACATATACGAATGCCCGTTATCAGGCCGTTGGGGCCATAATACCTGTGCCGAAATCTCTCTTTTGCGTCCATGGGAGTAAGATCCTAACGCGGGGCGCTAATAATATTATGGCTGTTTGGGGAGGGAAACTGGACTCACTCCGCCTCTGGATAACTCCCCAGCACTCTCACGAACAGCACCATCTCCCCGAGCTTTTGGAGCGCCCGTTGGACGTGTTCGTCCTTCTCGTGGCCTTGGAAATCCACGAAAAAAGTATACTCCCACGGCATCTGCTTGGTGGGGCGGGACTCGATCATCGTCAGGCTGATTCCTTCGGACTCGAAGACCGTCAGCGCGTGATATAGCGAGCCCGCCTTGTGCGGAACGGAAAAGACTACCGAGGTCTTGTCCTTGCCGCTGGGCTCGGGCTTGGAATAGCCGACCACGAGGAACCGGGTCTTGTTGTGAGGGTTGTCTTCGATGCCCTCGGCAATGATGTTCAGCCCATACTCGCGAGCAGCCAGGCTGCTTGCGATGGCGGCGCTGGTAGGGTAGCCCTCGCACATCTTCGCGCCCTTTGAAGTGCTGGAGACCTCCAGCACCTCGACTCCCGGCAGGTGGGCGGCTAGCCAATTGCGGCACTGGGCTATCGCCTGGGGCATCGAGTAGACGCGCTTGATTTGTGACATCTCCGTCCCGGCCGAGAGGAGATTATGGGAGATCGGCGCGTAGATTTCCGCGCAGATTCTCAGGTCCGAGAGCAAAAACATATCCAAAGTGTGGCTGACGATCCCCTCTGTGGAGTTCTCGACCGGCACTACCCCGTAGTTGGCCTCGCTATGCTCAACGGCGCTGAACACGTCAGGAATCGTATTCGACGGCAGAAAACCGGTGGAATCCCCGAACTTCAGAATACTGGCAATGTGGGTGTAGCTGCCCGGCAGGCCGAAATACGCAACACTAATCGGCTTCTCCAGCGCACGACAGGCGGAGATCACTTCCCTGAACACCGCCGTAACGGCCGCATCACTCAGCGGACCCTGGTTGTTCTTCAGGACGCCTTCGAGCACCTGCTTCTCACGCTCGGGCGCGAATATGCTCTTGGCGCCCTTGTTCTTCATCTTGCCGATCTCCAGCGCGCACTCGGCGCGCTCGTTAATCATCTCGACAAGCCGCTTGTCTATCTGGTCGATTCTCTTGCGAAGTTCGGGTATGTCCAATTGTACTGTTCCTCGGTTATGAGTTGCGAGTTGTGAGTGGTCATATGTTCAAGGATACGTTAGACGCAGAGGGAGCGGTTCCCTTCATAGGAGATGTCTGAGGGTTGGAGAGTTGGAGGGTTGGAGAGTCCGGAACCCTCAAACACTCTTACTCTCCAATTCTCTAACTATGCTTCACCATCCGCACGGTGGTACCGTCGTCAAACTGGAAATCGACCTCGTCCATTACAGCATTTATGCAATGGACTCCTCGGCCGCTTTCCATCATCAGGGCGTCTTCGAACGTGGGGATATCTTGGAGGGAAAATCCGGGGCCGTTATCGCTGACGGAGACCGACAGCTTCTCAGTGGTGGCTACGCAACTAACCGTAAAGTGGGCCTTGTCGCCGTTATGCCCGTATTTCACAGCATTCGTGACGGCCTCGCCGACAGCCAGCATTATGTCGCTTCTTCGGCATTTGCTGAACCCGACCGCCTCCGCCACGCGGTCCACACGTTCCCTGGCCTCGTGGCAATTGGCCATCAATGACGGGAAACAGAAAACGTCGATTGCCCAGGCCGCGGAGGCAATGCCGCAAGTATGGGGACAGCATTCGTGGAGGCAGTCCTCACGGACGCAAAACGCATCGGACATTACATGTCTGTCGAACATATCTCGCACCGGCTCGCTCGCGGCGCGCAGGTGCAGGCGCTTCTTGCGGTCCTTGTAGACGCCAACGGTCCCAGCAAGCCGCTCAATCGCCGTGGTATCCATGCTCTCGACCTCATTCAGGTCCAGAGACACACAGCGCTCTTCCTCGTCGGCCAGCCGATCCAATATGTCAACTATGCGGGAGATATTCGAGTGATCCGCTCTCCCCGCCAGCCGTATAGACGGTCGCGGTCCTTCGCGGGTAATGCTTATGCTGATGGGGGCAGCATCGACTGCCAGGGCCATACTCACGTTACCTACCGGTTACAACAACATTACAACTGTACGTGAGCTTACCATCTGACGAGCATTCCGTCAATAGGCTGAGCCAGGTGTTTTTGCTGGTTTTTGCGAAATAGTTGCGTCCTGGCCTCGACCGTCACTCCGCGCCCATCATCAACGGCCCTCATAACCCCTTCGCACCCGGACACGACCGGGACCCCATATTCCCGCACAAACAGCGACACCGCGGACGACGGGTCCGACTCTTCCTCGGACACAATCCCTCCAGCCACCGCCAGAAAAGGCGTCCAGGCGTAGGACAGTGATTTCACGATCAGGATATCGCCTTCTTCCACGTCGCCGGCCTCCGCCACGGTTCTCGCAACCCGCGTGCGGCCCGTGAAAGTTCCGGGCCTCGACGCGACTGCATTCGGACACCGCAAGTCCGACTCACCGGCTGGGGCTGTCGCGCGGCCATCGGGAAGTCTCCCAGGCGCGTCGAGCCTGCTTTCGAGCCAGATGTGGTGCTTGCGGTCGGCGATACTCGTAGAGGCAATGGCGCGCGCGTCCGGACCTGGTTCATTTGGCAGCGCGGTAAGCTCATCGAGAGTCAATTGAAACACATCGTCAATGTTGGCGATGAATCCTGACTCCTTCAGCCGACGGCCAAGCTGAGTAAGTATCAGCCTGATGGCGGTGCACGCGAGCGCCATCACGTGCTCGGACTCGCTCATTGCCACGAGCCAACCGCGTGCAAGTCGAAGCAGTCTGGCGAAACTAGCACGCTCGCCGGCCTTGAGCAAACTCCTTGCCGCCTCCTCGGCCTTCCGTGCCTCCACTTCCGCCGCGCAGTGGAGGGTGACTAACGTAGGCCGTCCGCCCCGCCGGGAGATCGCCCCTATCATCCGGAACACCGTGTCCGTATCCTCCGCCCAGCTTGTCCATGAGGCCGGGTCGATCATCTCAAAGCCACTCGCGAATGAATACCCATACTCCCGCGCGAAGTCTTCCACCTCGGCCCTGTACGATTTCCACCATGCCTGGTCGCGGAGCTTGCCGGAGCGTTCCGCGATGCCGAACCTCTCGCCCAATTCTTGCAGTCGAGCATCTCGCATGAACATGGGACCGGGCAGCCCTCCGAGGAGCCGACCGTGGAGCGCCGGATCATCGCTCAGCCGAGCGACAGCCCTCTCAAGCCGCCCTACCCACCGGGCACGGAAGCCGTCAGCCCGCTCCATCCACTCCTCCGCCCGAGCCCAGTCTTCATCGGCGCTCCGAAGAATATCAATGAGCGGCGCATAATACAGGCTCGACAGATCAGCTCGGATGATCGCCGATGCGCGCGCCGTCAAGGACGGCCCGACTTCCTTCTCCCAGGTCTCAAGTGCCCTCAGGGCATCGGTCATGTCTTTCGAGCGCCCGAACTCGGCCTCCGTGTCGGGCTTGTCCACCTGATAGGCATAGCCATTAATCAGATCGCGGTTCGATTGCCACTTAGAAAGGTGTTCGCGCGAGAAGTAGGACAAGGGGCGCAAAGTCAGGCGAGTCAAGATCGCGTCATCGGGGCGTGACATCGGGAACCAGCGGGGGAGCCCAGCAAGGCGATTGACGTCGAGCACCCAGAACCGATCACCCTCCAACACCCAGTGCACTTCGACCGGCGCGCCGAGCGTGTTCTCAATCAGGACCGACTCCTCCGCGAGCCGCTTCAGGGCGCAGTCGCCGATACACTCCGATGTGGGATCGACCGACATGTCCCGGAGATCGACCCGGTACTCGCGCGCGCCGTTTGAAGAGTTGCAGGAGATCAAGATACAGTGCGGGTTGCCGGTTGCGGGGTCTGCCGTACGAGCCGTGCCGCTCCAGTCGCCCTTGAGGCTCTGCTGCACGATGACCGCGGCGGCGGGCTCACGCGAAGCAGTCGCCTCCTCGCTCCACAGGGACGCCCACACCTGCTTTAGCGCGTCCCTGAGTTCACTAAGGCCGCGCGCCTCCCGCCGAGTCCCAGGGGAGGCAGGCTCGTCGAGAACCGAGGGGTGGACAATTACCTCCGGCTCCGCGGTCCCGAGCTGCAGTGAAAGGCTCTGGTACGCTTCCGTTACCGCCCGCCAGACATCCTCGGGAACATCCGACGAGACTATCGCCGACCGCACGGCCCGCCGGGCCTCGAAATCCTCGGGGGATGTGGCGGCAACACGTGCCCCGCTGGCCCAGAGGTGGGATCGGTATGCGTCCGCGCTGATCACAAACCCCCGAGGCACGGCAAAACGGGCCGCGATCAGCTTGGAGAGATCGGCCGCCTTGTCGCCGGCTTTACGGCTGGACGCCGCACCCACCAGCGGAATGGTCAGAGAAATGTTGGTAATAGTCATACTCAATGCTCAGTTGATTATAGGGGCGCGAGCGAGGAGTGTCAATGTCGAGCGACTCAAGCGTCCCAGCAAAAATACTGAAAAAACTCAGCCGTCAACCCTGCAATTGGCACGAATCTTGCCGATAAGTATGATGAGAAAAACATCTTTTCTCCTTCCTTTAAGTGTTGTGGTCTATACTCGCAAAAGAGGGCTCCCAGCTCTCCCAGCGACCCGCAGGCGGAGTGCGCAGGCGGGTTTTCTTTTTGTACAACTCCCCAAGAACCGGCAAAAACAAAAAGGCATAAAAATCCCGGCACAAGTGCTGGGTTTGGCACGATTCTTGCAACTACAGTAAGTGAGAAGATAATCATCTTTTCTCCTTCCTTTAAGTGTTGTGGTTACTACTCGCAGAAGAGAGTTAAGCTCTCTAAAGCGACCCGCAAGCGATATGCGCTGGCGGGTTTTTTCTTGTACGGGGTAAACCATATAAGAGGCCGAACGATGTCGGGCAATCTGCTTTGAATCGGGACCTTCAGTGCGCCTGGTTCAGCTTCGCCGGGATATGGCGAGGGGTATAATCAGATATGCTAAAGTTCCCTATCCACCGGCAGGAATTCGCGCCCGGGTGGCGAATTGAAGCCCCGGGCACGAGGAGGATCATATGGCGGCGCGCCCTACTGCATCAGCGTTGCGTAACATCTGGAAGGCATTTCATCAGCTCAACCCTAAGAACGTCAAGGCCGAACGCGAGCGCCGGGTCCGCGTAGCTCTGGTGGGACCTGAAGACGCGGTGAAGGACGCGGCGCAGTTCCTGATCGGCACTGATTCGGCGAGTTACGACAAGGCGGCGGATGTGCTCGTGCTGCTGCCGACTCCCGTAGACGACCCCGCCACTCAGATTCTTGCGCGATGTGATATAATCCTACGCACCGGCGGATACGATTCCCCGTTTCCAGAGATACCTGCCGAGCGCATATTCGCTTTTTCCACCGAGGACGAGCGACACGCCGCCATCCGCGACATCCTCCGCTCGCCGCACCTTTCCTACGCTCAGCTTCCACTTGCAAGAGCATTGCCCGCTTTACGCTCCGAGGCTGCGTTGGAGTCGATACAGATGGTGAGCATAGAAAACGCCATATTCGTGGTCTCCACATCGCTCGGCAACATCATCCCGAACCCCTTGCAGCCGCTCGCGGCGGTGGCGGCATCGATGGGCGACCTGATAGTCCTCACTGCCAATCAGCTCAGGCTCCTCTTCAGGCTCGCCGCTATCTACGACCGCGACCTGGGGTTCAAACAGCAGGCGCCGGAGGTCATGTCGATAGTCGGGGCGGCGTTCGGGTGGAGGTCTATTGCCCGCGAGCTTGTCGGCCAGATTCCCTTAGGCGGTGGGGTGGTGCCTAAGGCAGCAATAGCCTTCGCCGGCACTTGGGCCATCGGCGACGGCGTGGCATACTACTACGCTACAGGCCGCAAGCTCACGAAAGAAGAGATCAAAGAACGCTTCGACGACGCCTTCCAGAAAGGCAAGACCACGGCGGAGTCACTCTTCAGCAAGGCCAAGGAAACTTATCTTAAGATCGTACACCCTTGAGGATGTCGTGGCTTACTTCAACCTTGTTCAGCAACTGCACCTGACGGCCCAGGACCGATTCACTGGGCGTCTCCGCAGTCAGAACGTGGCACTGTATGCGCTAGAGCTTCCCGCTCTCACTCATATAGTAAAGCACCGGAACCGCCATCCTCGAAAGCAGTGTCGATGCCACTTCACCGGCCATCAGCGAGATCGCGAGTCCCTGGAAGATCGGGTCCATCAGTATCACCGATGCGCCTACCATAACCGCCGCCGCCGTCAGGAGCATCGGTCTGAATCGGACTGCTCCCGCATCGACTACGGCTTGCTCAAGCGGCATTCCCTGCTTCCTCCGCAGTTCGATGAAGTCCACGAGAATGATCGAGTTCCGAACGATGATCCCCGCGCCTGCTATGAAGCCTATCATCGAGGTTGCGGTGAAAAAAGCCCCCAGCAGAGCATGCGCGGGCAAGATGCCCACGAGAGTTAGTGGGATCGGAGCCATGATAACGAGCGGGGTCTTGAACGACTTGAACCACGCCACCACGAGTATGTAGATCAGGACAAGCACGGCGGCGAACGCCGCGCCCATGTCCCTGAAGACCTCGTAGGTGATGTGCCACTCGCCGTCCCACTTCATCGCGTACCTGGTGGTATCGAACGGCGCTGCCGTGGTGTAGTGCTGCACCTCATAACCAAAGGGCGTTTTCATCTGGCTGATGGCCTGGTTCATTTTCAGAATCGCGTAGACAGGACTCTCTTGAGCACCCGCGACGTCACCAGTCACATAGACCACGGGCTTGAGGTTCTTGTGATAGATGCTCAGATCCTGGGTGGTCTGTTTGACTTGCACGACTTCGCCCAGTGGAACAAGATTGCCCAAAGCGCCTTGAAGCTGGATGTTCTTGATCTCCTGCAAGCTCGACCTCTGAGAAAGTGGAAGCTGCAGGTAGATGGGCACGTCCTCCGTTGCCTTTGGTATGTGTGCAAGCTCGCTTCCCGAACCGGCGACGGCGAGGGCTATGGTCTGAGTGAGCTGATCGGTCGGTATGCCGTTCAGGGCCGCTTTCTCTTTGTCGGGAATCAACTCATACTTCACCTGGTTGGCTTCCACATACCAGTCCACGTCAGTCACGCCTTCGGTGTGCTCGAAGACGTTTCGCACCTGCCGCGCAACTTGCCAGCGAGTCTTGTCATCCGGGCCGTAGACTTCGGCCACGAGCGTTTGCAGCACGGGCGGGCCAGGAGGGACTTCCGCCACCTTGGCATTCGCTCCATATCTTCGCCCAATCTCGTGTATTTTGTCGCGCACAGACTTGGCAATGGCGTGGCTCTGCCTGCTGCGCTCGGATTTACCGACAAGGTTCGCCTGTATATCCGCCACATTGCAGCCCTGCCGCAGGAAGTAGTGGCGCACGAGGCCGTTGAAATTATACGGGCTCGCCGTGCCGACGTAGCTCTCGACATCAGTCACTTCGGGTATGGTGCGCAAATAGTCGGCCATGGCGTTGGTCGCGGCAGCCGTCTGCTCAAGAGTCGTGCCCACAGGCATATCTACAATCACCTGAAACTCGCTCTTGTTGTCAAACGGGAGCATTTTCACGGTGACCAGCTTCAATGGCAGCAGCGCGACTGCGGCCAGCAGCAGCACGACCACAAGACCAAGGAAGCGATGCCTCTTACCTGAGTCCAGAATGAGCGGGTTCATGATCTGCCGATAGAAACGGGTTGTCCAACCCTCGGGCGGCGCGCACACTCCATCCTCGTCTAATTGGACCCCCTCTGTGTGAGGCTCGTTTACGCAAGCCTCCCCGCGCAGAATTCTATATGATGCCCACGGTGATATGATGAACGCTATCAACAGCGAGAAAATCATTGCCGCGGTTGCGCCTATTGGGATCGGGCGCATATATGGCCCCATCAGTCCGCCAACGAAAGCCAGAGGCAAGATGGCTGCGATGACTGTGAATGTTGCGAGGATCGTCGGGTTGCCGACCTCATCAACGGCTTCCGATGCCACCTCCATCAAATTGCGCCCTTGGTTGATTGGCATTCGGAAGTGACGCACGATGTTCTCAACAACAACTATCGCATCGTCCACCAAGATACCTATGGAGAATATGAGTGCAAACAGCGTAATCCGGTTTAGTGTATATCCATAGAGATAAAATACCAGCAGAGTCAGCGCGAGTGTGACCGGCACAGCTATCGCCACGACAAGTGACTCCCGCTTGCCGAGTGCAAATGCGATGAGCAGTGTGACCGAGATGATAGCGATCATCATGTGAAGCAACAGTTCGTTGGACTTCTCTGTTGCCGTCTCGCCATAGTTGCGGGTGATGGTGTAGTGAACGTCCGGCGGGATCGTCGTTCCCTCCAGGGTCTTTACCTTCTCAAGCACCGAGTCGGCTATCTTAATTGCGTTCTTGCCCTGGCGCTTGGCCACGGAGAGCGTGACCGCCGGGTAGATTCCCTTGGGGTCGATGTGCGAGCCCTCTTTGGTCGCACCCGGACCGAATGCTATGTTGACGTATGTGCTGGGCTCCTCGGGGCCATCGGCCACAGTGGCGATCTCGTCTAGAAAGACCGGCCCGCCTTTGCTTACGCCCACTACTACCTTGCCGATGTCCTCCGGCGTCTGCAGGAACTGACCTGTCTGTAGAGCGAAGTTATAGTTGCCATTCGCGAAGTGGCCGGTGGGATATTGCGTGTTGGCGCCCTTGAGGGCCTGCTGCACAGCGCCGGGAGATAGGCCGTATGCGGAGAGCTTCGCTGCGTCGAGCGTAACCTTGACCTGCCGTCTGAGGCCGCCGATAACCATCGTCTGCGAGACGTCCGCGACGGACTTCACCTGATCATCAACTTGAGAGACCAGCCGCCTGAGTTGATAGCCATCGTAGCCGTTGCCCCAGAATGTGAGCGCGAGGATCGGCACGTCGTCTATCGAGCGCGGTTTGATGAGCGGTTGGCTCGCTCCCGGTGGGATCTTGTCGAAGTTGGAATAGAGCTTGTTGTAAAGCTTAACGATGCTCTCTTCGATATTCTGGCCGACGTAGAAACGTACCACAGCCATGGAATGCCCAGCGCTGCTGGTTGAATAGACGTACTCCACGCCTGGGATCTCCCACAACAGCTTTTCCATCGGGGTAGTGACGCGGTTTTCGACTTCCTTCGCGCTCGCTCCCGGCATTTGGACGAACACGTCCACCATCGGCACGATGATCTGCGGTTCTTCTTCACGAGGAGTCATGATAACCGCGAACACTCCCAGCAGAACCGAAGCAATGATGATAAGCGGCGTCAGCTTGGAATCTATGAATGAGCGGGCGATTCTGCCGGCAAGACCAAGATGCTTCTCCATCACTTCCCCTCGATTCTGACTGACACGCCATCCGAGAGTACGCCGGTGTTGCCGACTATGACTCGGTCACCATCCGTGAGGCCGGAGAGTATCTCGACCCCACTGTCGGTTTTGCGCCCCACCTTGACGACCTGCATCCTGGCACGGTTCTTCTCGCCTACGATATATAAAATCGGCAGCCCGCCTTCGTTGTGAATCGCGACCTCGGGAACGATGACTCCCTTGCTGTAGCCAATGGGGAAGCTGATTCGGCCAAACTCGCCGGAGCGAGCTTTCAGAGTTGCAGGCAGTTCCACTTTCACAACGAACTTGTGGCTCGTGGGATCGCCTGCGGGGGAGACCACCGCGACTGTGCCCACAGCCGTTCGGTTATCCGCGCCAATACTGACGTTCACTCTCTTGCCTACGAATATGTTCGCGGCTGAGCTTTCAGGAACGGTAGCTTCGAGCCGGTAGTTGGAATCGGCTTGCACCGAAATAACAGGAACTCCCGGAGAGACGGTATCACCCGGATCGACCATCCGTTGTGATACAACACCGGATATCGGCGAGATGATCGTCGCGTAGCCAAGCTGCGTCCTTGCGAATTCGACTCCCGCCCGTGCCTGTGAAACCTGAGATGACGCAACCCGAGCGTTGCTAACGCTCATCTTATCCTGCACCGCTGAAGCCCTGGCCATGCGGAGAGCTTCCTCCGCCTGCCGAACCTGCTGCTGGGCAGACTGAATTTCCTGGGTTCGAGAACCCTCTTCTGTAAGGCTGGCCTGCTCCTGCGCGGACTCCAATTGGGCTTTCGCAATGTCGTAGGATGTCTGAACGCCGTCCAGCCGCTGCTTCGGAACAACATCCTGCTCATAGAGCCGCTTGTAGCGGTTGAGCTCTATCTCCGCGTTCTTAAACTGGGCTTGGGCCTGCGCAACGACGAGGTGCGCCTGCACTCGCTGCTGTTTGCGAGGCCCGGCCTTCACAAGTGAAAGCTGTTCCCTGGCGGCCTTGAGCCCAGCCTCGGCACTTGCGATTCCGGTGCTCGTCTGAGCCTTCTGCAGATCAATGGCCGTATATGCCCGGCCGGATCCCGCAGCGGCAGCATTCAGTCCGGCCTCGGCTTGGGCAAGCTGTGCCTGAAGGTCTCTCGACTCAAGGCGGATCAGCACCTGTCCCGCTCGCACGTGGTCACCTTCGCGAACGTAGACCGCAGCCACATTGCTCATGATTTTCGGCGCGATCTTCGATTCGACTATCGGTCGCACCGTGCCCGAAGCGGACATGTCGTTAGGTATCTGGGATGCGCTAACGGTTACCGTCTTCACCGATATCGCGGGTGCGGGCTCCGGTTTGGTTTCGGTTGTCGAATGCCGTCCTCTCATTACGAACGCCAAGACAAGTGCGGCGACAACCAGGCCGGCAATCAGTGGCAGTCGCTTTCGCACTTTTTGTAATCCCTTTAGCTCTCCAGTCATCTACAACCCCCAAATTATCTTAGCCCGAAAGCCCGCAGAATTGCCATCATAGGGCACCAGTTGGTGAAGCCGGACTGGAACAGATTGAGTCCGACAAAAGCAGTGAACCAGTACCAGTTGGGGTTCACAAAGTGGCCCAGCGCCACACTTGCCATTATGAAAACGCCTGCTATCAAACGCAAAGCTCTATCTACTGACATTTCTCTACCTCCATCAGTGGGCCAGGACGTCAGTCTGTCCATACGCCCTGAGTAAGTTGACCTGAGCAATCTTCACATCATAAAGCGCCGCCAGCCTCGACACCTTTGCGGCTGTCAGCGCGGTTTGAGCCGAGAGAACATCGGTGAGGGGCGTCATCCCCTCCTTGTAGCCGACTTGTAAAGCTCGCAGGCTTTCCTCTGCCGATTGGACTTGGGTGGCGGTCGTCTCAACCCTCGCACAAGCTGAGTCGAGGTCCAGCTTAGCCGCCTGCTGCTCAAGCTCCACTCGGCGCTTTTCGGTCTCCAAGTCTTGTCGAGCCTTTCGAGACGCCGCGTCTGCTTCATTGATGCTTGCGCGGGTCAGGCCGCCGTCGAACACGTTGAACTTGACCAGCACGCCGGCCATCACGGTGTTCGTAAGCCTGGGGAACTGCGCTCCCACGGGCTCGTTGAAGTAGTCTGCTACGAGGGCAACGGTGGGAAGTTTTCCGGCTCGCGCCGCCTTCTTGCCTGCCTCGGCAGCCTGGACCGACGCCGACCCTGCCGCGATCTCGGGCCTTTCGACCGGGGCAGCCAATAACGCCGCATCCGGCGCTGTGTCGTTCGCGTCTCCTGCCAGATCGATGCAGGCGTTCCGCGGAAGCCCAATCGCCGACCGCAGAGCCGCCATCGCCACGTTGTAATCGTTTGTCGCCGTGATCGAGTCTGACTTGGCAGATGTAAGCGCGACCTGAGCACGCAGTACATCGGAGTTAGTCACAACGCCGGAATCGTGCAGCTTCTTTGCCGCGTCGTAGCTGGCCTCCAGCGACTTCACGCTAGCGTTCGCTACGTCAATCGTCTCTTTTGCCTGCCTTGCGCGGAAGTAGGCGGTACCTACGTTTGCAAGAACATTCGCCTGTGTTGCTCTCGCGCCATGGTTTACCGCCAGATAGCTCTGCCGGGCGCGCTTCAGATTGGATTGTATCTGGCCGCCGGAATATATCATCTGCTGGGCGGCAATACGATTTATGACCGTATTGGTCTCTAACACCGGCGTTCCACCGAAGAACGTCGGCTTGGTGAGATAGCTATAGCCGCTCTCAGCGCCCACGTTCGGATAAAGCGCGCTTTTCGCCTTGCCCACTTCCGCCTTGGACATGTCAGCCGAGGCTCCTGCGCTGCCGATCTGCGGGCTGGTTTTGAGCGCCAGTTGCGACGCGGACTTCAGGTCCAGCACAATCGGCTGCCGCTCCGCCATCGCCGCCATCGCCGAGATGGCTATGAGACCTGCTAACAGTGATGTGACTATGCGTTTGCGCATCTTCCTTATGCTCCGACTACATCGTTCAGCTTTGCCGCAATAGCCGTTTTCGGCTGCACACCAACCATCCTGTCCACAACCTGCCCGTTTTTCAGGACTAACAAGGTTGGAATGCCACGGACCCCGAACTTGGCGGCGAGTGCCTGATTGCTGTCAACGTCTACTTTTACCACTTTCACCTTGTTTACAAACTCAGCAGCAACCTGGTCTACCACCGGAGCCAGCATCTTGCACGGCATACACCAACCGGCCCAGAAGTCCACCAAGACCGGGATATGGGAGTTCGTAACCTCCGTATCGAAGCTGCTCTCATTGACCTCTAGCGCGTTGCTCATGATCGTCTATCCTTTCTCTGTCGTCGTCGATACCCCCTGGGGTATGCACGGAAGCAATAAAAAAGAGGCGGACCGCTCCGCCGATGTTCAGGCAGTCACGCCAACTGGCGTGTCGTCACTTCTTTCAACAAAATGGCCCGTTCAACCCGCTGGGGCCGCAAAAGTTGTCCCCTTTGCCGGAGTTGAAGCGGGAAATCAGCCTTTCCGTATTCTCCCCACCGCAGCCGGGGCATTTCGCACCCTTCCGCCTCGCCCATATAGGCTGAAGCATAGAGAACGTGGAATCACAGTCCTTGCATTTGTACTCGTAAGTCGGCATAACAGCACCTCGCCTGCATTGTCTAGGCTAGCGTCAGGGATGTATCACCTCGGCGCAGTTCTGACCCTCCTCTAACATCCGCTGAAGACCTCTGATCTGGCCTTCTATCCGCCGGAGTCTGACAGTCACATCATCCTTAGTAGCCGTGGTCTGATTCCTCCCGCCATACCCTAGGGGGTATGTCTATATTCAGTATATTCCACAATGATGTGCTTGTCAAACATCATTTGCATCTCTAACGCCGAAAACAACCCCGATCACGAGGAAAGGGCCGCTGCCTGATAAAACACGTCTACACAGCTATTGACAAGAGCTTTGGCAGATCGTCCACGCATACTACTTCGACAACCGATACTAAAGCGCCTGTTCACCAATAGCGAACATGCAACTTTTTTCAATCCTCAGAAACAGTGTACTACATCCGGACGGTACGCAGGAAGCTCCGGAACAAGGACGTCCCGGAGCTTAACTACCGACAATCAAGGCGCTGGTCTACACCTCGGGAGATGGTGCGACCGGCTCGGTATCCGTCAGTGTTTCCCTGGAAAAGACAAGGTGCGCGACTTCCTTGGGCTTTCTCGCCGGGCTGAGGAAGCTCAGCACATAGCCGCCCGCGAGAGTGCCCATAGATCCCACGACAAAGTACCAGAGCCAGTGGATCTTAAGCACGTACGTTGCGAATATCGTAGCAGCCGCACCGAACAGGGCCCCGGCCACCACACCGACGTTGTTGGCACGCTTTGAGAGCATTCCAAGGAGGAACATGCCCAGAAGGGGCCCGGCAAACGGGCTCATTAGCTTATTCAGAATGGCAAAGATGGTTTCCTTGCCGCCGAGCAACGCGGATACCAGTATCACCGCAACGCCCCAGGCTAGAGTCACCCACTTTGCCTGGCGTACGCCTTCCTGGTCACTGGTAGGCTTCACCTTGCCGAACCTCTTTATGAAGTCGATGTAGGTTGCGGTGCTCAGGGAGTTCAGGCCGGCAGAGAAGCTGGACATCGTCCCGGCGAACAGCCCCGCAATGACTACGGCCCCCAGGGCGCCCGGCAGTCCGTGAGTTACGAAGTGAGCCATAACTCGGTTGGCGTCGGTAAGCCCGGCAACCCACTCATAGCCCGGCTGGTTCAGGAAACGATAATAGTAGGCTACCAGGAAGATCCCGGCGCCATACAGACCGGCCATAACGGGCAGGTTAATGAGGCCGCCAGCCACCAGTGAAACCGCCATCTTCTTCCGAGAGCCTGCCGCGAGGTAACGCTGCACGAGCACCTGGTCGCTGCCCAGAGCGCCGATCCCGGATAGCAGGCCGTTAATGAGGATTATCCACATAGTCATCTCAAAGAAGCCCGTGCCGAGATTGAACAGCCTGGTGTGGTCGCCCAGAGCAGCGCTCCGGCTGACTTCCTGGCCGACCCAGGGGACCTTAGCTACGGCCGGCGGGTGAGCGGCTATCCGCCAGATAGCGCCGAAGTCCCAACTGAACGCCATCGCCACACCGACAAGCACCGCCACGATTCCGCCCATGAGAACGAAGAACTGGGCCACATCGGTCCACAGGACGGCTTTCATCCCTCCGAGGACCGTATATAGCGTTGTCAGGCCGCCCAGCACCAAGATACCGACCCACACGGGTATGTCCATGATAGCAGCCATGGCAAGGGCCGCGGCGTACAAGGCGACCGCCAGATGAGTGCCGCGCGTGAGCATGAACAACGCCGACGCGAATGTTCGCACTCCAACATTGAACCTGTGCTCCAGGTACTCGTAGGCTGTGTAGAGCTTGAGGCGCGCTAAGAAGGGCACAAAGATCATCGCCACGAATAACGCCGCGAACGGGTAAACGACTGCCTGCAGCGAGAACTGAAGATCGCTCGTGAACACGATTGCGGCACAACCCATGTAGCTTATGGCCGAGGTATCCGAGCTGATAATCGAGATGGCCACAGCCCACGGCGGTGCGGACCTCTCTGCCAGGTAGTATCCCTCAACGTTCTTCTGCCGCTTGGCAAACCAGAGACCCAGAGTAACGCTACCTAGCACATAGATGACGACGATCATCAACTGTGCCATTGAGAAGTGAGCTTGCATCTTACCTCCACTCTACCTTGCTTACCACGATCGGCTGCGCGACCGACTATCGGCAGCCATAACACATGTGGGCCACATCCGATGAGCGAATCTTCCTCGTCCCAGTGGACGTCGCCCTCCTGAAACCTCACGGTGTCAGTATATTGCATCCCTAATTCCTTTGTCAATAACGTCAAGTGGCGCAAACATGGCGATTGCGTCGTCTGCGGTCACGGCCAGGGACGCCCCACTTTCGTTGTGCACTCAGTTGGGCGAGGACTTTGTGTTCAACAAAAGCTCTGACTTCATGCAGGGTGGTGGCGGTGACGACGGGAATGTATGTCTATTGGCCACTGGAAGTCGGAGCGTTGAAGAAAGCTAACCACAAAATCAGCCGTTTGCAGCCAGTCCGCCAAAAAGGAAAACGGACCCAACCAGTGGGTCCGGGTCCGTTCACCTGATGCTATTCACTTTTTCGATCTTAAATTGGTTGGGATGGCTTTGTCCGTTCTTGGTGCGATAAGTTACAAAGTAGTACCTGCCATCCTGTCTACACTCAAATTATGCCCATAACTCATCCGTTTTGAAATCGGACCTTTGGGCTATCTTTGTGTAGTGCTTTAGTATTATGGCGATTTGTCGACGGCTCTTTACCTGGCGGCAGTGCAAACATGGAACCTCCCCCAGCCACTCCTTGGTAAGGAGGGGAGCGTCCGAATTCCCCCCTTACGAAGGAAGGATTAAGGGGAGTTGAGGCTTGACCGCGCAAGCGCTGATGTATAGAATTCAATAGAGGCAGCCGCATGGATACCGTTCGCATACTCGCAATAGACCCCGGCACCGCCACCACCGGCTACGGTGTGGTGGATAAGATAGGCTCGACGCCCACGATGCTGGACTACGGCACGATCGACACCTCACCCAATAAGCCCGCCGCCGAGCGCCTGCTCGATATATACAACCAACTAAACGCGATCATCGACCGCTATTCGCCGGACGTGCTGGTGATGGAGCGGCTTTTCTTCGCCAAGAACCAGACCACCGCAATCGCCGTCGGGAAAGCCTGCGGGGTAATGCAGTTCGCCGCCGCGCGAAGAGGAATCGAGGTCGTCGAGTATACGCCTATGGAGGTGAAGCAGGCCGTAGTCGGCTACGGTGGCGCGGAGAAGAAGCAGATACAATATATGGTCCAGCGAATACTCAACTTGAAAGAAATACCCAAGCCCGACGACGCCGCCGACGCCCTGGCGCTCGCGATTTGCCACGCGCATGCGGAAAAAATGCGGGGGCTGAGATCGAAGGCAGGAGGACAGAATTGAATAAGGACAAAATCATAATTCCACTCGACGTCGATACGCCAAAGAAGGCAGTCGCGCTGGTCGAGATGCTCAAGGACGATGTCGGCGCGTTCAAAGTCGGGCTGGAGCTGATCAACTCCGCCGGTCTTGGGATATTCGACAAGATCAGGACGGCCGGGGCGGAAAGAATATTCTACGACTGCAAGCTGCACGACATACCCAACACCGTCGCGGGGGCCTCGCGCGCGATAGCGAAGATGGGTGTGTGGCTGTTCAATGTCCACTGCGCGGGCGGGTTCTCCATGATGAAGGCGGCGAAGGACGCGGTGTTGGAGGAGTCGGAGAAGATGGGCGTCGCGCCGCCGAAAGTGATCGGCGTGACAGTGCTCACCAGCATCGACCAAGCCGTATTGAACGACGAGATCGGGATCCCTGGCACGGTGGCGGATGAGGTGGTTCATCTGGCCAAACTCGCGAAGGAGGCGGGGCTGGACGGAGTCGTTGCATCTCCGCACGAGATAGAACTGATTCGAGAGGCCTGCGGTCCTGACTTCATGATCGTCACGCCTGGAGTGAGACCCACCGGAGGGGATATCGGGGACCAGAAGCGGGTAATGACTCCCGATGAGGCCGTCCGGCGCGGCGCGGATTACTTGGTAATCGGCAGGCCGATTACCAAGGCCGATGACCCTAGGGCCGCGGCGAGGGCAATCGCGTCTTGACAATGGGCGGCTTACGGACTCATAATAAGTGCGGACTAATTCTTGGCAATGAGGGGTGTGGTATGACTCAGAGAACGGCTTCGGGCGGCGATACCGGATGGTTCGTTCGTGACAGGTTCGGCATGTTTATTCACTGGGGGCTTTATTCTCTACCTGCCAGGCATGAGTGGATAAAACAGTACGAGGAAATCCCGGACGAGGTCTACGACATGTATTTCAGGCGTTTCGACCCGGACCTTTACGACCCATGCCTTTGGGCAAAAGCGGCCGCCAACGCAGGCATGAAGTATTCCGTGGTGACGACCAAGCACCATGAAGGGTTCTGCCTCTGGGATTCCAAGCTGACGGATTACAAGGCCACGAACACCCCGGCCGGGCGCGACTTGCTGCGGCCGATGGTGGATGCGTTCAGGAAGCAGGATGTGCGCGTGGGGTTCTACCATTCGCTGATCGACTGGCATCATCCTCAGTTCAAACTCGACAGCCTGCACTCAATGCGCAAGCATCCGGATTTTGACAAACTCAATTCCGAGCGCGACCAGGCCAAATACGCCGAGTATCTGCATGGCCAGGTGCGCGAACTCTTGACCGAGTTCGGCAACATCGACATAATGTGGTTCGATTTCAGCTATCCGGCCGATGCGAGCAGACCTGCCGGCTGGATCGGAAAGGGGCATGAGGACTGGCAGAGTGAGAAGCTGCTGAAGATGATCCGCGAACTTCAGCCGCACGTGATCCTCGACGACCGGCTCGACCTCGATTACGGCTGGGATGTCAAGACGCCGGAGCAGTTCCAGCCGCGCGAGTGGGTGAAGGTGAACGGCCAGCCGGTAGTGTGGGAGGCCTGCCAGACGTTCTCGGGTGCCTGGGGCTACCACCGCGACGAGTCGAGCTGGAAGAGCCTGGACCAACTCGTGCAAATGCTCATCGACACGGTCAGCAAGGGCGGGAACCTGCTATTGAACGTCGGCCCGACAGGCCGAGGGGAGTTCGATGAGAGGGCACTCGACAGGCTGAATGGGATGGGCGAGTGGATGAGGCGGCACGGCAGGTCGATCTACGGCTGCACCGCCGCGCCGGAGGAGTTCGAGACCCCGCGCGATTGCCGCCTGACGTATAACCCCGACACAAAACGTCTGTATGTGCACGTGTTCGCGTGGCCATTCGTGCAGCTTCACTTGGACGGCTTCGCGGGCAAGGTCGAGTACGCGCAACTCCTGAATGACGCATCGGAAGTGCGAGTGGACACCACATCGATTTTGAACCATAATAAGTATGGGAGCGGATACAAGGACACACTGACCCTGACGCTGCCCGTCCAAAAGCCGAACGTGACCGTGCCGGTGATTGAGCTGTTCTTGAAGTAGGCCGGAGAAGCGCTACTGATTCGACTCGGCGGCTTCCTTGAGCAGCGCAAGCACCTCGCCAATCCGCGCCTTGATCTCAAAGCACTCACGCGCTCGAATGCGTCCCTGCCTGCCCATCCGCTCCGAGAGAGGCTTATCTTGAACGAGAAGCATCAGGGAGCGGGCGATTGATTTGGGGTCGTTCGGCGGGTTGAGGAAGCCGGTTTCGCTGTCGAGCACGATCTCCGGCAAGCCGCCAACCGTTGTCGCCACCACGGGGCGCTCCATCGCCATCGCGTTTACAGCCACAAGGCCGAAGCCTTCCTTGAGCGACGGCACGATCACCGCGTCGCACGCCGCTATCAGGCCTCGTATGTCCGGCACGAACCCCACGAACCGCACCCGCGCCTCGATCCCGAGCGACCGGACGAGATCCTCCAGCGCCGGGCGGTCGTTGCCGTCACCAGTAAGGATCAGGCGGGCAGTCGGGGCATCTTTCAGTAATAGCGCAAATGCTTCGATGGCGACACGCTGGCCTTTTTCGCTCGATAGCCGCCCGAATACTCCGAAGATGGGCGTTTCCGGGTCGAACCCCTGCTCCCGCTTGACGTCATCAATGGGCATCGGGAAGAATTTGTCCATATCGACGCCGTTGTGCACCACCCGCACCCTATTCTCCGGCAGGCCCTGCGCGCACAGATGGCGCTTCACCGCCTTGGAGACGGCAATCACCAAGCTCGAACGCTTGAAGCACGCCGCCGAGTTGAGGCCGTGGACGTGGGCGACCGACGGTATCCCCGCCAACTTCGCCGCGAGCGCCCCGAGGAGGCTTGCGGTGGAAAGATGTGTGTGAGTAACGTCGATGCGGTCGCGCTTGATCAGCCCGGCGAGCTTGACTATGGTGATCGGGTCCAGCTTGCCGTGGGTCTTCCAGGTGATGGGGTTGAGGTCCAGGCTTTTGGCGTATTCGACGAATGGCCGCCCCGCCGGGCAGAACAGCTCGATCTCCGCGTCCAGCGCCGGAAGCTCCCGGCACAAATCGGCGACGTAAACCTCCGCTCCGCCGATCCGAGAGGGAGTGATCGCCTCCAGGACCCTGAGTGCGCTCAAATGATAACTCCCGAGGCCTTCCGCGCGCGGTTGATCTTGCGCATCAGAAACGGCCCGATGGCGTTCCATCTCACGTTCACCCGTGGTATCTCGAAGACGCTGTTTCCGCCGACGATCCCGAGCTTCGTGGTGACGGCATACCTATACCCCGCCTCGACAGCGGCGGCGAGCACGCGGTCATCGTAGTCGCCGTAGGGGTATGAGAACGACACCACCTCTTTACCCAATATGTCCTCCAGCTTGCGCTTGGAATCGGCTATCTCACGTGTCAACTGCTCGTCGGAGATATCGGGCAGATGGGGATGCGTGAGGGTGTGCGAGCCGATCTCGAAGCCGTTATCGGCCATCTCGCGGAGCTGATCGATCGACATCATCGGTTCCCGGCGGTCGCCCTGGCGGGCGTCCCAGTCGTTCGCGCCGCCGATGGTGTCGGCGACCACGTAGACCGTCGCCGTCATGCGGCGCTCCATTAGCGCGGGATACGCATGTTCGTAGACGCTCAGGTAGCCGTCATCAAACGTGACCGCGAACTCATCGCGCTCCCAGTAGCCTTCAGCCCGGCACTTCTCCGCCATGTTCTCCAGAGGGACCGCCAACCACCCCTGTGCGGTCATGTAATCCAATTCCGATCGGAATAGCGACGGCGCCACATACTGCCCCGCCACGAGCGAAGACAATTTGGGAAAGCCCAACCGGTGGTACAGCAGCACTACCGGCGTTCCTGGCCTGAGTCCCTGAGAGTTCAATATGTCTTTCTCCATTTGTCACGGTGTATTGGCGCCCGACTTAGGGCGCCCCTAAGATTATAACTCCTTTGCGAGTTTCGGTCACCCCCTTGCCATTAACCCGAAGACTCCCGCAGCCTCGCCGGCATTTCGCGTATAGTGACTACGAAGTTGCGCGGTTTGCCGTCTCGGATCGCCTCGATGCTCACCTGGCTCCCGACGCTCTTGGCGCGGATGGCCTTGCGGAGGTCACCACTGGCAGTTATATTCTTTCCGTCCACGGAGGTTATGATGTCGCCCCTGCGAAGTCCGGCCTCCGCGGCAGGCCCGCCCTTCTCTACTCCGGCGATGATGAGGCCCTGCTTTACGGCCAGGCCGAACTCACGGGCGATCTGCGGGTTGATCTCGCCGTATGAAATGCCGATCCAGGGGATTATGATTCGCCCCTGGGCGCGCACCTGCCTCATTATGTCCCGCGCGGTGTTGATCGGTATCGCAAACCCTAGCGCCCCGGACCGGCCCGCGACCACCGCCGTGTTTATCCCGATCACCTGGCCGCGGCTGTCCACAAGCGGCCCGCCGCTGTTGCCGGGAGAGATTTGAGCGTCGGTCTGAATCAGGTTCTGGAGAGATTCGTCACTATCGGGGATGCTGCGGCGGAGTGCGCTCACGACCCCGACGCTGACTGTGCGCTCAAAACCATAGGGGTTCCCAATGGCAATGGCTATCTGGCCCACCTGTAGATAATCCGAGTCCCCTAGCGGAGCCACCGGCAGGTTGTTGGCATTGATCTTGACAAAAGCCAAGTCAACGGAGGGATCACCCCCCAGGCTCGTGGCCGGCAGTTCACGGCCATCGGCGAGCGTAACCTTGACCTCCGTCACTCCACTGATGACGTGATTATTCGTAAGGACATCGCCGTCTCTGCTCACGATCACACCGGAACCGACTCCGTCCGGCTTGCCGTCTTCGCCATAGGTCGTGACGGCGACCACGGTGGCTGAGACGCGTTTTACTATATCGATGATCTGCCGTTCCTGCGGCAGCAGAAAGGCAGCCGGGCCACGACCCGTGTCCGAGGGCGCGGACTGAGCCCACGCTCCGCCAAGCGACGTTAGAAGCAAGGATATCATTACCACGCCTACCAACGCGCGGTTCCGGTGCTTTCGGTATTGCATCATAATCTCCCTCCTAAGTCCGCTATTCGGGACTACACTTCTTCCAATTTGGTATAGTCCAAATAGCAACGCGGCAAACATGGATTGCTCGGAGCGATTTCTTCACAAATTTGCGAAATCGATTGCTTCGAATCTCGGTACCTGGTATAATTACCTGGGTGATGGATAATTTGTTTATCTTATCCCTCTCTCCTTTCTTTCTCCTTTCTCTTGACGGGGGCCGCAAGGCCCCCTTTTTTTGCTCACTTTCAGCTCAACATCAGCTATCATATGCATATTGAATCCGGCCTCGGGAGGAATTGATGAGCCTTATACAAACCATTTGCAGCGACCTGAACGCCATCCGCGAAAGAAAACCGCTGGTCCACAGCATCACCAACTATGTCGTAATGAACGAAACCGCGAACGCCGTGTTGTGCATTGGAGCGCTGCCGATTATGGCGCATGCGGTCGAGGAAGTGGAGGAGATGGTGGGAATCGCGAATGCGCTGGTGCTCAATATAGGCACGCTGGAGCCGGAATGGATCAAAGCGATGGAGCTTGCCGGCAAACGCGCAAACCAGCTCGGCATTCCCGTCGTCCTAGACCCCGTCGGCGCGGGCGCGACCAGGCTCCGCACCGATTCCAGCAAGCGTCTGCTCGAGAACGTTAAGATATCCATAGTCAGGGGCAACGCCGGAGAGGCCGCCACCCTCGCGGGCATTGCGGCGGAGGTGAAGGGGGTCGAGTCGATGGGCGCGTCCGCGAGTCCCGAGAAGATTGCGATGCAGTTCGCGTCGACCTACGGCTGCACGGTCGCGATCACCGGCGTGGTGGATGTCGTGAGCGACGGCAAACGCACGGCGAGTATCAACAACGGCCACGCGATGATGAGCAAAGTCGTGGGAACCGGCTGTATATCCACCGTCATAACCGGCGCGTTCGCCGCGGTGGATTCCGATACGTTCACCGCCGCCACCGCCGCGCTGACCGTGTTCGGCATCGCGGGAGAGATCGCCGCCCGAGCCTCCGGCGACCGCCCCGGCACGTTCCATTCCGAGCTTTATAATGCGCTGTATGCCATCAGCGCCGACGATGTCGAGTCGGAGGCAAGGGTGACTGAGTGTAACGATTAGATGTACTGGTACCTCACGTTATACTTTGCCTGCTATACAGTACTCCGTAGGCCCTGAGTAGCCCAGTAGGAGCTATCTATTCTAGACAAAGTCTGGTGGGCGTATCGAAGGGCCGGGTAAATCCGCACCAGGGTCCGTACCTTCGCAGCCGCCCTTCGATACGGCCCTTCGGTACGGCCTACGGCCTACTCAGGACCTACTCAGGGCTTACGGAGGTACTGCACCAGACAAGGTATAACGTGAGAGACCATTACAGTCAGATGCCGGGCGGGGCCTCGTTCGGAACGATCATTTGGGGAGTGATGCGAAACACGGCTATTCCGCCGGAGTTCGAGCCCGTGCAGCAGACCCCGTTGATACGGGCGGTTCGGATGCCGGCCTTCAGCTTGAGCGTGCCGGTCGCCTCTCCCCGGTAGCTGATGCGCGGTGTTCGTTCGTCGAAAACGACCTCCACGCACTGGGCTCCCTGAGGACATTCGATCAGGGGCTGGTTTTCCCACACGAGCCACGAGCCGCGCTCGACCGTGGCGGTATGGATCTCGCCGTCACTAATACGCACCGTGGCAATATCGCCGTCCGACCGAATCACATCACCAGCAGACTCACCCAGGCTCCTGACGCGGATGTAACCCATTGAATCCGGGGTTTCCGCAATGATCACGGATCCCTCCCTGGAAAGACGTGCACTTTCGCCCGGACGTGCTGGGACCATTACCGCCAGGAATCCCGCCTCGCGGCATCGCTGCCGGCATATCAGGAAAGCCGCGTTCTTTTCCGCTGTCTCGGCGGGGCATTTCCCGAACATAACCTGTCCCCCGCCTGGGTTGATCCACATGCTCATACCCAGAGGGCCGTTCGTGCACGACCAGTCTACACGCAGTTCTCCCGATATCTGATACGCGCGCGCATCGGTCGCCGCATACTGTTCACCGAGAACCACCTCAGCCGGCTTGTAATCTCCCATTAAAGCCGGATCGCCCTCGCAGCGCATTATCCAGTCATATTGATGCTCTTCCTCGCTTGTGATAGTGTCGGAGATGATGCATATATTTCCGATCATTGCCATTCGGCGCGTGTGGGTCACACCCGAGTAGCAGTCCGCCGCCTCGCACATGATGCCCTGGAACGAAGAACCGAAGCAGCTCAGCTTCACATCGCAATGCACGGCGGGGTCCTGGGACCTGCCGTCGACGAGTATGGTATTGTGCGAACACGTATGGCGGCGCCAGTCGTCCTTGGGCGAGCCATGCCCCGGGCTCCCAAAGTCCGGCACGAGGAGCTCATCATTGGCGTAGAGTGTAAAGCCCAGCTTGTCCAGGTGACTGCGAGCTTCGTTAGGCCCACAGTTCACGGTCATCATCGCGTCATCGTTGCGAAGGCATCCCATACCCAGACTTGCCGATTCACGGCTTCCCAGTGGAGGCGGGGCGCATCGCCCAGGCAGGTCCCTGCCGAACAGAAACGCATAAAAGGACGCCCGCAGGAATTGATGAGCATTCTCCCGCTGGTCGTGGTTAATTGGAGCCGCGCCGAAGGTATATCCTCGTTTCAGCACCCAGGCAAACAACGGCTCGCTCCACCGCCTGTAGGCAATCTCATATAGGTTTAGCGGCAGGAACGAGTCCCAGGGTGCGTCACCCACGGCGGGCAGCCTGAACGATGGATAAGCATAATCGAGCGGCGCCGCGAACATCGCCTTGAGCGACTTGCCAGTGCCCGCCTCGAATCCATACAGATTGATCCCGGCCCGATAGCACGCCTCGGCCAGGTGAACGAGCGCCGACAGGGCATCGAAATGCGAAGAAAGCGGCGAACCCGAAAGGAGACCATCATCGAGCTGAGTCATCCAGCGCCTGAAACCGTCCAGCGCAAACCCGATGATTGCCGCGTCTCTGATCGAGAGGCCGATTACCCCGGCCGCTGCAACGCGCGCGGCTCCGGCGCTGCCGGTGACGCTCCAGTCCGAGAACCTGCCAGCCGCTATCCTCAGGAGTCCGTCCTCTATCTGCTCCTTGTCCTCATCGCCAATGCTCTTGGAGTAATAGATCAGGTCGTAGGCTTGAGCGAGGGATATGGCCCAGACCGCTTCACTGGCTGAGTCCTCGAACATACGGGGCGTGCCGACGCTCCCCTGATCGGAATATGCGTCCGCATACTCAAGAAGAATCTCGGCGGCCTTGTCCGCGCAGGCTCCATCCCTCTCTATTCCATGAATTATGGCAGTTGACAGAGCCGCGGCCGCCAGCTCGCAATGTCGCTTACAGCAGTTATTCTCATCCCGCGAATCCGGGATCACGATACGTCTGTCCAGCCACTTATTGGCGAAGGAGAGCAGTCCGGCGCCGGAAAGCGCATGCTGGGACTCCTCGGCGGGGCGCAGATAGAGGGTTCTCTTCCACCCATCTTTCCTCAATCCCCTTCTCAGCACGCTGAGTTCGCGTTCGTTAATCAGCACGAAAGGCCTGGGACACGCCTTGACGACGCGCTGAAGTTGGGCCACGCCCGGCCACCCGTCAGACGGCGGTGCCTTGGACTCTGGTATGTTGCCGACGCTGACGACCTGCTCAACCATTTGCTTTACACTCCGATTTCACGCAAACACCCCGCCGTTCGTGGTTGTGCCAAAAACCTCGCGGCGATCAACTTCAAGTGAAATAACACAATGGTTGCTTGCCACGCCTCTGTATAGTTCCGCAAGTCGAGCATAAGCTCCTGCTTCGATTGACTACCAACTGTCGAAATAGATGGAAAAGTATGCGCAACAACGTCCGGTGTGTGTGACAAGGGCGAGCAAGTCGTTTATGACATCTACGTGAGGGGGTAATCTCTCGCGGAAGTAAGAGTAGGAGGCGGCAGATGACAGGCACAAGATTGGAGAACACCAGGGTAGCGGTAATCATGACGGACGGCTTCGAGCAGGTCGAGTTTACCAGTCCCAAGTCGGCGCTGGTGAACGAGGGAGCGGTCGTGCACATCGTCTCTCCCGCGGAACGTCACGTTCAAGGGTTACATCATCTGGAAAAAGGTGACATCTTTGACATTGACGTGCCCATCGATGAGGTTAACCCCGAGGATTATGACGCGGTTCTTCTCCCGGGTGGCGTCGTGAACTCCGACAAGATCAGGATCAACGAGTCCGTGCGGAACTTCCTGCGCCACATGGATGAGATGGACAAGCCCATCTTCGTGATCTGTCACGGTCCCTGGTCGATGATCTCGGCGGGGCTGGTCAAGGGCAGGAGGATGACAAGTTATCACACTCTGAAAGACGACATGATCAATGCTGGGGCGATATGGCTGGATGAGCCGGTGGTGGAGGACAAGAACTTCATCTCCAGCCGCCATCCGGGGGACTTGCCGCAGTTCAACAAGCATATCGTCGACATGCTTTCAAGAGCGAAGCACGGACACGCGTATAGCGTGGCTGCGGAGATAGAGGGGACGGAGTAGGGAATTATGAATTTTGAATTGGGGAAGGGACCTCGTTCGTCCGGGGTATTCCTGCCCCGGACGGGTCTTTGCGAGGCATTCTTGCCTCGAACCAGTCGGAAAGCGGCAACGTTTTCGACGATTGTCTAGGGTTTATTGCGCTAAATATCAGATTGTGGATAGGGAGACCGATATGGGAACTTTTCCTTGTCTATCTCTCGATGGAACGCCTCGAAATAGCTCTCAAAAGTCCCTATGTCGCGGCGGATTTCGTGCTCGCCGAGGGCCACGCACCAGACCTCGTGGCCGTCTTGGAGCATCAGGTCGATCGAGTCGGTGATCTGGAGTTCGCCATTAGCGCCGGGTGGGGTGCGCCGGATATAGTCGAAGACGATGGCGTCAAACGCGTATCTACCGGCGATGGCGTAGTCACTGGGGGCGTCCTCGGGCCTGGGTTTCTCCACTAGCCCGTCTATTTCGAAGCTCTCGCCGACACCCGACTTTGGTTTTACTATCCCGTAGCGCCCGACCTCGTCGCGTGGGGTCTTCTGGACCACTATGACGCCCTTTGCGCCCGTGCGCTCGTAAACATCCAGCACCCTCTTGAACGGCAAGATGCGCTGATCGGTCTCTATCGTCGAATCACCCAGTGACACAGCGAAGGCGTCATTCCCCACCCACTCCCTGCCACAGTTGATCGCATCTGCCAGGCCCTTTTGCTCGTGCTGAAACGTGTAGTCGAAGCGGACGCCGTTCATCGAGTCGCCGAAATGCGAACGGATAGCGGTTTTGTCCTCGGAGATTACAAAGAGGATGTCGGTGATGCCGCAGTCGACGGCCTCCTCGACGACGTGCTGGAGAACAGGTTTGCGGCCAAGCGGTATGAGTTCCTTGGGTATGGCCTTGGTGAGCGGATAGAGCCGCGTGCCCTTGCCCGCGACCGGAATGATGGCCTTGGTGATCTTCCTGAAATTGGTTGAAGAAGAGCTCACGACGGCCTCGAGGAGAAAGAAAATGGAGCCGACGATGGGACTCGAACCCGCGACCTGAGCTTTACGAAAGCCCTGCTCTACCAACTGAGCTACGTCGGCTCAAAGTGCATGGTGCCGAGAGTCAGAGTTGAACTGACGACACGCGGATTTTCAGTCCGCTGCTCTACCAACTGAGCTACCTCGGCAGACTTTAGAAGTTAGAGGTTAGATGTTAGAAGTTAGACTGTCGGAATCGGCTTCGCCGATGATTCTAACCTCTTACTTCTAACCTCTAACTTCTAGTTTTGGCGGGGATGACGAGACTTGAACTCGCGGCCTCCTACGTGACAGGCAGGCGCTCTAACCAACTGAGCTACACCCCCAGGCTTAGACGTTAGATGTTAGAGATTAGATGTTAGACTGTTGGTATCGGCTGAAGCCGATGCTTTCTAACCTCTAACTTCTTACCTCTAACTTCTAGATTGGTGGGCGAAGAGGGACTTGAACCCCCGACATCCTGCGTGTAAAGCAGGCGCTCTTCCAACTGAGCTATTCGCCCAGATCGTGAGGCTAGTCCATCCGCCCCGCGCCCCCGCGCGAAGTTAAGTATATCAAAACCTCGCTCGCGGTGTCAAACAAAAAACAGGCACCATCTTCCGCACCCGTTTCAGCTTCGATATGAGTCGCACCAACGAGGAACGCCATGAGGAATTATACCATCTGCTACTCCTCAGTGTCAATAGCGGAATGACGAAAAACCAGGTAGAAGCCGGCATACAAAAGGTGTATAATTTGATCATGGTCAACGTAGAGAGTATATACGGATGGATCTCGTACATTGCCGATGAGTTCTGGCACGTGGCGAGGACGACACTCAGATTGTCTGGATGGGAACACGGTATTCAGCGTTCGATGAGGTCAAGATGCAGCGCAACAAGACCGGCCGAACAGGGTAGGAGATAGCGGATATGGGATTGTCAAGACGAAACACCTCGTTCCTCGGCTGGAGTTGGCAACGCGCGGAAAGCATTGGAGCGCAAAGCTACGTGTGTGGCTATTGTGGAGACAGGGTGTCATCGGCATCAGGCTATTTCGCAACTTCTAACGCAGGGCAAGCGTATATACGGATATGCCCTGGGTGCAACTGGCCATCAGTATTCACTCGTTCTGGAGAACAGATCCCGGGTGTGGCACCTGGTGATCCAGTTCCTAACGTCCCCGATGATCTGTCCAAGCTTTATGAGGAGGCACGAGCATGCGCATCTGCTGGAGCTTATACCGGTACGGTGCTTCTTTGTCGGAAGATGTTGATGAATATTGCCGTCCAAGAATGCGCGAAAGAAGGGCAGAGATTTATAGAGTACGTCGAGTACCTTGGGGATAAGGGCTTTGTGCCGCCGAACGGCAGAGGCTGGGTGGATTATATACGGATCCGCGGGAACGAGGCGACCCATGAAATTGCAGTCATGTCGGAGCAGGACGCAGTTGCTCTAATCACGTTCATTGAGATGCTGCTGAGATTCATCTATGAGTTTCCGAACATGGTTCCTGTAGCGCCGAGCCCGTCCACGGAGTAGTGGTCGATGACAACCCTATCTCGGAAACCTTACCCTGCTCCGCGTCTTCCCGTCCTCGGTCGTCATCGTGTAATCGCCCATCAGGTTATCACGCACCAGGCTTTCGACTATTCGCAGGCCGAGGTTGCGGTCACGCTTGATGTCGAAGTCGGCGGGGAGGGGTTCGCCGTCGTTGATGACGTCGATGGTGATGTCGTCCTCGTCGCGGGAGACGCGGACGGTCAGCTCGGTGCCGATGTGGTTCTTGAGGCCATGCTCGACGGCGTTCTGGATTAGCTCATTGAGGATCAACGCGACGTAGGTTGCCTGGCTGCTCGGGAGTGGGAAGTCGTCGCCCTGCACGGATACCGTCACGTTCTGCGCCTCTGGTATGAGCCCGTGGGCCGTCGCGGAAAGTATCTGGTCGGCCAGCTTGAGGGTGCTCACATTGTCCAGGCTTTCGCTTGAAAGCATTTCGTGGACGGTCGCTATGCTCTGGATGCGCTGGATGCTCTGATTCAAGGCTTCCTTGGGCGAATCGAATTTGCCCATCCTCACCTGGAGCCGCAGGAGGCTGGCGATGGTCTGGAGACTGTTTTTGACCCTGTGATGCATCTCATGCAGGACGGCCGTCCGCACCATCAGCTTAGCGTTCTGAATCGAGATCGCGGCCTGGTTCGCCAGCGCCGTCAGCAGGCTGATCTCCTCATCGGTGAACTCGTGCGGGTGCGCAGTGTAGCAGTTCAGGACGCCGATGATCTCCTTTTTGACTGACAAAGGCAGCGCGATCAGTGAGCACAGGCCCTCTTTCTTCGCGATGTCCGGGTATTGATAGCCAGGGGTCTTGCGCACGTCGCGGATGGTGATAGGCTTGCTCTCGATAATGGCGCGCCCGGCCACGCTTTCGCTGAGCTTAACGTTCGGCTTCTTGGTGTACGCGCGGCTTCTACTCTGCGTAGCCTTGATCACGAGCTCCTCACGGTTCTCATCCAGGAGCATAACCGAGCATATTTTGAAGTTCATGCTCTCGGCGGTCATGGCCACTATGAGCTGCAGTATCTCCTCGAGATACATATCCGAGGTAATCGTGCGGCTGATCTCCGAAAGAGTACTGAGCTGCGAGGCGCGCTGCTCCATCCGGCGGTATTCGTTGTAGTTCTCCACCGCCCCGCCGACCTGCCGCGCGATGCTGTCCAGCAAGCTGACTTGGATTTCAGTGTAGTCGTGCGGAGGGTTCGTGCGGACATTGATCACGCCGACGAGATCGTTTCGGCCCCGCAGCGGAACGCTGAGCATAGATTGATATTTGTCCTGCAAGAGGTTTGGCACGGGCTTGAACCGCTCATCCCGCCAGGCCTCGCGAGGCAGCGCCACATGCCGGCCCTGCTGGGCGACCCATCCGGTGATGCCTTCCCCTACCTTCAAGCGGACTTTGCCGACGGCCTCTTTCGTTGCGCCGCTCGCGCCTCGCAGCACGAGTTCTTTGTTGTTTGCTTCGAGGAGGTAGATCAGGCAGAGGTCGGTACCGGTGACCTTGACGACGATATCGGCCACGCGCTTGAGGATTTCGTCCATGCTGAGCATCGAGCCGATGGCCTGGCCGATCTCCCGCAGCGCGTCGGCCTCGACTGATTTCTCAGCGATTCGCTTTTCTAGGTCGGCCACGCGGGCGCGCAGAGCCTCAAGCTCCTGCTCCGGGGGCAATTCCTTAAGAGCAGCGCTGGTGATGTCCTGTTCCTGGTTTTTCTGGGCGTTCCAAGGAGACATATGAGTTCGGAGTTGGGAATGCGGAGTGCGGAATGGGGGAAGGTCCCTTCACTCCGCACTCCGCACTCATACACTCCACACTCCTTCTAAATCTCGTGCGCGATGATAATGGCTTCCGCGATCTCTTTCATCGAGCGGCGCTGGTTCATGCTCTGCTGCTGAATGCGGCGGAAGGCGTCGGCCTCGCCCATTTTGTATTTGTCCATCAGTATGCCCTTGGCGCGGTCGACGATCTTGCGGGTCTCCAGCTTCTGCTCGAGGTCGCCCAGGGTGGATTCGAGATCCTGCTGTTCGAGATAGCGGGCTATGGCTATCTCGATAGCGGGCAGGAGGTCCGATTCCTGGAACGGCTTTACCAGATAGGCATAGACCCCGGCCTCCTTCGCGCGTTCGATGAGGTCTTTCTGGCTGTAGGCCGTGAGCAGCACGACGGGCGCGATCTTCTCCTCGGAGATGAGCTTAGCGGCGTCGAGGCCGTCCATCACCGGCATCTTGATGTCCATAATGACCACATCCGGCTTCAGCGAGCGCGTGAGATCAAGCGCCTTCTGGCCGTCGGCGGCTTCTCCCACGACCACATGCCCCATCTCCTCGATAAGGGCTTTCAAATCCATCCGTATAATCGACTCATCGTCGGCAATAACCAATCTCAACTGGCTCATGAGCGTTCTCCAATCACATCACCCTTATTCTACCGTGTGGTATAATCATTGTCAAAGGTCACCAGGAGCTTTCTATTGTTCAAGAAGTCCCCATTACCGGGTCTGCTGCTTTCAATACTGGCCTATTTCGCCTTGTGGCTGCTGGTCCCAAGGGCGACGTTTCTTCCTCATATCATCAGCATCATAGACGCGGGGATCCTGATCACTAAGGGACCTGCCGCGTTCTTGTTGAGCCTCGGCGCCGTGGCTATCATGGCGCTACCCACCGTCGCGTTCATGGCAATCCAGATAGCCCTGGTCTATTTCTTCGCCAAGCTGAAACTCGACTTCTGGCGCGCGCTTTTGGCGCTGACGCTGTCGGTGGGGCTGATCGCGGGGATGCTCGCCATCGTGATCTTTCAGCACAGACTGCCCGCGCAACTGCATCACTATCCGACCCTTAAGGACCACCTCGATATAATGTCGATATACTACGGACCGCTCGCAATGCCGATGAATGTGCTCAAGGTGCTGGCGGCGGCGAGTATCGGCTGCCTGGTGGCCGTGCGGGTGCGGGACAAAAACCTGCTCCTGCCGGTGGTGATGATCGCCGCGTGTATCGACTTCTGGACGGTTTTCTTCGGTCCCGTGGCAGCCATGCTCAAGCACGCCCCAAACATCGCTCCCGCCGTAAGCGCGCCGATTCCGCAGGTCGGGACGGGCACATTCATGCCCATCACAATGATCGGGCCGGGAGATTTTCTGTTCATGGCGCTCGTGTTCGCGGCCGTTCACCAGCACAAGATGAACGGCGCGCGGAACTACCTGTTCGTGTTCTGCGCGATGAGCCTGGGGATGCTCGCGGTGATGTTCGGCCTGTGCAATTCGCTGCCGGCGCTGATCGTGCTGGCGGTGGCTGTTGTCTCGGCGAACTGGCGGGAGTTCCACCTGACCCGGCAGGAGAAGATTTCGGTGCTTATCGTCGCCGTGCTGCTGCTCGGGCTGATGACGGCCGCATGGTCCGTGCTGAAGGCTCGTGTGGAAAAGAACATGGATCACAAGCCCAAGTCGGTATCCATGGCGATGCGCAAAATATAGGAACGGCGCATTCCAGACAAGCCTACTCCACCACCAACCTCACATCCACGTTCCCCCGCCTCGCCTTGGAATAGGGACAGATCTTCTCATGCGCCTGCCTGACTATGTCTTCCGCCTCGGGCTTGGAGACTCCTGGCAGCTTGCAGTGCAGATCGAGGTTGCGGGAAGTCGGACTGTAACTCTCGTTCGGTATTACCAAATACGAGCGCACGTTGTTTTGCGCTTTCCGTGGGAGCGCCAACAAAGTGCTGTCGGACGTGCATACTTGACACCGCTTCTAGAGAGCAAGGACAGCCGGCCTACCGGACCTTAACAACCACCATCACCACATCGTCGGCAATCCGCCCGTGGCCGAACTCGAGCAGGGCGTCGTGGAGGCGGTCGGCTATCTGCTGAGCACTGAGGTGGGCGTTCGCGGCGACAAGCTCCATGGCCCTGTCCCTGCCGAACCGGAGATTTGCGACGCTTGCCTCGACGAGGCCGTCCGTATACATTAGAAGTACGTCGCCCGAGGCAAGGTCCGCTTGCTGTTCGTCGTAGGACGTGCCAGGCTTGATGCCCAAGAGCATCCCATCCGCCACGAGTAGCCGCGCGGTCTTGTCCGCCACTTTGTAGAGAATGGCGGGCTCGCAGCCGGCGTTGGCATAGGTCAACTTTCTTCTTGCAAGGTCGATGACGCCGTAGAACAGGCTGATGAACATCTCCGTGCGCGAATCTTCACAGACCATGTTGTTCGTCTTAGCAAGGACCTCGGCGGGCGAGGCGCACTCACGGGCGTAGGTCCGAAGCACATACTTGCCCATAGTCGTGTATTCGGCGGCCTCTACGTCACTCCCCGCCACATCCCCGACCACGATCCCGATCTTCTCCGGCCCAACCTTGATGAAGTCGTAATAGTCCCCGCCGACCCCGTACGCGGGCAGGAACTTGTGGCCGATATCGAGCCCATCGGTCTGGGGAAGATCGGTCGGCGCCAGCTTCTGCTGGAGTATTTCGGCCATCTTGTACTTTTGGCGGTAGATCCTGGCGTTGTTGATGGCAACCCCGGCCAGGTCTCCGAGCGGTTTGATTATCGACTCCTGCGACCTGGCGAACCTCCGCCCCTGTCGCGAAAACCCCACGGCGACCGCCGTCAACCTGCCCCGGTTCTTGATAGGTATGCAGATGGCGCTTTTCAGGTCCTCGGACTTGGATATATCGGTGCGCAGCGACGGTGAGGCGGAGATATTGCGCACCACCAGCTTCGATCCGGTGTGCTTGACCCGCGCCGCGAACGGCGCAGCAAGGTCATAGTAGACATATTTGCGCCGCGTCTTCAGCCCGGATGCGTGCCCAAACCTGAACCGCTCGCTCAGCTCATCGACAAGCAGCAGCACGCACACATCCAACTGGAAAACTTTGCATATCTCATCGGAAAGCTGGCGAAGAACGTCGTCGAGGTTCAGCGTCGAGGTGACGGTCTTGGATATCTGCAACAGACTCCCAAGCTGCTTGGTTCGCCTGTTCACGCTTGCATAGAGCCGCGCGTTCTCGATGGCGACGGCCATCTGGTTCGCGACCGTGCCGAGTATTTCCAGGTCCCGCTCGTCGAAAGCCCGGTCGGGCTGGACCGTGTTCACGTTCAATACGCCAATGACGGCGCCCTTCACCTTCAGCGGCACCGACGCTGCGGAATTGATGCTGTCGCGGTAGAACGGCATCCGGAACCGCACGTCCCTTCTTGCATCCGCGATCAGGGCACTCTCGCCGTGCTCGGCGACCCATCCAGCAATGCTCGATCCCACCTGCTGAGATGTTTTGCGAACGAAATTCGAGGCCAGCCCGCGTGACGCGACTATCTCGAGCCGGTTGGTCTCGTCATTGACGAGCATCAGCGAGCCTGCGTCCGCTCCGACAGCGGCCATGCTCTGCTCGAGAGCGATGTCGAGGAGTTTCTCGAGGTCCAGAGTGGAACTGACGGCTTCGCTGACCCGGTTCACCAGTGAAAGCTCTTGAATCTTGCGGTCCGCAAGCCGGATAAGCTCGTCCTGGTCCTCCGGCGTGTTAACGTTTGGGAGCGATGCTCTCGCCTTCCATGCGGCCAGCGCTGCCTGGCTCGCCACCACATAGAGAAGTTGGACATCGGCCGGGCTGAAAACACGAGCATTCTCGCCGATTGCCACTATCGCGCCGACGCTGACTTCGCCAACCCGCATCGGCAGTGCCAACGCCGAGGCGATTCCAGCCCTCTTCGCCAGTTCGGCAAGTTTGGAGGACCTGAACGATGGGTGCGGATAGGTCACGGGGCCGGATGATCCAAGCGCGGCGCGAGCCACTTCCCGAGCGGCATCCTGAATATCCTGCTCCGTAGTGACTCCGACGCTTCCACCGACGGTCAACTGGCCGGAATCCTCGTGCAGAAACACGATGACCTTCGAGACGTGCAAAAGGGTCGCGCCCGCGTCCGCCGCTGCGGCAAAGGTCGAGTCGGCCTCCGCGCCGCTGAGCGTTTCAGACAGGTTGGCGAGCGCGACCACGATACCGTATTGATTCTCGGGAGAGTCGTTGTCGTCGGCTTTTGCTATGCCTCTGAGCACAGTTTTCTAACTCCTAACTCCCAACTCCTAACTTCTAACCCCTAACATATCATCGGGCGAGCCTACTGTCAAATGAAGGTTGTATTGAGCCCCTCAATGTGGTAATATACACATGGCAATTGAATGCGGTATGTTCAGGGCCCTGCGGTGTACGTGATTAGTCGAGGAAGTTTTGAGCCGACACTCAAAATTGCAGGAATCCTTACTTGATTTTACCGAGTGGCAGTCCCGGCAACGGGAAATCGCGAGGGATTTCAGGGGATTCCGCCCTGGTTAGCTAGGGTTCAAAAACTCGGTAGGCACACGGCACATGCGGGGCTCTATCTATTGGTCAGGTTAACCTGGGAAAGCCCGCAATCAGGGAGGTGTCGAAGATGACACAGACGAAGCTCTCGGGTGCGATTGTGAGGATGAAGACCAGGGATGAGTATGACGGAATGCTGGGAAAGGTTCTGGGCGAGGAAGACGGCGGAGAAACGCTCGTAATCAAGCACAGGCCGATAACATTCCCCCATCGAAGGAACACCATCCTCCACTGTTTCAAGTTGAATGAACTCGAGATATTGAGATGCTAGCGGATTAGTCCGCATGTGATACATAAGGGGCGCGTAACCGAAGGGTGGCGCGCCCTTTTGCTGCTTCAGCCCAGGGCTTTTCGCATGGACTGATATAGCTGGCGATGTTCTGAAACTCGTTGGGCGGTCAACGACTTCATCACGCGTTCAACCTAACGCGCGGGGCCGGCGATAAGCTCGTAACTCTCCACCTCCGATGATGAATTGGGCGAATCTATCCATGCCTCATGGAACAACTGACCGTGGCCGCTTAGGACAACTACAAACGATGCTCCTGTTTTTTTCCCGCTGAGCTGGTTCAATGCCTGGACAGCGTGGTATAATGAAGTAGCTTATTAATTAAGGGGCTTAAGCATTGTCCGCGGAACACATCCCAGTGCCTCGAGATTCGGCCGAATACGCTGAGATGGTAGCAGAGGTCTTCGTCGAAACCGTTCGTAAGGCGGCGACCAAGGCTATGTGCTGCGAGTACGACAGCGAGGAGATCACACCCTCGCTGATGGAATCGTTGCAATACGTCTATATCCACGGGCCGTCGCCGATTCGCGAAATCGCCTCGGGGATGGAAGTCAGCGTCTCGGCAACCAGCCAGCAGGTCGAAAAACTTGTAAAAAAAGGCTTGGTAACCCGAAGCGAGAATGAATCGGACAGGCGGCTGAGCCGGATCGAACTGACCGTGGCGGGCCGCGAAGTTGTCAGGCAGATGCGGGAGCGCAGGTCCGGCTGGTTCGGTTCGATAGTCAATGCAATGCCCGAAGCCAAGCGCAAGGCGTTCCTGGAAGGGCTCGAGAGCTTCCTGCGCTTATCGTTGGCGGATGAAGAAAGTCTTGACCGCGCCTGCGTCAGGTGTGGAATGGAGCACGTTGCGTATTGCGTGGTCAGCAAAGTAAAGAATGAGCGCAAGCATCATATCGAGGGGTGATTTCTATGAATCAGAGCTATAGCACCAAGGTAATGGAGCACTTCGCCAGCCCGCACAATGTGGGAGAGATACCTGACGCGGATGGGGTCGGGAAGGTCGGCAACCCCGTCTGCGGGGACATCATGAACATGTATATCAAGGTCCGGGACAACGTCATCACCGACGTTAAGTTTAAGACCTTCGGCTGCGGCGCCGCGATTGCCACCAGCAGCATGGCGACCGACATGATCATGGGTAAGACTATCGAAGAGGCGCTGGAGTTGACCAACGACGCGGTCGCCGAGGCGCTGGGCGGGCTGCCCAAGGTGAAGATGCACTGTTCGGTATTGGCCGAGCAGGCCGTAAGAGGCGCGATCGACGATTATCTCAGTAAGACGACCGGCAAGGGGCTGGAACTCAAGAAAGACGAAGAGCTCCACCACTGCGTGATCGAGAGTTGATATTCCAAGGAGCAAACAAATGACCGAACAGACCAAAGATGATCTCCGCCAGCGGGTGCAAGCGGCGCTGGAGCAAGTCAGACCGAACCTGCAGCGGGACGGCGGCGACGTCGAACTGCTGGATGTAGTTGACGGCGTGGCGAGGGTGAGGCTTCAGGGCGCGTGCCACGGCTGTCCGATGGCCGCGATGACCCTTCAGATGGGCGTCGAGAGAGTGCTGAAGAGCCAGGTCCCCGAGCTTAAGGGCGTGGAGAACGTTCCGGACGAGGAGTAGGCCGCCCGAACAACATGTCAAAATGAGGACGCCCGGACGGGAACAGTCCGGGCGTCCTCGCGTCTGTCAACTTCAGCCGGGCGATGCTAATTGAACCGCCCCGAAGATTGATGGCCCTGACGCGGCCGGGCACTTTTTTGGAGGTCCACTTTCGAGCGTCGGTCCGCGAAGTCTTCACGCAAGGCCCCGTCGAGAAGTTCCAGGATTCTCTGCTCGGCAAGCGCTGCTGTCTTCGCGTACTCGAACATGGCTTTTTTGCTCATCATGGCCGTCCTCCAGCGTTTTTTGAGCGGCAAACGAGTGTTGTATTTGCTCCCACATAGGATTTTCCACGCAATAAGACGGGGCGAACCCAGTAATTGTGCGAGTTCTTCGGGTGAAATGCCCAGGGGGAATCGCTCTACCTCGACGAAACCGTCTGCACGCTGACAGTCCATGAAACAATATCGAGATCAGGGTCGGTGAGCGTGAAGTTAGAGGCGTCGATGTCGTCGTCGCTGTATGTGCGGTCGGTGGTCGTGTCGATGGTGACGTAGTCCTGACCGCTGGGGCCGAGGCCGTCGATCTGGCGGTTCTCGACGATCTCATTGCCATTGGGCAGGCGATTGGTGGTGATGATATTGAGGTCCAGCTCGCGTATCTGATCAACGGGGATAGCCGCCGTGGCGATCTGGCTGAAGTCGATGACGAACCTGATCGCGGTCCCACCTTCGAGGAGTTCGTAGCGAATCGGCGGCTGCGGGGGCGTACGGTTCAGGAAGAACGATCCCGGAAGGACGCCGTATATATATCCCTGGGGGTTCGCGGCATCGTATTCCAGGAACGAAGTCACACCTATGCTCCTCGCCGCATCCTGTGAAGTCACCCACCCCGTTCCTCCATAGGGCGGGAACAGCGCCGCCAGCGGGCCGGTGTTGGAGTCCGCGTCGTTATCTATGGCAATAAAGTAGTAGCGGGTAGCGCTCGGATCGGCGGGGTCGGTAGGCCTGATCGCCCCCCGAACCTTGAGCGTGACCACAAGCTGCTTGCCGGTGGTCGGCGCCGTGGTCGGAAACTTGGCACAGCCAGTGAGCGTAGATATGATAAGCAGAATTACAAGAATGAAGAATGATGAATGCAGAATGCAGAATGAAGGGAGCGCATGCCTAGGATTATTCTGCATTCTGCATTCTGCATTCTTCATTCCGAACCGCCTTTTGACATACGTAATCCTCATATCCTTGTGCTACAATTATAGCGCACCTGATGCAAAAACGTAATCTCCTGTTGGCTACAATATCGGGTTTACTGTTGGCCCTGGCGATGCCGAAGCCTGGGATGTGGCCGCTCGCGTGGGTGGCGCTGGTTCCGCTGCTGGTTGTGATGCGCCGGTCCGGGCCTCGCGCCGCCGCCGTCTGCGGCTTCGTTACGGGGACGGTATACTTCGGAGTCATACTGTTCTGGCTGACTCTGTTCGGCCATCTGCCGTGGGTGGCGACGGTCTTTCTTCTCGGCGGATTGCCGATGGCCCTGTTCGCCGTAGTGGGTTGCCGATTGATGCCCGAGCGCATTGGGTGGTGGGGATATATCGCGATTCCAGCGGCGTGGACGGCCGTTCAGTGGCTGAGGTCTCTTGGGCCGCTCGGACTGCCCTGGGGGAGCATGGCGCATATCCATGCGAATGTCCTCGGCCTCATTCAGATATCATCGCTCACCGGCGCCTGGGGGATCGATTTCCTCGTATGCTTGTTCAACGTGGCTATAATAGGGACGCTGTCGGCAAAACGCGGGCGATGGCTGCCCCTTGGCCTCGTATGCGCGCTCACTGTTGCCACGTTCACGATCGGCACTTGGGCTGTCAGGAGCGCTCCTACACCCGCCGGGCGCGTAAGAGTAGCGATTATCCAAGGCAATCTTTCGCAAGATGTGAATGTCACCCCGGACTACCTCGGCTACGCATTCGACGACTACGAGTCGTTGAGCCGCGAAGCCGCGAAGTCCAGGCCCGATTTTATAGTATGGCCCGAAACCACGCTCCCCGCCGCGATCTCGCATACCGGCTGGGAGGCGGCAATCTCCAGACTCGCGCGCGAGACCGATGCGAACTACATCATCGGAGCGTGTGACTCATCCAATGCCCCATCCAATCGCCTCAACTACAACACCGCGCACTTCTACAGCCGCTCGGGCCTCAAGCTCGGCGTCTACCACAAGGTCCATCTTGTTCCTTACGGTGAATACGTGCCGCTGCGGGAGCAAATGCCGTTCCTGAAGCGTTACGGCATCCGCGAGCGGGACGTGCTGCCGGGCGATTCTCATAACCTAATCAATACGGAGATCGGCAAGCTCGGGGTCGGCATATGCTTCGAGTCACTGTTCTCTCAGATTTCGCGGCTTGAGACCAACGACGGCGCGGCAGTGCTGGTCGTAATCACAAACGACGGCTGGTTCCAGCGCTCCCAGGCCGCATATCAACACCTGATGATGGCCCGACTGCGTGCAGTGGAGAATAGGCGGTATGTGATCAGAGCGGCTGCAACGGGGATATCGGCCGTCATTGACCCCTACGGCAGGATTATCAGCGAACTGGGCATTTACCGGCGGGGAATAGTCGAGGCTAATATCGAACCCATGCGCGCGAAGACTCCATACACGCGCATGGGCGATGTCTTTGCATACATTTGCGTGGCTATCACCATCGCCGCATCAGTTGCTCCGAAACGGAAGTAAATGATGAATGCAGAATGCAGAGTGCAGAATGACCTATGATTAGAGGTCCCTTCATTCTGCATTCTGCATTCATCATTCTGCATTGTATCTACTTTCGCGCGGTCTGCTGAGTCAAGGTCTTCGAGAAGACTTTCTCAGGGAAACGGACGGCCATTGGAGTGAGGTTTTCGTCGTCCGCTATGCCTGCGACGATCTCGTCTGTCCTCTTTGCCAACTTCAGGGCGCTGTATACGGACAGCGCCGCCAGCAGAATAAGCCCACCTACCGCGACAGCTATAATGAACACCATAATATCATCCCCCGGCGTCGATGACTTTCTTTTTCCCATCGGGGGCAATTGGCGAAACCGGGGCCAACAGAAGGGAATTGCAGATTGCAGAATGCAGATTGCAGATTGACCTATGATTGCAAGGTCCCTTCATTCTGCATTCTTAATTCTGCATTCTTCATTTCCTTCCCTGATGTTCCCGAATAAGATCGAGGGCAAGCCGGCGAGCGTCTTCTATCCGGTCCGCACGGATGAGGTCGAATATCTCCGAGTCGAGAAGCCGGTTGAACAGTGCCTCTCGCTCCGCCTGGGTGTCGAACTCCGCCTTGGTAATCTCCCTAAGCTCGCCCATAAGATCGACGAACACGCTGTATTCCTCGCCGTAGCTTTTCTCCAATTCGCGCCGGATCTTCTTGCTCAGCGCGGGGCTTTTGCCGGAAGTCGTAATGGCGATCAGAAGCCCGCCCCGACGCACGACCGCGGGAACGATGAACGAGCAGAGTTCGGGGTCGTCAACCACGTTCACGGGGATATTGCCGCGCACGGCTTCGTTATATACGGCGGCGTTGACCGGGCGGTTGCCGGTGGCGGCGAATACCAGGACGTAACCGCTTGTATCGCCCGGCTGGTATTCGCGGCGGATGACGGTCAGGCCATCGTAGGACTCCATGCGCGGGTCGATCTCGGGGCTTATCACAGTCACCACCGCCCCCGCCTCGCGAAGCGCGACCAGCTTTCGATACGCGACGTCTCCGCCGCCCACGATCAGGCAGGGCCTATCGGTCACATCGACTGCTATCGGGTAGAATCCCATCACTATGCCTTGCTTTCCGCGCTTCTGCGCCAGGTCGCCACGAGTCCGCCCACGATCATCAGCACGGTCCCGACCCACAATAGCCAGATCAGCGGCTTGGTGGTAACTTCGATGATCGCCGTCTCCTTGATGCCGGGACCCGCGACTGTCAGACTTGCTCCAACCGAGTTCCCCATATGGCCTTCTTCCGAATCAGTAATATACCGCTCGAAGTTGAGCGCCAGGCCGTCGACCTCCACCGGGGCGCCCTGCGAGACGGTGATATGTTCGGTCGTGCCGTCGCTCTTAACGTAGTCCAAATCGACGGAGCGGGCCTCGACCTGCATCCCCGTGAGCCTGAGGGTCGCGCCCGTGCCGGGAATTTCCGCAGGCAGCGGAACCAGTCCATCAGGACCAAATGACGCGGTGGGCGTGACGTTCGTGCCCTGTATCGCCGCCGGCGAGATGTATAGATCGGAGATCAGGGAGGACTTGATATAGGGCCTGGAGACCGAGCCCCGGCGGTCCGCCTGCATAGTCAGCGGCGCGTCGAATGAGCGCCCGCCGCGCTCGACCCTGATTTGCATGATCTGCTCGTCGGCGCCGGACATTGCGGTTCCCTTGTAGGTAAATCCGTAGCCGTAAGCCTTCTTGGGCGCATCATTCAAAGGCAATGACAACGGAGTCTTTCCGCCGCTGCAGGAAAACACAATCCCAAGCAGTGTGAGAGCGACTCCGATATGCCCAATGTGCGCCCCGGCTCGGAGCGGAACGGCCTTCGCACACCTTGCCACGCTTAGCACCAGCGCCGCGATGCCCGACCCGATCAGCAGAATGATCGCCACCCGCGCGGCCAACCCGTCCGCGCCGCCTGGAAGCAGCCTCGCAAGTAATCCGTCCACAGCATTGGACACCGTCCCGGCGAAGGCCGCCACAATCGCAACCACGGCAACAACACCCAGCGCCCGCGCCAGGCCATTGGATTGACGTTGAGAAGGTTTGGGGAGGGCGAGACTCTCGCCGAGCTTCGTCTCTTCGGAGGCACAAGGCTCAGCAGGAGCTTCGCCATCCCGTGTTTGCACAGCTTTGGCGCTCCAGCCCAGCACGGTCGCGAATGCGATCAGAATCGCGGTCGCGATGGCAATCGGAGTGGCCATGTGGGTGTAAAACGTCGGGCTGGGGTTCGAGTTGGAGAATATGGGGAATGAGGTCCCAATGACGACCGTGATGGCAAAAACGCTCATCACCACCGCGCCGCCGATTATCGCATAGTCCTTGGAGGCGATTTGTATTGGCTCGGATTCACTGGCCATCGAGTTCCATCGCCAGATCAGCATTCCCACGCAAAGAACGACGTAGAATATCATACCCGCGAGCAGGTAGCCATGCGTGCCGAGGTCAGCGAACGAATGGTTCGACACCTCGGAGAGCACTCCGCTGCGGGTGAGGAACGTGGCGTAGATTATCAGCAGAAACGTGCCGAACGCCAACATAAGGTTCGCGCGGGTCATCCTGCCCCGGTTTCGCTGAAGCAGCAGGCCGTGGACCAGCGCGGTGCCGGTCAGCCAGGGCACGAACGAGGCGTTCTCGACGGGGTCCCAGCCCCAGTAGCCACCCCAGCCGAGCACTTCGTAAGACCAGATCATCCCGAGTATCAGGCCCGCGCTCAGAGAGACCCATCCGAACAGCGCCCACGGCAGACAGGGCCGGACCCAGTCGCCGGTTTCACGCCTCACAATCGCCCGTATCGCATACGCCGCCGGCACGATCAACAGCGCATATCCGAGAAATACGACCGGCGGGTGGATCGCCATCCACGGGTTCTTGAGCAGTGGGTTGAGACCTCCGCCGACCATACCGGGCTGGTAGTTCGGCATTATCCTGAACGGGTCCGCCACCACCAGCAGCACAGTGAAGAACGTCATCACCGAGCACCAAAAGGTCATGAACAACGAAACGTCTTCTCGCCGCCGACGCGCGAATGCCAGCCCGATGACACCGACCATCAACGCCCAGAGGAGCATCGACCCCTCCTGGCCCGCCCAGAACGACGAAACGCGATAGATCAGCGCGTCCGCGGGGCCGCTGTAGTCGTGGATATACGCAATGTCGTATCTCTTCAGCGACAGAATCTGCTCGAGAAGATAGACCGAGGCATACGCAACCGCGACTACGCAAGTATAGTATGCGCCCCGGGCTATGCGCGGCAGCCACTCCGGCCCGCGCTTCGCAAACGCGAGCACCAGATAGGCCGCAAGCGACACGACCGACGCAGCCAGCGCGATGTATATGGTGAAATTGTCGGCTGATAGTTTCATTAGCTCTTCTTTCCCGCATACCTGGACGGGCACTTCAGCAGCACCTGGTCCGCGATGAACTCGTTCTTCTGATACGTTCCACGCACGACGGCGCTGGGGGCGGTATCGTAGTTGGCCGGTTTCACACCCTTGTATCGGACCGGCAGGTAAACGCCCGCCTTGTCCTTAAGCGTGAAAACAAACTCGCCGGTCTTGTCGTCATAGCGCGCCTTGGTGCGCAGAATCTTGCCCTGGAACTGCACCGGTCGATCACCGGCGGCTTGCACCTCGACGACCGTGGTGACATACTGCGCCTTGGTGTGCATGACTTCCTTCACGAACATGGCCGCGAACGCGACGATCACCAGCGCGCCGACAGCATATAGACCCTTATTCAAGGCTTGAGCCTCCTGATTTTGGAAACGCGAACTCGGAATATCCAAACATATAGCCACAGCAATCCCAGCATCGCTGAGCCCATGACGATCTTATACTGGGGAGCGAGACCTCCCTGGCTCGAAAGGGTATCGGTCGGATGCAGGCCGCCCATCAGGCGCGGCAGCACGAAAACAAGCGGGAACATCACCAGGCACGCCAGTATGTTATACACCGCGCTTACCTTGCCCCGAGGACTGGAGCCTGGAATGGCACTCCTGAGCGCGAAATAGGCCGCGTATACGATCAGCAGCATCAGGATGGTGGTCTGCCTGGGGTCCCAGTTCCACGCCGCGCCCCACTGGAGCTTCGCGAATATCATCCCTGAAACCGTGGCGAGGCCGGTGAATACGAACCCCAGCCCCGCCGAGGTCGCTGATTTAGCGTCGGTGATAGCCCTGCCGCTCCTCAGATAGCCGACGGCGTAGACAGTCGAGACGAGATATGCCACCACGGCCATCATCGCGCACGGCACGTGAAACAGCACGATCCTCGCCGACTCAGGGTCGGCGAATCCCACCGCTGGGGGCACGTAGAGAAACGCGGCGGCTATTACGCCGACCATCCAGATACCCCACCCCCATTTCAGAGGCGCGGGCATTACAACAGCCTGATTATTGTCTAATCTTCCCATATAAACCTAAACAACATTAGACTTGCGGTGATGACTATCCCGCAGTAGTAGGCGAGCAGTCGAACATCGGCAAGTATCTCACCAACGGCCCCGCCGCGCATCGCCAGGTCCGACCCATGTATCGCAACCGCAAGCACGGGTATGAGCAACGGAAAACTGATAACTGCGAACAGCGCGCCCTTGGTGACGGCTCGAGCCACCATGCACGCGGCCATCGTCGCGCCCGCGCTCAAGCCTAAGCCGCCGAGCGTAAGAATAGCGATAAACAGCCCCCATCTCGCGACTGAGCATCCCGTCAGCAGCGCGAAGAGTGGGACGGTCACAATTTCGAGCGCGATCAGGGTCGCCCAGTTGAACGTCAACTTGCCCAAGTAAACACTATTGGGCCGCGCGGCAAGTTTGAGAGTCGCGGCGGTATAGGTCTCGTCCTCCCGCACGAACGACCGGCTCAGCCCGGACATCGCTGAGAAGTATATCACAATCCAGAGCATCGCGGACGCCACTGCGCTCTTGCTCCCCCACGCGCCAAGCCCGAAGGACACGGCCACTGTGCTCGTCACGGCGAAAAGCAATACGGCGCTGAGCGCCTGCCGCGCGCGAAGCTCGCATCTGAGGTCCTTGATCAGCACCGCCCAGGCGGACCTTGCGTAGTCCCCGATGCCGGGCTGGTGTATCCGATACGGCGAAACCGATGTGGCTCGTTCCACAGTGCTCACCGTTTCACCCCCAGATCGATCCGCGCGGCGCCAAGGGCCGCTTCATCGGCATCGTTCGTGGCGATCACGACCATGCCCGACTCCGACTGCCGCGCGATGACCTCACGAGTCATGCGGATGCCATCCGCGTCCAGATTTGACGAGGGCTCATCCAGGAACAAGAGCGGTGGCCGATGCAGCAGTGCGGCGGCAAAACAAGCTCGCTGCCTCAACCCCGACGAAAGCGCCCGTATAGGGTCATCCGCGCGCGCCGCAATACCGACTTCCTCCATAACCTCGTCTATCCGGCCCGCGCTGACTTTACAGGCGCGCGCATTAGCCAAAAACTGCAAGTTCTCCCGCGTCGTCAGCTCGCCGTAGAGCCGCACGTCAGGCGCGACAAGGCCGATGATACCGCGAGTGGAATCACGGGGGACAGGCGTGCCGTCGAGTGATATGACCACGCCGCCGTCCGTGGGGGTCAGCAGACCCGCAAGAACCCTCACGAGGGTGGACTTGCCCGAACCATTTGGACCGGTAATGGACATGCATCCGCCATCGAAAGCGAAGTCGATGGCCGAGAAGACAATTCTATCGTCAAACTCGTGCGTCAAGTCCGAAATCTGAATTGATACCAATGCGGCTCCTCGGTCGGCGGCGCGGGTTTCTATTACCAATTATCTCATCACTGCCGGGGAGCGTCAAGCTGAAGTGTTCGACGGCGACCTCCAACGGCGTTTGACACGTTCAATCCAGCCATTTATAATCTTTCTAGCCGCTCGCGCTAAGCGTGCGGACATATACGAAAAGTCACTCGCGCGAAAGGAGCTTTGTTATGCTCAAACCTGAAGACTTTTTCGACCTGGAGGGCTTTGAGTTCAGGAGCCTGTTTGACGGCTGCCAGTATGTTTGGGAGGCGCTGTCGAGAGTCGGCAGGTTCGCGCTCGAGTATATTATGAACGTCGATGGTGATGACACGATCTTCGGGATCGTTATGAACGGCGCCCACATAGACGACCGCAACGCCGTCGTCATCGGAGAGGGGACCGTGGTCGAGCCGGGAGCGTTCATTCAGGGCCCGGCCATCATAGGCAAGAACTGCCAGATCAGGCACGGGGCCTATATTCGAGGGGATGTGGTCATCGGTAACGACTGCACGGTGGGCCATTCCTCCGAGCTCAAGAATGCAATTATGCTGGACACCGCGCAGTGCCCGCACTTCGCTTATGTCGGCGACAGTATTCTGGGGCGCAAGGTGAACCTCGGCGCGGGGACGAAGCTCTCGAACCTGCCGGTGGTGAGCGTGAAGGACGGCGACACGGGCAAGCGGCCTACGGTCAAACTGGAGATCGAGGGCAAAATATACGATACGGGCCTTGCGAAGTTCGGGGCGATTGTCGGGGACGGCGTGCAGACCGGCTGCAATACGGTGACTAACCCCGGCTGCCTGATCGGGAAGAACACCCTGGTCTACCCCAACGTGTCGCTCAAGAAGGGCTACTATCCCCCGGACCGGATCATCAAGCTGCACCAGGAACTGACTTCCATCATGAGGGAAGACAAGTAGCGGTCATCAAAACGAAATACTCGTGCACACGGCTGTCTGAAGTAAGCTCCGGGTGAAACGCGGCGGCGAGGCAATTGCCTTGGCGCGCCATTATGATCTCACCCTCGTCCAGCGAGGCCAGCACTTCGACACCAGGCCCCGCCTCGGTTATATAGGGCGCACGGATGAAGACGGCTCTCAACCTGCCGCCGCGAATACCCTTCACCTCGATATCCGCCTCGAAGCTGTCCACCTGGCGACCGAAGGCGTTCCGGCGGATGGTGACATCCATCAGCCCAAGCCTGTGCTGGTCGCTGTTCTCGATCTCCTTCGCGAGCAAGATCATGCCCGTGCAGGTGCCGAAAACGGTCATCCCCTGCCCCACGCGCCGCCTGATCGCCTCATCGACGCCGTATCGCGCCATCAGCTTGCCTACGGTCGTGCTCTCTCCGCCGGGAATGATCAGCCCGTCGCAGCGTTCGATCTGCTCGGGCGTGCGGACGGTTTGCGCCTCGACACCATCGATCAACTGGAGCATCTCGATGTGCTTCTGGAAATCGCCTTGGAGCGCGAGCACGCCAATATGGACCGTGGGGCGGCCCACAAGGCCCGCCCCACTAATCTTGATATCCTGTTGAGCCAATGCGCACATCGCGAACTACCAGCCCCTTGTCGCCATCAAATCCTTCTCATCGAGCTGGCGGATATCCAGCCCCTCCATCGCCTTGCCCAGGCCCTTGGAGAGTTCCCCGATCAGCTTAGCGTCATCGAAGTGGGTGGTCGCATCGACTATCGCCTTCGCGCGGCTTGCGGGGTCCTCGCTCTTGAAGATGCCCGATCCCACGAACACTGCCTCCGCGCCGAGTTGCATCATAAGGGACGCATCCGCCGGGGTCGCGATCCCACCCGCGGAGAAGTTCGGCACTGGGAGCTTGCCGGTGCGATGAATCTCCAGCACCAGGTCATACGGCGCGCCGAGGTTCTTGGCCTCGGACATCAACTCGTCCTCGCGCATGCACTGAATCTTGCGCATCTCGCTCATCACGGTGCGCATGTGCCTCACAGCCTCGACGATATTGCCCGACCCGGCCTCACCCTTGGTGCGAATCATGGCCGCGCCTTCGCCGATCCTCCTCAGCGCCTCACCCAGATCACGGCAGCCGCACACGAACGGCACCTTGAACTGGTGCTTGTCGATATGGAAAGACTCATCCGCGGGCGTCAGGACTTCGCTCTCATCGACATAATCGACGCCGAGCGCCTCCAGCACCTGAGCCTCCGCGAAATGCCCGATGCGCGCCTTGGCCATGACGGGGATCGTGACAGCCTCCATAATCTCCTGGATCACCAGCGGGTCGGACATCCGCGCCACGCCGCCGTCCCGGCGTATATCCGCGGGAACTCGCTCAAGCGCCATAACCGCGACCGCGCCCGCCTCTTGCGCGATCTTGGCCTGGTCGGCATTCGTCACGTCCATAATGACGCCACCCTTGAGCATCTCAGCCAATCCGACTTTAGTCCGCCACGTGGACTTCTCCTGATTTGTCATGCGAGGATCACCTTCTTTGCGTAATAAAAACCGCCGCAACTGCCGACGGCGGCCTGATCTGACCAGTAGGAATACACTAATATTATAGCAGATGCGGAGTATGGGCGCTACACGAAATTCGTTTCGAGTTACGGGTTGGCGGGTTACGAGTTGAAGGAGACGCCTACCCAACCCGCAACTCGTAAACTCGCAAACCCGTAACTCCCGTTCTCTCTACTGACTAAAGCGGCTGCCGTGGTCGCCGTAGGTCTTCTCGGGTATGTGCCCGGCGTATTCCGAGGGGTCCCGCTCAAAGACTTGGCGGCAGCGTTCGGTGTCGAAATAGTATTTTTGCCCTCTGAACTCAGCGCTCTGCGGGGCTTTGCGCTCGTCGAGTTCCCGAAGGCACACAGGATCAGTAACCATATTTCACCTCCGGGAAGTGGTTCATGATATTTTACCCACCATCGCGAGTGGGGGTAAGCGTGACCTTGTTCCCGCGCGTGACCGTCACATCGAAGCTCTTCCCGCGCCACCGCACGCCGGTAATATTGAGGCTCTTCCACTTCCCCGGCAGGCAGGGGGCGAATTGGAGTTGGGCCGATTTTGGGTCTGCGAGGAAATAGTCCATCCTCGCGCCCGCCAGCCCGAACAGTGTCGCCTGGATCGGCCCCGCCGCGCCGGTGAGGAAACACGTGTTGTCCAGAAACCTGGAGCGTTTCTCATTGAAGTAGTTGAACGGCCCACGGAGGTACTGATCATAGCTCTTCACGAACTCACCGTACGCCCTCGGGCAGTCTCCGAGCCTTGCGGCTATCACAGAATGGGCGGAGGAGGTCATGGCGGGGCCGTTGGGCTGGACCCTTGGCGCGTAGAACTCGAACGTGTTCTTGTATATATCTGTCATAGTTTTATTGTTTATCTTATACTGCAACGGGTAGATCAGCAACTCGGTGTCGGCCTGCTTGGCATCGACCGCCACCTTCTTCGGATCGAACGCCGAGAATCCCGTGTAGCCATCGCGGGCGATGAACCGCTTGTTCTTTGGGTCAAATGGGATATACATCCTTGCCGCGACATCAGCCCACTTCGGATTTGCAACGTTACCCGTCAGCTTCGCGGCCTGCATCGCGATATTGAGATTCATCTGGGCGATGGCGTTCGTGTACACGCTATTATTTATAAGTTCGGCGTTTTCGTCCGGCGGAACGACCTTGAGTATTTCGTATCGGCCCTTCTCCGGCACGAACTTGACACGACTAGCCCAATAGTCCGCCGTGGCCTTGAGCACGGGCCAGCCCCGTGTCTTAAGCCAAGTCAGGTCGCCGGTCGCCAGATAATACTGCCATTGCGCCAGTGCCACATCGCCGTTGATGTGCCTCTCGTGTCGATAAACGAGTCCCGGAGGGGTGTCCTCCTTGCCGGTATATCCGCTCTCCCACGCATACTGCGCCCCCGCGAAGCCGTCAGCCTTGGCATTGGCCATCGCGCCGGGAAGGGTGTTGAATCGATAGTCCACAATCGCCTTCGCAAGCTCGGGGTGCTGCAATATCAGCGCGGGGAATATCCACAGATCGGCGTCCCAGAATATGTGTCCCTGGTAGGGATCGTTCGTCGACAGCCCCATCGGCGGCACGCTCCACTGGCTCCCCTCGCGGACGCTTTGGAGGAGGTAGAACATGCAACTATGTATAACTTGCTGGTCTTTTCTTGGACCATCGATAATGATGTCATGCTTCCAGAGTTTCGCCCAGGCGGACTTGTGGGCGGCAATGAGCTTATCTATATTCGAACAAGCGGAAACCAGTTCCCTAGAGGTAACATTCGCGTCGACCCCAGGTTGCGTTATAGCGACCACTGCCGGCACACTGAACTGCGAATTTGGCCTAACTCGGACCCTATCAGGCGCCAAAGATAAGTTGATATTCTTCCCAAGACCATATGAATATGCGATGCAAACACCTGAATGGAACTTGTAAGCCCGCACTGTAACAAACAGAGGGCCTACAGCATTCTGTTGATCTATGTTCAGTCTGTAGCTCAATGTGCCGCTATAATCGGAGGCCATTGTCGCCCTCAGTAGGGCTATGTTCGGCTCCGCCCGCGACACGATCACCTCAATCTTCCCCTTCAGCGTCTTATCGCCAGCCCGCCAGGTCGCGTACGTGGTCAGGATGCCGGTCTTCATGTTCAGGGTCTGCTTATAGTCGGCGTCCTTGTCTATTGTAAATCGCGTCTTGCCATCATAGAACCGCAGGTCGCTCCACGTAGGCGTGGGAATCATCTTTTCGTCGTCATAAAGTCCCGTCATATAACATGGCAGCGGCCTGCCGTCCTGACTCCCGACGCCATCGCCCATTATCCGGGTCGATATGAACCCGTTCCCCAGATATGTCCCATATTTATTGTTCGGATCATAAGAGACCAGCACCCACGGGTCATCATTCGGCCCCGTGTGCTTCCTCTCAACCTTCTTCGGAATCGCAACCAGCGCCACGACCACGCCAACCGCTATCAAAATCAGCACTATTCCTCTAAGCACACTACGATTCATCGGTTGACCTCTTGGATTTTATATTTTGTAATGGATATTTTATATTGGCTTGTTGTGCGGACCCCGTGCGGAAATCAAGCCAAATACTCATTATAAAATATAAAATGCTAAATCTCGAGCCGTTTTCTCGCCACGAAAAACACCCTGTCCGACCGCCTCGTGGGCCTGCGGAACTTATATGCGTGGAATATCTCCAGCACGTCGAACCCGGCGTGGATCAGCATCATCGTAAGCTCCTCGATGCTGTGGCCGCGCTGGATATGGACCTCACGAAACTGCCTCGACTTGCCGTTCTCCATCACCTCGAAGGTCATGCTGACCGTGCAGATCCGGGTGGCGTGATCGTAATCGCTGTGCCAGACATACTTTGGGTAGCAGTCGCCGCCGATGCTGGCCTGGTCGAAGAAATGATGCGAGAGGGCGTATTCGGTGTTGATATCGAAGATGAAGATTCCGCCGTCGACCAAGTGCTCCCCCACCCGCCTGATCCCCTCGGCAAGCTGGGCGACATCGGTAATATAGTTCAGACTGTCGAACAGGCTTATCGCAAGGTCGAACCTGCGCCCCAAGTCAAGCTCGGCGATGTCCTGAACGTGATACTCGACATCGCTGCCCTTCGACTTTGCAACCTCGATCATATCCGCCGATATATCGACCCCCACCACCTCATAGCCCTTGTCCGCCATCAGCTCGCTCACATTGCCCGTGCCACAGGCGACATCGAGGACGGTCAGCGGGTGGTAGTCGATCCGATTCAGGAGGCCTTCGATATACTGGACCCAAAGGTTATACGGGACCCCGGCCATCAGGCGGTCGTAGTGGACGGCAATGAGCTTGAATTGAGAATCGCTGGTTTCGGGGTTCGGCATGTTTCTATTCTCCACTGAAGATTATAGCCGAATAGAGGGGCCCTCGACAAATGGGGGCTGCGCTTCTTGCCACAGCCCCCAAACACTGAAAGGAAGGAGAGAAGGAAGATGATGAGTATGAAGTTATCTATGATCACACGCCGGCGCCAGATTTGTCCGAATATCCGCGGTGTGCTGGCAGGTCACTTAGTCGCTTATAGACTCGTCTGGTCAGAGAACAACTCTGCGGGCAGGCAGATTCTTGGGATCGTTGTTCTCATCGGTTGAATCGCATGGCTTTTCGGATATTCCGCCTCAGTTCCGAGCGGCCATACCATTCGCCCACCGGCTAGTATAAGCATACCCGAATATATACCTGTCTACAATTGCTATTACGGCGTATTTTGAGGTGATACCTCAGTAGTAAGGCCACGTAGTTCCTTAGTATTACATGAGCATTGCAGAGTGATGAATGCAGAATGCAGAATCGAAGGGACCCGTGAAACGGCAAGTCATTCTGCATTCTGCATTCTGCACTCTGCATTACCTTGACCTGGGCCCCAATCTCCAACTACCATGTGCTTACAGATGAAACCCGAGGTTCAAACCAAGCATCTCATACTCGGCACGGCGGGGCACGTCGATCACGGCAAGACGACTCTCGTCCGCGCGCTCACCGGCATCAACACCGACCGCCTCAAGGAAGAGCAGGTCCGGGGTTTGACAATCGACCTCGGTTTCGCCCACCTCAAGCTGCCGAGCGGCCTTGTGATGGGGATAGTGGATGTGCCGGGGCACGAGAAGTTCCTCAAGAATATGCTCGCCGGGGCGAGCGGCGTCGATATCGCCATGCTGGTGGTCGCGGCGGACGAGGGCGTGATGCCCCAGACCAGGGAGCACCTGGAAATCCTCGAAATCCTCGAAACCAGGCTCGGCGTAGTGGCGCTTACGAAAGTCGATATGGTCGAGCATGACTGGCTGGAAATCGTCGAGGACGACCTTCGCGGGTTCCTCAAGGGCACGTTCCTCGATAACGCGAATATAATCCGAGTATCCGGCACGACCGGCCAGGGCATCCCCGATCTAGTAGCGGAACTCGACCGACTCGCCGACGCCGCGCGCCAGCGGTCCATCGAGGGGCCGTTCAGGCTGCCGGTGGACCGAGTATTTACCGTAACCGGCTTCGGGACGGTCGTCACCGGCACTCTCACCTCCGGGACCCTGCGCCTGGGCGACCCGGTGAGCATCCTCCCGCAGAAGATCGACTCGCGCGTCCGCCAGATCGAGGTGCATGGCGCAAAGCAGGAAACCGTATACGCGGGGACTCGCGTGGCGGTGAACCTGGCGGGAGTGGACGTGCCGGATATGCAGCGCGGGAGCGTGGTGGTTCCGCCGGGCTACTTGCAGCCGACCAGGGCTATCGACGCCGCCGTGAACGTCCTAAGGGACTCCCCCAGGCCGCTCACCAACCGCGCCCGAATCAGGCTCCACATCGGAACAGTCGAGGCCATAGGCAGGGCAATCGTCCTGGGCCAAGAGGAAATCGAGCCGGGCGGCAAGGGATTCGTGCACCTCAGACTCGAACAACCGATAGTGGCCGCGCGGGGGGATAGATTCGTGCTGCGGTTCTACTCGCCGAGCCACCTGCTGGGCGGAGGAGTCGTGCTGGACCCCGCCGGAGGCAAGCGAAAGCGCGGCGACAAGGCTCTAATTACACGCCTCGAGCGCACCCTTAAGGGCGAGCCGAGGGATGTCGTCGAAGATGCTATGTCGATCTCCGAGATGGGCCTCGTGAAAAAAGACATCCCCCAGCGCACCGGCCTCACCCAGCCGCAGGTGGACGCGGCGCTGGACGAGTTGGTGTCGGAGGGCCTTGTTGTTGAAGTTTCAACTCAATTCTTGCACAAAGCTGCACTGGATATGATCTCCACCAGGGTCAAGGCCGCCCTAGCCGCCTATCATACGATCTACCCCATGCGCCCAGGGATGCCCAAGGAAGAACTAAGAGTATCGCTCGGCCCCAGGACCGATCAGAAGGGCTTTCAGGCGGTGCTCGGCAAGATGGCGTCGGACGGCGAGGTAATCATCGCCGAGGCTACAGTCCGCATGCCCGATCACCAACCCACCCTTAACGACCGCCAGCAGCAGTTGCTCGACCGCATCGACCGTGATTACGCCGATTCAGCCTGCAACCCGCCCCTGCTGCCCGATGTCGAGAAGAAATACGGCCCCGAAACCAAAGAAATCGTCGCGACGCTCGCGGAGCGCGGCGAACTAGTCCGAATCGCCCCCGACCTCCTCTTCCATAGAACCGCCCTTGAACACGCCGAACAGTCGATCACCGCCTACCTGCAATCGCAAGACGGAATCACTGTCGCCCAGTTCCGCGACTTGATCAACTCCAGCCGGAAATACGTCGTCCCCCTGCTCGAATACCTCGACGACAAGCGAGTGACTCGGAGGGAGGGGGATTTGAGGGTGCTGTATGGAAAGCGGGGGCGGTGAGGCGCCGCGACCTGTCCCCATTGTGCACATTCCGCACGGTCAGAATTCACCATTTTGAAGGAACGAACTCGTGCTCAGCTTGAGCGTGGGAAGGAGTTCGTTTTGCGGAATCAATTTGTTTTCATGTTCCTCTCCACGGTTATTGAATCGCTGAGACGCGGAATGGGAGGAGACACTGAAGGGAATTAGGCATAAGGTTGGCTGAGAGTTTCAGCGTCTCATCCGGCTTCCGCGTTTCAGCGATTCTGGGAAAGACACGCTCAGAAAAAATTTCCCTTCCATAATTATAAGACGACAAGTGGGCCATTCCGTCATAAGTATTGGCGGTATATTTCAGTAAATGTTGTTCACGGGTTGTTAATAGGGCGAATTTGAGCGTGGCGAGGGGTCTTGAATCGCGCATTTCGCGGAAGGCTTGGACCATGCAAACGCACGTAAGTGCATATTCGTTACGTATGCTCTCGTGACCTGCGGTCACGGCTCCGGCTGCAGGCAACCGAAGCAACGAAACCCAAGAAGTGACGGCAAGGAGACGCCCTGGGCCTCGTGAACTTGGTCTGCAGGAAGGTATCTGCCACGTAGCCAATGAATCCATCATTAGCTCTTGTTCGGGGAGCAAGCGCCGTCCCAAAGCGGCAAGAATTGCGAAGAAGATGAGGTCGACATGGCGAAAAGCTCAAGGGATATGTCTGCATCGACGCGACCCATCATATCGTGACCCCGAATACCTTGAAGGCGCGTACTTTGTCCGCACGGTACATCGCAGAGACGAGGGCAAGAACCGCTACTGAACCCGCCTCGAAAACAACCGTTTCGTTGCTTCGGTTGCATGCAGCCAAAATGGCGGATTCAGCCGACCTCGCATCTTGTACCGCAGTGGGCAGGACGTTACCTCAGCCGCGATGTCTCTTCTTCGCGGTTATGTGGCGAGCTGCGGGAACTTACGTCAGCGCCGTAGACAGCTTTGTGGAGACCGACGTTCCCGCAGCATCAATGAGTTCTTCGCATACTAGCCTGCAGGTTTCGCTTCCTTCGGCGGCTCGTATTTGGGCGTGGTGAACGACCAGACTATCGGGTCCAGTCCGTTGCTGGTCGTTGCCGTGAAGGTGTACTTGAACTGCGTTCCCTGCTGAACACACTCCCCACACAGCACGATCGCGGCGTCGGGGTTAAGCAGAAAACCGGCATTGCGGCCGGTGATTGAGCGTTCCATAGCGGCAAGTCGGTCTGGCGGAAGATCGCGGATGCTCAAGCCTGACGGTGAAAACAGTCTGTCGCGCTCGTCTTGTGTCAGCGCCGCGTATGCCCGAAGTATGTCTCGATTACGCGCTATGGAGAATTCGCCGGACTGGCGGTCATCGAGGACTTCGTCCCCTTGGATATTGACCTTGATTTGCTCTTGAGTGAGATCAGCGATCTGTGCCAGTTGCGCTATATTCAGAGTCCCATTCTTCACAAATGCCTGTCGCCAAGCCTCGATTCGGGACTCGGGAATCTGATCTGATCGCTTCTTGAACCAGCTTCGGTCACGGAATTCGAGCACCGACTTGTATTTGTTCCAGTTGTAGTGGCTGGATTTCGCGATTTTATCGAGCAGCGTCTTGATTTCAGCCTCGTCCTTGCGAACACGACCTGAGCACTCAGTCTTGCCGAAACTGTCCGAAACCACGGCAAATCCAGAGGATTTCGCCAGGGCTGATTGAATATCCACGAGCAGCCTGCTATCCGTCTCGATCTTCGCTTTGGCGAGCAAGGAGGGATCGTCCGGGTGTTCAGTCAAAGGCTCACCTGGGTCGAACTCTTCCATCCCTGCGGAGGCGGCCTCGCGAATTTCGGACAGCTGAGCCTCGGAGAAATCCTTGATCGATCTCTTTCCATCTTCCGCATACACGAAAGCCAGCCCGAAGAACCGTGCCAAGTTCCCATCCGGGTTCGGGATGTCCATTTTATTGTTGCGCCCGTTGTGACGGATGTTGAAACAGCCAAGTGTCGGGGAATTGACGGTGTCGGGATCTTCGTTGACTATCAGTGTCGCCGCTCCAAAGTCCGTGGAGAGATCCGTCTTAGGTTCGTCTCCCAGAATCGAAAGGAACTTGTCGAAGCCAAGCATCATTTGGCGCACGCCCTCCTGTCCATCTGGAGACAGTTGCGAGGCGCTGATTGCCAACTCTTGACCTGTGGCCAACGCTTCGGCAAGATATGGAACCTCTTTGATGAGTTTCCCCAATCCCCCCGCGATTCCCGTGGACGCCATCATATACATATACGGCCTGTCCGTCTTCATCACGGCCAAGTCCTGCTCGGAGATGGAGTCTGCAGTCTTAAACTCATCAATCACTTTCTTGCGTTTTTCGGCCTTCAGCTTCAGGATTCGCTCGTCGTTGCGGGCCTTTTGAGCATCGGCGTCCAGCAGGGTCTTTCTATCCATGAACAGCCGGTAGGTCTTCACCCCATCCTTCTGCCCAATCTCCCACTTGAACTTCATAACTCTGGCAATCGAACTCATAAGCTGGGCCAGAGGCAGATCCTTGGCGAAGATGTTCATCTTGCGGTCGCGAACCTGCCAATCCTTTTCGTTCCAACCCGCTCTGAGTTTGACGCCTGTCGCGCCGGAAAGATCGGCGAGGATGGCGGAGACAGTCTTTCGCTTCGCCTCGTAAGTCACTTTCTGAGCAAGCCGCTCGTCTTTCTCCGGCTCCGCCTTTGTTGCTTGAACGCCGGGGACATTCGGATCGACTGTGATCTTGCCGACTGCTCCTACTTGGGCCGCAACCAACGTTAGGGCCAAGGTACCGATTACTGCCAGCGTCAAAACTCGCATTATCTATTCCTCTCCACATACGCTCATGCTGCTTGCCCTGTATTATAACACGTATTCAAGACGTGAAAAAATCATAGTTATTTCCCGGGCGCGTGTCAACTCTGGGGAATGCCCGCTGAAGTAAGTAATCCCCGTACACCGTAAGCCCTGAGTAGGTCCTGAGTAGGCCGTAGGCCGTACCGAAGGGCCGTATCGAAGGGCGGCTGCGAAGGTATAGGCCTTCGTGCAGATTTCCCCGGCCCTTCGATACGCCCACCAGACCTAATCAAGAATATACAAATCCCACTGGGCTACTCAGGGCCTACGGAGTGCTTCTATTCTCCTTTCGCGATAAGAAAGAGCATTCCCCACATTTGACACGCATCCTCATCCCCATTCCGGCGGGGCCACCACGAAATGGCGAAGCTGTTCTACAGCATCGGGCATATTCGGCCAATAATTACAAGTGGAATTGGCCGGAGCCGACCAGGCGAGGCCGTCGAAGGAGCAAACCATGAACACGTCCGAGTTGTCGATTACTGTCGGTGAACTGCTGAGCATACCCAAAGTCACACTCAGCGGCCGTATGGAGCGTTGGCACGATCAGGCGGTTATGGGCGTGTTCAAGGGCTTCCGTGACCAGGGCTGCAACTCGCTCGTGCTGGACATTGCGGGGCTGAACCTGGCAGAGACCGAGGGCTTCGTCGGCCTGATCAACGTGCTGCGGCTCACGGGTCCCGATATCTGCATCCACGTCGTCACGTCGCCCGCATCCAGCGGCCTCCTTCAGCGCGCGAGGCTGGGGCCGTGCGTGAGGCTCTATTCCTCGACCGACGAGATCGCGGAATACGTCAATCCCGAAGAGTATCTCACCTCGCGCTATGTCGCCCCCGGGACCGAGGACTCGGAGATGCCGATGGCGGCCTGATTAGAGGTTAGAGGTTCGAGGTTAGAAGGGTCCTCGGCAGGTATTAGAGACTCTTCCCGAAGTTGGCGGCGGACCACCTTGCCCAGCATGTTCTTCGGCAATTCGTCTCGAATGATGATCGACCGAGGCGCTTTGTAACTCGCCAGTCTCTCGCGACAGAACGCTTGCAACTCTCTTTCGCCCGCGCTCATCCCCGGACGCATTACGACCGCCGCCCACACGGCTTCACCTCGGGAGCGATCGGGAACGCCGAAAGCCGCGGCCTCCATGACCGACGGGTGCTCCAGCAGCACTCGCTCCACCTCACCGGGGTAAACGTTCAGCCCGCCGACGATTATCAGCTCTTTCTTCCGGCCCACGATGTAGAGATATCCGTCCTTGTCCATCTTCGCCAGGTCGCCGGTGAAGAGCCAGCCGTCGCGAAGCACGCGCGCGGTGTCCTCGGGCTTGCCGAGGTAGCCTTTCATCACGTTATCGCCCCGAACAATCAACTCGCCCACGTCGCCCGGCTCGACGGCTTCTTCGTGATCGTCCACTATCTTGACCTCGACGCCCGGAACCGCCGGCCCGATGCTTCCGAGCTTGCGAACGCCGAAAGGCGGATTGACGGCGACCACGGGCGACGCCTCCGTAAGCCCGTATCCCTCGGCCACCTTCGTGTCGAAAGTCTCCTCGAACGCGCGGCATACCTCGGGGGGCAGAGCCGCGCCGCCGCTAATGCAGATGCGCAGGCCCGAGAGATTGGGGCGCGCCTCGCTTGCCGCCTGAAGCATCAGGCCGTACATGCTCGGCACTCCGCCGAAGATGGTCGCGCCCGAGGTTTCCATCAGCGCGAGAGTGGTCGCCGGCATGAACCGCTCCATAAGCTGCGCCCGCGACCCCACCATCACCGGCAGCACCAGGAAGACCATCGCGGCGAATGAGTGGAACAGCGGCAGAGCGGACAGGAAGCAGTCCTCCGCGCTCACAGGCAGCGCCCCCGTGCAGGAGATCGCGTTGGCGATGAGGTTGCGATGTGTGAGCACGGCTCCGTTCGGGCGGCCGGTGGTGCCGGAGGTATAGAGAATGACCGCCTCGTCTTCATTCGCCGCCGGTTCGCACCGCGCCGGTCCGTGCGTGCACATCGCTTGGAACCCCAGTTCGTCGGCTTGGGTGTCGCCGCCGACCATAATCACGTGCTTCAAATTCGGCAGATGCGGCCTGATGGCTTGGACGAGCGGGCGAAACGGCTCGACGGTGATGAGCGCCTGGGCGCGGGAGTCCTCAAGAATATGCTGGGCTTCGTCGGGCCGATACAACACGTTCATCGGCACTACCGACGCCCCGGCGCGGCCCGCGCCAAGATAGCTGATGACGAACGGCAGGCAGTTGGGCAGCATCAGGGCAACACGCGCGCCCTTGGCAATGCCTATGGACGCCAGCCCGCCCGCGAACGCCTCCGCCGCGCCGCTAAGCTCGCCGTAGGTGGTGGTCTGGCCGCAGCAGATCGCGGGCGCGTCCGGATTCCTCGCGGCGCTCTCTTGGAGCAAATCGAAGAGTATCACTCGAACCCCCAGGGGGCCACCGAAATATGTCAGCGGCCTTAAACTTGCTGATAGTCTATCACGTCAGGGCATATGCGGCAAGGAGGTAGAACGAGCACGCCTGTAGAATAGGACGCTGGATGGTGACAACGAAGCTCCATCTGTCGGAAAGGTGCGCGATTAGTGGATAAGATTGTAATGGCCGCAGCCGCCCATCCCGATGACATCGAGTTCATGATGTCGGGCACGCTTATGCTGCTGGGCGACGCGGGCTACAGGCTGCATTATATGAACATAGCAAACGGCTGCTGTGGGTCCGTTACCATGTCGAGAGAGAAGACCGTCTCGACCCGGACCGAAGAAGCCCGCCGCGCCGCCGAGCGGATCGGGGCGGAGTATCACTATCCGCTCGTGGACGACATTATGCTGTTCTATGAGGACAGCCTGATCCGCAAGTTGTGCGCGATAGTGCGAAAGGTGAACCCCGAGATACTGCTCCTGCCTTCGCCCCAGGATTATATGGAAGACCATATGAACGCTTCCCGGGTGATGGTCACGGCTGCCTTTTGCCGGAATATGCCGAATTATCCGACGGACCCCCCGACGGACCACATCGACAGCAGCATGTGCATATACCATGCGTTGCCCTACGGACTTATGGACCAGCTCAGGCGTCCGATACGCCCGGATTTCTTCGTGGATATCGGCTCCGTTATGGACAAGAAGCGCGACATGCTCGCGTGTCACAAGAGCCAGAAAGATTGGCTGGACCAGAGCCAGGGGCAGGATAACTACATCAAGACGATGGATGCCCAATGCCTGCGGGCGGGCGATCTTTCCGGCAGCTTCGAGTACGCCGAAGGCTGGAGGAGGCATTCTCACATGGGCTTTAGCGCCGAGGAGTTTGACCCTCTCGGCGAAGTTCTCGGCAAATATATAATACACAGCAATCAAGGAGACAACTAATGGCAAGACCCCTAAGCAAGATCGCCCCGGACTGGTGGGACTATACGACTCTTGATAAGGAAATTCTCGACGATGCCGCCAAGCTTACGCCCCAGGACATGCTGGCGCTCTCCCGCGACGGCTTCGAGGTGGTCTTCTATGATACACTCGAGGACTTCTACTGCGCGGAGGCCCTGGAGTATGTCGAGGCCTGGAAGCGGTCCACTCCGGACAATCCGGTGGGCATCTGCGGGCCGATTGGCCCGACCGAGCAGCTCCCGCTGGTCGCTCGTATCGTGAACGCCATCGGGCTTAATTTGAAGGACTCTCACTTCTGGGGGATGGATGAATGGGTGATCGGCGGCAAGGAAGTCCCCGAGGACCATCCGCTCTCTTTCGCGAAGGCGGACCGGGAGATGTGCTTTAACCGAATCCGGCCCGAGCTTGCCATGCCCAGGGCTAACATGCACTTCCCCAAGGCCGACCCGGCGGAATACGTCAGGAGTTGGGATGGGGCCAGGTGCGCGGTGATGCAGGGGGGCCAGGGCGACATCAAGCATTGGGCGTTCAATGACCCAGTGAGGCGCGAGGGAGCATACAAGGACAACCCTCCGACCCCCGAGGAATACACAAAGCTCTCCACGCGCGTGGTGGACCTCCACCCGGTCACCATTATGCAGAACGCCAGAACGTCGGGCGGGGGCAAGGTGGACTTGGTCCCGAACCAGGCGGTGACTGTCGGCCCGGCGCAGACCTGGAAAGCCGAAAGAGTCTCGATATGGCAGGCTGGGACCCACGACAACGCGTTTGGCCAAAGGCTGACCACGCTGATGATTGCAAAGAAGCTCGCGGACAGCGCGGTCCCGATGTCGCTGCTGGGCCTGCATCCGAACGTGCGGTTCAACTTCTACAGGGGCGGCATCGGCACTTGTCAGATCGAGATGCACTAAGTAAAGCACTTTGGTCGATGTAATGAGAATAAGCAAGGCGTTCGGCGGAGTGCGGGCGCTGCTGATTATGGATGAGCCCACTGCCTTGCTCTCCACGCGCGAAACTGAGTCGAGGGATATGCTGTGCACTAAAGGATCCTAATTATGACGAGGGGATCGGGACAGCGTCCTGCCCGGCGAAGAATTCCATCAAACCGATCTGATATAAGTTTGCCCCTTGACAAATCGCGGTACACGTTCATATACTGAGGCATGCGTAAGACTGGTTAACTTGGCGTTTCGTTCGGAAAGCAACCAGGAGGAATTCGCCGGAGTACCATGACCATCGAAGTGGGAAGCACTGTGAAGGGCACCGTGCTGAAGGTTGCGGACTACGGAGCAATCGTGCGCCTTGCTGGTGGAGAGACCGGACTGATACACATCTCTGAGATCGCGGACACATACGTGCGGGATGTCAGGGAGTATGTGAAAGAAGAAGATGAAGTCACGGTCAAGGTTCTCCGCCTGAGCGCGAAGGGGCGTTACGAGCTCTCCTTGAAGCAATGCGATGCGGCGACGTTATCGGTCAGCCGGAAGCCCGAAGTCGTAGGAGTGGGTGGAGCGCGGCATCTTCCATCACGTCCATCGCGATACGAAGAAGATCCCTCATCACCCAGACTCCCAGTCAACTTTGAGGACCGCTTGAGCAGGTTCCTCAAAGACAGCGAAGAACGTCAGCATGATCTGAAGCGTCACATCGAGTCGAAGCGGGGCAAACGATAGGTAGCGGACGAATCCAAAATCTAAAATCCAAAATCCGCAATTCCCTTAGAGTTTGTCTGCCCGCTCTTTCAGGTCGTCGAGCATCTGATGGTATCGCTCGTGCACGCCCGGCCCGATCTTGCGCTCCTCGATCTCATCGAACGCCTTTATGAGCCGCTCGTTGTCCTCGTCCGACAGGACGCCCGACGCCATTACGAACAGCGCTTGGTCCTCCTTGGCGATGTGGCTCCTGAGCAGATTGGCGTAACCATTCAGTTCCTGCGCGAGCGGGGTTCGGGCGGAGTAGTCCCCCGCGGTCCAGGCGTCGAGGTGTTTGTTGATGCACTTGATGAAGTGCCTGCCCTCGTCGTGCTCGTGGAGCATAACGCCTATCGGGCCGCCGTCACGGGGTATCCCGCGCTCCTGCAGAAGCGGGAACAGGACTTCTTCTTCCTTGGCATGGTGGCATTTGTCCGCGAAACCCATGGCGAAGTCCAGGCAGTCTTCGACGAATGACCGGTCCACCTCCTCGCCGGACTCGAGCCGCGCGGCGGCTTTCTCCATTGCGTAGAGCACGATTTCGATGGCTCTGTGTTCGTGGCTCAGGATGTCTGTAGCTGACATTGTGTTTCCTCCCAGTGGGTGTGCTGAAGATAGCATACCCATCTTTGTGGCATTGCCGAACCGGCATAGTACATTGTGTCATGTTCTCGGCAATTGCTCCCGGAGGCATCAGGCTCCTTGGAATACTCGACAAGCCTTTCAGGGCAGCGGGAGAGCCGATGGACGATGTAAGCCTCCTGCTGGATGAGTTCGGACGCAGGGTCACCGGGGACAAAGCGGCGGATCACGCCACTGTCCACGCGGGGGGTGGCGGGTAGGCTGGGCTCTTGCAGAATTAATTTCCAGCGGGTATACTGCCTATGTGACTAAGCTGCATATCTATCTGGACACGTCAATAATCAGCGCGTACAACGATGCCCGTGCGCCTGAACGGATGGCGGATACGCGCGATTTCTGGCTACGGCTTGGTGAGTACGAGGTTTCAGTTTCCAGCCTGGTCAGGGAAGAGGTAGAGCAGACTGTCGACCTGAGCCGAAAACGAGAGATGATAGGTCTCCTAGCTGGTTTGCCCGTGCACGTCGTTAATGCGGAGATGGGGGAGTTGGCGTATCGCTACATCGATGCGGGTCTCTTTACCGTACCGATGTTCAATGATGCGCTCCACGTTGCCGTCGCGGTGCTGACTCGACAGGACGTGCTGTTGTCGTGGAACTTCAAGCATTTGGTTAACAGGCGCAAGCGGGCGGAGGTCAATCAGGTGAATATATCTCTTGGTTTACCGCTCGTGGAAATTCTAGCACCAACAGAGCTTTGAGAGATGCGAATATGATCTACTTTGACTACAAGACCATAGCCGAGCAAGCTGGTATTTCTGATGCGGACTTGGCGTTGATCCAGGAACTTATGCAGCGCGAGTTTCCGCACGATGAAATGATGCGAGACTTGCATATCCTGCGCGCGTGTATGGCGGTTAGGGATGGCCGGGTTACTCTGGATCAGGTTATGAACCGTAGGGCTGCGTAGTCTGGATTCGGGGTGTAAATCAGCTTTCACTTCGGCCTCGTGACCTGCGGTACCCTTCGACCGCGCTCAGGACATGCTTCGGCTGCGTGCAACCGAAGCAACCAACGATAGCGCTTTGGATGAGTTCGGACGCAGGGTTATCTCCGGTCGCGCTTGTTAAAGTCCCGCGCCATCTTGTGTATCTTCTTCCACTTCGTTCTCTCCGCAACCGCGGCGCCCGTATCCTGTTTGCGCTCGATGTAAAGAAGCTCGCGTTTCATCTTGAGATAGTTCTCGAATCGATCCTTATCGAGCACTCCTTTCTCAAGAGCTTTGGCGACCGCGCATTCAGGCTCGCCCTCGTGACTGCAATCGGCGAACCGGCAGTTTCTCGCGATCTCCTCGATATCAATAAACGCGCCCGCAAGGCCGCCGTCCGCGTCTGTAAGACCCAGCTCGCGCATACCCGGCGTGTCGATAACGCTGGCTCCCGACGGCAGCACAAAGAGCTGGCGCGAGGTGGTTGTGTGGCGGCCCCTTCCATCGAAATCGCGCACCTCCTGAACCCGCTGAATGTCATTTCCCAGCAGTTGATTGGCGAGGGTCGACTTCCCGACTCCCGACGAGCCTAAGAGCGCAACCGTAGCGTTTGCCTGCAGATGTTCTGAGAGGTCGCCAAGGCCGATGCCGGTATACGTGCTTATCGCGTAAACCGGCCATTCTGCCGCCGAGGCCCGCACGGCCTCGATTTTCTCCTCAACATCATCACAAATGTCCGCCTTCGTGAGAACGATTACCGGTTGTGCGCCGCCTTCAAGTGACAGGGTGAGATAGCGCTCGATCCGCCTTACGCTGAAATTGGCATCGAGTCCGCAGACGATAAACACCGTGTCGATATTTGCCGCAATTGGCTGCGCGCCTGTGCGCTTTCCCGCCTCTTTGCGTGCAAACAGGCTCTTTCGCGGCAGGACCGACGTTATGATCGCATGCGGCGGGTCTTCATCGAGAATTCTGATCTCGACCATATCGCCTACCACCGGCATTCCATCGGGGCCGGGATCGTAATACATCCGGCCGACCGGCATTGCCGGCATCTCGCCTTGCTCGGTGATTACTACATAGTGGCTTCTGTGTTCTAGTGATACTCGCCCTACCGAGATCGAGTCGATTATTGTCCGTTCGTCAGGCAACAACGCAATATCCTCCAACACATTCGAAAATTAACGTGACGAAGGGATCAGCGCCGTGCGACGGAACAATAGGTGGTTTACAAGAGAAGTGTCAGCTAATCGACGGAGCGCGACACCGATCCCGATATTTTGAATATGTCATACACAGTGACCATGTTGCGCCTCCTTGAGGTGTAATGATCTGATTATACCCCATCGCGGGCGGGCTAGCAAGAGGTCGCTTCGTGGTTTCGGTTAGTTGCTTCAGTTGCACGCAGCCGAAGCAACCAACCAAATTGACTGACCAGGCGTTGTATGCTAGCATGCTTATCATAGGAGCGGGCCTGACGCACAGATGAACGCCTTCTTGATAGCTATTTCCGCATTCGCGAATATCTTTACGATTGCAGCCTCGGGGATTGCCATTTACGTGTTTTTGCGTAATCGGCAAGCTATAGCATCGGCAATTCGCGTCCTCCTGAATTACTCGTCCCAACTCGCTCTCAACGATCTGCGAGTTAGACTAGAACGTCTCAACGATCTGACGGCGGGCGATCCAGAACAAAGGGCTGAAGTAGTAAACATTCTTAATGACATCCTTGGTCAAGTGCGTGGCAATAAGACTCTTTGTCGCCATTGTAGTGAGCTGCTTCCCAATCTCAAATCCCTTGCAGAGAACCCAGATAAACGTTTGACAGAACCAAGGAAGAGGGCTGTCGTTAGTGAGCTTCGAGAACTTCTTCGTCACGTTACATTAGAGGATTATCGCGATCTGATGGGAGAGAAACAATGAGCAAGATTGTATCAGCCGTGAATGCGATGATATCCAACATAGATAAGGTGTCGGAGGTGCGCACCGGAACCGACAAGAAGGAGTTGTTCTTCTGCTATGACGGTAAGTACAACTGGTCTATAAGTCACAACGAAAAAGAAGACGTGTATTACCTCTTCTATTATCCGGGTGATTACACCACTGCTCAACTGGCTGCTCTTTCTGCAGGGGATTGGCAGACGCTGCAATATCTGGCATACAATACTGAAGAGTTGAAGACGCGTGAGGCAAAGGAGTCTTTCGCTGAACTGTATACCACAATGAGCGAGAAGATGTATAGTGTAGACGACGTCTTGGATGACATCATATCTGATATGCAAACATGAGGGGGTCCAGCACACGTAACGAACAGGCACTTACATGCTGTCTGCATGGTCCAAGCCTTCCGCGAAATCCGCGACGTTCAACCTCAGTTTCGGTACGGACGTAGCCCATGTGGAGTGCGGGCGCTTGAGACCGCTTTGTCTTGCGCTGACAGAGATGGTCGTGCTAGCGAAGACTACGCTGTAATCGAAAGACAAAGCGGCGTCGAGCCCGCCGCACTCCAAAATTCACGCCGTCAGGTGAAGTAATGAGATGGCTGACCGTCTAAGGATGCGTTAGACAATCAAAACCTTAGAGGAGGTCAGCCAAAATGAAATACGGCGGTTTGGACGTGCACAAGTCATTCATCCAGGTATGTATTCTGGACCGTGAGTTGGAATCCTGCGAGGATTTCAAGATCGACAGCAGTCGGGAATCTCTTAAGGAGTTGGAGCAACTGCTCTCGGAGACCGAATGCATAGCTTTGGAGGCTTCAAGCCACTGGGGATGGGTGGTCGACGAACTTGACGATATGGGTGTTGAGGTTGTGCTTTCGCATCCATCGAAGACGAAAGCTATCGGCTGCGCGAAGATCAAAACTGACAAGATAGATGCCCGTATGCTAGCCTACCTGCTATCGGCGGGTTTGTTGCCTCAGGCCCACATTCCGTGCCGTGAGGTAAGGGAAAAACGTTCATATTTGCGCTATCGGTTTATTCTTGTGACAGCCAGGACTGCATTTAAGAACCGGATACATGCCATACTTGCGGGTTATGGTTTGCATTCGCCTTACAAGGATGTATTTTGCAAGAGCGGGGTCAAGTGGCTTGGGGCACGGAAGTTAGGTGAACTGCACCGCGAGCAGATCGACGGTTATCTTGAGATAATCAAGACACTCGATGGGCTAATTGCTAAAGTGGACGAGTGGTTAAAACCGGCTGCTGAGCAAGATGCTCAGGCAAGATTATTGATGAGTATTAAGGGCATCAGCTACTATTCGGCCTTGTTGATTCTGGCTGAGATCGATGGCTCGTGGCGGTTCTCATCGGCTAAACATCTTGTCAGCTACGCCGGCCTTTGTCCGAGCACGCGGTCATCTGGTGGCAAGTTGCGTCATGGTCACATCACGCGCTGCGGCTCGGGGTTCCTTAGATGGGTGTTGATACAGGCGGCTCAGAAAGCGACCTGGAAGTCCAATCCGATGCACAAGTTCTATACTCGCATAAAGAACAAGAAAGGACATGCCGTGGCGAAGACGGCGGTGGCCAGGAAGCTGTTGGAGTCGATCTACCAGATGCTCAAACAAGGTGTGAAGTTCGATGCCCGCGCCTGGGCGTAAGATATGGGGTAGCCTCTCCGAAACACAGGTCACGAGCCTCTTTCTGGTGAATAGGCGCCCCAGACAAGTTGCAGCCGACGCTCAGGTGTTTCGGGATTTGAGGAGCGGGCACTGGCGTATGACAATGAGATAAGAGTCCTAATCCGCTCCGGAAATCCCGAAACGAACCTGATCTACCTCCGAAGAGACAAAGCTCGGCGGGAGCCCTTCGACCTTGCTCAGGACAAGCCTCGCCCTCCCTTCTCGCGTCATTCGTCCCCCTGCGCGCGATTCGCGATTCAAAACGCCGGACGTGATTAGAAAAACAGTTTCTGCTATACTATACGTGGTAACGCCGGAGGCTAGAAAGGAGCGCGAGCTTCTATGATTTCCAAAGACCCAAGATGGGGACTGCTGCATGCGGTAACAAGGCGCGAGGTCCTCGACATTCCCGAGCCGAACCTGCTGCGGGAGATGTTCCCATATGTGGAAGTGCCCAGGATCATCTTCGACGGCAAGAGCGTGCCGATGGAGCCCGCACGAGACATATTCATCACGGACACCACGTTCCGCGATGGTCAGCAGGCGCGCCCTCCATACACGGTGGAGCAGATGGTGCGCATCTACGACATGTTGAGCAGGCTGGGCGGGCCGAACGGAGTCATCCGCGCGAGCGAGTTCTTTCTCTACAGCGAAAAGGACAAGGAAGCCGTGCGCCGGTGCATGGAGCTCGGGCACAGGTACCCGGAGGTCACCGGCTGGATCAGGGCCACCAAGGAAGATTTTCAGATCGTCAAGAGCATGGGCCTTAAGGAAACCGGCATCCTCACCTCGGCGTCGGACTACCACATATTTCTGAAGTTCAAGAAGACAAGGGCGCAGATATTGCATCAGTATCTCGACCTGGTTACTACGGCGCTCGATGCCGGCCTGGACTCGGTGAGATGCCACCTGGAAGACATCACGCGCGCCGACTTCCCCGGCTTCATCATTCCCTTCGTTCAGAAGCTAATGGACCTGGCGAAAGAGTCCGGCAAGGTGATCAAAGTAAGGCTGTGCGACACCATGGGCTATGGCCTACCGTATGCCGAGGCGGCGCTGCCTCGAAGCATACCAAAAATGATATACGCCATGACCCACGAATGCGGCGTGCCAAGCGAATGGCTGGAATGGCACGGGCACAACGACTTCCACAAGGTCCTCGTCAACTCGACAACGGCCTGGCTGTATGGCTGCGGCGCGGCGAACTGCGCCCTCCTCGGCTTCGGCGAGCGAACCGGCAACCCGCCGCTCGAAGGCGCGATCATGGACTACATCGCCTTGAAGGGCGACACGAACGGCATCGACACCCGGGTAATCACGGAGATAGCGGATTACTTCAGAAGCGAAATCGATACGGACATTCCGCCGGGGTATCCGTTCATCGGCACCAATTTCAATGTGACCAGCGCGGGGATTCATGCGGACGGCATGATGAAGAACGAAGAGATTTACAACATCTTCGATACGAACAAGATACTCAGCCGCCCCGCGCGCGTCAACGTGACCGATAAGTCCGGCGTCGCGGGAATCGCTCACTGGGTCAACAGCTATCTCGGCCTGAAGTTCGAGGTGGCGCTGGACAAGCGTCACGTCGGCCTCATCGCGATAAACGAGTGGGTCCGCGACCAGTATTCAGCCGGGCGGGTAACATCAATCTCCGATGAAGAGATGCTGATGCAGGCCCGTATGCACCTGCACGAATACTTCAAGAGCGACTTCGACAAGCTCCGGGAGCACGCGCTGGACCTCTCAGAGAAGATCGTCAAGCGGTTGGCGGACGACGCGCGCATCCAGGGCATGGACCACGAGAAAATCGAGCCGGTGCTAGAGACAGCACTGGAGCAGTTGCCGTTCGTCCAGTTTATCTATGTCACCGACATCAACGGCAGGCGCATCACAAAGAACGTCACGCAGCCTCAATACCGGGAGGAATACGAAGCCCTCAGGCCGAACGAGGACCTCTCCGACAGGGAGTGGTTCCACGGGGCGCTCAACTCCGGAGGCGACGTATTCATCACCGACTTCTACAAGTCTCGAATTACCGGTATACTCTGCATCACGGTCGCGGCCACGATTATGAACAGCGATGGCGAATCTGTCGGCGTGATCGGCGCGGACCTCAAGTTCGAGGAACTGGCCAGGATGCTCTAGCAAAAATACCAATTGCCAGCAGTCAATCTCTGCTGTATAATTCAGGTATACGGCAAAAAGTTGTACAGTGCTTGTCGGGCTTTCTTTGCGGAACCTGGACAAGCATAGACTCGACGGAGGATAGGATGAAAACGCCAGGATGCCTGGCCGGCTCCTATTATGACCGCCTCCCCGATCAGATGGTGGTGAGCCTGGCACAAGCGGGCGATGCTTCCGCGACGGAGCACTTGCTCTATAAATATCGCAGCCTCGTGCGGACCAAGATCCGCTCCTACTTCCTGATGGGAGCGGAGAAAGACGATTTGCTGCAGGTCGGAATGATCGGTTTGTGGCAGTCCGTGATGGACTACTCCGCCGAGAAGGACATATCGTTCCTTTCGTTCGCCCGAATCTGCATAGAGCGTCACGTCATCACCGCCATCAAAACGGCTACCCGGCAAAAGCAAGCTCCGCTCAACAGCGCCATCTCACTCGACTACTGCATGGAAGAAGCCGACTCCGACTTCAACCTCGAGGAAGTCCTGATTTCCGGCGTTGAGCTTGATCCCGAGGAGATGATGCTGCGCAGGGAGGACGCGCGCAAGCTGCGGAACTCTCTCAAACGACTCCTCTCCACATTTGAATGGGAAGTCCTCAAACTATACCACCTCGGCAAATCCTATCGTGAGATCGCGGTAGACCTCGAATGCAACGCGAAGTCGGTCGACAACGCCCTGGGCCGGATCAAACGCAAAGTCGCCATTAGCCCCGAGATGATACTACACTAAGAAGGGAATTATAAATTAGGAATTTTGAATTATGAATTGAAGGGAGGGCCCCTTCCCCAATTCAAAATTCATAATTCACAATTCAAAATGTCCCGCGTTGCCGTTATTCCGAAACACGAGTATATACTGGTGGTGTATGTTCGAGACAAACGCGAACGGCAGGCCATAGGGGTAGAGGTTCTTGTTGTCCTGCACCAGGACCGTGATCCCCTCCAGCGTGAATCCCACTGACTCCATCACCCGGCTGATGTCCGCGTGATACGCCACGAAGCGCGACTTGTGCCGGAAATCCGAGACAACCACGCACATGTAGCTCTTCTTCTTCAATACACGGCGGCATTCACCGAAGACCCTGCCTAGCTCGGCCAGGAAATCGTCGTAGGATTCGAGGTTCCCGAGGTCGTTGATCTCATCGCTGTAGCGCGTGTTCAGGCCCTTGCTCTTGCGCTCGGCCTTGACCTTGTGGTCCCAGTCCTTACGCAGGATCATCCAATATGGCGGGCTGGTAACGATGAAGTCGAACGCGGAATCGTCGAGTTCAGACATCACCTCGCGGGCATCGCCGGTGAGCACGGCCTGCTCCAGCGCGGGGTTCTCGGCGGACGAGCGTTTGCGGGCCACATCCGCCCAATAGTCGACAAGCTCGATACCAGTCCCCTGCCTGCCGCATTGGGCGCATGCGACAAGCGTCGAGCCGCTTCCGACAAACGGATCGAGCACGTGCCCGCCGGGCTTGGTGAAGAAGTCGATCAGCCGGACGATATCCGATTCGGCGAACGTGGCGGGGTGCTGCGCTTTGAGCTTGTCGCGCTGAGGGGGCCGGCTGAACCACACGCTCTTGGTCTCGATCATCCATTCCGTGTTGGTCAGCTCGTTGAGCGAATTTCTGGAGTCAACTGACGATTCGATAGTGCCTGACATCACAGATTAGTTAGTCACGTGAGCGGCACTTCCCTTCTGTTCCCTACCCGACTAATCCATCAGGAACGTCACATTCCAACCTGCCAGGAAATGGCTTTTTTGCTCCTCGGCGAGGATGGTTTCGCCGTCCGAGTCGGATATCACCGCTATGTTCCTCGCATTGCCGTCCACACGCACGGCCTTGACCTCCAACGGCCTGCTTCCGGTGCGCTTTGCGTTCGCGATGTCGGTTACAAACCCAGCTATGCCATGGTCCTCCATGAACTCTATAGTAGGCAGCTTCTTGGGATCGGGATAGACATTGTCCCCACCCTCGCTGGTGATGGCCGGACTCATGCACCGCCTCAGGCCCAGCCCTCGGCAATCGACAAGAAGGCCGGTATAGCCGTCAGTGACGACCCGATCGGTCGGATCGGTCGGCTGGGTCGGAGTGGTGGGAGCAGTCGGGGCGCCCGTGGGCGCGAGGCACTTGGCCAATACTCCCGCAAGCTCGGACCGGGTGATTGGGTCCATAGGACGGAGATTCGGTTCGGCTTCCACGTAGCCGTGGTCGACTGCGAACGCGATGCACTTCACCCCCCAAACCGGGATCGACTTCGTATCGCCGTACCTGGCCAGTATGCTGTCGGTGTCGCTCACCGATTCCATGGCTAGCTTGTCCGCCGCACTGCGAACTATGAGCATAATGGCACGGATTCGCGAGAGACCCTGCTTGGGTTTATCGGCCTTGAAGTCGGTCTTGGACATATTCGGGCAGGCGATCAGTAGGCGCTCCAAGACCTTCGCAAACGATTCCTCGTTCACCGGATCGGCCGGTCGGAAGTTGCCGTCCGGAAACGGTTGCATAATACGTCGGTCGATCACGCGCTCGATCTCAAGCCTGCGCGAGTCGCCGTCGATGTCCTTGGCGACCGGCCCGGCGACGGCGGCCTCCGGCTTCGGTGGCTCTTCATCCAAGCCTGAGAACGCGATACCCGGAAGGCACAGCGCAATACCAATAACTAACAGAGCAACAACCCCGGTTCGTGACATAGCAGCCACCTCCTATCGAAATTATGCCACATATTAGCAGCGGGGCATAACATTGTCAATCGAAAAGACAGCAGAAGGGAATTTACCACGAAAACCCGAAAGGACGAAAACCCGAAATGGGAAGGGAGGGATTCGGAAATCCGGACGAACGCACACTTCCCTTCTGTTCCCTGTTCCCTCTTCCCTATTCCCTATTCCCTGTTCCCTACTGTTGCCTGTTGCCTCCCCTAAGCTATATAATGCTGTTGTCGAATCGAGAGGACACTATCATAATGGCCACACTGAGTAACGTCGAATCCCCGGAACGCGGGGTCATACTTCTGGGTAAGGACTACAGGATAGCCTTCGCGAACAGGCGCGCCGCTGAGGTATTTAACATCCCAGTCGAGAGTCTGATCGGCTCGGAGGTTCCGGGTTCGGTCGAGCGTCGGGCGCCGGATGACACGGAAGTCGTGGAGGAGGTGCTGGACTCCCTCGGTGAAGGATCTATCTTCCATCGCTACTCCGCCCCGGTCTATTCATCGGATGGCAGGCTCGGGGGAAGAGTCGAGATATATAGCGACATCACCGCCAGGCGGCAGCTCGAACAGGAGATACTTGAGCAGAATCGCGAGCTTGCCGATCTGAACGCCCAGCTCGAGGAAGCCCAGGAGCAACTGATCCATTCGGAGAGGCTGCGCACCCTTGGCGAGATGGCGGCGGGGGTCGCTCACGACATCAACAACGTCCTCGGGATTATATTGGGTAACGCGCAGATTGCACGGCGCAAGCTCGGCGACGACGCACCGGTGCTCAAGAGCATCGACGCCATCGAGCTTGCGGCGAAGGATGCGGCTGAGACGGTCCGCCGGCTTCGCGAGATCGGCAAGCCGGTCGACGGCTCGGGCTATCTGCCGGTCAACCTGAGCGATATCGTTGAGGACGTGATTCACGGCGCGGTGCCCGCGTGGAACGAATACGGCCCGCGCGACGCCGAGGGGGTATCGGTTGAGACCAGTCTTGCCCCCGGCTGTATCGTGACGGGAAACGCCTCGGAACTAAGAGAGGCTCTGGCGAACGTGATGCTCAACGCCGCCCAAGCCATCGAGGCCTCGGGCAAGATAGCTGTGATCACGACCCACGACGACATCCACGCCGACCTGATCGTGCGGGACAACGGCGTCGGTATGAGCGAGGAGACAAAGGCCAGGCTCTTCGACCCGTTCTTCACCACTCGCGGCGCGCAGGGCACGGGCCTCGGGATGAGTATGGTCGATGCAATCGCAATAAGACACCGAGGAAAAGTGATGGTCGACTCCGAAGAAGGTAAAGGAACCACGGTGACCCTGCGGTTTCCGTTGTATAATGCAGAATGCAGATTGCAGAATGCAGAATAAATGGAGCGCACGTTGGTCCGGATATGTTATCCGGGACCTCCCCGGCAATCTCGGGATTTGAAATCCCGCTAGCCTTCACTCTGTGCGAGGGGATCACAGATCCCCAGATTGCCCCACCGTCCCGGATTACAAATCCGGACGAACGGGGCACTTCCGAACGGTATGCAATTGACTGACAGCAAAACCATCCTGATAATCGATGACGAAGCGGGGATGCGCGATATGATATCGCGGCTCTTCTCCGACGCCGGCTGCGAGACGTCGACGGCTCCCGACGGCTCCTCGGGCCTCGCCACGGCCAAAGATGGCAACTTCGATCTGGTAGTGCTGGATATGAGTCTGCCGAAGATGAGTGGGCTGGAGGTCCTGAACGGCATCAAGGAGATCAAGCCGGACCTGCCGGTCATCATCATCACGGCTTACGGGAGCACCCAAACCGCCATTGAAGCCCTCAGACTGGGCGCGTATGATTACATCACCAAGCCGTTCGATGTCGATGAGCTTCAGATGATCGCCGAGCGCGCGCTCGAACAGAAACACATCATCGACGAAAACCGCTTCCTGCGCGGCGAGCTCAAAAAAAAGTTCGGGTTCGACAATATCGTCGGCTCGAACCCTGACGTGCAGCGAGCCTACGTGATGGCGGCGCAGGTCGCCCCGACCAACGCCGCCGTCCTCGTCACCGGCGAAACCGGCACCGGCAAGGAATACCTGGCGCGAACAATCCATTATCAGAGTAACCGCGCGAGCGGGCCGTTCGTCAAGGTCAACTGCGCGGCGCTCTCGGAAAGCCTGCTGGAGAGCGAGTTGTTCGGCCATGAGAAGGGCGCGTTCACGCACGCGGTAGCCAGGCACATCGGGCGGTTCGAGGTGGCGGACAGGGGCACGATCTTCCTCGACGAAATCGGGGAGATTAGCCCGGCGGTCCAAACCAAGCTGCTGCGCGTGCTGCAAGAGAAGCAGTTCGAGAGGGTCGGCGGAAGCGAAACTATCACTGTGGATGTGCGAGTCATCGCCGCCACCAACCGCGACCTGCCCCAGGCCATCAAGGACAAGGAGTTCCGCGACGACCTCTACTACCGGCTCAACGTCATCACTCTCAGGCTCCCGCCGATACGCGAGCGCGGGGATGACATCGAGGTCTTCGCCAATCACTTCCTGGCAAACTATGCCGAGGAGACCGGAAAGCGGGTCAGATTCTTCTCGGACGAGGCGATGGACGATCTCAAACACCACGACTGGCCGGGGAACATCCGCGAACTGGAGAATGCCATCGAGCGCGCGGTCATCTTGTGCAATGGCGAGACGATCCGGCCCGAGCATCTGATGCTAAACGGTGCCCACTCCCCCACCCCCTCCACCTCGGCAACCGTGTCCGGTGTGCGCGAGATCCCCATCACAGCCACTCTGCGCGACATCGAAAAGATCCACATCGAACGAGTTCTCGAACACAGGAAGTGGAACCAGTCCAGCGCCGCCCAGGCCCTCGGCATCGACCGCAAGACGCTGCGCAATAAGATCAGAGAGTTCAAGCTGGAGAAGAAGTGAGGGGGAAGTGCACTGGTACCTCCTTGATCGCACGCGATTTGAAATCGCGTGCGAAACAGAAGAAGGGGATTTCAAATCCCCAGAGTTCCGTTTCGGGCGTCATTGCAAATAACGCCCGATCTTTGCACACCGTGGGCCAGACACCGCTACGCCGTCTTCCCCCCGCGCCCCTTCGCCGCCTTCATCACAGCCTCGTGGATTGCGTCGGGGATTCTGGTCAGTGGAGAGACTTTGTCGACGACTCCGGACTCAATCGCCGCCCGAGGCATACCGTAAACGACGCAACTGGATTCATGTTCCGCGATAACTATACCGCCCGACTCCTTGATCAGTCGGGCGCCATTTGCCCCGTCACGCCCCATGCCTGTCAGCACCACGCCCACCAGTCTCTGCCCGAACACCGGAATGGCTGAGACTATCGTAACGTCCGCGGCGGGCCGCACGCCCCAAAGCGGCGGGTCGGTGGTAATCCGCACCTTGCCCTGGCGGTCGAAAATCGTATGATATCCTGCTTTCGCGAATATGGCGTCGCCCGCTCGGAGCGAGTCGCCATCGGATGATTCGCGCAGGTTAAGGTCCGTCAGATTATTCAAGTCGCGGGCCAGGGCCGCACTGAACCCCACCGGTAGGTGTTGAACCAGCACGTATGCGCATCCGGCGGCGGTCGTAAGTTCCGGAACTATCGTCCGCAAGGCTCTCGGCCCACCCGTCGACGACGCGATCATGACCACCGGAAACGACGTGCTGACCGGGATGCTGGGTTGGACTCTGACGCGCGGCCTCGGATTGCCAATGGGAAGCAAATGGGAGACCTGAACGCTCGCCGCCGCCAGAACCTTGGCTATCAGTTCATCTTTTTGGGTATTGAGGCCGAGGCTGTGGCTGCCGTGCGGCTTAGCCATTACGTCGACGGCGCCAAGTCTGAGAGCTTCCATGCTCTCATTGGCGCCGGTCTCAGTGAGCGAACTCAGCATCAGCACGGGAGTGGGATGCTCTTTCATCAACCGTCGGAGCGTCTCGATGCCGTTGAGACGCGGCATCTCGACGTCCAACGTAATCACGTCCGGCTTGAGTGTCTCGACCATGACCAGGGCAACCAAGCCATCGTTGGCGACGCCCACTATCTCGAGCCTTGGAGAGCTTGACAGGATATCCGATACTATCTTTCGCGCAAATACCGAGTCGTCAACGATCAGTACGCGCTTCTTTTCGGTCGAGACGGCAGCCATGTGCTCCTACCCCTTAAGAGGTGAGTTTGGCGAGAAGTCTCGCTGTGCCGCCGGCTTGCTTGACCATGACTTCGCCGGTTGCGGCATCAAGTACTATTGTGCGGCCGGACCTGCCGCCGACTTCCTCCGCGACCAGCTTCAGCCTCATGATTGAGAGGAGCGACTTCACGGCCTCCGTATTACGCTTGCCCACATCGAGGCGGCTTTCGGATCCTTCAAAAGAGAATAGCTGAGCGCCGCCCGCGATAGCCACGCGCATTCTTGATTGCTGAGCGCCCTTGGCGGTCATTTGCTTGACCACGTAGGGCAGGGCCGTGTCGGCGTACTTGCCCACATCGGGCGTATTCGCCAACTTGGCCTCCGGCAGTACGATATGGGCAACGCACCCAAGTTTCACTCCGGGATCATATACACACAATCCTATGCACGAGCCGAGACCCAGGGCTCGCAGCTCGGTTAAGTTTGGGCCGGAAAACACTACCTGGCCCATCCGGGCTATGCCGTCATCCAAAGTACGAACCCTCCATTACAATGTCGTAAGGACTTCAGGGATATACATGAAGAAACCTCGCAGAGAGCGGGTGGTGCCGGCGAACTTGGTGACCACGCTGATCGTATCTTCCTCGAAACGCCCCGTATTCAAAAGGACACTGTCCACAACAGCGGCCGCCATATCAATAGCGAGGCTCGGCGGGCTGGGCAAAAGTTGACACCTGTAATAATCCGACAATGCGTTCAAATAGGAAGCTGTCACGATATTCCCAACTTCCTGGATCACCGACTCCTCCATCTCGTCAACGTGCTTGGTGGCGCCCAGGGTCTTGCCGGTGATCATGTCTATAAGCAGCATGGCGCTGTCGTAGGGAAACAACAGGAGCGCGTGGCCCGGCATCTCCCCGCTAACCCTGATATACACTCCGATCACCAGGTCTTCCGGGTTTCCAGCGACCTCCGACAGCCTCGAGGTCGGGGCAACACCCGCGGAGATGACTTCTAACCTGACCGCGCTGGCCGACATGGTGCGCAGTGACTGAGCCGCCTTCTTCACTCCCGATTTGGCCACAGTCAGGAAGTTGCCGAGAGCAACATCGACTTTATTATCGCTTGATGTAACCATTGTATAATCTCCTATGCCAAAGCGCCGGATCACGGCGCACTCCCAAAGGCGTTGCCATCCAACGACCCGGCGATCTTGATCGCAATGTTCTTTCCCGAAAGCCCCAGGACCCCCGCGAACGCGGCCACCTCCCCGACCCATAGCTCGGCGCAGCCATTCTGACGAGTGGGCAGCCGGATCAGGTCTCCCACCTCCAGGTCCGCAATTTCTCCCAGGGTTATCGGCGCCCTGCCCAATACCGCCCGGCACTCCAGGGCAACTTCCTCGAAGTTCCTCATGAGCGCAGGGTCCATCGACTCCCGGCCCCGGCCCATGGAGTTCAGAGTCCTGCCCAATGTGAGCGCCGGCAGCACGGGCTCGATTGCCGACGCGGGCAGGCAGATGCTCATCATACTCACGCTCTCGCCCAGGCTGACCTCGTAGCCGCACACCAGCACGGCCTCCGACGGCAGCAATATCTGGCGCATGGTTGACTCAGTGCTCATACTCACTATGGTCGGCTTGAGCTCAAGGCAACATGCCCACGCCTCATGGTACTGCTTCAGCGCAAGCTCCACTATCGGCTTGACGATTGCCTTATCGATATCGGATATAAACGCCGATGCCGCGCCCGATACCGGCGAACCCCCGGCCAGCAGATCGACACACGTCGATACCAGCACCGGATTGAACTCAAAAATGGCGGTCGATGTGAGTGGCTTCAGTTCGACTTCAACGAAGAGCGTGCCGTCGGGAACGGAAGCACAGTATTCCCGGTACATGAGCTGGTCCAGGGCCAGCAGATCGGCGCGGGTCTGGACGCGCAACAGAGCCGCCAGGGCCGCCGCGAACGAGGCGCCGTGCTTCGAGTGAATGGAGTTCAGCGATCTCAGGTGATCCTTGGAAAACTTGTCCGGCCTGGCGAAGTCATACAACTTCACCTGCCTCTCGGCGCCCCTCGCTCCCTCGATCTGCCCGCCCGTGGACTTGAACGTTTCCATCAGGGCGTTGATTTCGTCTTGATTAAGCATATCCGCCATTTTTATATGCCGCCTTGCGCATCGCGTTCTCGGTGAGGGCCACGTTGATCTCGATAGCCCCGTGCTCCGTCTGAACGGGGACCACGAGCGCCGCGGTCCGGGTGGAAACCTCGACGTTCGCCCCCCTTATGACGGAGGGCGGAGTGATGTCCACTTGGAAGCCATTCTGTGAGAGCATGGTTGTAGCGCTTCCCGTGATCATATTGCCCAGCTCACAGATGGCGCTGGAGGCCATTTCGTCCAATTCAGCCACGGGCGACCCCATCATTGCCGACGCAATCTTCGTGGCCGTGCTCATCGACATCCCATACAACGCGGCCCCCTCGACATCACCGTTGACCCCCGCCATTATGGTAACCTGCTGGGTGGTGAACGTTGTATTCCTGAGCGCCAACTTGCCTCGCTCCGGCTTATCGCCGACCACCGCCTCCAGCACGGTATAGACCGACTTCACAAAAGGTTCGATAAACTCGACTTTCATCTATGTACTGCCCCCCAAGTTGGTTTCATTGCACCCTAAGACCGATGCTTCGGCTGCATGCAACCGAAGCAACCGAACGCTGCTGACAGACGCTTCGGCTGCGTGCAACCGAAGCAACCGTCGCCCACGCGGGCGCGGCTCGTCAGGCTACGCCGAGCGCCTTTCCCACGCCTTCGAGCACGCGCTCGGGCTGGAACGGCTTCACGATGTAGTCCTTGACACCCGCCTTTATGGCGTCTATGACCATGCCCTGCTGCCCCAGCGCAGTGCACATCAAGACAACCGCCTTGGGGTCCGTTTGTAGTATGGCCTTCGCGGCCGAAATCCCATCCATGACAGGCATCGTAATGTCCATCAACACGGCATCGGGCCTCAGTTCCCCATACCGCTGCACGGCGAGCTGGCCGTTTTCGGCCTCGCCGGCCACTTCGTATCCAGCCTGTTCCAAGATGCGTTTCACGGTGGCTCTCATGAACATCGCGTCGTCCACCACCAGAATGCGCTTCGCCATTAGCCTGGCCTCCTCAGTTCGTATGTGGTTTCTTGTAGAAGAATGGAACTCTGCTCTCGAAACCGATCTCGATGTAGTCGCTGATGCGTTCGGTGCCGCCGACGAACAGGTAACCCCCCGGGCGGAGCGAATCGCGAAACCGTCTGTAAAGGACGGATTTGGCATCGTCGGTAAAATAGATCACCACGTTCCTGCACGCTATCAGGTCGAACCCCGTTCTGAAACGAGACTCGAGCAGGTTGTGTTTCTGGAAACTGATCGGCGTCTTCAGTATCTCCTTAGCCGCGAAGCCCTCGGGCACTTTGTCGAAGTATCTGACCAGACGCGCCCTGGATACGCCTCGCACCTCCTGCTCCTGAAACACGCCGGCCTGCGCCCTCGCCAGCATTCTATCATCGATGTCGGTAGCCAGTATGCTGTGTCGCTGGCTGGGAGCCAGTTCATTGAGCAACACGCTGAGTGTATACGCCTCGGCGCCGTAGGAGCAGCCCGCGGACCAAACCGTCAGTGCCTTGCGCTCGCGCAGCAGTTCCGGAAGGATCCGGGTTCGCAGGACCTCGAACTGGTCCGGGTTCCGAAACAACTCCGAGACATTGATCGTTACCCGATCCAAAAACTCATCCGCCAGAGCCTTGCTGCGCTGCATCAGCGTATAATACTGTTGGAACGTGCCGGCTCCGCACTTCTCCATATTGGCGCGCAGCCTGCGCTCCATCTGCGCACGTTTATACGCGTCGAGGTCAAGCCCGTATGTGGCCTTGACCTTGCGTTTGAATATGGTGAAGTCCATTTCGGACAGCGCATCTTGCTGATTCAAACTCATGCTTAGCCCAGCCCGGAGCCGCTATGCCGCTACTCGGTCGAGCCTCCTCCTGTTGACAAGCTTGCCCAGTGAGCCTACGTCCACGATCAGCGCGACGCGCCCATCACCGAGGATCGTCGCGCCGGCTATGCCGTCGATGTCGCCGAAGAAGGCTCCAAGGGGTTTGATGACAACCTCCTGCTCGCCTATCAGCCTATCGACCACCAAGCCGACCTTCAGCCCGCCGGTGCGCACCACGACAAATGTGACCCAATCATCCGCCTCACTGCTGTCGGCGCTCCGCATCTCTTCGCCGTGCCCGAATAGGGAGGCCAGCCTGACCAGGTGGAGCACGGAGCCGCGGAAGTTGATGGCCGGATTGCCGTCGATATAGTGCATCTCGTCGGCCCGGCAGCGGAACGTCTCCGCGACCGCGCTAAGCGGAATCACATACACCATATCGTTCACGCCGGTAACCAGCGACTGGATGATCGCGAGCGTGAGCGGAAGGTTGATCCTAAAGGTCGTGCCCTTGCCGGGCTCACTATGGACCTCCACGGTCCCCGAGAGGCCCTGGATATTGCTGCGGACCACGTCCATACCGACGCCGCGCCCGGAAACATCTGTAACTTTCTCGGCCGTGCTGACCCCCGAGGCAAATATCAACTGGAGCGCTTCCTCGTCAGACATCCGGGACAGCGTCTCCTCGCCGATGGCGCCCTGTTTGAGGGCCGCGGCCTTTACCTTCTCTATAGATATTCCACGCCCTTCATCACGGACTTCGATGATAATTCGGTTCTCTTCCTGCTTCGCGGCCAATAGCACTCTTGCCCGCGCGGGCTTACCGGCGGCCTTGCGCGTTTCGGGTGTTTCGGTGCCGTGATCGACGGCATTGCGAAGTAGATGGGTGATCGGATCGACGATTTCTTCCAGAATGGAGCGGTCCAGCTCAGTCTCCTGACCTTCCATCACGAATTCGATATCCTTGCCGGCCTTGTGTGCCAGGTCCCGCACCATCCTCGGGAAGCGGCTGAAGACCTGTTCGACGGGCAGCAGCCTGACTTTCATTATGTGCTCCTGAAGCTCGGTCACGACCCTGCCTATATGCACGCCCGTCTCGTTAAGGCCCTGGATCAGCTCCTCGTTCTCATACTTCAGTCCGAGGTCGCTGGAAATCTGGTTCATTCTCGTACGGTCGATGACCAGCTCCGCCACCAGGTTCATGAGGGTGTCCAGGCGGTCCACGCCGACGCGGACTGTCTGGATAGCCTTAGCAGCGGGTTCAGCGCCACCTTCAGTATTGGAACCGGCAGACGGCTTCTTCGCGACCCCTTTCGGTGTGCTCCCCACTTCGGCGGCTTGAGGCTTCCTGAGCGACTCATCCGAATCCGGCAGCGTGAAGTTTATCAGTTCGATCTCGGAGAGGCTCTTCATAGCCGCAATGATGGCGCTGGAGTCCTGATTCGGCTCGAAGACGATGTTGATATCCTGGCCAGCCTGCACGTCGTCGATCTGTTCTTCAGGCGGATCGGATGATACAATATCGCCCAGGCCCGACAGGGCATTATAGATCATGAACGCGCGGACGGACGGCATCAGGCAGTTGTCGGCTATCTTCAGTCTAAGCGCAATCCCATCGGTCTGTTCTCTGCCTGTCCTGAGTGAAGTCGAAGGGCCTGTTCCCTGTTCCCTGTTCCCTGTTGCCTGTTCCCCCGACGCCCCCGCGCAGACGGCCTTGAGACCTTCGAGAAGCTCTTCGGTGTCCACGTTCATGGCCTCCCCTCGGCTCACCTGGCCGATGAGGGTGCGCAGGAAATCGGTCCCGGCAAGGAGAAGGTCGATGACTTCCGGAGTCGCGACAAGGGTCTCGCTACGAAGCTGATCGAGGAGGTTCTCCATCGCGTGGGTGAGGTTGGCGATCTCGGTCAGTCCCATGGTCGCCGATGAGCCCTTGAGAGTATGCGCCGCCCTGAACACTTCTTTCAGGGTCTCAATGTCGCTGGGATCCTTCTCAAGCTGCAGAAACCCATCATCGAGCTTGAGCAACTGTTCCTCGGCCTCTTCCAGGAATAAGGCAAGGAAGTCTGACATTTCCATACCGGAGCTCATAAGGAAACCTTTCTCCCACGATACTCAGCTAAATATATTCTGGCGTTTGCGGCGAGCGTTCATTAGCCCATTTCGGGTGAAGGGCGGTAATAATCAGTGTTACCATTGAGCGCGGGGGCGGCACGGTGGGGGAAGAGATATTGCAGAATGCAGAATGCAGATTGACCTAGCATTGTGAGGTCCCTTCATTCTGCATTCTGCAATCTGCATTCTTCATTTCCCTTCTGTTTGCAATGCTACGCCGCCTGAGCCGCGGGCTCCTCGGCTTCTTTCCTCGCCCGCTTCTCGATCTTGCCCAGGGACTCTATTTCCCTCGCTGTCAGGACTTTGTCGAGGTCGAGCAGGATGAACAGCCTGTTGTCCTGCTTGCCCACGCCTCGCAGATAGTCTGAGTCCACCGAGGTGATCACCGGTGACGGAGGCTCTATTGCATCCGCCGGCAGACGCAGGGTCTCGGCAACCGCGTCGACCACCATACCTATCATCTGGCCTCCGGCTTCCACCACTACTATTCTCGATGATTTGGTAGCTTCGCTGACCGTAAGGCCGAATCGCTTTCGCAGGTCGATCACCGGGACGATACTGCCTCGCAGGTTGATCACGCCCTCCACGAAATCGGGAGTGCGTGGAATCTCGGTGACTTCCTGCATCCTGATGATCGTGTTCACAGCCGCGATATCCACCCCGTAGTATTCCTTTGCCAGCTCGAAGACTACAAGCTGCTCCGACTCGTCCGCGGTGTTCTCAAGCACTTCGTTACTCATAATTTGAACTCTCCATTCATCATTAAGCCGCCTTGCGCTGCTTCCGTGCTGTAACCTCGGCGGAGACGTCACGCACGTTGGAGGCGCTGTCGGCTCTGACCTTGAACTGGGCCACCAACTGCTGCATGTTCTCAGCCATTGTGGCAAGTTCCTCGGAGGAGGCCGTCAGTTCCTCGGCGGCGGCGTTCTGCTCTTGGGTGGTCGCCGATACTTCCTCGGCGGATGCGGCGTTTTCTTCGCTTACAGCCGCGACCTGCTCGATCTGCCTGGTCACCTCTGTGCTCGATGCCGCCATCTCTTCGGTGGCAGCCGTGCTCTCCTCGGTTATGGCTGATACGTTCTCGATAGCCTTGATGACCTCGGCGCTCGAACCGCTCATCTGCTGGGCCGAAGCAGCCATGCCTTGAATCTGGCCGACTATGCCCGCAACCGCCTCCTGAATGCTCTTCAGGGCCTCGCTCGCTTGAGCGGAGAGATCGGTTCCCTCGGCCACCTCTTTGCTGCCGATGCTCATGGCCTCGACGGCCTGGTTGATCATGTGCTGCATGTTGGTGATCAGGTCCGCGATCTCGCCGGTGGCCTTGGAGCTTCGCTCGGCGAGCTTTCTGACCTCATCGGCGACCACTGCGAACCCCTTGCCATGCTCTCCGGCTCTTGCAGCCTCGATGGCGGCGTTAAGAGCAAGAAGGTTGGTCTGCTCGGCAATATCGTCGATTGTCTCGACGATCGCGCCTATTTGCTGAGAGCTTTCGCCCAACTGGCCTACCATGCCGCCGACCTTGTCCGTGGCCTCCTTGATTCTCCCCATGCCATCGACCGATCTGGCCACCTGCTGGCCACCGGTATTGGCGACTTCGCTTACCTGCTGAGAAGTTTCGCCGGCGGTCTGGGCCGCCTGAGCGACCTGGTCGATAGCGGCGGTGATTTGCTGAATCAATGCGACAGTCTCGTCGACTGTTCTAGCCTGAGTCTGAGATCCCTTGGCTACTTCCTCTATCGCTCGTGAGAGCTGCTCCATGGCCTCGGTGCCCGCCAGAACGGTCTTAGACTGCTCCTGCGAGCCGGCCGCCACCTGACCAACGGTTTCGGCTATCTGCTGCGAGGCCTTGCCTACCTGCTCCGCGCTGGCGGTCACATCCTGAGATGACTGCGCCACCATATCGGCGGAGTTTTTCACCTCGATCAGCGCGTGCTCCAGAGCTTCGAGCAAGCTGTTGATGTTGTTCTTCATCTTGTCGTATGCGCCTTGATACTCGCGCTGCACTCTCGCTGTAAGGTCCTTGTTCGCGGCGTCCTCGAGCGCCTTGCCGCCATCTTCCTCAATCAGGGCACGCAAGGTACTTGCCATTGTGTTCATGGATTTCGACAGGTCACCGATCTCATCCGTGGTCGTTATTTCGAGCGCCACGTTGACGTCACCAGCGGCCAGCTTGTCCGCCGCCTCCGTCATCTTGGTCATCGGTATGGATATGGAGCGGGATAACAGCACGCCTATGACGACCGCCGACACGAAACCCAGCAACGAAACTACCACCGCCAACGTTCTGCTCGAGCTCTGAGACGCGTCGGACTCCTCCATGGCCGACGCAAGTTCGGCGCCTACTGCTTCCTCCAGTTTGTGCAGGTCCGCAAGGCCTTGCTCGCTGACCTCGTCCGCCACCGCCATGCTTGCGCGGGCCCTGGCGGCCGCTCCGGAGGTTCCCGCAAGAGCCTGTTGGTGATGCCGCATCAGCTCTTTCACACTTCGCTCAAATGTCGCGTGCTGCTCGCCCGCCTCTTCGGCCAGCTTGCGGACCTCATCGCTATCGGTGGCGATGATCTTGATGTCTCCGACCGTCCCGCCCTTGACGATGCCCGCAATGAAATCGTCGAACGTCTTGACCGTCTCGTCGAATTGCCGCTCTATCTCGGGCAGCTTGGCCGGATCATCTTGCAGCAGATATTCCGCCGCCGCGTCCCGACCGGTGAGCAGCGCTATCTGCACTTCCATCGACGCATCGGCTAGTGGAAATTCGTTCTCCAGCATGGCATCACCGGCTTTTCCCGTCTTCGATATTCCGCTTATGCCGATGACTCCGACTACAGCGGCGATGATCGCCACGACGACGAACCCGCCTATGAGCTTGGGTCCTAACTTGAGTTTATTCATTGTCTTTTGTCCCCCCATGATCTAATACTGCCAACGGCGTATATCCCAAAGGCGGCCAACTACCGGAGCCACCTCCACCGCGAAGCGTATCGCTTCCGGCGGGCCTGTCGCCGGCATTCAGGGCCGGCAACCAAGTCAACACCTCCTTAGCAACGTTGAAATACAGGCCAAGGTAAACGCCATTGCACGCTCCGATGAACACTATCTACATAGGGATCATCGGGGGCGCGACCTGGTAATTGTGTCAGGGTGGAACACTGAATTGGGTGTTGGATGAGGGTTAATTACGGGCAGAATGAGAGAGGCTGCCGCAAATTACGAAATGGAGTGAATAGATTATGTCCTCGCCGGGAACGTTGGGATATTCGACGCCGGCAAGTACGCTGTAACGATCGCTCACGACGTAGTTTGCGCCGACGGACCAATAGTTCTCGCGGCCGCTGGTGTAGTCGGCCATGAGCGTCCATCGGTCGCTTATGGGGCGATCAACTCCGGCGAACCAGCGAGTGGCTGTGTCCGTGCGCAGCGCCCCCAGGCTGAGTCTGCCGAACCCGAAGGTTTGGCCCACAACACCGTAGGTGGCGCTCTTGAGGTTCTGACTCATGTTATACGAACCGATTGCGACGGGCAGCTTGGTCCCGCCGCCCAACTCGAAGGCATACTTGATATTGCCGATAGCATCGGTGTCAGCGGTGGGGCTGGCGTCAACGTCGAATCCGAGTTCCAGCCCTCGGCTGATCCCGTACTCGGTGTTGAACAGGGTCGCGCGGTTGTCTCGGGTAATGGGAGTGGAAAAGTCGTTCTGGTATTCCATGGAGTACTCGCCCCTACCCACCACATCGGTCGTGGGAATCAGCAGCAGACCGCTGTAGCAGGCAAAGGCGGCGCACATCGAAAACGCGCCCAGGATTGCTACGTAGAGAACAATATACTGCCAAACTAAACGCTTCAAATGTTAGCCTCCCGGTGCCCTCTCTCGCGCTTGCCTTATGAGCAGCCACTCGGAATCTTCGGCGGACGGATGCTCCATCTTATCAGGGGAAAACCCTTAAAAATCGACGTGGAGAGACTTCCCGAAAATGTCAGAGTTTGCCGCCTTGCTGTGTCTATGCAGTCCTTTGCTAATTCCGCCGGTAACAACCTGAACATTTCCACGCCATTTGTCGATAATAAATGCTTGACGGGTAGCTCGCATCCTGATACGCTATGGTAGCTTGATAATAACCACCGGCGAACCCGTTTCAACAAACGTGCGAGCGGCGCCCGCGCTCCAAAAACAGGCGCGGTTAGCGCCTAATAAAGCGAAGCACCTCACAGCACTGAGGCTGTGAACGGAATGATCTGTAATGCCGGTCCCGATGTAAGATCGGGCCGGTCATGGACTAAGATTTCCGTTTCCTGAGAGGCAATCCGAATGTGAGGTAAGGCTAGTGGGTAGTTGTGGTAATACAGCATCCAAAGTACTGATCGTGGAAGAGCACCCCGTCACCAGATGGGGACTCCAACACTTCCTCGAGACAACAAAAGACATTCGGATCGTCGGAGAGGCGAGCTGCCTTGCCGAAGCGTTCGATCAGATCCAGCGCCACGACCCCGATGTCATCATCATGGATATAGTCTTTCCCGACGGCGATGGAATTGAGGCCGTGAGGGAGATCATGCGCGAGAAACCGCGATGCGTGCTCGCATTCAGCGCCCACGATACCTGGGACTGCGTGCAGAAGTTCGTTAAGGCAGGCGGCTTGGGCTTTGTGACCAAGCGTTGTCCGCCGGACGAACTGCTTTGTGCCATCGAGGCCGTCTCCCGCGGCCGCCGGTGGATTTCCCCGAGCGTGCGCAGAGTCGGTCCCGCTCCCGCTCGAAGGAGTGGAGACGACCACAGTCGGCTCTCACCCAGGGAGATCGAAGTGGCCGCGCTGGTCGCAAGGGGCTTGACCAGCAGGCAGATCGCCGACCAACTCTGCGTGAGCCTCAAGACCATAGAAACCCACCGCTACAGGATTTTCAAAGGGCTTCAGATCAAGAGCCGCGCGCAGCTAGTCAACTACGCTATCCGCCACGGACTGCTGGGCAACTACGCGAGCGAAAGCAGCGGCGCGCCCCCCGCCTGATACCATTCGACCTAAGGAACCGGACGGCCTTTCCCTATAATAATGCAGGCATTATCTCGAGCATTATCCGCCGAAGAGCGGAATGGAAAGGTATGGTTGGTAGAATGCAAGGTCCCGTGCTTGCGCAGAGGCAGCAGCTTCGCGCGATCCCCGTCCAGATTCAGGCGAACGCCATCCTCAACATGAGCCTGCTGGAACTGCGGCAGTTCATCGAAACGGAAGCCATGGAAAACCCCGCGCTGTGCATTGACGAGGGATATCGATGCCCGATCTGCGGGTTCACGACCGGCGCCCCGGCATGCCCCGTTTGCGGAGCCTCCATGACAAGGACCGAGACCGCCAAGCCGGACAGGTTCGAGGAGCGCGACTACCTCGAAAGAGCATTCGCCGCCGCGGACAGCGAGATGGTGTTCGACCCGTTCCGCACGGTGGCCCGCGTGATGGACCTCCGCGACTACCTCAAGGGTCAGGCCCGGATGGTTCTTGGCGGGAGAAAGCTCAGGATCGCCGAATACCTCATAGACTCGCTCGACAATGACGGGTTCTTCAGGGAGTCGCTGTTCGAGACCGCCGAAGAGTTCGCGACAGCCGTGCCGGAGATCGAGGCCGTGCTTTCCATACTGCAATCATTCGACCCGCCCGGGATCGCCGCGCGGGACCTACGCGAGAGCCTGCTGATCCAGCTCAGGCACCTCGGCTCATCCGGGACCACGTCCGCCAACACGGAACGTATCCTGCTCGACCATTGGGAAGACTTCTCACGAATGAAGCTGAAATCGATAGCGAAGGCGATGGATGTGACGCTCGGCGTGATCACGGAGGCCTGCGAGTTCATTCGAGACAACCTCACCCCCCACCCCGCCGCCATGTATCGCGCGCCGTTCGAGGAACTCAGCCCCAGAGACACCGCCGCGATTGTGCCGGATGTGATCGTCCACAGGGTCGGGGATTCGCTGACGGCGGAGGTTGTCGATTGCCACGGCAGCTTTGCTCGCATCGACCAAACGTACGGGGATACCTATAAATCGATCAAGAGCGGCGACTGCGCCCTGGGCGAGGACGACGTCCGGCACATCAGGGAACACGTCGAGCGGGTGAAGTGCGTCCTGGACGCTATCGGCCTGAGGAAGAAAACCTTGGCCCGTGTCGCCACATTCCTGATCGAATACCAGAAGGACTTCCTCCTGCACGGCCCATCCCACCTCAAGCCGCTCCGCCAGAAGGACGTGGCGAAGGCGCTCGAGGTCCACGAATCGACAATCTGCCGCGCGCTTGCCGGCAAATACTGCCGAACACCCTCAGCCGAGGTCATCTCATTCGAGATATTCTTCGATTCAGCCCTACCGATCCGCAACATGATCAGCCAGTTGGTGGCCCGCTCCGTCGAACCACTGTCCGACGGCGAGATCGCCAAACGCCTCGCCGAGAACGGGGTCACGATAGCCCGCCGGACGGTGGCGAAGTATCGCGAACAGTTAAAGATGCTGCCGTATCAGCTTAGGGTGGCTTAGTAGCCCCGCGCGAGACCGAAGAGCCACATGACGGTCATGATCATCAGCGCGACCGCCATTGCCCAGACGGCGATGTTATAGACCTTGGAATTGGTGTATTTGCCCATCACGTCCGGCCTGTTTATGAGCTTCAGCATGAAGACCAGAATGACCGGCAGCAGGATGCCGTTGATGGCCTGGGCGTTGATCATGGTGTCGATCAGGTGGAGCTTCGGCATTAGGACGACGAGCACGCCGAATAGGATGCTGAATGTGTAGATGCTGTAAAATATGGGGGCTTCGCTGAACTTGCGTGAAATCCCGATCTCCCAGCCGAACGCCTCGCTGTAGGTGTAGGCGGTTGAAAGAGGCAGCACCGCGGCGGCCAGCAGAGAGGCATTGAACAACCCTATAGCAAACAGCGCTTCCGCGTATCGACCGGCGACAGGCTCCAGCGCCTTCGCCACCTGCGCGGCGTCCTTCACGTGCTGGCCGTGGATGGTTCCGTAGACCGTCGCCCCCGCCGCGACGATGATGAAGAACGAAACCAAATCCGTCAGCAACGAGCCGATGTATACGTCCCACTTCTGATAAGTGTAGTTCTCCAGACGCACGCCCTTTTCCACAACCGTCGCCTGCAGGAAGAACTGCATCCATGGCGTGATGGTAGTCCCGATTACGGCTATAGCCAAAAAAATGAAGTTGGGGGTCAGGTTCAGCTTCGGCACGAACGTGGCGTGCGCGACCTCCGACCAGTTCGGGTGCGCCATAATGCCCGATACGACGTATGTGGCGTAGATGAGCGTAAGCGCAAGAAATACGCGCTCGACCGTCCTGAACGACCCCTTCACTACCAGCAGCCAGATGCCGATGGCGGCAATTGGGACCGTGATATAGCGCGTGATTCCGAAGATTTCCAGGCTCGCCGCGAGGCCGGCGAACTCCGCGGTGGTGGTGGCGAGGTTAGCGACTAACAGCGTGCCCAGGGCGAACATGGTCCATTTGACGCCGAAGTTCTCCCGGATAAGCTCCCCGAGGCCCTTCTGCGTGACCACGCCCATCCGCGCGCACATCTCCTGGATCATCGCCAGCACGAATGTGATGATTACTATGACCCAAAGGAGGTCGTAGCGATATAACGCGCCCGCCACGGAATACGTGGTTATGCCGCCCGCGTCGTTGTCCGCCGCGGCGGTGATCACTCCCGGCCCGATGAATGCAAACAGCATCAGCAGCCGGTTGCGGCCGAGTCGCCTCATACCGCTCACCTCCTTTCACTTGAGATTGTAGATTGTAGATTGCGGATTGCAGATTGCAAGGGTTCGGCACGTCGCCCTGTTGGTCTCCGTCTTCTTCTTGCTCTCTGCTTTCCACTTTCCGCTTTCCGCTTTCCACTTTAGCTTCAGCTCCAGATTTTGGGGATGCGCCGACGGCGGCCCTCGGGCATAATTTCCTCGAGGGCATCGTCCACCGTGACTATCCCCTGCAGCCTGTTCTCGTCGTCCACCACCGGCAGAGCGAGCAGGTTATAATCGCTCATGGCCCGGGCGACTTCCTCCACTCCGGCGTCCAGGTGGACATGTATAACGTTCGTAACCATGAAATCTTCTATGGGAGTGTAGGGCTTCGCGATTATGAGGTCTCGAAGCGACAGCACCCCCACCAGGTGCTCGGATGAGTCCACAACATAAAGATAATATATGGTCTCCGCGCTGGGCTCCAGCTCGCGAATGGTATCAATCGCCTGCTGGGCCGTTTTCTCGCGCGAGATGGCGACGTATTCGGTGGTCATAAGCCCGCCGGCGGACTGGTCTTCGTAGACCAATAGCTCCTTGACGTCCTCCGCCTCCTCGGGTTCCATCTCCTCCAATATGTCTTCGCGGCGGTCCGCGCTGATGTCCCCGAGCACGTCCGCGGCCTCGTCAGGCTCCATCTCCTCGAGGATATCGGCGGCGCGTTCGTCCTCGAGGTTCTCGACAATCGACGCCTGCACCTCCGGGTGGACCTCGGTAAGGACCTCCGCGGCGGTCTCGATATCGAGCGACTCCATAACCTCCGTGCGCTGATCCGGGTCGAGTTCGTTAAGGATTCGAGCGATGTCCGACGGGTGCAGCGCGCTCAGGCGCTCGGCCGAGACCTTCAGCTTGAGCCTGCCGACTCCCCGCTCGAACGCCTCGACATCGTGCCACGCGATGACCTGCGAACTCGGCCTGATTTTGAACAACCTCCCGAGCGCGTCCGCGACGTGCATAAGCCCCATTCGCCGCAGCAGGCCGCGCATGCCGGTATCGACCCCCACCAGATACAGCCTGTCCCCCGACGGCTCGATGCGCACATCGTTCACCCGCACGACCCGATAGTCGTGCACGTCCACGATCTGCTTGTCCATCATGTTCGTCTTCAGGAGCAGGTCTTCATCGGTAAAGCTATACTCGACGGTCTGGTCCACGGGAACGGCGAGCGAGAACCGCTCGGTGTCCGCGTCGTAACCGATAGACTCCCACGCCACATTGCGCGCCTGCCCCCTGCCGACCCGCACGACGACAGCCGATATGACAGGCAGATGCGGCGCCGGGGACGCAACCAAATCCTCCAGCTTCCCCAACTCCCTGCCGTCAGGGTCCTTTATCGATTGTCCCAGCACGTAGGATAGGTACATAGCGATGCACTACTGTCATGCTGAACTTGATTCAGCATCTCGTTTCTTCGGTTCCATCGGGGCCGAAGCCTTGTATAGTTTAGTGCTCGGAGGGAGGGATGTCAATTGATTGCAGATTTTGGACTGCACCGATTACCGCGCGATAGCCGCAAGCTGAGCGGCGTAATCGTCAACGCCCAGAAGAGCGAAAACACACCTGCCATTGCTGCGCTCAGCCCACAGACGACCAAGAGCCTCTTTTTCACGAGTGTCATCACCCATGAGATGGCCTCCCTTATACTCAACTACAAGGACGCGTCCATCGTTTAACATGACCACAAAGTCGGGGTAGAACTTGTCGGTTGGGGTTTGGAGCCAGAACGACGACTCAGAGCGACGCTCAAGATTGCGTACCCAGTAGCGGACGTTGGGCAGTGTATCAATTCTCTGGGCACACCGCGCCTCTTCATCGTTCATATCGCCAATCGCCGGGTAATAGTGCTTGTCATAGCGTATGGAGCCGCCATAGCGGGGATTAGCGGGGTAAGCCAGCGGGTCGAACTTGAACACGCGGTCGGCGGTAACCTCGATCTCCACAGGCGGCACGCCATAGAGCATGTGCTGATAGGCGCTCTTTACCACATCCTGCCGATGAGAGTTGATCTTAGCCTCGGCAGCTTGGCAGAGGCGCAGCCTGTCACGGGCGAGGTCGGGGACCGAATAGCCGCGCTTCTCGGTCAAATGCTCCACTAAGTGCAGGAGGAACAGCATGGATTGGACCTGGGTAACGTCCGGATGCGATATCCGCTTATCAAGCCAGAGAGCCAACTGTTCGGGTGACGTTATGTCGGAGGGCACGATCATCGCAAGCTGGCGCTGCATCGTCGAGATGGCGCGCGATTGCGCTTTGCCCGCCTGGTCAATATCCACTTCGTACGTGTCGGATTCGGCTGACTCCAATGAGTATTCGGTCTCGGCTAGTGCCGGGGCGCATTCGGCAAGGTTCCACTGAGCTTGCAGGAAGAAGAAGTTGTCATCCAGTGGTTCAAGTTCGCCGTCCACCCACAAGCAGAGTTGTGGCACCGGGAATGGCTCGCCGCGCTCCGCCGGGGACAGTTCGGCCAGTTCAGGCCGGAAAAGGCCGCCGTATCCGGGGTCCATGGGAAGCGCGGGCTGGATTGCCCGATCCGCTTCGAATTTGGTAAAGCCGTTTCCTTCGAGGGCTTGCTTCAGTACGTCAAGAGTATGCGCGGTCTCGGCGAATTGCAGGGAGGTGACGAAGGCATAAGCCATGTTGAGATCGGGATGCTCCCTCCGCTCGGCCTCGGGCATTCGAAGAACCCTGCCTAGGATCTGCTCAACCGCCGTGCGCGAACCTATGTCGCGGACGGAACACAGCACATAGGCAAAGGCACAATCCCAGCCTTCGCGCAGTTTGTCCACGGTAATTATGTAGCGGACAGGACACTCAGGAGAGAATAGGTTTATGCCGTTCAGGTCCGATTGGTAGCCGGTTTCAATCGCGATCTGAGATTCCGGCACGCCCATTTCATTCTTGAGGCAATTGTAGACAACCTCCACCGTCTGTTCCTCGTTCTTCTTCTGCGCCTGCAGGAGCATGATTGGGCGGATGTAGGAACCCCCAGCAGCGCGTTCCTGCTCGGCTATGCGCTCCAGTTCGTCGCGCTTGTTGCGCGCGGACAGGACGGTTTGCTGCCACTGGGTGCAAGTCTCCAGGCGGATGGGGAGCTTTATCATCTGTTCCGCTTTGAGTTCGGCTGCGCAGACCGGGTAGAGCACGTTGCTCGGCGAAGGTGGCTGGGTGGCTGGTGTCGCCGTGAACTCAATTATGCAAGATGGGCTGAACCTCGCAAGCGTCTCAAATGACAGTTCGGTGCGAGCGTTGTGGGCCTCGTCCATGATGACTATCGGCCAGCGGGCGCAGATGACATTGGCAAGAGATGGGATCGGCTTATCGGTGCCCTCGTATTTCTCCAGCTTGTCGATAATCTCCCGGGCCATGCCATCGAATGGGGACCCGAGGTTGCCGTTTTGATCGTATAGTTTGCGTTTGTCCGTGTCGCCGATGCGCGGAGCGGCGAGAGTCGACACAATGATAACCGTGTCGCTGTCGAGCACCGCGCGTCGGATGTGCAGCGCCTCATCCACGTCCATTATGCTGACCCGCCCGTCGAACGCGAAGTCGAGAGTTTGCCTGTAGGGATGATTTCGGTCGCGCAGCGCCGCCAGGGTTTGATCTTTGATCGTGTTGGTCGGAACAAGCCAGAGCACAAGCGCGTGTTCCTGGTGCAGGAAATCCGAGGCCGCGATGCCTACCGCGTGGCAGGCCATCAGCGTCTTGCCACCGCCCGTGGGCACTCGAAGGCAGACGTACGGCGGTTCGGGAAGTTGCGGCACGGGCTGGTATGCGATTCCGCGCCCGAGAATCCGCTTCGTGGTTTCATAAAACGCTGAGTCGGCGTCATTGCGAGCGGACGCAAGGCGGAAGTAGTCCCGCAACGCTTCCAAAGACCGTTCCTGGTATCCTTTGAGGGGAAGTGCGCTCAATTTGTTTTCACCTCATACGGAATCTGCTTGAATGTCACTCCGGCGCGCTTCAGGCGGTCGCGGCCCAAGCGGCAGCCTTCGCCGAACACGACGCGCGGGCCGTCGTGCGGCGGAAGAGTCTTGAGCAGCGCCCCGGTGAGGACATTTCCGCCGCTGACGCTCTTGTCGCCGAGAATGCCATTGAAGAGAAGATAGTATGCAGCACCGTTGTGGACTCCTATCAACGGCGAGCCATAATCGAAGCCGTCCGCCTGCGGTTCCCCGGTCTCGGTAAAGAACACGTGCCGCGCGAGGTCTGCGAACCGGACCCCGGAGCGTATGTGCCCCTGCTCGTCAAACAATGGGTCGCCAAGCTTGCAGTAGCGGAAGCCGCCGCCGAGGCCTTCGTTTTCGCCATAACCCTGAATAACGCGACGCAGGCGTTCGGCAGTTATCTCGCGGCTGATTTGCGGCTCCATCTCGACGAGGATGAAGCGGCGGTTTCCTCCGTCTTCCTTGTTTAACTGCATAATGGCGTGGCCCGTAGTACCGCTTCCGGCGAATGAATCGAGTACCAAACAGTCTTTGTCAGAAATGAGTTCCAAGATGCGAGTAATGAGGCCCACAGGTTTCGGTTTAGCAAAAGCTTTCTTCTCAAAGCCAAGGGCTACAAACTGCTCTGTACCTCGTTCGCTGTTGAATTCCCTGTTCGTCCAGGCTGTTGTGGGCTTTACCCTTTCATCTGGCTTGAGGTAGTCCTTCTCAAATACGGTCCAGACCTTTCGTACAGGCATGAGCTTTGGCACAAGGCTGTTTAGGTTTTGGGCGGCTGTCTCAAGACCCCAGCGCCAGTTGCCTTCACTTCCATCTTCCCGCAGGGGTGTTATTCTGATGTATTCCGGCTTATCTTCTGCGGTGCGGGTGGGATAAAAGCTCTTTGTCTTGGGATGATACATAAAGTAATAGAACAGATTCTCTCGGTCTTCGCGTCTGTCATTATCACCAGTTTTCCTTAGGTCTATTTCCCTGTACCTGTCGCCGTTCTTATCGGTCCTGTTGTAACGTCTCAGGACTTTGTGTTCGGGCTTCCACCCGTTAAACTCGATCTGTTTCTTCTTATAGATGAAGAGGTATTCATGAGCTGCTGCAACGTATTTGTCGTCTGAGCGCCCTTTGGGATTGTTGACATTGGCAATCCATGCGACCAGGTTGGATGAACCAAAAATCATGTCGAGCACGCACTTTAGGTGTGCCGCCTCCTTCTCATCTATGCTAATAAAAATCACCCCATTGTCATGAAGCAGGGACCAAAGGAGAACAAGGCGCGGATAGATCATACACAGCCACTTGTCGTGTCTTGTGAGATCCTCCGCTTCCCGGCCAACAACTTCACCAAGCCACTTGCGAATCTCGGGCGAGTTTACGTTATCGTTGTAGACCCAACCCTCGTTGCCGGTATTATACGGCGGGTCGATGTAGATGCACTTCACCTTTCCTGCGTAGTACGGCAGCAGGGCTTTCAGGGCGTGGAGGTTGTCGCCCTCGACAAGAAGGTTCCCCGTGCCCGGATCGCCGACGGAAAGCTCGTCATCGGAATGCAGGAGGCGGTATGGTATCTCATTGTGATGGTTGACGACGGCTGACTTGCCGATCCACGTTAGCTCGGGCATGGGTTCCTCATGTGGTTGCCTCAAACAGGCTCTGGGATATTATTAGAGGCCGGGCTTGAATTTCCCTGCCTGGCTTCACGCTCAATCTTTCTTTGCGCACGGCGTGAATGTTGCGCGCGCTATCCCTTCTATTCCCTACCTCGAAAATAGATTTTCATCATCCTGGGCGGCGCAAAGCGCTATGGTGGACTATGCCCTATCCCCTACTACATCCTGGCCTTCTTCGTGTCCAAATTAGTCTCGGGCGGGGGTTGGTAGAGAGTTTCGCTGGGGCGGCGCTTTTGTTGGACTACCGCCGTATCAGGGATTATGGCATTCAGCGCGCGGCGGAGGCCGAAGGCAAGGTAGCCCGCGCAGCTTGCGAACGCCATTCCGGTCACGGCGGCGCCTGTGTGGCAATCGACTGTTTCACAGGCGATGCCGTCGTCCAGCGCGGCACGGCGGAGGAAGTCGAGCGCCTCGTCCTGGCGGCCCGTGAGCAGGTCGTTCACCACGCTCAGGACCGACGGGCCAGCCGCGTTTGCAATCGAGAGTCCCGTGAACGGCTTGTCGCGGACGGCGGCCGGGTTCGCTTCGGAATGAATCCAGTCTACCGTGTTCGCGTATACCGGGTCGCCGGGGCTGCAAAAACCGAGATAGGTCATAAGCTGGAGGCTGCCCGCCGGGTCGTCTCCGAACTCGAAGTTGCCCTGCAGGTCGATGCTTCGAGCGTACATCCGGCCGTTCGGACCATCCACTACGAAATGCTCCAATATCGCCTCTCGCACCTGCACGGCAAGCTTGGTCGCCTCCTCGGAACGGTCGATGTCGCGGATATGGTCGTAGAGCCAGCCGATGTCGAGCAGCACCCGCCATACCAAAATGTTCGAGAAGCATACGTAGGGCAGCCTAGACGGCTCCCCGGACGGCAACAAGAGCGTCTCGAACAGCACGACCTCCGGATGCCGCTGGGCCGCCAATATCTGCTGGATGGTGTTCACGCCGACCTGCACCCGCCTGTCGAAGAGGATCGACATATCCCCGGTCAACTCCACGTAGATCGTCAGCGCCCGAATTGGAGCGCAGAGCTGGTCGAGCTGCATCCCCGGCTCAAAGACGATCCCATCGATGAACCGCGTGCGTGCGCCCACATTCTGCAACTGCACGGTGAACGCGTGGATGAGCATCTTCCGAGCCTGCGCCCAGCTTACCTGCAGCACCGCCGGCAGCGACCAGCGCATGGCGTCGCGGTCCATATACGCCGCGCAGTACTCGTTGCGTGAGCTCCGGGAGGTGGTGACGAACAAGCTCTCGCTGTCGAGCGCCAACCCCTGTGAGTAGAAATAGTTGTAGAACGAGTTCACGTTCATCAGGCGCTTGAAGTACTTGTCCTCGCATTCTATGGTGTGCTGGTCCAGCCAGGTGTTGAGCGCCGCGAACATGCGGTCCCATCCCTGAAGTCGAAGCTCCCGGGCTGACGCGGACGCCGATACCTCCTCCAGCCCGATCCCAACGTAAATGGGTATGTTCAGCCGTTCGGACGGCTTCAGGACATATTCATCCACCAGTTCATAATTCAGCGGAGAGCCCGCATTGGCGGATATCTCTTCTTCTGACACTTCTTGATGGGGCGGGATTGCAAATCCCGCCCCAACTGAGTATATCTCGGCCTCGCCGTTCGGCTTCCATATGCGAGCCGGTACGTTATCGTGTGGGAGGAGCGCCATCGCAAACAGCGGCGTCTGGCCCCGGAACTCGATCACGGGACTGCCCGCGCACCACGATCTCATACTCGCGCACTTGACCCCGCCCATCAGCTTCGATACACATGCGGTGTGGTGGCTCGATGTCCAGCAGCCTGCCCAGCCGGCGCGGACGGGTATGTCCTCCCCGGAGTTGTTCTCCAGAGTGAGCACGCACGCGAAGCCCCTGCGCTCCAGCGGCGCGAAGATCACAGCCTGTGCCGTGATGCGCGGCGAGGAGACCGTGAAGCGCGGAATCCAATAGGAAACCAGTTCCGCGTCCGTATGGCCCTCGAAGAGTTCCTCGCCGTCTACCTGCACTGTCGGCTTGAGGAGCGGGCAATGACCGCCGCCGTGGATCTCGATGCACGATCGAAACGCCCTGTGCATAAACCCCACGCGCTCGATTCCCGCGTTGGCCGTGCTTATGTTCGGAATCGAGATGAACTCGTTCCCGGTGTTCAGATTTTTGACGGTATTCTCAGCCATGATTTCCATAGTTCTCAGTTACTTTGCTTCGGTTGCAAGCAGCCGAAGCATCAGCCCACTGAGCAGCTTCGGATAGAAATAGGTGGCCTTCTGGGGCATCTTCTCCCCCGCCGACGCGACATCCAGCACGGACTTGACAGCTATGTGGTTCAGCAGGAACGCTATCTGCCGTTCACCGGAGTCGACCAGGTCCATCGCCTCATCCGCGCTCCGGGTGTAGATAATGTGCGTCTGGTTGCGAAGCTTCTCGTCGTCGATGCCGAGCGCCGGCTCGAGTATGAGTTTGTGCAGGACGTTAAGCTCCAGTTTCCGGCTGGCCTCTGAGCCGGACAGCAGGGAGCCCGGGGCGGCCTTGAGCTTCAGTGTGCGAGCCTCACCCTTGCGATATACGCCTATTGCTCCAAGCCGCGCCATGTCAGAAAGGATACTCCCACGAGAGGAGGGCGCGGACTCGAAGAGATTACTCAGCATGCGGTCGAGACTGTCCAGAAGCTCCGCCGGGATGTTTGCAAGCACGCGATGGGTCGGGAAAATGGTCATGTCTTCTTGATATACGTTGGCGATGGTCATCAGGGTGTAGTCGGACGGCAATTCCCCGGACCCGCCCGACTTCTCGCGCATCTCGTCCCGATACCCCAGCGCGGTCTCATAGCGGTGGTGGCCGTCGGCTATGGCTATCGGCTTGTCTTTCATATAATCGACTATCACGGCGACATCGGACGCATCACTGAGCGCCCAGAGGATGTGCCGAACGCCGTCTTTGTCGTGAACATCGGCGACCGACGGACTGCCCATCGCCCGCGCCATCACGTCGTCCAGCGCGCCATGTTCATCAGCGTAGAGTCCGTAGACGCAGTCGAGATTCGCCTTCGCCTCGCGGATCAACTGGCCGAGTTGGGACTTGGGCTTAGCCAGGGTGTTCTCGTGGGGCAAGATCACCTTATCGGCATAGTCGTGAATCTTCACGGCGCAGGTGATACCGCGCACCACGCGCTTGCCGTCACGCTCGAACTGCTGCTCGTAGATGTATATCGACGGTTCGGCGTCCTGGATGAGTACGCCGTCGCGGAGCCACTGGTCCAGATACGCCTTCGCACGCGTGAAACGATTGTCGGACTCGTTGTCGCTTTCGAACTCCTCGCCGAGTATCAGCCGCACGAAGTTGTTCGGGTGCAGTCTGTGGTAGTATGCTCTGTCCTCCGGCGAGATGATATCGTAGGGCGGGCTGGTGACCTTATCCAAGCTCCCGACTTCTGTTTCGTTGTAACGTATCCCCTTGAATGCCGCTATCTCCGCCAATTGCCCACTCCTGTATTCGATATGCGAAAGCGGTCCGCAAACAGCGCCGAACCGCCTGGTTATTATAACACGTTTGGGCGTAGGGTGACAGATGGAGAACGGCGTTCGCCTCCTTGACGCGCTTTCCCACCGGAAGTATAATTGCGCCATCCGAACCAAGTCCGCCCGGCACGCGCCGGCGAAAGGGGGCGCTTTATGAGAAGTCGCTACACTTTCGCGGTTGCAATATGCTGTCTTATAGCCGCCATGGTACCGGCCCACGCCGAGGACGGCTACACCCTGACCGGCACGGTCGTTAACGAGGAAAACAAGCCGATCCCCAACGCCACGGTTACTATTTCCGGTAGTATCACACCGAAGACGCTCACCACGGACACCGCCGGCGCTTTCAATTACCCCTACCCCATCAAGGGTAGCGGACAGACTTGGTTTACTGCCCAGGCAGTGGCCAAGGGCTATTCCTATGCGCAGGCGCAGTCCTCCGTCGCCTCCGACAAGCACATCACCCTGACCCTGATGCCGGAGAAGAGGCTCAAGGGCAAGGTAGTGGATGAAAACGGCCGGCCGCTCGCGGGGGCGAGGATCGCCCTCCAGGGCCTGAACGTCAGCTTCTCCGATATGGCGCGAAACATCTATGCGCGGGGCACGCGCTGGGAGAGCGGCTGGGACTGGACGAGCGGCGTCATCGATGAGGTCACGGCCGGCAGGGACGGCTCATTCGTGCTGGAACACATTCCGGACATCGCCAACCGCGATTACTGCTACATTGAGCTCGAGGCTACTGCCCAGGGCCGCGCGGTGGTGCAGAAGACCCTGTCGAGCCAGGATGGCGGCAGCACAGAACTCGTCACTATCACCCTCCCGCTGGAGTGTACTCTCGAGGGCACGGTCCATGCGCCTGACGGCAGCACACCCGTGACCGGTGGAATCTACCTGTCCGTGCCGGGCACTGCGGGGAACCAGCGCGACGGCCGCGTAGCGGCAGTTGGAAATGACGGCAAATATAAGTTCTGCAAGCTTCCCCCGGGCACATTCAGCCTAATCCTGAATCGTCTCTCAGCCAAAGACCAGGCAGGGCAGCCGACCGGAGTTAAGGACAACTGGGTCCTGCCGGCCGCGACCGGCCTGGAACTCACCCCCGGCAAGACAGTCACGCGCGACCTGACCCTCCAGAAAGGGGTGCTGATCAAGAGCAAGGTGGTCAATGCGGAAACCGGAGAGCCCTTCAAGGGCGGGAGCCTCTATCTCCGGCACGGAGGCAGGCCGCCGGGGACACCCGCCGAGCTCATCTGGGACATCAAGAGTGGCGAGTTCTCACGATATGTGGTCCCCGGCGAGGTGGACATATACCCGCAGAACGTGGGCGAAGGCATGGACCAAGTTGGCTTCTACGACTCAGATCCGCCTCATCTGACGTTCACGGTCGCCAAAGGCCAGGACAGGACAGACCTCGTATTCAAGATCGACCCCGCCGATGGAGACCGTCGCGGGCCGGGCTCCGGCAGAAAACCGATTCCGGCGGACCTGGAGCTGACCCCCGGCACTTATGAGCTCTCCTGGGACCCTGAACTGGTCTGCAGTCAGTCGATCTACGGCAAACGCAACTACGACGGCGACCAGGCCAAGTCACGCATGCGAAAACTGCCCAAACTCGCCTCTAGGCGGGCCAAGTTCGCCGCGGTCTCATTCGACGGCGACACGGATGCCGGACTCCTGTGCTACATACTCGATGAGTCTAGAGGCACAAACAAGGGCTACGACATCATCTATGTCGATGCGAATCGAAACCTCGACCTGACCGACGATAAGCCCGTAAAGATCGCCTCCGACCCCGGACAACGGACTTCCACGCCGTGGATCGAGGTCCGCTCGCACCAGGGCCCCAAGAACGGCGAACATGCTGCTAACCCGGTGAAGGCCGGTTTCAGAGTAAACTCCTACCGTGGAAATACACACGTCGGCCTCACCCGGAAGGGGTCCTGGAAAGGGACCATCGACACAAACAAGGGCAAGGTCCTGTTCGCCTCGGTAGACACCAACGCGAACGGAATCTACGGCGAACCCCTGATTATCGGCGATGACCTGGAGATCCGGGCCAGAGGCTGCGACATGCTATATGCCGAACTGGCCGACGGCAAGCGCCTGAACCTCGATTACTGGGGGTCGTACAACATGCGGCCGGGTACGGTTCTCGTCGCGGGCAAACTCTATACGGTCCGAGTGAATAAGATTGGCAGCAAGATTACGGTCGCGCCCTACACGGGTCCCGTGGGCAAGCTGCTGGTCAGCGCCGACGCGATGAAGCCCGCGCCAGGCAAGGTGACCGAGTATACCATCGTCGGCAAGTCCGGCTATTACACGCTTGAAGGCTGTGATGGCAAGCCGCTCATCCTGCCCGTCGGGAAGTACAAGGTATTCAGCGGCACCGTGAGCCTCAAGCGAAAAGACGGCGCGAGCCTGGACCTGCAGTGCAGCGTCCCGGGGGAGTATGTCGTCAAGACCGGCAAGCAGACGGTCATCAGCGTAGGGGGGAAACCGACCGCGTCTGGGATTGAGACCGGAAAGAAGGTCGTCTACCTCCCCTGCGGCAAGACCGGGGCGTTTTCCTGGAATATCGATCTCGATAACGGAGCCGCCGTAACCCGCATCCAGGGTAACGGCCCCTACGGCAGCTACAGCCCCGCGGTGAAGTTCATCGACAAGTCCGGCAAGAACGTCCACACCGTCTCCGCGAGCTACACATGAGGCGGCGGCTGCAGGTGTGTCGTTGACACACCGAAACTCAAGCCTGGGCTCTATACGCTGGAAGTCTCACTTGACACCCAGTCCTCCATTGGCACGCTCAGGTCCAAGCGGACCATAAAGATTATCGACCCAACCTACGCGATATACTCGGACAAGTATTACCTGGCCGCCGAAAAAGGCGACAAGGAACTGACCAGGGCGGCGCGCGCGGAGTTGCTCACAAAGGCGTTCAAGGTGAAGGTCAAGCCAGGCCGACAGTGCCGCATCAGTGGCGAGGCCAAGTGCAACCTGGGCGATTACCCGGGCGCGAACAAACTCGGGGCCGTTGTTACCTGGACCCCCGGCAAGCGCTCCCTGCGGGTCAAGGCCGACGTGGTCGACAGACACTATTCCACTGATGCTCCCGAGAACTCCCCTCAGGATGCCTCGTGCATCGAGCTATACGTATGCCCGAGTGGAACCTACCGGGACCTCAACGAATTCACAATCGTCCCCGGCGGCGCCGGCGGCAAGGCGCGTGTGATTGCGCGCCGAGACCCGAACGACATCTATGGCGAGGTCAAATCGCCCGCATCTCTCGGCGTGAAAGCCACCTGGAAGCGCACGCCGCGCGGCTACAGGATCGATGCAACGATCCCTTGGAACGCAATCAAAGGCTACGAACGAAATTGGACCCTGATGCCCGTTGACGCGGCCATTTACTCGCAGGTCGATGGGGAGCAGGTTCAAATGACGATGGGGGCGCCGGGCGATCCGGCGACGGAGTTCTTCACCTATCCCGCGCTGACGGCAAGGTAGAATTAGATTGCCCGGCTTATGGATGAGCGAGGCGGCGCCTCGCCCAAGACCTTTGCGGACTATCGCAGCCGAAAGAGTGTAGCCGTGTTATTGTTCTGCAATATGTTGCCGCACAAGGCTCTCTTCCGGCTGGAGAGCCTGAGCCGGATCGTGCCTTTCTTGTTTTCGTCGCCTGACGTATTGCGAATGTTGGGCTTCAACATGCGCCAGATACTAACTCAGCAAAAACGATGTCCTGTTGAAACTCCGCACTTCCTTGACGCTTCTCCCCGCGTACTGTACAATCAATCGACCTAATTCAAGCGTGGAGAACCAATGAAAAGCGAACTTATGACCTGCCGAAGGCTCACGGCCGGGATCGTATTCCCGCCCTACCAACTGCACCAGCAGCAAGTTAACCGCATCTACGCGGATATTACCGAGCGATATCCATACCAGACCCTTCAGCACCTGCCGGACGGCGCGCGGATGGCGAACCCCAACGGCGACTTCTTCATCCAGACCACCCGCATGCAGACCAACGAGGCGGTGGACTATTTTCAGTCATCGAAGGAGAAGACCCTCGACCTGTTCAACATCGCGCAGGACAAGCTGAATATCACCCAGTTCCTCACGTTCGGCATCAAGCTCACGGCGTTCATTCCGGTGGATGGCAAGCTGAACGCGGCCCAGTTGATCGAGAGCACGGCCCTCGGGGCGATTAAGGACAACATCGAGCTGCTCGGCCCCGGCAGGCAGGGAGTGGGCTTGCGGTTTGTGCTGCATCAGGACGGGGTACACGAACTCAAGATCGAGCCGTTTTTCGGCGACCTGAAGCAGTTGTATGTGGAATTGGATGTCCAGCACCCCGCGCCGTTCGCGGACCTGGCGCTGATCGAGTCCAGGATGGACGCCGCCTACGACTACCTGTTCCGAGAGGTAAGCGGGTTCCTGGAAACCTTATAGGACTCGGAGCCGTCAAAAGGTAGAAGTCCCGAAAGGTGGTAACTACGAATGCCAATGCGCTGCCTTGTCATCATCACTGCTATCTGCTTGCCCGCGTCCGTGTGCTTCGGCCAGACCGAGACGACGGCGAAGTACGAACCCGTCACCTATCCGGACCTGGGCTTGAGGGTCGAGATTCCCAGCCCATATCAGAAACACACCTTCCCCGCCGACGGCGATACGCTGCGCTCAGAGGTCTTTATAGCAGGAGACTACGCCTACACCATTAAGGTGACCAAGACTCCCGCCAATTCGATTGCCTCGACGGCGATAGAGCAGGCGATTCAGGCCGAAGTGAAGTCCGCCCCGGCCTCTTATCCGGCGAAGAGGTGGGAATTGGATTCGCGGCGGAAGGAGCTTTTCAAGGGCATCACCAAGGGCTTCGAGTTCGACGCCGCCGCGATGATGCGCCAGCCGCATCTTGAGAAGATATGCAAGGGCAAGGAGTGCGTTGAGAGCCTGGCGATGGCCCCGCTGAAGGATGAGTCCTCCCCGATTGTGACGGTCGGCGTGATCGGCCCCAAGACTCCCGGCAACGATGTCGAGGTGAAGGCGAAGTACGTCGCGTTCACGCTTACTACCACGCCTCCGCGCCCCGCGACCGCCGATCTGCACAAGAGGAACGGAGCGGCTCCGCCCATCCCGCCTATGCCCTCCACACCCACGGTGACAGCCAAGCCCACCGCGCCCTCTGTCCGTCCGACACCCGCCATACGCCCCTCGTCTCCTGTAGGCTCAAGGCCGCCCATCGGCGTATCGACCATACCTACAACCCCAGCGCCCGTGCCCGCACCCTCCCACTCGATCAAGAGGGGCGACATCGAGCTGATCGGCAGTGTGCAGTCCATCGCTCCCGAGCGCACGAGCCTCACCATGCTCGTCGCTCAGATAAGAATGCCGGGCCAGACCGCGATCCCGTTGACCCCCGCGAGGCAAAAGACAGTCTATCTAACCAAGGTCCCCGCGAGTATCAGCGCGGGGGCGAGGGTTATTGTCATTGGCAGGAACACCGGCGTGGGCAAGCCGATCACGGCGGATGTGCTGGAAAGCGCACATGGTTTCTAAACGAAGCCGTAATTCTTGTCATTCTGACCTACTTTGTCATTCTGAGCCGAAGGCGAAGAATCTGCTTTGAACCTTTCGTGTTAGCCCACGCCTTCAGTTCAAAGCAGATGCTTCGTTTCACTCAGCATGACAAGATTACAACGCTCGTGCGTAAGCCGGCATTCATCGCACGCAATCCGCAATTCCCCGATAGACCCGTTCGCCCACGTCAAAGCCGCCACCCGCCCGCTTGCCGTCCACCTCGCGGACCGGCCTGACGAGCGTGATCGCGTTGGTGAGGAATACTTCATCCGCATCGAAAAGCTCCTCGGGCCTGACCGCCCGCTCCTCCACATCAAGCCCAAGGCCGGGAGCGAGGTCGATAACAGCCGCCCGAGCGGTCCCCGGCAGAGGCCCCTGATCGAGTGATGGGGTTATGAGTGAGTTGCCTTTGACCAAAAAGAGATTGGAGCTGAGTCCCTCGCACACGTTGCCGAGAGTGTTAAGGAATATGCCGTCGTCCACGCCCGCGCGCTCAGCTTCTATGCGACCGTATACATTCGGCAAGTGATTGAGCGACTTCACGCGGCAGAGCGGGCTGGCCTCATCTTTCCTGATCGATGAGAAGATGACCCTCGCGGGACTGGGACGCGATTCGGGCAGCGGGTCGGCTGTGACGATAACGGTCGGCGGGCTCGAGCTTCGCCCGGTCCTGCCCGGCCCCTCACTCAAGCCGCGAGTCACGGTCAGCCTGGCCCTTGCGTCGATAAGATTATTAGCCTCCAGCACCGACTCGACCGCGCGCGCAATCAGCGAGTCCTCGGGCCTCTGCCCAAAGCTCAGCGTTTCCATCCCCGCGCGCAGCCGCTCAAGATGGGCATCAAGACGAACGCATTGACCGTCTCTTACCCTTATCGTCTCATATAGACCATCGCCGAAGAGCAGCCCACGGTCATCTATCGCGACCCCGGCCTCATCGCGACGCACGATGCTTCCGCTTACGTACGCATACCGCTCGCTCATACACTCACCTCGCATTCCCGAAGCGCCGCTCTGAGGCTGGAAATCTTATCGAGGGTTTCCTGATACTCCATCTCGGGGTCGGAGTCTGTCACAATCCCGCCCCCGGCGTGAAAATACGCCTTGGAGCCGCTGATCACAAAGCTCCTGATCACGATGTTCAAATCCATCTTCCCGCGAAAGTCGATGAACCCCGCCGAGCCGGTGTAGATGCCGCGTCGGTGCGGTTCAAGCTCCTCGATGATCTCCATCGCTCGAATCTTCGGCGCACCGGTGATCGAGCCACCGGGGAAGCAGCTCTTCAACAGGTCCACCGGCCCGTACCCCTCGGCCAGCTCCGCCTCGACGGTCGAGACCATCTGAAACACGTTCGGGTGCGGCTCTATATCCCACAGTGAGGGCACGCGCACCGACCCATATTTCGCCACCCGCCCCAGGTCGTTGCGCTCCATATCGACGATCATCAGGTTCTCGGCGCGGTCCTTCTCGCTCCCGGCAAGCTCCCGCGCGAGTTCGGCATCCTGCGCGGCGTTCCGGCCCCTGGGCCTGGTCCCCTTGATCGGCTTCGTCCTGGCGAGGCGGGTAAGGGGGTCGTAGGTCAGAAACACCTCCGGCGACGCGCACGCAAGCACAGGCTCGCCGAGTTCGATATAGCAGCTATTCGGCGCGGGTCCGATCCGGCGCAGCGCCTTGTGCAGTTCCCACGGCGAGCGGTTCAGCGCGGCCTCGAACCTTTGGGAGAGGTTCACCTGGTAGACATCGCCTGCCGCAATGTAGTCCTTTATGCGCTCGACGGCGCGCAGGTAGTCCTCTTTGGTAAAGTTGCTCGAAACTTCGTCCGGGCTGCCGGGGCAGTGCACGAGATCATACTCAGCCGCCCCACGCTCCTCCGGCACGCTCATCGCCAGGCCCCGCCAATACTCCAGCGCTTCCCGATCACCCGACCACGACACCGCCACGCACCTGCGCCGGGTCAGATCGACGCACAGGGCGCTGTCGTAGAATCCTAGATGATAGTCAGGTGTAGGCACGTCCTCTATAGCAAGGCTCGGCACGCGCTCAATCGACCGCCCGAGGTCATACGAGAAATACCCCACCGCTCCGCCCGCGAACGGCACGTCGGCAAGATCGATCTCCTGCCGAAATTTGTCAAGTGCCCGTCTCAACGTCTCGAACGGATCGCATTTATACTCCGAAGACGCGGGATCACCGCTCGGCTCAAGGCGGCGGGTCACGCCGCACTCCAAAAGGCGCTTCGCGCTCAGCACGAACTTAGGATACGCGCCGATCACGGCCGTCCGCCGCCGGGCGTCCTCCAACAGGAAACGCCCCTGCCCCGCGTCTATATGGTCCAGCACCGCCGCCAGGCTGGGCGCACACTCAAACTCAACGAACCGCATACCTACATTCTATTCTCTCGGGCATCGAATGTCTACGTCTCGAATGCAGCTTCCCAATCGCGAAGGCGCGAAAGGGGAACGGCATAGAGCATAGGGAAACAGCACTCCGTAGGCCCTGAGTAGCCCAGTAGAAGTTGGCTACTATTGAGAATATCTGGTGGGCGTATCGAAGGGCCGGTCAGTTCTGCACCAAGGCTTGTACCTTCGCAGCCGCCCTTCGATACGGCCTTTGGGCCTACTCAGGGCTTACGGTGTATGCAACCCAAGCATGCCGAAGGATTCCTCCCTGCCCATGTGGAATATGTCATCCGGAGGTATCACCGAACTTATGATGAATGTCTACGTAGGCGCGACCCGTCAGAACGACGGCAAGACCATCACCTGCCTCGGCCTGATAGCGGCGCTCAAGAAACGCCTGGCCAATGTCGGCTACATCAAGCCCGTGGGCCAGCGATATGTCGAGATGGCCGGCCGCAAGGTCGATGAGGACGCATTCCTCATCAAGGAAGTATACAAGCTGCGCGGCGATCTCTCCGACATGTCCCCCATCGCCGTGCCGCGCTATTTCACTGAGAACTACATAGACCAGCCGAACCGCGAAGCTTTGGTCGAGACGGTTAAGGATGCCTATAAGCACATCTCATTCCGCAAGGATATAGTGGTGGTCGAGGGCACGGGACATGCGGGGGTCGGCTCGGTATTCGATATGTCCAACGGCGATGTCGCCGCGCTGCTGGGGTGCAAGGCCGTCATCGTCTCGTCCGGCGGTATCGGTCGGCCCATCGATGAAATCATGCTCAACAAGGCCATGTTCGACTCCACGGGCGTGGAGATCGTGGGCGCGATTGTCAACAAAGTGGACGAGAACAAGTATGACAAGGTGAAATCATACGTCACGCGCGGCCTCGAGCGCAAGGGGGTGGAAGTGCTCGGCGTGATGCCGTATAAGCCGATGCTTTCCAGCCCGACCGTCGAGCAGCTTCTCGAAGACATCGATGGAAAGGTCATCGGCGGCGAGGCCAACCTCGGGCGCGTCGTGGAGAAAACAGTGATCGGCGCGATGCCGCCCCACCAGGCCCTGGAATACCTCACCAACGACACCCTATTGATAACCCCCGGCACGCGCGAAGACATGATCCTGGCCGCGATGAGCTCCTGCCTGCTGGGCGGACCTGCTCATTCCTGCGTTCCGGGTATGATACTCACGGGAGGCACCGCCCCCCAGCCCAGTATCATGGACCTGATAACAAAGATCGACATGCCCGTGATCCTGGTTAACGAAGACACCTATACGGTGGCCTCCAAGATCGCCAAGCTGATAGTCAAGATAAGGCCCGGCGACACCGAGAAGATTCGCGCCGCCGAGGAGATGGTGGACCAGTTCGTTAATGTCGATCGACTCCTTGAGAAACTGCAAGCCCGCAAATGACATATGAACAGTCACTGGAGTACCTCGACGGTCTCCTCAAGTTTGGTATAAAGTTCGGCCTCGAACGCATCGCCGCCCTGTGCGACGCATTCGACAACCCTCAAAGACAGCTTCGCGTCATCCACGTCGCCGGAACCAACGGCAAAGGCTCGACGTGCACGTTCGTCGCCTCGATACTCCACGAGGCCGGTTACCGCACCGGGCTGTATCTGTCTCCGTACGTGCACGACCTGCGCGAGCGAATCCAGATCGACGGCACTATGGTCGCCAAGTCCGACTTCGCGGAGATCATAAGCGAGATCAAGCCCGTGGCGGACCGCATCGGCAAGACCGACCTCGGCGAGGTAACCGAGTTCGAGGTCAAGACCATGGCTGCGTATCTCTACTTCGCGCGCAAGCAGGTCGATTTCGCGGTTCTGGAGGTCGGGATGGGCGGTCGGTTCGACGCCACCAACCTGGTCCAGCCGATGGTCGCCGTCATCACCAACATCGGCCTGGACCACACCGAGCGCCTCGGCGAAACCATCGATGAAATCGCCTTCGAGAAGGCCGGAATCATCAAGACCGGCAGTGTGCTGGTGACGGCGGTCGAGGACGAGCGCGCATGGCGGGTAATCCTGAATCGATGCCGCGAACAGGGCGTGGAGGCGTGGAGGGTGATCAAGTCACAACAGACCCTGACCGGCTCGCCGTCCGCCGACGTTCAGCTGCGCTACAACACCAAGGGCGACCACTTCTCGCTGCGCCGTGGTGAACGAGTAATACTCGGCCTCAAGCCCGGACTGGCGGGGGCCTTTCAGCACGTCAACGCCGCGACAGCGGTCGGGGCCATACTCGCGTTGGAAAAGTATGAGGTCCGCATTCCCGAGCCTGCGATCCTATCCGGCGTCGCCAACGCCTACATTCCGGGTCGCATGGAAATCCTGCGGGATAAACCCACGCTCGTGATCGACGGCGCGCACAACCCAGGCGCCGCCCGGACCCTGGCAAAGTCGATCAAGGAGAGCTTCCGCTATGAGAAGCTGATCCTCGTGATCGGCATGCTCGGCACGCACTCCGCCGAGGGGGTCCTTTCGCACCTCGCCCCGATGGCTTCGACGATCATAGCCACGCAGTCCCAATGGTCCAAGGCTCTGCCCGCGGGCGATTTGGCCGACGAGGCCCACAAGTTCACCGACCAGGTGGAGATCGCCGAACCCGTCCCCGAGGCCGTCCGCCGCGCCCTCGAAATCGCCGGAGAGAACGACCTCATCCTCGTCACCGGCTCGTTCTACACCATCGGCGAAGTCGGGCCGGTGTAGGGGGTAGTAGGGAACAGGGAACAGGGAACAGAAGGGAGAGCGTCACTTCTTATCAGGTTCCGGGGACGGGGTTGGAGCAATCGGCGCGAACGGCGCCAGCGGCCCCGGCGCGGGAGAGCTTACCGTCTCCAGCGACCGGACCTTGGACTTGATCTCCTGGTTCGCGGGGTCATACTTCAGGTAGTCGCGGTAGACCTTGAGCGCGTCCATGCTTTTGCCCAGCTTCTCGTAAAGTCCGCCGAGGTCCAGAAGAAGCTGGCGGTCCCACGGCATCGACTTCGCCGCCACGGCGTAGCGGGCCGCCGCGTCCTGATCCTTGCCTTGGGCCTTGTATATGTCGCCAAGCTCCTTATTGGCCGACGGGTCATCGGCGTTCTTCGCGATGATCGCATTATACTGCTCGATGGCCTTGTCCTGCTGGTTCGCGCCCTTGTAGGCCGTGGCGAGGACATACCTGATCGCCACGTTGTCGGGGTTCTTGCCGGAAATCTCTTCGAGGCTCTTGATGGCCTCATCGGTCTTGCCTGCCGCTTTATACTTATCGAAGAAGAAGCCGTAGGGCGACTCGTCCTTGCCCGGCTCGACCAGCGTCTTGAGATAAGGCAAGAACTCCTCGGTCTTCTTCTGAGCCTCGTATAGCTTCGCCAGGGCCTCCAACGAGTTCGGCGCCGACGGCCTCGCCTCCAGCGACTTCTTATACGACGCAATCGCATCGTCCGGCTTGTTCTGCTTCTCCTGGATCGAGCCGATCTTGAACAGCGCGAACGACTTGGTCCCGACGTCATCGTTCTTCGCCATCTCGTTGTATTGTTCGAGCACCGCGGGATAGTCCTGCTTCTGCTCGATGAGTTCCGCCAGCTTCCCGCGATACATAACATTCTTCGCATCGTTGGCGACGGCCTTCTTCAGCAGCGCGATGGCCTCGTCCGGCTTCTTCTGCTTTTCGAGGCAGAACGCGGCGTCGAACATGGTCTGCGCGACCCCCGGCTTGACCTTGAGCGCCTTCTCGTAGAGCGCGTAGGCCTTGTCATACTTCTCGTCCATCTTCAGGGCCATCGCGTAGGTGTTGATCGTATCGAGGTCCTTGGGGGCCTTCTTCAGGGCGAGATCGAACTCGGGGTAAGCCTTGTCCTTCTTATTCTGGAACATATAGATGCCCGCGATCTTGCGATTGGGGATCGGGTCGGTCGGATAATACTTTTGCCACCTGCGATAGACCCTCACGGCCTCGTCCATCTTGCGACCGTTCTCCAGGACGAAGCAGTAAACCTCCAGCGCCATGCGGTTCTTCGGATCGGCTTTCAGGGCGGCCTGCGCGCTCGCGGAGGCTTCATTGATCTTGCCCTGCCTTGCCTGCACCATCGCCAGGTTCACATTCACCACTGGGTTTTTCGGCTGCGCCCGCCTCGCGGCGAGCCAGTAGGTTTCGGCGGCCTTGATATTCTTCTTGCCGTACTCATAGGCCCCGAGGTTGAAGTTGGCGTCGAAGTTGTTCTTGTCGATCTTGAGGATTCGCTTCATCGCCTCCGCGCTCTTGTCCGGCTTATTCATAATGCGGTAGAGGCGAGCAATGTTCATCAGCGCTTGCGGCGCAGCCTGCCGGACCTTCGCAAGTGCCTCATAATGCTGGATTGCACCCGTCCTGTCGCCGATCTGCTCAGCCGCCATCGCCGCCATCATACGCGCTCTGAGGTTGTCCGGGTGCGCCTTCAGCAGCTTTTCGCATATCGCCAGGACATCGCCGTACTTCTTCTGAGCGCCGTAACACCCGCACAGGTTCATCAACGCGCCCTCATCGCCGGGATTGATATGCAACACCGACTTGAACGCATCCTCCGCCGCGTCGAACCTCTTCATCTTCATGTTGACCGTGCCGAACAGCAACTTGTATTGCGGCTCCTTCGGCTTCATGCCCATCAGCTTCCTGGCAAAGCGCAGGGCCTCGGCGTTCTTGTTCTCGAACATCAAGACCTGCGCAAGCTGCGCCGTCGCCATTTCGTTCTTGGGGTCAATCGCGAGAACCCGCTTGAAGGCCGCCTCGGCGTTCTTGGGCTGGTTCATCTGCATATATATCATGCCGATGTTCATATACGGGGCAGGGACCATCGGCGCGATCTTGATCACGGCGCGATACTCGGCTATCGCCTTCTGGAGCTTACCGGCTTGCTGATACTTAATGGCGTTCTTGAAGTGGGCCTGAGCCTGCGCCCTGGGGTCGGCTTGCGCCTGCGGCTTGGGCTTGGCCCCGAACAGGACGGCGGGGTCTGTCTGAGCAAACACCTGACAGCTCAGCGAGACCAGGGCAATTGTGGTGATGATAGATAGTCGAGCGTAATTTGACACGACGAAACTCCTCGGCGTCTTGAAGCATTAGGAGAATTCTAGTCTTCTGAGGGGAATACGTCAACATGAGGGAAATGAAGAATGCAGAATGCAGAATAAAGGGAGGGCGAGGCTCTCGCCGAGCAACTATCCCTTCCCCATTCTGCATTCTGCATTCACATTCTGCATTCATTCATTAGTTTCTTTGCGTAAACTCGAGTGTCGCGGCTTCGATGCGGCGGGCGTGCTTGGCGCATTTGGTGAAGCGGACCGTGAGGCCGGCCCGGTGCTTGATGAACTGCACGCTGTCGGCCAGCATTCGCATCAGCCGCATGCCGAACCCCTGGCTCGCGGGGCCCGTCTGGTCCGGCGGATCGGTGGGGCCGCCGAAATCGGTGACATCCGCCATGACGGCTCCGTCAACCGACCTGAAGGTGATGTGGACACAGTCCCTCTCCCCCTGGGGAGAACCGTGCGTAATGGCGTTCGCGCACGCCTCGGTAAGCACCAGCTTTGCTTCGTCGATCTCTTGCTGGTCCATCCCGACGCCGTCGCCGAGACAAGCAATAATCCTGCGCACCCGCGGCAGATAGTCCGGGTTGCTCCTGAGCGAAACTCTGGTTACGGAATCAACGCCGATAGACATCCTTATCCCTCCTGCCATCCTGACAACGCACAACCGGCGCCCAATAGCAGCAGCCAGCCGCTTGCTTTATGGATTTGTAGTTTAGCAGAGGTTTCCGGCTATGTCAATCAAAAAGACAGGTATGATATACAGTATCGGCGGCCCGTCGTAAGAGGAAAGATTAAAGCAGAGGAGTTGATTGCCATGCTGGTCACCATGATAGATGTGATTAGCTGCGAAAACCCTGAATGCAGGGAATTCGCCAGGCTCGTTCCCGGGACGCACGGAATGAGATCCTACTATTGCCCGATCTGCGGAAGCGTCAGCTATGCAAGGCCGGTTGACGCCGCCCTTGCGACCGTACCGCAGCGATACTTGGAGTACCTGCGTCGAGTCCTAACCTTTGAGAGAGAAACTACTCCGGTATAACCTATATACTCCGACCCAGTAGCAGGCCCGGATCCTCCACCAAGCGAAGCGCCACGGCTCACTCTCCGGCCGGGGCGCTTCTTTTTTGCATAGAGATGCGTCGGAAGGCTTCCGGAAGTTACATTTTCGTCAGAGCGGGTAAACACGACAGGTATGCAATCGATAGCTAAACCATACGAAAATAGAAATGAAGCCGGGCGCGAACTGGCGCGCCACCTCTCCCGATACAAGGGCAGTGATTGCACGGTTCTGGCAATCCCACGGGGCGGGGTGGTGGTCGGTTACGAGATCGCGAGAGAACTCGCCGCCCCTCTCGATGTGATCGTGCCGCGCAAGATACCGGCCCCCAGCCAGGAGGAACTGGCTATCGGAGCAGTGGTCAGTTGGGGAGACCACGAGCGCCTGATCGACTACCACACGGTGCGCTATCTCGGGGTCGGCGAGGACTACATCGAGCGCGAAGTCGAGCGTCAGCTTGCGGAAGTCAGCAGACGCCTACTTGTGTATCGCGGGACAATAGAGCCACCCGATGTAGCAGGGCGGACTGTCATCCTGGTGGATGACGGCATCGCCACCGGCTACACGACCCGCGCCGCGGTCCTGGCCGCCAGAAAGCTCGGCGCGGGCAGGATAGTGCTCGCGGTGCCGGTTGGCCCGGCGGACTCGCTGGCCTCAATCGAGCCGTATGTGGACGAACTGGTCTGCCCGCGGGTACCGTCTCCGTTCATGGCGGTGGGTTACTGGTATCGCGACTTCGAGCAGGTTACAGACGACGAGGTCGTCAGGCTGCTTCGATTGCATGCAACCGAAGCAACATAGAAACAATGGGGTTGGGGCAATAATGGGGTTGGTACGGGATTTCAAATCCCGCACCAACAGAGAGTAGATGACCGAGACTAGGCATTCGATATTCGAGAACAGGGCCGACGCGGGCAGGCGATTGGCGCTGAGCCTGGAGCGGTTCGCCGGCTCCGGCGCGATCATAATGGCAATCCCCCGAGGCGGCGCGCCGGTGGCCGCCGCAGCCGCCGAGGTCTTGAACCTCGAGTGGAACGTCATAGTCACCCGCAAACTCCCGATTCCATGGAATCCCGAGGCCGGCTTCGGCGCCGTGGCGGCGGACGGCTCCGTGGCCTTGAACGATAGAATGCTGCACGGCCTGCGGCTGCGCGCCGAGCAAATCGACAAGGTCGTGGAGCAAGTGAGGGCCGAAGTCGCCCGGCGCACCGAAGTCTATTCCAGGCTTAGAGCCCGGCCTGACCTATCGGAAAGAGTCGTGATAGTCCTCGACGACGGACTCGCGAGCGGCTACACGATGCTCGCCGCGATAAAGTCGATACGCGCTCAGAAAGCCTCGAAGGTGGTGGCGGCGGCCCCGGTGGCGTCCAAGTCGGCGGCGACGCTGATCGAAGGCACGGCCGACGAGTGCGTGTTCGAGGTCATCAGCTCGTCGGTGCCGTTCGCGGTCGCGGATTTCTACCTTCAGTGGCGGGATTTGACGGATGATGATGTCGCACGGGCGTTGGGTTTGGAAACTTAACACGCGTAATCGCAGCCGGGCCCGAACCTGCCGTTTGATGCATCCGCAAGCTCGGCTTCGAGGGCTTTGAGAGTGGTTGTCCACGTGTATTCTACTGCCTCCCGGCCCACAACTATCGTGATCGGTCCCCTGTGAGAATTGTCCACACCCCTGATTTCGCGATACAGCCCAAGCGCGCGGTTCATGTGCTCGACCGCCTCGGCGTCATCCCCCCGAGCATGAGCCAGGGCGGCCTTTAGCCGTTCGACATAGAACTCCCCCAGCCTGCCCGTGCAAAACGCATCGCGCGCCAGCGACGGCAATTCCTTCTCGCCCGACGCGGAACGCATCCCCTTCTCACCGGCGGAGACTGCCTGCTCGGACAAATCAGCCAATTCTTCGATTAGCTCGTCGGGGCCGTAGGAGTCTTCAGGCGTGCCGGAGCGCACATACTCCGCGAGGCGGACGGCGCGGTCGCCCGTCACGTCCTGCCACCACACGCCCCCGGATTCGCCGAGCATATCCGCGACCGATAGCAGATGAAATACCGATGCATCCGCGTCCCATATCGAGCAGAATTGTGGCCCCCAATAGCCTGATTGGGGCGCGAAGTAGAGAGCCAGAAGCTCGAGTATCCGCGAGCCCGCCGAGAAGCCGGGCATCAGCCTGGAGTTGCGCAGGAGCCACTTCGGCAGCCCGCTTCGCAGAAGCTGCTCGACGCTCGTTCCACCCCATGCACTATACCAAACCAGATCGCGCTGCCACTGGAACTTGAAGTACTCATCGGATGTACGCGGCCAGTCGGCGACCGAGAGCGGCCGAAGCGCGAAGCCCTCACACTCCATCCTGTTCAGGTTCTCCACGATTTCCTCAACTGTATCGAACGAGAAACATGTCCACGGCTCGACATTCGCGGCCTGAAAGTCGGCGATGATATTCTCAGCGCCGGCGGCCTCGACCCAAGCGTTGAACTCACTGTCGGGGCCGGCATCAACCAGGCAATCGCGTGTATAGCGGGCGAAATAACCGACTTGACGGCCCCCTCGGCGTTTGACCGACCCGACGATCTCCTCCGGCGCACCCTCCCATCCGCGCAGATACAGCCGGACATCCGGCCTGGCGGCATCCACGGCGTCGACTATCGCCTGCTGAACGAATTGCGGGCGAACGCCGACATCCCCCGCGAGGTTGGAGCCGACATCGGCAATCAGGCCGACAAGCTCCGGGTAGGTCTCAAGGAGTTCGCGAACGCAGTGATGGGTATATTCGAGGCTGAAATCCGAAGGCACGCGCGCCTGGGACGCATCGATCCCCTGGGCCGCGAGGAGTCGCTCGGGCATATAGATATTGAAGAAGAGCAGGTAGGAGGCGATATCATAGTCCAGCGCGGTTTCGAATATCCAGTGGTGCATGCGCTGATAGTCCATCAGGGCAGGCTCACCGATGATTTTTGCATCCGGATAGCTCGCGAGATCGATCATAAATGGGGACGGGTGCGTGTTGGCGAGTATCAGCGCATCGAACCCGCATCCGCTCATCGCGCGAAACATCTTCTGCCACACGCTCTTGTCGAAGAACCATTTGTTGTTGGCGTATGCCGCCGGTTCGTTGAATGCTCTATACGTCCCGGCGGATACCGGGTCCCAGGTGTAGAAGGCTTTCAGCATTTCCGCATCCAGTGCTCCAATATCCGCGTCTCCGACAAATTACAGAACTTCATCGCCTTGCCCGCGGCCTCGACCAGGGCATCCAGCCTCATCGCCCCGATGAGTTCCGATTCGAGAATGTTGACTCCCAGCGCGCAGGCCTCGCTCTCGACGAACGAATAGACGTCCCAGAGGCCGGTCTTGTGCGGCAGGGTGAGATTGGTGGAGACCTGTGCGATGCCGCGCGACTTGAGACACACCGCGATGGCCTTGACACCCTCCATCCCTTCGCCCGAGTCGCGGAGCTTGCGAATCTTCGAGGCGATGCTGCGGGCCGCGTGGATATCGTCGGTGGCGAGGTTGATATTGTAAGCAATCAGGGGGCCGCGCGCTCCGACGACAGTCGCGCCGGCGGTCGGGTGAAGCTCACTCGGGCCGAGGTCGGGGCCACGGCTGTCCATGACGCACTCGACCTTGAGCACCTCATAACCGCCCCTGCGTATCTCCGCCAAGTTACAGCGGTCGGGCTTGGCAGCCGAGGATTCGTAAAAGTACACCGGCAGTTTGAGCTCGCCCGCGATATCTTCCCCGATCTGCCGAGACAACTCCACCGCCCCCGCCATATCGATCCCCTCCAGGGGCACGACCGGGATCACGTCGATAGCCCCGATGCGTGGGTGACCGCCGACGTGTTGGTTAAGGTCTATCAGTTCGACAGCCTTCCGAGCGCCCGCTAGGATCGAGCGCCGGATATCCTCCGGCTCCCCTATGAAAGTGACGACCGAGCGGTTGTGGTCGGTATCCATCGAGTAATCGACGAGCCTAGCGTCCGACGCGGAGCCGATTGCATTCACAATCGCGTCGATCACCTCCGGCCGCCTACCCTCACTGAAGTTTGGCACGCATTGAATGAGTCCGGACAATTGGCAGTTTCCTCCGAAGACGAATCATAACTCTACTTCGCCTTCGGAGGGTTTTATCCTTCAAGCCGCTTAATCCACGGCCGGACCCGGTCACCGGCCGTGCGATCAGTCGACTTAGAGTTCCGTCAGCCTGACGGAAGGAGAGTTCGTGACTATGAACTCGCTGGGCACCGGCGTCACAAGGCCCTTCTCGACCAGAAAATCGACAAGAGCCTGGCTGTTGAGCACGGGGTTGGTTCCGGTTCCACAGGGCGGGGCTGTGCGACTGAACAGACTCCAGCATCTGAGCGGGGTGTATTCGAGATTGCTCTGGATGCAGTCGATGTTCCTGTAGTGCTGCACGTTGTTGATTATCGGCAGTTGTCCAGGAGCTACCGGATCGACTATCGCATAGACGGGGTCGCAGCAGTCCGGTTCGAGGTTGGCTAGCCTCGGCGCGAAGTTCGCGCCCAGTCTCTCGGCTAGCGCCGCGTCCGACGTGTCGGTGAAGGCGATATGGGTCACACAGGTCCTTGGGTGGAACGGCAGTTTGAAGAACACGGCGATCACGGGAAGTTCGATCTCCTGTTCCGCGATTTCAAACTCCAGTGCCTGAGGAATGAGCTTGCCGTTGGAGTCCTGCACGATAGTCGCGTCAAGCACCGAATCGGGCCTTATCTGGACCAAGTCGCCTGAGGCCAGTGCATCCTCAACCTGATCCAAGGTGTTGATGGTCGGCGGGAATGGTATTCCGCAGAACTCCAGGTAGTGCACGCGCCACAGCGGCGTGTAGTCGGGGTCGCACGGCTCCCTGGTGAAGATCACCGTTTGCCCGCAGTTGATGAGGTAGACGTCATTCAAGACGTCCTTGTCCAGGGCACACTTCAGGGCCAGGGACCAGTCAACGGGGACATAGTCGTCGCTGAACCGGGCAAAGTGGTCGAGTAGTTTGGCAACCATCGGGTCCGAGGCAGCGAACGGGACATACCGTATTCTCTGCCCCACGGCATTCCACGCGAGCCTCATCGTAAATTCTTGCGAGTCCTGAGTGTTCAAGGTCACGGGATTGCCGTTAAACAATACCACGAGCCATAGTGCTTGCAGGATACTTGGGATGCTAACCATGATTTCCCTCCTGATTGAAGTTGGTATTTGGCCCGTCTGCGAAACAATGGATGCCTGCCAGGACGCCATCATTTACCCGCAGTATGCCTGCTAGAAACGCCAGCAGGAAGGAAATTCTTGTGGCGAAAGGGTGACAAGGAAGGAGGGGATTGAAAATCCTCAAACTGCCCATTTCGTCCCGGATTGCAAATCCGGACGAACGTTGCCCGCGGCCTGCTTCCCAATAAGCCGCTTGAGCGCTCCGCGCAGGGTGTGCTACAATCCTCACGGTTGCATTGCGAATACAATGGAGGCTGATATGGCTCTTGATAAGTACGGATACTTCTCGGATGAGACTAGGGAGTTTGTCATTACCCGACCCGATACGCCCGCGCCCTGGGTGAACTACATATCCAACGGGCGCTACACGGGGCTGGTGTCGAACACCGGAGGAGGGTTCAGCTATTGGATGGACCCGAGGGACAGCCGGATCACCAGATTTCGCTATAACTGCCTGCCCTGGGACCGGCCCGGCAGGTATGTGTATCTCAGGGATATGGAGGACGTCTACTGGAGCCTGTCGTGGCAGCCGACCGCGCATACTCCCGATGAATACGAGTGCCGGGTCGGGCTGGGGTATCAGACCATCAGGCAGCTTCATCGAGAGGTGCGCAGCGAGATCACCTACTTCGTGCCAATGGACGACAGCCTGGAAATATGGCTGGTGAGAGTCAGGAATGAAAGCCTCGACCCGAAGCGCATGGGAGTGTTCTCGTATGTTGAACTTTGTCTAGGGCACGCGCTTGTAGACTTGATCAACCAGCCCAACGATCAGCACTTCAACATAGTAAAGTTCAACCGCGAAGACAACGCGATATACGCAACCAAGAACTACTGGGTAACGCACAAAGGTGTATCCGTCGAGCAGCCGAACAAGGCTTGGGATAGATACGTGTTCTTCACATCGGACCTGCCGGTGGAGTCGTGGGACGGCTCGAAGGACGCATTCATTGGGCCATGGCGGAGCGAGCAGAACCCGATCGGGCTTGAAAACGGCCTGCTCTCGAACACCGACATCACCGCCGGGGACGCCTGCGCCGCGATTCAGGGCGAGATACTGCTGGAGCCGGGGCAGGAAATCGAGTTCGTGGTGCTGATGGGGTGCGTCGAGGCAAAGAATTACCGTGAAAAGTCGCTGCCGCTGATGCGCAAGTACCGTTCCGCCGCCGCGGCTCACGCGGCGCTCGATGATGTGAAGCGTTATTGGGACGAATATCTTTCGCCCGTGAAGGCTGAGACGCCGGATATCGAGATGAACCGGATGCTGAACATCTGGGGACCCCGACAGACCTGGGTCACGTTCAACTGCAACCGCAACGCCGGCTACTATCACGGCGGGCTGCTGTTCGGAGTGGGGATGCGCGATCAATGCCAGGACATGATGGGCCCGATTGTGAGTGACCCGCAGGCTGTGGCGGACAGACTGCGGGAGGTCCTCAGCCATCAATTCCAGGACGGAAGTACCCTGCACAATTATTTCAAGCTGACCGGCATCGGCGAGAAGACCGGGCACTCCGATACGCCGCTCTGGCTGCCGATGGCCGTGATGAACTACCTGAGAGAGACCGGCGACTTCGCGTTCCTGGCTGAGACCGTGGGTTTCCAGGACGGTGATCAGGCCGACGTGCTGGAGCACGCGGTCCGCGCTGTGGACTACGTGCTCTCGCAGCTTACCGAGAACCACTTGCCAAAGTTCGGGCCCGGCGACTGGAACGACACGCTGGACTACGTCGGCAGGAAGGGCAAGGGGGAGAGCGTGTGGGTGGCTCACTTCCTGTGCTGGATACTGCGCGACATGGCCGAACTGCTGGATTATCTGTGCTCAAATGGCTGCTGTCCGAATGATTCGTATATCAGAGAAACCACCGCGAAGTATCGTGATGAATACGATCTCGTAAGACAGGCCGTCAACGATCGATGCTGGGACGGCGAATGGTATATCCGAGGAATCCGGGACGACGGCGACGTGATCGGGTCCGCAAAAAACACCCAGGGCAGGATACATATGAACGCCCAGTCCTGGGCAGTAATCTCAGGCGTCGCGGAAGGGTCACGGGGCCGTCTGGCTATGGACTCGGCTGACCAATTGTGTATAACTTTGAGGGGGCCGAAGATTTTATCCCCAAGTTATACACAGCTCGATGAGGGTATAGGTTTGGCCACCAGATGTGTACCAGGCAAGAAAGAAAACGGGGCCATATTCAACCATGTGGCGGCATGGGCGATCCTCGGCAACCTCATCCTCGGCGAAGGCAACAGGGCGTATGACTATTACCGAAAAACCTTACCCATGGTCCAAGCCCACGACCCCGATGTGTATAAGATGGAGCCATATGTTTATGCAGAGTATGTCACCAGCGACGACCATCCAACCTTCGGCCAGGCCAGCCATTCGTGGCTGACAGGCTCCGGGGTGTGGATGTTCAGGGACGCGCTGGACTACATCCTGGGCGTGCGCCCGACCTACGACGGACTCATGATCGACCCATGCATCCCGGATAGCTGGGACGGATTTAGACTCATTCGGAAGTTCAGAGGCGCGAGCTATGAAATAGAGGTCCGCAACCCGAACCACGTGCAGAAAGGCGTAGTAAGGCTGGAGATGGACGGGAATGTTATTGAAGACAACGTGCTGCCGCAGGTGGAAGCAGGCGGGACGGCGAAGGTTGTCTGTTTGATGGGATCGCGATGAGCGTTGACGCGCGATTGCCGGCGGCGGTGATTTTCGACATGGACGGGGTGCTGATCGATTCCGAGCCTCTGCACGCCGAAAGCTACGTTCAAGCGTTCACGGAGATGGGGCTCGCGATAACGCTCGATGACTACAACCGCGAGGTGAGCATAGGCCATCTGTCCGTAAGCGAGCTATATGCGGCGGTCGGCGGCGATATGACCTACTGGCACGATGTTTCAGCCCGAAAGGCGGTCCTGACCAAAGAGCTAATGTCCCAAAAGGGCGCTCTACTGCCCGGCGTTATCACCCTCCTCGAATCGCTGAATGATGCAGGCATCCCGACAGCCCTCGCGACCTCGGCCGGCAAGCGCTCGCTCGGCATATTTATGGAAAAGTTCGACCTCCGGTCCTACTTCGAGCACATCCTCACTTGGGAGGACGTAAACGCCATCAAGCCCGACCCGAAGGCGTACATAGTTTCCGCCGAGAGGCTCGGGGTCAGGCCCGAGCACTGCGCCGTGCTGGAGGACAGCCCGAGAGGCGTTCTTGCAGCGAGACGCGCGGGCATGAAATGCATCGCCATCCCAAACGATTCCACACGCCACGGTGACTTCTCCCCGGCGTCGCTGGTGGTGGGTTCGCTTGAAGAAGTTAGCCTCCAGTTGATTCGCAGCCTGTTCTAACCGGACGGCATTCTCTTCAATCCGAAATCCGCAATCGTTTGACACCTTCCCACTCAGATGCTACACTTTGCTCGGTTTACGGACTACCAGGAGGTCTATCTAGTGTACGTTGGACGTATAGTGGCTGTCGGCATGACCGAGCGGCCATTTGTGGCATACAGAGTATCTTCGAAATCGTTCCCCAACAGGGTGGCGAGGATTACCGATACCGGGGTGGCTATCCAACCGCTGGATCCCGAGGACATGAAGAAAAACCCCTACATCGCCTACAACTGCATCCGTGCAAGCGAGAACGGCGTAGTGGTGTCGAACGGCTCCCATACCGACCCTATCTTCGAGAAGATCGAGGAAGGCATTGCGCCGGATGTAGCGCTCCAGCAAGTGCTGACCGAGATGGGCTACGAGAAGGACGATTACAACACCCCGCGCATCGCCGGGGTCGTGGCCGGCAGCATCGGCTACATAGGGATCGTGCGCCAGGATGCCGTTGAAGTATCAAACTTCGATCTGGAAGAGAACTCGTGCCGCGTGATCTGCACGTATGAGATGGACAGACTCGAAAGCAAGAGTCATCCGTTCGTGGCGGAGAATGCCGAGCAGGCCGCTCACTACGTAGTGGACGGGGGCATCTTCAAGGACCTCGATCAGCCGATCTGCGCCGCGGCGTGGATGGATGAGTTGGCAGTTTACAATCCACACCAATAATTGCCTGCGCGTTCTTGACCTGGTATAATGAACTGTCTGTGCACCCGTAGCTCAGTGGATAGAGCGTCTGCCTCCGGAGCAGAAGGCCGCGCGTTCGAGTCGCGCCGGGTGCGCCAGCCAATTAGCAATATTTCCGAATGACAGGGCCGTCGAGAGTCTCAACGGCCCGTCTTTTCGTTGTTATTGCCGAGCGATTCTGTCCCCTCTATTGCTGAGCGAAAATGTCCCCTTGATGTGCTTTCATGCGATCTTTGTTGCTCCAATCACGCCTCCGGGTTTTGCCCTTCTGGATGATCCTTTGGCAG
>JAMCYN010000170.1 GCA_023474015.1 Armatimonadota bacterium
CACCCATCTGGAGATTGGCGATATAGCCGTTGAGGTAAAGGCGATCCACGCACTCAACGTCCAGTGTTACATGCTTATCGAGTAGTTCGTTAATGTTTGGCATGGCACAATTATACTTAAAGATACAGACGTTTCGCCAGCATCAGAGCCGACTCGTCGGTTTGAGGCGAAGCTTCGCTAGACTTATGACTTCGTGGTGGAGATCAACTTCGTCGCGGAGAAGCTGGAACTGAAGCGGACGGTTAACGATAGGCCCTTGAATCGCGGAAGGCACGGAGAATGACGGACGACGCGGAAGGGAGCCTTCCGCGCAATCCGAGGCGTTCCGCGTGGTCCGCGATTCGGGGGACGGGGAGAATTGAGGAGAGAAGAATGAAATGGAGCAACTGCTATCTGGTGTTAGCGCTTCTTTTTGTGGTGATCACGCCTATGCAAAGTGTCCATGCACAAGCAAGGACCGGCACAGGGTTCGTATACCCTATTGGCCAAAGCACTTGGAATCACGCTTGCGGCGGCTGGCTTGAACGTTCTAGCCCGAACGGCTGCTATACCGCCGGTTATTACCACATCGCGGAGGATATGCTAACCGCTGAAGGTTCCAATGTATACGCGATATCAGATGGTGACATCGCGCGGATATGGACAACAGATGCTAACGACAACTATTATATTGGGCCAGGCAACTCGGTTATATTCGTCACCCACCGACTGCAAGACGGGAGCTACTTCTTGGCAGAGTACATGCACGTGCGCCCAACGGTGTGGTCTGGTCACGTCGTAGCGGGCCAGGTTATTGCCAAAGTGGGGCCTTGGTATAACTCGACCCACCTGCACTTTGGAATTCATCCCGATACGAACGTGCCGACTACGCGTTGGGGCCGGATGCCCAACAGTCTTTGGCCTGATACCAATGGCTTTGTCGATCCTGTCAACTGGATAACTGCACGAGCACCATGGTCGGACTGCACCCCCGCCAATGTCTCGTGGACGTGGACACCTACCGAGAATCGATGGTACCATAGCAACGAGCATCTGACATATAGCACGAGTGGTTCCAACATCAGTGTCGCAACATCAGCGATGTACCTTGCGGACGCGGGTCGCGGCTGGCACGACTACTGGGCACACGCATGGAATAGCTGCGGCGATGTGACTGTCCACTGGGCCGGTGGCTGGGATGACCTCGCACCCGACCTCGGCTGGAACGCCGATTCAGTACCATCCGGCACGTGGCTCAACGGCACACAATATGCGCGCTGGCACTGGTCCGACGCGAACTCGGGTGTGAAATCCGGATGGTATAGCTGGAATGGTGGCGCGCACTCCGATGGCGGCGTGGGTTACGCTCAACTTCCCGAGGGCAAGAACACGCTCCAAGTCTACGTTGAGGACAACGCCTGGACCGGCGGAACTCAATCGGGCAACTCATCGACCATCAGCGCCCAATTCTGGCTCGACACCACCCCACCCCTCGTCACCGCCACCCTCACCCCCGCCGCTCCAAACGGCGATAACAACTGGTACACCGCCAACCCAATCCTCACCGTCGCGGCGACCGACCCCAACGGGGCAAACGGCTCCGGAGTGGCTGCGCTGTATCGCACTATCGGTGGGCAGCCGGAAGCGCCGTATATAAGCCCCTTACAAGTCGCCGGGAATGGAGTCGTCACATACTCAGCAAGAGCAACCGACGTTGCGGGCAACTCCGGCGGCACTGGCCCGCTGACGGTCAAGATCGACACGACTCCCCCGGCGTTCAACTCGATCACGACCAATCCCACATCTGGCGGGCTGGACTCTCTCGCGGCCTGCTGGGACTTCGCCGACCTCGAATCGGACATCGCGGAATATGCCTACTGGATCGGAACGACCCCCGGTCTGGATGACACCAGGCACGCCACCAGTGCTGGCACGGACCACTGCGTCGTCGCCCAGAACCTCGGCCTGACTCCCGGCTTCACCTACTACTTCACCATCAAGGCGAAGAACCAGGCGGGGCTATGGAGCGAGCCGGAGGCATCTTCCGGCATCCTGATCGTTCCGGGCAGCTACGACCAGTCGCCGAACTTCGGCGCGGGCGGAGTCAGCCATCCGGTGGACGCGCACATATCGCCCAACTATGTGCTCGTGGATTCCATGGGGCAGTTCGTAGTTGATGCTTCGTCCAGCCAGAACGTCATGGTCGAGCATGGATACTGGCATTCGGATATCGCTACCCCGCCCGCCCTGGACATCAGCCAGGCGAAGAGAACGCCGGATGATATAGTCATCCAGCTTGGGGCACAGGCCTCTCCCCTCATTGTAACCGCCGTGTTCGGTGACAGATTCTACGTGTCCAACGCTAATAGAGTCAGTGGAATCGCGGCACAGTATGGCCTGCTCGGCGGGCCGACGCTTACGGAGGGTGATCGGGTGTGGCTGATTGGCCATTTGAACACGGTCAGCGGCGAGCGGATGATCCAGTTCGCGGATGTGCATAAGGTTCCTTGAATCGCGCCCTTCGACAAGCTCAGGATTACGCGGAGGAGGACGAACTGCGCGGAAGTGGGAGATTCCCTTCCGCGTCATCCGCCTATTCCGCGCAATCCGCGATTCCAACTCCCAAATAAGCATCCACCGGCAAACACTCCGGCCTGTCGCCGCGCTGTTTGGAGCGCAGAGCCTGAAGGAGAGCCTTGGCGGTGTCGAGCGAGGTCAGACACGGGATCGACCGCTGCACGCTCGCCTTCCGGATCACCGCCGCCTCCATTTCGATCTTCTTGTCCTTGGAGGCAGTATTGATGAGCAGATCGACCTTGTTGCCCGCGATGAGTTGCATCATGTTGAGCGAATCTGGGTCGCTGATCTTGCCGACCTCGGTGGTGGCCACTCCCTTTGAGGCCAGATAGCGGGACGTACCTTCGGTGGCGTAGACCTCGTAGCCCAAGTCGACGAACTCCCGGATTATTGGCGCGGCCTCTTCCTTGTCCTGGTCGGCGATGGTGGCGATCATCTTGCCCCCGACCGGCACATCCAAATTGCACGCAACCATCGCCTTATACAGCGCGCGGGAGAAGTCGCGGTCGATGCCCATAATCTCGCCGGTCGATTTCATCTCAGGTCCCAGCGAGACATCGACCTCTGTGAGCTTGGAGAAGCTGAAAACCGGGGCCTTGACGGCCAGGCTCGGCTGCTCCTTATAGAGCCCCGAGGAATACCCCTGCTCTTTGAGTGACTTGCCCAACACCACGTTCGTCGCCACTTGAATCATCGGCACGCCGGTAATCTTCGAGAGAAACGGCACCGTGCGGCTCGCGCGTGGATTGACCTCGATCACCTGGACCTCATCGTCGTCCAGCACGAACTGAATATTCATCAGCCCCCGCACCTCCAGCGCCATCGCGAGCTTAATCGCGTGCGAGATGATCTGGTCGATGATGTCCTGTGAAAGCGTCTGCGGCGGGCAGACGGCCATGGAGTCGCCCGAGTGAACCCCCGCCCTCTCGATGTGCTCCATAATGCCGGGTATCAGGCAGTCGACGCCGTCCGCGATCACGTCGACCTCGACCTCCTTGCCCATCACATATTTGTCCACCGACT
>JAMCYN010000045.1 GCA_023474015.1 Armatimonadota bacterium
TTACTGTGCGAAGTTCTAGCACGGATACGTGTTTGGCTGGACCAGCCGGAGTCCGCGACAAATCCGGCCAGGGAAAATTTGTCTCTCTTTTCCAGCGTCCGTGGAGGATTACGCCATCTCATACGTGTTTCGGGATTTGAGTGGAGCGAATGCGGAACGGAAATCCCGAAACGAACAGAACGCTCACGCCGCGCGCTCTTCGCTGAGGCTGTCGATCTCTCCCGAGGCCGCAAGCTTCTGTTCCAATGCCTTCACGATTTCTGCGGAGTAGAATGACCCTGAATGACGGCGCAGTTCATCGATAGCTTCCCGTGGGGTCAGCCTGCTCCTATACGATCTTTCGGAAGTCATCGCCTCGTATGCGTCCACCACGGCGATAATTCGCGCCGGGAACGGTATCGCCGGGCCGCGGAGGCCGTCGGGATAACCGGTTCCGTCAAGGCGCTCGTGGTGGTGTCTGATAATGGTGCTCACGTAGGCGAGTTCGTCGATTGCTCCGACGATCTTGCTGCCGAGCGCGGGGTGCTCCCGCATCGCCGCCCATTCTTCCTCGGTCAAAGGCGATTGCTTGTTCAGCGCACTGTCCGGCAGGGCGAGCTTGCCGACGTCGTGGAGCCTGGCCGCGAGTTCGAGCGCGGACCGTTCTTCCTGGGGTATCTTAAGCTCGTCGGCCATCCCCAGCGCCAGGGCGGTTACCTGCTGGCTGTGGCCGGCGGTGTAGTGGTCCTTGGCGTCGATAGCCGATACCAGGGCGTCGATTGCCTGCAGCAGCAGGCCGGTGCTTTTTTGAGTCAGCCTTTGGCGCTCAAGCCGTCGGCGCTCGAGGTTGCGCTCGATGAGCAGCGGCAATTCAGCCGGATTATACGGCCTGAGCAGTATATCCGAAGCGCCTCTGCGCAGGGCCTCTCGTGCGGCCTCGACATGCAAACTTGGCGTGACAAGTATTATCGGCATCGCCGGATGGATGGCGGCGAGCGTGCCTAGAGGTTTCATCTCACTGTTCGGCAAGGCGTCAATGCTGACCAGGGCCACATCAAACAGTCGGGTGCGCAGGAACTCGGCAGCATCGTTTGGACTGTTAACAACATCCACGAGGAATGAATTTCCGGCAAGGGTTTCCCGCATTACGCCGCAGTCCTCCGCGTCGGCACGTTCCATGATAAGCACGGTCTTGTGCGGTCCGACATTCTCGGCGGCTTCAGTCTCACTATCCGATTGTCCGCAGCCGGTCTTGCCCCAGACCACAACGCGATTCCGCCCCGTGATTTTGGAGTGATAGAGTGCGCGATCGGCTCGCTCGATTACTTCGCCCGGCGTGTCGCCGTCAGCCGGATACTCCGCCACCCCCATGCTGACCGTAACGGAACCTTTGTCAAGGACCAGCTTCGAAACCGCGACCCTTATCCTATCCGCTACCGCCCTGGCGTCGTCTTTGCTGATCCCCCGTAGGAGCAGCGCGAACTCCTCGCCTCCGTATCTTGCCGCAAGGTCACCCTGACGGAGTTTGGATGCGAGAACCTTAGCCACCTGGCGGAGGACGACGTCGCCCTCCTGGTGACCGTAGGTATCGTTATATATCTTGAAATGGTCCACGTCGATCATGACCAGGCTGAACACCCGCTGCGACCGGCGCGAACGAGGGCGGCAAAGTTCGTTGAGAGTCTGCTGAAGTGTCCGGTGGTTTGCCAGACCGGTAAGGCCGTCCATTGTCGCCTGGACTGATAGCTCCTGGTTCACTCCGGCGAGATCGTCAAGAAGATGCCTGGATTGTTCCATGGCAAGGTTATACGAGATCATTGCGGAAGCCTGGAGCGCGATGGCCTCGATCAGGTGGGCGGCCTCGTCCTTGCAGTCCTTGGACGGATAGAATGCCACAATCGCGCCGTTGGCGCCGACTTCCGACCTTATTGGGCAGCATAGCAGGCTTTGAATTCCTATCTCCGTAAGGACGCGGCTGAAATCATCCTTTTCCGAACCCGCATGAAACACTCGCGGCTCGCGCCAGTTTCTGTCAGTGATAACGCCGCCGGCAACCTCCAGAAACGCGGCTTGCATGGCGGCGCCGATCCCATCGGCTCGCTCGCATTCGATGTCGCCCATACAGGGATCGATCGTGAAAAGCGCTACCAGATCGGTGCCGAGAACCTGACTGCCGGTGCGAACGACGGCCGCGCGGACATCCGCCAGTCCGGCCTGCGGCCCCACTTCGCACATTATGCTGGAGACAATCTTAACCTTTCTCAGCTCACCGCTTAGCGCTTCCTCGGGGATCGGCCTGCGAATTGCCGCCATGACCACTCCCACGAAGGTCGCGAGCACCGGCAGCAAGGCCGGCGAAAGGGATTCCCGTGAGGCAGCGCCGAGCGCGAGCACGCTCATCGAGTCGGGCGATGTCTCAATGGGTACAAGAAGAACGTATCCGGTGCCGTCCGTCACGAGATTGCCGATGTCGGCATCGGCAAATGGCTCCACGCATTCAATTATACGGCGGGAAGTTATACATAGTTGCACAACAGGCTGGTCGACCGGGTCGGTATCGGCGGTCTCTCGTGGTTCGGGCGAGGTATACGGTTTGGGTTTCGGATACTGGGCCTCCAGGCGCACAGCACCGGAGGGGTCGGGAGTCCAGATAGCGGCAAGGGACGCATTTGTTTGCTCGGCTGTGATCCGGCACAGTTCTATGAGAACGCGGGAGGTATCAGCGCCGGTCGTAAGTAAGTCAGAAAGGGGCTTGACGGCTTTGAGTAAGTCGCCATCCATGTCCGTCGGACTAGCGGCGGGGCACAAGCGCAACGCCAGCCACAGGCCGGGAAGCCAGGCGATTATCAGTGCGGCGTGCAGTGCCCAGGAGCGTGAGAGGACGAAGAACACAAGCGACGCTGCCAATCCCATAGCCAGGCCAATAAATAGAAATCGCCGCCGCGCGGCGACGGTATTAGGCGTTGGTTTGCAGATTTCCACGTTGAGATTATCGGCTCTAACGGAGGAAAATCTCAGTCCCGAATCTGATGGTAAGTCCGTAAAGCATGTCAATATACTATGATATGAGGTGACACAGCGTTGGCCATGGACATCAGGACCAAGAACATCGAGGCATTGAGGCAAGCAGGGGCATTGAAAGAGGCCCTTCTGGCCGAGGATCTCGGCGATGGAAGGATAGGCTGCAACATCTGCCAGCGTCGGTGCAGGATTACTCGGGGTGGGGTGGGGTACTGCCGCACGAAGGTCAACTATCAGGACAAACTGTATGACACGATCTACGGCGTGATCTCCTCCGCGGCAGCGGACCCGATCGAGAAAAAGCCCGTGTTTCACTTCAAGCCAGGGAGCAGTTGCTTCTCTGTGGGAACGCTCGGCTGCAACTTTCGATGCGTATTCTGCCAGAACTGGCAGATCGCGTATGCTGATTCGGTCGAGTCAGCGGCTGGAATGTGCCGGACCGGCGTGTCACCCGAGATGCTCGTCCGTATGGCTAAGGATAACCGGTGCCAAGGGGTTGCCTGGACGTACAACGAGCCGGGGATATGGCTCAACTACACGCTCGACTGCGCCAGACTGTGCAAGGAGCACGGCCTTTACACAGTCTACGTCACCAACGGCTACGCCACTTCCGAGCACCTCGACATGATCGGCCCGTATCTCGATGTCTACCGTGTTGATCTGAAAAGCATGGACGACTCATTCTACAAAGAGCTTATTAAGGCCCCATCCGTTCAGGGCATACTTGATGTGACTATCCAAGCTAAAGCAAAGTGGAACATGCATGTCGAGTGTGTGACCAATGTGATACCCGGTTGGAATGATTCAGAAAATAATCTCGCGCGCACCGCCGAGTGGATCGTCGACAACCTCGGCCCACTCACCCCCTGGCATGTTACACGGTTCTTCCCATACGGCGAGCTGTCCGATATACCTCCCACACCACCGGAAACTCTGGAAAAAGCCATCGGCATCGGGAAGCAATCCGGGCTGAAATTCGTCTATCTGGGCAATATGCTTACTGAGATCGGGGAGAATACGTATTGCCCCATGTGCGGAAACCTGGCAATCGAGCGCATGGGATACAGGACGGCGCTGGTGGGAATCGACGATAAGGGAAGGTGCAGCGTGGATGGTGCAAACTTGAATGTCAGGATGTAGGCGGCTTGACGGACAGTGTGTTGCATGATATCATTCTCGTGAAATGCGACATCATGGAGGGGGCTTGTGGTAAGAGCAATAGTTCAGCTTACTGAATCCCAGGCAAAGGAACTGCGGGAACGCGCAAGAGAGCAGGGGATATCGGTTTCGGAACTCGTGCGTCGAGGCGTGGACCTGGTCCTGCGCACCGGTATCACCAATGCGGAGGTCCGCAAGAGGGCCAAAGCAGCCGTTGGCTTCATAAAGGACGTGCCGGACCTATCGGTAAACCACGACAAGTACCTTGCGGAAGTAAATGCGGAAAGGCAGTCGGAGTGAGCGTCTATATAGATACGTCCGCTTTTCTCGCAATTGCCAACAGTGAAGATGACAAGCACAAGCAGGCAGCCGGCATCTGGCTTCGGCTGATAGATGATATTGAGATGGTGGTCACGTCCAACTACACGGTGGTCGAGACAACAGCGCTGCTACAAAGCCGTCATGGCATACCGGCGTTGCGTCGATTTGCCGAAGGTATCTTGCCCGCCGTTCTTATAGAATGGGTAGATCCGACAGTTCATTCCGCGGCTATGACCATGGCTTTGTCCGGCTCGGGCAAACAAAGCCCTGGTTTTGTGGACTGCGTGAGCTTCGAGATGATTCGCAGGAGCGGAATTGCCCACGTGTTCGCGTATGATCGACACTTCCATGATCGGGGATTCAGCATACTCGGAGAGTAGCCAGATGACCTTGAAACAGACATTCGCCTTGGGCTGATGCTTACGGTTATTGGGATTGGGTTAACATAACATATATTATCGCGCGTGCCATTCGTCTCAAACCAGCGGCAGCCGGGCTGACTCCCCCGGACTGCCGCTAAACATCTTATATAATCACGCCTCGGCCGACTTGCGCAGAATATCGACTGCCTCATCGAGCTTGCGCACCGTCTGCCTGGCCCGGTCGAATATCTCGTTCACGGACCTGGCCGCTTCTTCGTGATGGTGAGACTTGTAGTAGACCACGGTCGCTGTAACAGCGGCGGCTCCTACAAACGCTCCTAGAACAATAGCGAGTGATTTCCGATCGCTCACAGACTGTCTCCGATAATCATTCACATTTGCTTCGGCCCCCGCGGAACCGAAGCAACTAAAAGAACACCGGTGTTTCGGGAATCTTGTTCCCGAAACGAAATGCACGTATCGGGAATAAAGTTCCCGATACACCTTGCATTACAGGTTGATGTCATATCTCTTGTCGCCGCCGGGCCCGCCGTCCGTTGAATCGAAGATCCTCTTGACGAAGGACAGCAGCTCCATAGGGTTGAACGGCTTGGTGAGGTAGCAGTCAACGCCCGACTGCCAGCCCTTGAAAACGTCGGCGTCCTGGGCCTTTGCGGTTAACATAATCACAGGAATGTCTCTGGTGGACGGGTTTCGGCGCAGGTTCTGCAGCACTTCAAAACCGTCCATATACGGCATCATGACGTCCAGCACGACCAGATCAGGGTTTTCATCCGCCACCTTTTGCAGGGCTTCCTTGCCGTCGTTGGCCGTCACTACTTCGTAACCCGCCCGCTCAAGGTTTACCTGGACGAGGCGGACGATGTGCTTCTCATCATCACACGCTAGAATTTTTTTTGGCACGCCGGAACCTCCATAAAGAGTAGAAGTCAGAGGTTGGACGTTAGAATCTCTGCCCCAAAACCTCAACTCCAGTATAGCACGACGAGTATTCGCGGTCAATTGTTCCAACAGTCGGGAGTCCCACAGTCGCGAGTCCCCTACCCTGCCGGTGGCTTCTGCTCCTGCTTCGCGCGATATTTGGCCATCACGCTGTGGTGCCTGCCGTAGCTGATGTAGACGACAAAGCCTATGGCAAGCCAGATGAAGAGTCGGAACCAGTTCTCCTTGGGAAGCGAAAGCATCAGAAGCAGGCAGAACAGAATTCCCAAGATCGGAACGAGCGGCACCATGGGACACCGAAATGGTCGCCTGGCGTCAGGATGGGTTTTGCGCATTATGAGAACGGCGACACACACGATCGCGAATGCCAGCAGTGTACCGATATTTACAAGCTCCGCCAGAATGCCGAGCGGGAGCAAGGCGGCCATCGTGGCGACCATGCACCCGGTAAGGATAGTCGATTTCCACGGTGTCCGGAACCGCTCGTGAACTGCCCCGAAGAAGCTCTCGGGCACAAGGCCGTCACGGGCCATGGCAAGCAATACACGCGGCTGGCTGAGCATCAACACCAGCAGAACGGACGTTATCCCCGCGACCGCGCCCAATGCAATTACAAACTGCGCCCAGGGCAATCCAACCTGAGCAAAGGCGTTTGAGACAGGGGCCTCGATACTCAGCTTATTGTAGGGCACCATTCCGGTAAGAACAGCCGTCACGGCGATGTAGAGCAGTGTGCATATAGCTAAGGAGGCTATTATGCCGATAGGCACGTCCCGCTGCGGGTTCCTCGCCTCCTCGGCATGCGTGGAAACGGAGTCAAAGCCTATGTACGCGAAGAATATCATCGCTGCTCCGGCAAACATTCCGAGCGGCGCTCCATTCGCCGCGTGCTTTCCGAGAATGGGGATGTCGAAGAAACTGACGCCCGAGTACCCGAAAGGTGCAAATGGATGCCAGTTCCTGGGGTCGACGTAGAACGCCCCAACCGCGATCACGAAGAGCACAATGGCGACCTTCACAATCACCATTGCCGAATTGAAGCGCGCGCTTTCCCTTATCCCGATCACAAGGATAACCGTTATAACCGCCGTGATTATGATCGCCGGGAGGTCGATGAGGCTGCCCGTCGCGTGAAAGCCTTTTCCAGGGTCGAAATCGATGGGCGCGTTCGAGAACGCCGCCGGTATTGAAACCAGCGGCAGTCCTAAGTGCTGATGCGCATATCTGGAGCAGACACCCAGCAGGTCCTGAAAGTACTTCGACCAGCCGTGCGCGACGGTTGCGGATGCGACCGTGTACTCCAACACCAAATCCCATCCGATTATCCAGGCAAAAAGCTCCCCAAGGGTGGCATAAGCATATGTGAATGCCGATCCCGCCACCGGAGCCATCGAGGCAAACTCGGCGTAGCAGAGCGCGGCGAATATGCACGCGATTCCGGCCAGAGCGTAAGAGAGTATCAGGGCAGGTCCGGCCTTGTCGTGCGCCGCCACGCCGGTCAATACGAATATGCCGGTTCCGATGATACACCCCACGCCCAGGCTCGTCAGCTCTATCGGTCCCAGCACTCGGCGGAGGCGGTTCTCGCCCTCCATTTCTTCCAAAAGCAACTTCAGCGGCTTCCGGGCAAGAAGCTTCTTAACCATCTACCAACTTCTCCAAATAAGGCTGCATCGCAAGCTGAGTAAGCAGGCAGCATATCGTCGACTCGGAGCCCTGGTTGAAGTTCGGTCCGTCGGCCGCGAGCGCGTCGAAGCACCCGCCTGTTACGGGATCATAAAGGGCTTCGCCGACGGAGTTGCGACCGAAGAACCAATCGAACGACACCTTGGCCAGCTTGAGATACCGCGCATCTTTTGTCGCGTCGTACGCGGCGATGTAAGACATGGTATGGCCCATCGGATCGACAGGCTGCTGATCGTACCACGCGCGCTCATAACCTTTAAAATACCATCCGTTACACCCGATCGGGTGCAGGATGTCATCGACTATGCAAACCGACGTCAAGAATTCCAGGCTCTCCTCGGCGGTCTTGCGGTACTTCTCATCGCCGAACTGTTGATATGCGAGGAACAAGAGCCTGGGCATCATGCCGTTCGAGTAAGTGAGCATGTCCTCGAACCACTCCCAGCCCGGTTTCGCATTTTCCTCGAAACTCATGCACATCGTGTCGGCGCATCGCCTGAGGGCGGCGGTTACCTCGCCGTGGTCGGGGACGTGCTGGAGGTAGTAGTAACACCCCATCCCCATGTATGCGCACGCCCTTATCGAACGAAGAATCGGCATCCATCTAAAGGCCCCGTCGAATATTTGCCTTGCTACCTTCTTGACGTTCGGATGCAAGTCTGCTTGCAGAGCGTAGCCGCAGCCCCATAGGACTCTCCCGAAACAGTCCTCGCTGGCCTGATCGTCGAGCCACACCTGATCGTAGGACATGAAGTTGTGAAAGTGCCCGGAGGGCGTCTGGGCGTAGTGCAGAAAGCTCAGATACTTACTGACGAGCTGCAACACCTGCCTCGAACCCGTGCGCTCATACTCCATAATGGCTGCAATCAGGGCCCGGGCGTTGTCGTCAGTGGTGTAGCCGGTCCTGCGGTTAGGAATGGAGAAAATCGCGTGCTGGATTACCCCTGTGGAATCTGTCAGTGTCTCTAAGTGTTCAAAAACTATTGGTGGGTATATGGCTTGCTACTCCTTTGCCGAGGTTTCCACCGGCGCCGCCGTCTCGACCGTCTTTTTTGCGGCGCGCCGCTGTGCTATGACCCTATGGAACAGGTCAAGGTAATCGACGGCCACGTTGAACCACGCTGCTCGTCGACCGTATTGATATGCCGCGTTTTCCAGGCTTTCTTTCAGTTCTTTGTCATCCAAAATGCGATTTACCGTATCGGCAATGCTTTCCGGCGACTCGAAATCGACCAGCGTTCCCCTGCCGTCCCCGAGAACTTCCTCGGCATAAAGATATGGCGTGCTCGCAATCGCCTTGCCGCAGCCCACGGCATATGCAAGCGTCCCGCTGCATATCTGATCCTTGTTCAGATACGGGGTTATGTACACATCGGTCGCGCACAAGTAACGAACAAGCTCGTTCAACGCAAGGAATCTGTTGTTGAACCTGACATGGTTCTCCAGCCCCAACTGGCTGATAGTCTCGGCGAGCATGTTTCGATAGGACTCGCCCTCATGCTTCCGAACCCCCGGGTGGGTCTCTCCGAGGACCAGATAGATCGAGTTAGGGTGTTTCTCGAGAATCTTGGGCATAGCCTTAATTACGTGTTCAATGCCCTTGCCGCGGTTGATTAGCCCGAACGTTGAGATGATTTTCTGGTCCGATAGGCCCAGCGCCCTCTTGACGCTTGCAGCGGATACGCGATGCACATTGGGGACCCCGTGCGGAATAACCGTGGCCTTCTTCGGATCGATACCATAAGTATCCAGGAGAATCCTGCGGCCGGTCTTGATCATTACGACCAATACCTCGCACAGCCTCCCCATCTCCTCGATGATCCTCTTCTGGTTCGGGCTGGGCCTCTGGAGGACGGTATGCAGCGTCGCCACGGCGGGCTTTTCAAGCGCCTCCAGTAGGTCGAGTATATACTCCCCGTCGTCCCCGCCGAATATCCCATACTCGTGCTGGACGCTGACGATGTCCAGGGAGGAATCGTTGATGAACTTGGCCGCGTCGAGGTATGATTGCCTATTTTCCTTGAGTATCTGAAATCTGACGACGCGGTCGTAGGGCTCGATCTCGTGCTCACGCTTGACGGCTATGATCGTCGGCTTGGAGAATGGGGTGTATTTGGCGACCGACGACGACACATCTTTGCAAAACGTCGCGATCCCGCACTCGCTTGGAGGGTATGTGGATATATACGCGGGTTCGATCTGGTTCATCGTCTCTCGGAGGAATCTGAACAGTTTGAGGTCCTCGCTCTTCAGCCACCGGACCTCATCACGAAGCGCAAACTCCTCCGGAACCGATATATCAAGGTGCTGTTCGTTCTTCTCGTCCGGCTTTCTCATTCACGGTCCCCCCCAACCGCGCTTACGGCGTCATCTTCCGCCTCATATATGGGAAATACTTTCTCCAGCCCGGTGATCTCGAACACTTTTCTTACCTGGGGCTTATCGCAGACGATCACTATCCGGCCGTTACGCTCGCTTACTCTCTTGAGCCCGCCGACCAGCGCCCCCAGGCCGGAGCTGTCAATATATTCAACGTCAACCATGCTGATGACCAGGTTCGCGCTGTCGCCGTCGATGGTCTCGAGCATAACCTCCCTGAATCTGGCGGAGGTATAGGCGTCCACCTCTCCGGTGAGGTCGATAATAGCCACACCTCCACGCCTGCGAACGACGATCTGCAAATCCATTTCCATCAGCCTGCAACTCCTTTTCACAATAAAGCCCATCATAGAGTTCGACACTCATCTCGCCCACCCCTTCATACGCGCAAAGCGATTATCAGTGTCATACTCATAATTCCGCCGTGGTAGAGGTAGTCAAACATCCCCATCTTACGCTGGGCCGTTCAAAACAACCCCGGTATCCGCAGGTAACCCCGCAGAAGCCACAGCAGGCCCGACACGGCGGTCATTCCCGACAGCGTCTGAACGAATCCCATTCTCCATATCCGGTCGAAACCGGTGAGATGAAAGTTGGGACGTTCCTGGTAGCGCTCGATCAGTTGGTTTCCTGCCGCCACCCCATTAGCCAACTGCCGCTCCGACGGGTCCTTGGTGGTAACAAAATACTGCAGCCAGCCTCCGACGGTTCGCCACCCGAGCACCACGACCACCAGCGCCGTCAGCGTTCCGAACCCGGTCCCGAGCCGCTCGGTGATTATGGTGAAGATGCCCACCGCGGCGAGAAGATTCGTCCCACAGCGAGGGTGCACGCGAGGCATTCGCCGCACCGCATCCGGCGTCAAGACCTCTCCGGCCTCTATCGCATGGACCGTCATGTGCTCCGCCGCGTGATAGCCCGCAAGCGGTGACAGCCTCATGAGCATTCCGAATATCACGATGGTCAGCGCGGTCGATATGAAAAACGGCACGTCGAGTAGGTTCGGTGTCGAGATCGATGGCGACTGCAAAAACGCTCTCAACGGAATCCCGGTAAGTCTCGCGAACAAGCCCTCCAGGCCGTACACAATTACGCCGGCGATTATTGTCATCAGCGACAGCGAGACGCCTGTCAGGAAGAGTCCCAAATCCCCCACGCCTCCAATCACCGAACCCGTCGTCAAATAGACCCCGAGCGGCGTCGCCATTCCCGCCGGCGTCGGAGGACGCAGGTTTCTGGTCAGATAACCGACCACGTCCCGCCTGTAAAGGACTCCCCGGTATGCGCCGAAGTTGTCGATCACGGGAAGCATGTCCACATCGTTGGCCGCGAATGTCGCCGCCGCGCCCCGCAGGGATGAGCCGTGGTTCAAAAATTCAATTCCCGGCTCCATAAGGGATTCGACGCTGGATTCCAGGACGCCATCCCCATCCTCCGCACGCGCCAGCGCCGCTGTGATTGCCCGTTCGCTCACGGTTCCGAGTATGGCCCCGTTGGAGATGACAAGTATCCGCGAGCCGTCGGATGCCCGCATGAGGCTCGCCGCCCGTCTCATTGTGTCCATAGGGCCTACCACCGGGGCCCCCTTTATCAATTGCTCTATGCCTCTATCGATCACAACTATTGCCAAAACCGCCGAACTGTGATATTATTAACTTCGCGTTTTTGTGGCTATTCACTCAGGAGGACCTTTCTAGATATGAACACATGCGCTGTTTGCGGCAAGGGACCGCAGTTTGGCCAAAATATAAGACACGTCCACTCCGGTTCGTGGGCACTCCGCGCTCCGAGAACCAAGCGCAGATGGCTGCCCAACCTGCAGACCGTGCACACCAAGGTCGGTGGCACCCCAAAGACACTGCGCGTGTGCGCCAAGTGCCTGAAGGCGGGCAAGGTCGTCCGCGCCGTCTAGCGAATAGCTAGTCTATTGTATCAGATACGTATGGAAAAGGGGAGAGCATTCCGATTGCTCTCCCTTATTGCAGGTTGAGTCCCCGTAGGGGGACTTCGTGTAGTTGTGGCCGTGGTTTCAACCGCCGGGGCAGTACGCCGACCGGAGTGCGGTTCAAAAGCGAATCTCCACGAGTCGCAGAAGCTCATCAATGGACCCCGCGGACCGCGCCCCGGCATCCACAATCTCTTGAACCAGTCCCGCTCCCCGGCCATCGCTGAAGTCTCTGGATGAAACCATATCCGGCTTGAGGATAACGACCGGCCTGCCCGAGACGGCGGCATCGCGAACAGCCTCGATATTCGGCAGGTTCCCGTGGCCCACGGGGACGTCCGTAAGCACCACCACATCGGCGGATGCCATCAGCTCTACGTGCCTACTGTGCGACTCCGGAGTTATCTGAGCAAATAGCGGCTGGGAGATGTGAGTAATGTCCAGAGCGTCCGCGACCTCCTGGTCGGCGTCTCCCTGGTTTAGTACTCCGCACGACACCGAGTAGCCTCTGCGCGCGAGCCTTGCGAGAATCGGGGCGGCGGTACCCCCTCCACCCACGACGTGTACGCGCGGCGGCGTATCGAACTTCTCGGATGGCTGGGGGTCCCTGGGCTTGACGCCGGCGATGATGTACGGCGTGTGGCTGACGGGATGCCTCCGCACCCAGACCTCCGCCCCATAGACCCGGCGGATGTTCTCAACGGTGATTACTTCCTCGGGGGAGCCGGTGGCTTGCACGGCGCCCTGGCCGATCATCACCAGTCGGTCGCAGTAGTGGCTAGCGAGGTTGAGATCATGAAGCACGGCAAGGACAGTTAGCCCGTGCTCGCGGTTCAGGCTCTTAACAAGGTCCATAATCTCGAACTGGAAGCTGATGTCCAGATGAGAAGTCGGCTCATCCAGCAGTAGCACCTCCGGCTCCTGGGCAAGCGCCCTGGCGACCATCACCCGCTGCCGCTCGCCGCCGGACAGGGCATTGATTTGCCTGTCTTTCAGGTGCTCGGTTCCAGTCCGCGCGAGCGCATCCAGGGCGATCCGCAGGTCCTTATTCCCTTCGACGGCGAACCTGCCCAGCCGGGGCGACCGCCCCATCAGCGCGATTTCCAGCACTGTAAAATCGAATGCAACAAGCGTGTCCTGAGGGACCACCGCCACCCTGCGGGCAAACTCCCGGGCCGGTATACTGTATATGTTTTTGCCATTAAGTTGGACAAACCCTGACATTGGGGCAAGCGCACGAGACATAGTCCGCAGGAGCGTCGTCTTTCCGCTCCCATTCGGCCCGATAATGCCCACAAACCCGGCGTCCTCGATCTCTATCGAAACGCCGTCAAGCACCGTCGAGCCGTCGTATCCCGCAACCAGGTTTTCCGCCTCAATCTTCACGCCCATACCACTTCCAGGGCTTCATTCTACCAGATCAGGCGGAGAATGGGAAAGATCCAGCGGATTGACCTAGCATTGAGTGGTCCCTTCATTCTGCATTCTGCAATCATCAATCTGCAATTCCCTTCGCCTCTTTGCGGCGGCCAGAACATATTCGAGCAGCGGCCCGCAACTCGACACGCGCTTCGCCTGGACGACCAGCTTCCACAGCGGCTCCATCTTCTTCCACGCGCCGGAGTAGACAACGTGCCGGACTTTTTCCGTCAACGCCTCCTTGGCCCAAGCCCCTTTGAAGATCGACGCCCAACTGTAGAAGTCACTGTAGGCCTTCCAGTAACCGGCCTCCAGGGCCTCGGGGGAGACCTTCGCGGGTTCATACACTACGTGTCTGGTGTCGTAGAGGTCCCAGTTCGTGCTCGTGATGCGCCCCTGCTTTACTAGCCTGTCGTGAAGAGCCGTGCCGGGGTACGGGGTTAGGATGTGGAACGTAGCCGTCTCAATCCCTTGCTCGACGGCCCACCCGACCGTTCGCGCCGGAGTGGATTCGTCATCATACTCCAGGCCGAACACGAAGCTTGCATTGATCATGACTCCGAGGTCATGCAACCTTCGGACGGCGGCGGAATAGTCGCGGTGTAGATTGTGGTACTTGCCATGGTCTTTCAAATTGGACGCGCTCAAGGTCTCGAAGCCGACAAACAGGCTCCTCAGGCCGCACCGCACGGCACTTTCCAGAAGGCCCGGCTCAAAAACCGACTGCACGGTTCCGGCGGCCTGCCAGATCCGGCCCATCCCTCGCATGCCGTCGAACAGATCGTTTGCGAACCGGGAGTCGGCGAAGATGTTGTCGTCCAGGAAGAACAGATGCCGCCCCGGAAGTCGCTCGATTTCTGCCAGCGCCGCGTCGACGGACTGAGTGTAGAACGATTTCCCGCCCGCGAAAAACGCGTCCTTGTAGCAGAAGTCGCAGGAGTGCGGGCAGCCGCGCGAGACCACCAGCGAGTTCGGGGCCAGATACAGATGCCTCTTGATCAGGTCCCTTCTCACGGGCGGCGCGCCGTCGAGGGTTCGCACGCGAGAACGATAAACATTCCGCGCGCATCCTTTACGGAAGTCAGCCAAGAACGAGGGCCACGTGTCCTCGCCCGGACCGAGACAGATTGTGTCCGCGTGGGCGGCGGCTTCGTCGGGCATGGACGTCACGTGGAGGCCCCCCATTACGACGTAGCACCCCTTCGCACGATAGTGGTCGGCGATCTCGTAGGACCTGTGGGCCGAGGTGATGTAGGTCTCGATCACAACCAGGTCCGGCTCGTCGTTCAGGTCAAGGCGCTCGACGTGCTCGTCATGGATGGTGACCTCATCCGAGTCCCCAAGATATCCGGCCAGAGTCGCCAATCCCAGTGGCGGAAAGAGAGAATACTTGATGGAGCGCCAATACGGGCTCCGGGCTTCAGTGAGAGCTGGAAGGATCATCTTTACTTTCATAGCAGTCCCCTTTCGGCTTCCGACCCCAACCCCTCGACTTGCTCGCCAGGTCAATCCTGGTCAAATAATACGCTTTATATAGCAAAGCACTTTATTGCTATACGCCCACAAGCCGGCGTTTGTTCCGAGGGACCGCTCATTTTTTCGGAGCATGTGCGGACAGCAGAGTTTGTGTTCGAAACACGCGGGGTATAAGACCTGTGGTAGACACATCACATCCATACTTGACTGGGCCGGCGTTTCAGGATGAGACGCAGGCCCAGTCAGCATATATGCCTGCTCCGGAGCCTGCTACCAGCGCATACGGGTGGGAACTCCGGCAGCGACGAGATCGTTCTTGATCTGGGCTATCGTATACTCGCCGGTGTGGATCATACTCGCAATAATCGCCGCATCGGCCTGACCCGTCGTGAAAACATCTATCAGGTGCTGAGGAGTGCCCGCGCCGCCCGAGGCGACAACGGGAATCCCGACGCTCGTGGAGATCATTCGGGTAAGATTAAGCTCGAAGCCGTCGCGGGTGCCGTCGGCGTCTACTGAGTTCACCACTATCTCCCCCACCCCCAGATACTCGGCGCGCTTGGCCCATTCCAAGGCATCGATACCGGTGCGCTCGCGGAAACCGCGAATCGTGATCTCATAGCCGCTCGGGAACGTGGGGTCATCGGTCCTCACAGGGTCCATCCCGAGCACAACGCACTGCGAGCCGAACTGCCGCGCGCCCTCGGCGATGATATCCGGGTTCGTCACGGCGAGGGAGTTGACGGACACCTTCTCGGCGCCCGCAAGGAGCACGCGGTACATATCATCGAGCGTCTCGATACCGCCGCCGACCGCGAACGGAATGTGTATGACCTTGGCCACCTCGCTGACCATCTCGATGTCGATCGGGCGGCGCTCGGCGGATGCCGTTATGTCGTAGAAAACAAGCTCGTCGCAGCCGCCGTCGCTGTAGGCAACGGCCATTTCGATGGGGTCGCCCAGGTCCACGTTATTCTGGAACTTGATGCCCTTGGTCACCTTCTTGTTGCGCACGTCCAGGCAGGGAATAATCCGTTTAGTCAGCATTTTCCGTCCCACCTGCTGAAGTTCTTAAGCAGTCTTAAGCCGATCCGGCCTGAGCGCTCGGGGTGGAACTGCGTGGCGATCAGGTTCCCCTGCCCGATAATCGAGGCAAACCGGGTTTCCGAATAGTCAGTCTCACCGATCACATAGGCTCGATCCGACGGCGCGGGGTAGTAGCTGTGGACGAAGTAGAACTCGCTGCCGTCCTCGATCCCGTCGAGCACGGGGTGCCGGCGCGCAAAGTTCACGCTGTTCCAACCCATCTGGGGGATTTTGCACATGGGGTCTTGGGAGACGAACCTTTTCACAGTGCCCGGCACCAGCCCGACGCAGTCTGCTCCACCGTCCTCTTCGGATGACTCAAAAATGATCTGCGTTCCGAGGCAGATTCCGAGGAACGGCACGCCGTCGCCGACCACATCCCGCAGCGCCGCCAGCAAATCGAGATCACGTAGGTTAGCCATCGCCGCCGCCGCCGCGCCGACGCCGGGGAATATCACACGCTCAGCCGACCGAATCGTTTTCGAGTCGCCGGTGATCTCACAGGGCACGTCGATATACTCCAGCGCCAGGCGCACGCTGGTCAGGTTTCCCGCCCGATAGTCAACTATTGCTATCAATACAAATCCCTATTGGTCTCTAATCCATCTCTCTTGGCGCCTCGGCCATCGCCGCGACGTTCTCCGGTGGAACATTCGGCAGCAGCGCCTCGTGACTCGGGCTTATCACCAGGTTCGGACCCAGAAGCGACTTCACTCGCTCCACGTCGGCGCGAATGTCTTCCGGAGTGCCGTTCACCAATAGATCTTGCGTATCCACACCGCCGACAAACGCTATCTTGCCCTTGAAGTCCCCCGCAAGTGTCTCTGCATCCATGTTGTGCGCCTTTGCCTGCAGCGGATGCAGGGCATCAATGCCCAGTTCTATAAAACGTGGGATAACCTTGTGAATAGCGCCACAGCAATGGTGCATCACCTGATATCCGTGCGCGTGTCCCTGATCTATGAACCGCTTCGTGTATGGCATGACAAAGCGTTCCCATAGCTCGGGGCTTACAATGAGGTCAAGCTGCGTGCCTAGGTCATTGCCGAAGAAGAGCGCATCGACCTCATTGCCCGCAACTTCGAAGAACCGCTCATTCGCTTCCAGGTAGAACTCACACACCCGCCGGGTCACGGCATCAACCACGTCGGGATTCGTGTACATCTTCACGAAGTATGTTTCCATACCGAAAAGGTCGGCCACGATATGGAAAAACGGACTCCACATACCACTGGCGCGATACACGTCGCCCGAATTGCGCAGTTCGTGGAGCACACCGCTGAAGTCCAGGTAGTCCGGATTGGGCCATTCATATGCTTCGACCTCGGCCGCATCCTCGCACTCGGCAAACACTTGTTCCGCGCCCTCGGATATGCCGATCCTGACAATGTCGAACAGCGGCTTTCCTTTCGGATGTTTGTAGGATCCGAATTCGGCGCAGATCCAACGTATGTCATCCCGAAGCCGCCGCCGCACGGACTCTTCACTATCGGAGTTGAAGTACTCCAGGTAGCCCGGCCACGTATCGGGATGGGGCATTCCGAGCCAGAATCCACAACGGTCGGCCTTCTGCCCGGAAAATATCGTCTTAATGCGCTCGCGGCTGTCCATTCCGCAATCCTCCGTGGAATATCAATCGACTGGCGCGGCAAGACCCTTGTACGCACAGGGCCTTCTGATGCTCGCGCTGCGTTGCATTACTTCTAGTATATCGCCTTCTCGGTATCTTTGTCGAATACGTGAGTCTTGGCCATATCGAATACGAGGTCGATCTCGGTGTTCTCTTTGGCTTTGGTGTCAGCGTCGATGGTGGCGACCATATCGTGATCGCCGCAGCTCAGATACATGGTGACAATCGGCCCCATCGGCTCGATCACATCAACAGTAGCCTTCGCCAGGTTATCCGAGGTCGCCTGAATGATGTTGTTGAGGTTCTTATCGAAGATGTCCTCAGGCCGAATTCCGAACAGCACTTCCTTGCCGACATAACCCGCCAGGGCGTCGGCCTTGTCCGCCGGGGCCTTGACCTTGAAGCAGCCGCCGTCGATGTAAAAACCATCCTCGTTCTTCTCGATCTTCGCGTCTAGGAAGTTCATCGAAGGCGTGCCGATAAATCCGGCCACGAACTTGTTTGCTGGGTGATTATACAGCCCTAGAGGGGTGTCAACTTGCTGCACCAGACCCGCGCTCATAACGACGATCCGGTCGCCCATGGTCATGGCCTCGACCTGGTCATGGGTCACGTAGATCGTGGTGATCCCCAGCCTGCGGTGGAGCTTGATAATCTCCGCGCGAGTCTGAACGCGGAGCTTGGCGTCGAGGTTTGATAGCGGCTCATCCATCAGGAAAACCGCCGGTTCTCGTACAATCGCCCGGCCCAGCGCCACGCGCTGTCTCTGGCCGCCCGAAAGCTGCTTCGGCTTTCTGTTAAGAAGCTCATCGAGGCCCAGCATCTTGGCGGCCTCCGCGACTCGTGCCTGAATCTCGTTCTTCGGCAGCTTCCGAAGTTTGAGGCCGAAAGCCATATTGTCGTAGACGCTCATGTGCGGATAAAGAGCGTAGTTCTGAAAAACCATTGCGATATCGCGATCCTTGGGGGAGACATCGTTCACCAGCCTGTCGCCAATGTAGATTTCTCCGTCCGTCGCCTCCTCCAAGCCGGCCACCATCCGCAGGGCCGTCGTTTTTCCGCAGCCCGACGGGCCGACGAGCACAAGGAACTCCTTGTCTTTGATCTCGAGGTCCATGTCGTTGACTGCGATGACGTTCTTGAAGGTCTTGGTCAAGCTCTTGAGGATGACTTGAGCCATTTAGAGGATACCTCCGTTTCGCTCCGGGCTTGCCCCCATATTGCCGAAGCGGCTAATGTAATATTTCCCCGGGGCCGGGGGCGGCTTAAGGATCGCCGCGACCATATGACTTGATTATATTCTGAGCCGGGGCCGGTGTCAATTAGAAGTTATGGGGATTGGAAAGACTTCAGTCTTAACGGGGGGTATTTGGGGCTATGCCCCAATCCCCAGCAGAGACTCTGTCTCTGGACTCTGCCAGGAGCCGAGTGGCCCCTTATGGGAGTCTGAGGGTGAAACCCTCGGATAACTCCCGGGGAACTTAACTCACTCAGGGATTGGAGGTCAGGGGCCGGACTGTGACCCGCTGCCTCCAGCTCCCGATCCACCGGTTTTGCTCGGAGTCTTGCTCTCCTTGCTCGAGCTATCTCCCGGGCCGGAGCCCGAAGGCGCGGACGGAGTGCTCGAAGGTGGCGGCTGTACCCTGACGTCCACGTCGGGACTTGTCGGAGGCGGAACGTTGACCCTTACGTTTGTCGGGCTGCTCGGACGAGTCGGGGCGTACCAAACAAAATAACCTACCACTACGACAGCCAGCAAGACCAGCACCACTGCGAGCGCTGTCCAGGCAGCGGCCGAGGACTCTGTTTCGGTCTCATGAACATACCGAGGGCTCATACCACTTACCCCCATTTCCGGCATTGATTTTGTCGTTCATATAGGTTCTACCCGAGCGTAATCAGTACCAAAACCGCCAACTATGCCCTGCGTACTCTTGTGGCAGCGCCGTTTCTGGGAGATGTGGCAGTGTCTCCGAGGCAATCCCAGCCCAGTTTGCTCCTATGTTCCGGTATTTCACCGAGGGCAGATGCAGGCGCGGTAGCGGAAAAATATAGATAGACCTAATGCCCTACCCCGTAACCAACTAATAGTTTCGGCACGTATCAGCTGCACACGCCGAAACGCCGACCCTACCCAAGCCCCAGGAATAACAGCTATATGGGGCAGACTTCGCGCACAGGAGGCAGACCATACTAAGGCAGAACAGTTTCGGGACCCCTGTGAGGCTGGTGAGTTTTCTTGATGGCGCGATATTTCCGTGTTCGCGCGCTGAGATACTTATCTGTGCGGATGAAAACGAGGCCCCCGATCACGTTCTAAACGTGATTGAGAGCCTTCCAGATCAGCAGTATCGCGGTGTAAGGGAAATCATCTCGCACTCAAAGCGGGAACCAGACCTCACAAATTAGCCGGGTTTAAACGCAGAAGTAGACGAGACGCCATGCACCACAGCGTCTCAACTCATAGAAATGTAGAGGCGGGGCGTCCCCAACCCCCCGTGCCGGTTACCCACCGGCACACCGCCCCGCCTCTACTCCTTTTTCTTCGGTCGTTACTCACCGATTCCGCACCGAATATGGCGGGTGAATTCCGTCACCCTGAGTAGTGGCGGGCTGGGGGCTTAAGCCCTGGGACCTGGTGTCCGGGGTTCAAACCCCGGACGAACGTATTCGCTCTATTCCCTTTTCGCGCTTTCGCCCTTTCGAGTTTTCGTGATGAGAAAGAGCTTCGTCAACCTGAAACCGCTACGCCCTCCAGCATCTCCGCTGTCTCCGCGATCGACTCGCCGATTGCGTTGATTGCCCGATCAAGCTCGGGTTCTTCGATAATAAGAGGCGGCTCTACACGAATCACCTTGGGATTATTGAGGCTGTAGGCAACGAGCACATCACGCCTGCCACAGCCCGCGATGACAAGGGCGGCGAAGTCGTCGTGGCCAAACTCAACTCCGGCAAGAAGCCCTTTGCCTCTGACTTCCTTTACGATCCCCGGGTATTGCGCACGGACTTTTTGGAGTTCCTCCAGCAGGATTGCGCCGAGACGCACCGACCTCTCCACCAGACATTCTTCGATAGTCGTGTTGATCGCAGCAATCACGGCGGCGCACGCGAGTGGGTTCCCGCCGAACGTCGTGGAGTGCAGATACGGGTTAGCCCCGAACATCGAGTTCCAGATGTCGGCGTTTGCCGAGAACGCTCCGACTGGCATCACGCCGCCGCCCAGCGCCTTCGCCATCGTCACGATATCGGGCTGGACGCCGTAGTGCTCCGACGCGAACATCTTACCCGTGCGGCCGAATGCGGTGCGGACCTCATCCAGGATCAGCAGCGCGCCATTTGCCGTGCACATCTCGCGGACCCTGCCGAAGTAATCGTCTGGCGCGATGTTCACCCCGGCCTCTCCCTGAACGACTTCAAGGATAACCGCCGCGGTGTTCGCGCCGATTGCCTCCATCAGCGCGTCGGCGTCACCAAATGGAACGTGCTTGGTGACCGGCATGAGCGGCTGGAATGGCGTCTTGTAGACCTCGCGGCCCGAAACGGACAGGCTGCCGTAGCTCTTGCCGTGGAATCCGTTCATAGCGCCGATGTACTCCGAGCGACCAGTGTGGATACGCGCCGCCTTCAACGCGCCCTCGACGGCCTCCGTGCCCGAATTGCACAAAAATGAGTAGTTGATGTCGCCGGGCAGGACTTTAGCCAGCGTCTCGCAGGCCTCGGCAAGCTCTGTGGACATGAAGAAGTGGCTCTTCAAGGCCTCCCTATCGAGCTGCTTCTTTACGGCCTCTACAACTTTCGGATGACGGTGCCCCAGGCTGAACGCGCCGTAGCCCCCAACGCAGTCCAGGAACTTCCTCCCGGAGACATCCCAAATATAACACCCCTCGGCGCGATCCTCGGGCACATCGAACCCGCTGAAACTCAAAATAGCTGCTATTCCTGGGTTAACGAACTCTCTATACTTTTCCGCGGTCTCATTTGTAATGCGCTCGACCGCGGTTTCGTCCAATGCCATTTTTTTCCTCCGTGAGTGATATGCTGACCTTCCCCGAGTCTCCGCAGGGAGACTTTGTGCTATTGTTGCCATGGTTTTACCGCCGGGGGCAGTACACCGGGCGAATAAATTCACGGCCACAAATACGCAAAGTCCCCCTCCGGGGACTCAACCTGCACATAACGAAAATGCCGTCCACTCATCCAGCGGACGGCATTAATCATACATCCTGGCGCTCACAAGTTCAAGCGTTATGACTCCTTAACGGCCTCGTCGTTGCCGGCTTCCGGCGGCGCGCTCTTCTGCGCGGCGCGCGGCTTGCCCTCGGAGACGGGCTCGTTGATTTGCTTCGCGACCCGATCTCGGGCCTGCTCGGGAATCTTCTTTATGACCTCCGTGATGTTCATCCCCGTGAGCGCCTCAATCATCGGAGGAAGCTGGGCTATAACATTCGCCACATCCTGCGTCACTTTCGACGCGCCCGCGCTGTTGCCATCCCCCCCGCCGATGACGATTATCTTCTCCGTCTTCGACAAAGGCTCGGCCACGGCCCTCGCCAGGGCGGGCAGGTTCTCGGCGACGATCTGGAAGATAGCCGCTTCGGTATACTGCTGCCACGCCTCGGCCTTTTTTGCCATCGCGAGGGCTTCCGCCATACCCTTGGCCTGCGTCACGTCGGCCTCGGCGAGACCTTTGGCCTTGGCGGCGTCGGCTTCGGCGATACCCACCGATCTGGTCGCTTCGGCCTGGCCCGTCGCGGTCGCCTGAAGGCGATACTGCTCTGCCTCGGCCAATTGCTGAATCCTCTGTCGCTCGGCCATTGCGGGCTTCTCGACAGTGGCGGCGAGTTCTTTCTCTCTTCTGAGGATTTCCTGCTCCTGGACCTCGATCTGCTTCTGCTTCTCGATGACCTGGACCTGGACTTCCTCTTGCCTCACGAGCTGCTGAGTCTTGTACTTTTGCAGGTCGTAAGAGAGATCGGCTTCGGCCTCTCGCTGCTTGACCGCCATGTTATATTCGGCCAGTCTGCTTTTGTAGTCCCGGTCGGATTCGGCGATCTTGGTATCCGCCTCGAACTTCGCGGTCTGCGCAAGCTGATTTGCCTGAGCGGACTTGATCGTCGAGTCCCTCTGAGCCTCGGCCTCGGCGATGGCTGCGTCCCTCTTGACCAGCGCGATCCTGGGTCGGCCCCAGGCGTCGAGATAGCCTTGGGTATCACGGATATCCTTGATAACGAACGAGACCACCGTCAGGCCCATGTTAGCCATATCGCCCGCGCTTACTTCCTGCACGCGCTGAGCGAAGGCGTCGCGGTTCGTGACAATGTCTTCCACGTTCATCGTGCCGATAATGGCCCTGAGGTGGCCCTCGAGGGTCTGCAAGGCGATATCGGCAATCTGCTGCTGGCTCTTGTCAAGAAATTGCTCCGCCGCCGTGGCAATGGACGTGTCATCACCCTTCACTTTGATCTGCGCGACGCCCTCAACCATCAAGGGTACGCCCTGCACGGTGTAAACGGCGGGTGTGGTGATGTCCAGAGTCATTAGTTCCAGGGACAGCGTGGACCATGTCTCGATAACCGGCCATACGATGGTTCCGCCGCCCTTTACGATCCTGAATCCTCTCACGGCTCGTTCGCCGGATATGGCGTCCCTGAAGCTGTGCTTCTTGCCGTAGACCACCAGGACCTGGTTCGGCCCCACCTTCCGCCATCGGCTCGCGGCCCACATCAGTATCAGGAAAAGCAGTATAATACCGATCGCGCCGATCCACAACCCTATTGATTCCAAATTATCTGGCATTAAACGCTCCTTTCGAACAAGTGATTCGGTACTTCGGTTGCATGCAGCCGAAGCAACCAGTGCACGCTCTCAGATGAGTCTGACGACGAGCGTGTTGGCTCTGATATTGACAATGCGCACCTGCGCGCCCCTCGGTATCTCTTCCCCATCCGCCGAAGTCGCCGGGGCAGTGTATCGGCTGCCTTTGATGACGTAGGCGATCTCCCCCACTCTATCGCCGGGGATACTTGTAATGACCTCGGCCTCACACCCGAGCACCTCGGAAAGTGTCGCCTCACTCGACGCCTGCGCTTTCACGAACACCTTCACATACAACGCGAACTGCCCTACTGCTATCAGCACTCCCGTGGGCAGCGCGAACGCGAGGCTGGCCGGCGCGGACATCCTCAGCACCCACACAGCCATAAGCCCAGCCAGGCCGAAGAACGCCACGAACGTTGCAATGGTTATCGTATTAAAGAAACTAGCGCCCGGCATCTCAGCGGCCACCGTCCCGCCGATTTCAACAGTGTGGCTGCCGACCTCGTGCGACACTTCAGGCGCGTGTCCACCGACGTCCGCATCCCCATGGCCGAACTCGAACCCGTGCCCCGCCAGTTCACCAAATATCGCCCCGATCAGAGCGAACAGAAAGCCGAACGCCAGGCACATGAAATAAAATATCGCAATCCCGGTCCACACCATAATACTCGCCTCGGTAGAATCAGGTTCATATTCATGTTCGCAACGCGCGCGGAAGTTCCTTTAGGAAAGTTGAAATTAGGTGCTGAAGATCGGGGGAATGCGGGGTTTGGTGCAGTGGGGGTGGGACGTAACGTGCTTCTTCGCACCTACGTCTGGTTCGTTTCGGGATTTCCAGAGCTGATCAACACTCAAACTCATCGCCGACGTGCAGACTGCCGCTCCTCAAATCCGAAACACCGAAGGGATAACTAGACGCAGTCCAGTCTATCACCTAACATTTCTTATTGAGCCTCCTTTAACGTCAATAACCGTTCCATCACCCAACCCTGCGTGAGCAACGCCGTGGTGTCTGGGACTATTCTCCAGCAGGATCACTTTATGCCGAAGCAAATCGACGCGCTTTCCTGCTGCTTGAGGCACAAGCAAATAACTTGTTTCGTTCCTTCCTTTGTCCATTGGGCACTTCAACACAGCATAGCTCTTCAGTTGCTGAGATGCATCACGGAACCAGGATTCTCCCGCTGTGGTAGGCAACTTTCCTCCATGTGCATCAGCGTAGAAGAGTAGGGTAAAGAGAAGGCTACGCAAGTTGGATTTGCAAGTTTCAGACATTGCTGTTTCTTTCCGAGTGTGGTGAATCCATCCAAACACAACAAGAAGTAGCACTGCAAGGAGTATTGATACCGCTATTCGCCTACTAAACCATCGCATTTCTCACCATCCCCACTAGTATTTGGTGTTGGTGTTTCTGGTGTTTCAGGATTTGAGCGCAGCGGAAATCCTGAAACAGACATGCCCACAGCAGTCCGTTCAAACTACCGCGGGCACGTCATCAATATACAATCTGTTCAGCATGTCGTCAAGCCCCGCACTTTTGCCGGTTTTCCAGCCGCCCAGGTAATTACCCCAGCCCATACGGCACGATACTTGCCGCAATATAGGTAGAGCAATGTCGGGGCAATCGAAGGGAGCAAGTAGGAGCATGATTAAGAGAGTTCTAGTCGGGATTATTATCAGTTTGCTGGCGGCAAGCGGCGGCGCGTATGCGTACGACTTTTGGGGTATCCACGTCGGGACGGCAAGCTATGGCGGAGCGACTCAGCTTACGTTCGATGGCGCGGGCACGTCCGGGACACAGTATGTGGTCGGAGGGTGGAAATATACCCGCGTCGATTCAACGTGGGAGGGGCCGTTCGCCGCTCCTATCCCGGGTGAGGGATGGCTTGCGAGCCGCAGATCCGACGCGCAGGGACTGTTCTTCAAACCCGACGCTGACGCCGCGCGGCTCGTTGTGATAACCACCTCGTCGCAAAACGGCCAGGGCGCGCCCGAGCTTGGTTACGACAAGCGGCTGTTCAGCATCGGCGACTTGAAGATCGACACCGCCGCCGGCACTTACGGAGTCGGCATGAGAATCAGCGATCTGCTCTGGGCCGAGGATCCCACAGCGACCCAGCCGCAGTATCAGATATATCTCGCAAGCGGCGGCACGGGCAACATAGACGCCCGCGATGCCGGGACACTCGGCACAGTCGCACTCAATCCGACCTGGGCCCGAGTGGGTAACCAGAATCTACCCATCGGCAGCGACCATGCCAGCGCATTTTTCATTAAAGGGACCGGCAGCGAGGTTGGCTCTGCGAGTGTGAGCTTCGCGGACACCGGCATTGCCTACAACGGCGCTCGTGTATTCGCATATGAAGTGGCTGTTCCTTGGACAACCCTGGGGCTCGACCCGAGTAACAACTCGTTCACGGCTTCCTGGAGGCCGGACTGCGGAAACGACCTGATCACGGGCGATTTTTCGAGCGTGATGACCACGGCGTCAGTCCCGGAGCCGAGCACGATAATCACGCTGGCCGGCGGACTGCTGGGGCTTCTTGCGGGTAGAAAACGCTGAAGTGAATGAAGACTGCAGAGTGCAGAATGCAGAATGGAAGGGACCTCTCAATCGTAGGTCATTCTGCATTCTGCATTCATCATTCTGCATTTACTTTTGCTTGTATTCATGCAGCAGATTGATATACTGCGCGCGCTCGAATGCATACGGGTCCCCGGAGATACGCTTCTGGTTCAGCTTGCCTCTGAAGTCATCGATTGTCTTGTAGTGCTCCGAGTCCATCCAGCGCGTAATTTCGTGGTTCATCTCCGTTATGTGTTCAAGACCGTTTAAGTAGAGCGTGGAGACACACTGCGCCGCCTTCGCGCCCGCGAGAATGTGCCTGATTACATCCTTGCCGCTGTGAACCCCGGTGCTGGCGGCGAGGTCGGCATTCAGGTCGCCGGAGAGCAGCGCGATCCATCTCAGAGGAAGCCGTGTGTCCTCGGGTTGGCTTAGGTCGAGCCTAATTTCGAGCGTCTCCTTGTCCGGGTTGATGAACGGTTGATAGAACCTGTTGAAGAGCACCACGCCGTCCGCCCCTGCCTCGACCACGCGCGTGACGAAGTTCGCCACCGACGTATACCACGGGCTGAGCTTAACCGCCACGGGTATCTTTACCTCCGCCTTGACTGCCGCGACCACGTCCAGCGACTGCTTCTCGATGTCAGCGCAGGTCCTGCCGGGGTCGGCCTCTACGGAGTATAGATTCAGTTCCAAGGCGTTACATCCGGCGCTTTCTATTTGCCTGGCGTAATGCACCCAGTTGCCGGCGGAGGTGGCGTTGAGGCTGCCTATCAGCGGGAAGCCGACTTCCTTACGGGTCTTCTCAATCCACATTACGTGTTCTCTCGCGCCCGCATGGTCCATTTTTGGGAAATAGCTCAGGGATTCCGCGAAGCTCTCCGAGCCTATAGCAAGGTCCTCCGCAAGATGCGCGGCCTCCATCTCGATCTGCTCTTGAAACAGCGAATAGATCACCAGTGCGCCCGCGCCCCCGTCCTCGGCGCGCTTGATATTGTCGATCCTGCGAGAAAACGTGGACGCCCCGACGATAACAGGACTCTTGAGTTCTATCCCCATGAACGAGGTCTTAAGGTCAGCCATTTGTATGTCCCCCAGTCAGTCTATGATAGCTGATGGGATATTACCCGGCGCGGGGAAAAAGGAAACGGTGGAGGTTGAGTGTGTCCCTTCGGTCAGGCAGAAGACAATGAAGACAAGCACTCAGCCACGGTCATCACTGGCACGGGGCAACGGTTCGAGCAAGAACGCAAGTGGCTATCGCCGCTGACAATTGCGTCCGCGCCGGCTGCAACGGCGATTGCAATGAAGAGGTCGTCCGCAGGATCGGTGCACATGGCCTCTCGCAGACCTGGTTCTACCACAGAAGTCACTTCGCGGTAACGCGAGAGGATGGTGCTTGCTTTCAGCCCCATTGCCGCCATACGCAAGGCGAACTTTCCGCGAGACAAGACCGCTTGACGCTCGCTCACCGCTTCTTCTGACGTTACTACGTCAAGCACGCCGGATTCCGCAAGCTCTACGAGACGGAGAGGCGCGCCGCCATAGATGAATGCGGAAATAAGCACGTTTGTATCGAGGACGACTTTCACCGCCTGCTTCTTCGCACTTCGTGAATGATCTCCTCGATTTCCTGTTCAGACGGAGGATTGGCGTCCGGATTGCGCCGTATGATATCGATGATCTCCCGCAAAGTCGGTTCTTCCTTGGCGATGCCGATATAGACAACGTTGTTGCCATCCACCCTGACGTCCATCTGGTCGCCAGGCCGCACTCTCTCACGTATCTCTTTTGGAAGCCGCACCGTGTAATCCGTTCTCACTCTGACTGCTTTCATACCAAATCCCTCCATGAGGATTATACCATGCCGGACCCATACGGTCACGGCCCCGCGCTCTGTTGAGCGCGGGGCCGTTGATCTTGCCTGGAGCGTGTGAACGGGCCTAGGCCTCGACTTTCGCCTCCGGCTTGACGTCAGGCTTCTTGCCGTTGCTCGGTTCCTCGCAGGAGCCGTCATAGCTCATCTTGGCAAGCTCCTGATAGAGCTTCCAGCGCTTCTTGACATCCTGCTCGGCCATGCACATAAGGTGCTTCGCGGCGTCGGGGTTGATCTTCTTCAGCACCCGATAGCGGTTCTCACCGTAGGCATACTCCTCAAAGGAGATCGTCGGCTCCTTGGAATCGAGCGTCAGAGGATTCTCGCCACGCATAGCCCTGTCCGGGTTATATCGGAACAGCGGCCAGTGACCGCAGGCGATTGCCTTTTTCTGCTCCTCGATGCCGAGTGTGTTGTCGATACCGTGAGCGATGCAGTGAGCATAGGCGATGATCAGCGATGGGCCGTCATACGCCTCGGCCTCGACAAGGGTCTTGACCAGGTGGTTCGGATCGGCGAGCGAGACGCGGGCGACGTAGACGTTGCCGTAGGTCACCGCCATCATCGCCAAATCCTTCTTGCCCAGCGGCTTGCCGCCGGCCGCGAACTTGGCAACCGCGCCCCTCGGTGTCGATTTGGACATCTGACCGCCGGTGTTCGAGTAGACCTCGGTGTCGAGAACAAGCAGGTTCACGTTCTTTCCGCTGGCGATTACGTGGTCCAGCCCACCATAGCCGATGTCATACGCCCAGCCGTCGCCGCCGAGAATCCAGACCGACTTCTCAACCAAATAGTCCGCGACACTTGCAAGCTGCTTGCATATCGAGCAATCGTCCTTGCAGAGTCCGGCCTTGAGGGCCTCGACCCTCGCGCGCTGGTCTTCGATGTCCTGCTGAGTCGATTGATCGGCGGTCTTGATCGCCTCGGCGAGATCAGCGCCGACCATCTTCTCCGCCACGGCCTGATCGAGCAGCTCGCGGGCATACTCGTTGAACTTGTCGATAGTGAGCCTGAAGCCCATGCCGAACTCGGCGTTGTCCTCGAAGAGACTGTTGGCCCACGCGGGCCCACGGCCGTCCTGGCGGACAGTGTAGGGCGTGGTCGGCAAGTTGCCGCCGTAGATCGACGAACAGCCCGTCGCGTTAGCGATAACGGCCCGATCACCGAAGAGTTGACTCACGAGCTTCACATACGGCGTCTCGCCGCAGCCCGCGCACGCGCCGGAGAACTCGAAAAGCGCCGGCAGAAGCTGGCTGCCCTTGATGGTGTCTTTCTTCACGAGATTCGGATCGGTGTCCGGGATGGAGAGGAAATACTCCCAGTTCTCGCGCTCGGCCTCCCTGAGCGGCTCCTGAGGGACCATATTGATCGCCCTGTGCTCCGGGTTCTCCTTGGACTTTGCCGGGCAGTTCGCGACGCACAACCCGCAGCCGGTGCAGTCCTCGGGAGCGACCTGAACGGTGAACTTCAGCCCCTTAAGCTGCGCCTTGCCATCCACGCTCTTGAATGTGGACGGGGCCTTGCCCAGCGCGGCTTCTTCATAAGCCTTCATGCGAATTGACGCGTGCGGGCAGTAGAGGGAACAGAATCCACATTGAATGCACAGTTCAGGGTCCCATTCGGGAATCTCGACCGCGATGTTGCGCTTCTCGAAGGCGGTCGTGCCCGTCGGGTAACGGCCATCCACCGGCATCTTGCTGACCGGAATACCATCGCCACGGCCCGCAATGATCTCGGCGGTGACTTCCTTGACGAACCGCGGAGCGTCCTCGCGGACGGACGGCGGCATCTTGGTCTTGCTGGTTATCTGAGCCGGATACTTGACCTCCGCGAACTGGGTCATACCCGCATCCACCGCCTGGTTGTTCATGTCAACGACTTTGTCGCCGTACTTGCCGTAGGTCTTCTTGATGGCCTTCTTGATCGCGTCCACAGCCTGCTCCTCGGGCAGAATGCCTGTGAGCTTGAAGAACGCGGCCTGCATGATCATGTTTATGCGAGCGCCGAGGCCGATCTTCTGGCCGATGGAGATTGCGTCGATCACGTAGAACTTGACGTTCTTGTCGATGATCTGCTTCTGAACTTCCTGCGGGAGCGTGTCCCACACCTCGTCCGGGCCGTGCTGAGTGGTGAGCAGGAACGTGCCGCCCTGCTCGATATCTTTGAGCATGTCATACTTCTCGATGAAGCTGGGGTTGTGGCACGCTATGAAGTTCGCGCTATCGATCAGATAAGGGCTGCGGATCGGGTTCTTGCCGAATCGCAGGTGCGAAACCGTGACGCTTCCGGCCTTCTTCGAGTCATACACGAAGTAGCCCTGCGCGTAGTTGTCGGTTTCGTCGCCGATGATCTTGATCGAGTTCTTATTCGCGCCCACGGTCCCGTCGGAGCCGAGGCCATAGAACATGGCGCGATAAACGCTCGGGTCGGCGGTCGAGAACGACGCATCGTAGGCGATGCTGTTCTTCGTCACGTCATCTTCAATACCGACGCTGAAGTGGTTCTTAGGCTTGGCCGCGTCGAGGTCATCGAGCACGCCCTTGACCATCGCCGGGGTGAACTCCTTGGAGCCGAGGCCGAACCGGCCACCGACCACAAGTGGGGTTGACTTGAACGGCGCGCTGCCGTCGGCAATAGCCTCCTCTATGGAAGTAACTACGTCCATATAGAGAGGCTCGCCGAGGGAACCAGGCTCCTTGGTGCGGTCGAGAACCGCTATCTTCTTGACCGACGCAGGGATCGCCTCGATGAAGTCCTTGACGCTGAAAGGCCTGTAGAGCCGGACCTTGATCAGACCGACTTTCTCGCCCTTCTTGTTCAAATACTCGACCGTCTCGTGCACCGTCTCGGCGCCGGAACCCATCACGATGATGATCTTTTCGGCATCCGGCGCGCCCACATAGTCGAACAGGCGATACTGCCTGCCTACGGTCTTGGCGAACTTGTCCATAGTCTCCTGGACAATCGCCGGGGCCGCCGTGTAAAACTTATTGACAGTCTCCCTGCCCTGGAAATAGACATCCGGGTTCTGCGCGGTGCCGCCCATGGTGGGCCGGTCGGGGCTGAGCGCGCGCATTCTGTGGGCGATGACGAGGTCGTCATCGATCATCGCGCGCATATCGTCGAATGTCAGCTCCTCGATCTTCTGGACCTCGTGGCTGGTGCGGAAACCGTCGAAGTAGTGCAGGAACGGCACGCGGCTAGCGAGCGTCGCCTGCTGGGCGATCAGGGCGAAGTCCATTGCTTCCTGGACGCTTCCCGAGCAGAACATGGCGAAGCCGGTCTGGCGGCACGCCATCACGTCGCTGTGGTCGCCGAAGATCGACAGCGCCTGGCAGGCGAGGCTTCGAGCCGTCACGTGGAAGACCGTCGGAGTAAGCTCTCCGGCAATCTTATACATGTTCGGGATCATCAGCAAGAGGCCCTGGGATGCTGTGAACGTGGTCGAGAGCGCACCGGTTGCGAGAGCGCCGTGGACCGCGCCCGACGCGCCGCCTTCGCTCTGCATCTCGGTTACAGTGGGGATCGTGCCCCAGATGTTCTTCTCTCCTCGGGCGCTCTTCTCATCGGAAATCTCGCCCATAGGCGAGCTCGGCGTAATTGGATAAATAGCAATTACTTCATTGGTTGCGTGCGCTACGTGGGCAGCCGCCGAGTTGCCGTCGTAGCCTTCCATCTTTCGTGACATGATTGCTCCTTGATTTAATAGCTAAATGATTCGTTGCTTTGATGGCGGCTGGAACCCAGGGCCAGAGCGTCCAGCCGTTGGCCCATCAAATTAGTAAGTCTGATTGTGATTGTTAAGTCCGGCGGGCATCCCGCGCGGCCCGCATCTTCTTCCACCATTCTCCGAGAGATCCATTCTCCGCTATTTCCCGAATCTTGCGAAGTTTTTCCTCGTCCGACAATCCTTCGAGCTGTGCCTGGAGACGAGCCTGCATCTCTTCTTTGAACTTGATTGCACTGAAGCCCTCGATAGGTTCCGGCCTAATCATTTGACACTACCTCCTTAGGACTGTAGATGGCAATGGTATGATAGCCTTCTCGTATATTTACAGCATTGTAGCCGCGTATCTTGTCATAATGCACTATGTGTTTGAAGTTCCAACTCACTATCAGGTCACTGCCTGAAGCTGTGGCCGTGGCTACGTGCAGAGCATCATCGTATCTAGCGGGCCCGACCACGCCAGCTGCAATGTATGCCTGCCGCAGCCTGTCCGACTCATCGTCGGCATTAACCTTCTCGACGGTATCGGGCGGCAGCGATGCGTACAGTTCTTTCACGCGTTCCGGAGCGCTCTCAATCTCCGCAACCAGCACGTCAGATACGACCAGCACCACTTCGCCGTTGCGGGCCATATCGAAGAGGGCCACGCTCTCAACGGCGAACTCATTATCGAAACACCCACCTATCACCGACGTATCGATATAGACTCGTTGCTTCTTCATCGGCTATATCTCCCTCCGCCACTGCAGCGCCTGTATGAGCGTAGCCTGATCGGCGTAGTCCATATCCCCACCGACGGGCATGCCATGGGCGATGCGCGTAACTTTGATCCCCAGCGGCTTCAGCAGGCCGGCTATATACATGGCGGTAGTGTCGCCTTCAATCGTGGGATTGGTGGCGAGGACAACTTCCGTGATCTCGCCATCGTTTACTCTTCCGAGAAGCTCACGTATCTTGAGCATCTCGGGGCCGATGCCGTCCATCGGAGAGATTACCCCACCAAGGACGTGATACATCCCGCGGAACTCGTTGGTCTTCTCCATAGCAACCACATCGCGTGGCTCCGAAACAACACAGATCAATGAGCGGTCCCGCTTCGCGTCCGAGCATATCTCGCAGCAGGCCTGGTCGGTATAGTTGTAGCAAACGGGGCAGAGCTTGATATACTGCTTCACCGAGACGACCGCCTCGGCGAGCGTTCGCGCCTCCTCCTCGGAGATACGGAGGACGTGGAACGCCAGTCGCTGCGCCGATTTCGGGCCGATCCCTGGCAGTTTCTCAAACTCGGCAACAAGTTTCGCTAACGGCTTCGCGTAATGCATTGTTTACCCGTACACACAAATAATTGGCGAGTTCGTATCACCCGCCATTTATGGCAATCCGCGCGATCCTTGCGCGGTGTTTCATCGCCAATGTATTATATCAGAAGTGATGGAAATAATGAAGGGGCGGGGCTGCTAACGGGTGTTTTGTTTGACGGTATGTGCAGGCTGTGGTATAGTTCAATTGGATAGAGTAAACGTAACAACAGGTGAACGTAATGGTTAGGACCGTCAATGTCAGCGCGCAGATAACAGCCGATCACGAACTACATATTAAGCTACCTGACGATGTTCCGGTGGGTCCCGCGAGCGTGGTCGTTGTGGTTACCACCCAGGCAGAACCCGGGAGTCAGACCCTCGGCGACCTGGCTCAGTCTGAGTTTTTCGGGATGTGGAAAGACCGCACGGATATCGACGACAGCTTTGACTTTGCACGCAAAGTTCGCGAGGAAGCCTGGAGGCGGTCCGCTTGATTGCACTCCTCGACACTGACGTTCTTGTAGACAGCCTTAGAGGCCACGAGGCAGCGCGAAGATGGCTCGAGATATCTGCTGATCAGCAATTTCAGATACCAGGGATAGTTGCCATGGAGCTGGTGGTTGGCTGCCGTGATCAGTCGGACCTGCGGAGGACTCAGAAGCTTCTCAGCAGATACACGGTCGTCTGGCCGGAGGTGACCGAGTTCGCCCAGGCATTTGCTTTGCTCTCCACGTATCGCCTGAGCTGTGGTGTGAGCATACCTGATTGCCTCATCGCGGCTATGTCAATCTCGCGAGGCATGACGCTGTACACGTTTAACCGCAAGCACTATGAGCCTATAGAGGGTCTGAATGTGTCTGAGCCGTACAGCCGAATACCCTCCGCCGACTAGAACAGCCCCGGTATATTCAGCCCCCCGGTCAACTCCTGCAGTCTGGCCTGCTTCATCTCAATGCCCTTTTCCAATGCCTCACGCACGGCGCTGACGACCAAGTCTTCCAACATCTCCACGTCCTGGGGGTCCACGACCTGCGGGTCGATCTTGATTTCCAGAACCTCGCCCTTGCCGTTGGCGACCGCCTTGACCATACCGCCGCCGGAGGTCGCTTCGATGCGCTGCTGGCCCAGTTCCTCCTCAAGCCGCTGAGTGTCCTCGGCCATCTTCTGGACCTGCTTCATCATATTGCCAAGGCCCGGTATGTTACCCATATTGCCGAATGGATTTCCTTTTCCCATTTATGTCAGTCCTCCCAGGGATTATTGTCGTCTTGGACTATTGTACCATCGAACATCGTTAGAACGTCGTTCATCAAGGGGTGCTGCACAGGCTCGCTCTCAGCTTTTTCGAGCGCCCTTTCGGGCTGCGGTGCGCCGGGGAGTTCACCGTCAAGCGTAGAGGTGATTACCTTGAGCCTGACGTTCATCACAGCTTCGATTGCCTGCGAAACCTTGTCCAAGTTCTGCTCGACGCCCTTCTGATGAAACCCATGCTTCTTGCTGAAGCCCACAGTCAGCACGGCGCCGGATATGTCCACGGGGCGTCCCTCCCGAGCTAAAGCCGCGACGCTGGTCTGCCTGAGGACTTTCTGCAGATGCATGATAATCTTCTGCCAGTTACGCTGAAGTTCGGACAGAGAAATCGAGGCGCCGCCTGCCTGGGGTGGTTCCTCGGATTCCGGCTCGGCTTCACTCGCGGGCAGGCTCATGTCGGTAGGGGGATTAATCGGTACGTTGGTCGGGGGATTAATCCCCCGACCATCATCATTAATCTCCGCAGGCTCCTCATTCGGAAGCTCGGGGGACGGCGGCTCAGGCGTCGTGACAGGCTCCGGGACCGGCTCGGGCTTCTTTTTTTCTTCACGAGGCGCGGAGGCTGTCGGCTTGGGTTCCACGGAGCGTGGGGAAGCGGGCGCGACGACGGATACCGCGACCGGGGCCTCCTTCGGCCTTGCCATCGCCCTCAGTAGCGCCATTTCCAGACCGAGCCGGTGCTGTTCGTTCCACTTGAGGTCTTTCTCGGCGGCGGAAAAAATGTCGATAATCCGAATAAGTCGATCCTGCGTGAAGCTCTCGGCCTGCCGCCGCCATCGGTCGTCGTTCTGCTTGCGATGGTCCGCGCCGACTTTGAGCGTCAGGATATCCCTGAAGTGGTTCGCGGCTGATTTGAGAAGCTCCCTGACATCCTTGCCCTCGCGCAGCAGCCTATCGGCCATATCGAACGCGGCGGCGGTGTCGGTGGTCGAAAGAACATCCCCCATCTCCAGCAGCAAGTCTTCATCGACGGCCCCGAGCACGGTATATACATCCTGCACCGTGACCGAGTTCTCGGTGTAGGCCATCACCTGCTCAAGAACGCTCAGTGAATCGCGATATGAACCGTTCGCGGCGCGGGCTATGAGGTCGATGGCGTCGTCGTCAATTGTAGCGCCTTCGCCCTCGACCACGTGCCACAGCCGTCCGCCGATTTCGTCGGTCGACCCGCGACGAAAATCGAACTGCTGGCAGCGGGAGCGGATCGTAATGGGGATTTTCCCGGCCTCGGTGGTCGCCAGGACAAAGACGGCGTGAGGCGGAGGCTCTTCGAGAGTCTTTAGGAATGCGTCTTTAGCATGTGCTGAAAGCTGGTGAGCCTCGTCGATGATGTAGACTTTATACCGGAGCCGCATCGGGGGATACTTGACCCCGTCCCGCAGCGCGTCCACGTCGTCAACACCTCTATTCGACGCCGCGTCCATCTCGACTACATCAACGGCGTTCCCCTCGGCAATCGAGACGCACGCCTCGCATTTGCCGCACGGGTCCGGGGTCGGCCCATCGCCGGACATGCAGTTTAGGGCCTTGGCGATCAGCCGGGCGACCGTGGTCTTTCCCGTTCCCCTCGACCCGCAAAACAGATACCCCTGCCCTATCCGCCCCGCGCGGATGGCGTTGCGAATGGTCCTGACAACATGATCCTGGCCGATCACGTCGTCAAACGTCTGCGAGCGGTATTTGCGATAGAGAGATATATAGGCCATAGGTCGGGTTAGTTTCGGGATTTCCGGAGCGGAATATCACTCAGTATCTTCGTATCCACCCTCAGCCCCGCTCCTCAAATCCCGAAACACCGGGCAAAGTCCGGGTGTCCGATAGTCCGGGTGTCCGATAGTCCCGACTGCCGGACCGCCGGTCTCTCGGACCTAGAATGTATGATCGTGCACCTTCCTCTGATAAGACCGCCCAGACGTTACCTCGGCAGCCGACTCCAGCCGGATCACCATGCGGCACATGCGCGAACGCGTTTACCGCTGCTTCCTTCCGGACCTGACGGGGTTCACGCGCCGGGCATTGCGCAGGGCCCGACTATCAACGCCACTTACCGAAGCACATTTCCAAACGGCCAGACCTCGGGCAGGACTTCAATCCCGTTATAGCGGATTCCGGGTTACAGGGCACCGCTAGTTCCCCATCTAGCACGATCACAACTTAGGGAATAGGGATTAGGGAACAGGGAACAGAAGGGACTTGCGCGCGCCTCCCTTCTGTTCCCTATTCCCTGTTCCCTGTTCCCTACTAAATCAGCTCTTTCCTCTCCAGAACCCTCTCCCACTTAAGGAGTTTGAATCCCGGAAGCGTCTTCGTGTCCAGGTAGTTCTTATCGGTGAAGGCCTCGCCCTTCCAGCCTACGCGGTCCTGGACAAAATCCGGGCATCCCGGCTGCTGAGGATTTACCCAAACAGTCAGCTTATACTTCTTCGCCTTGAACGGGTAGAACTCCCTGCTGATGCTCAAATCGACATCCTTCGAGAACTGCCCGCCGCCGACATAAATGCTGTCCCACACTACCATCTTGCTCGTATCGATCTTCCAACTGAATGTCTTGAGCTCAGTCGGCTTGTAGTCATAGTCGGTCAGCATCCAGTTGACCCGGCAGCCGTCGCGCCAGTATTCGCGCCTCTTGGCATCGGCCATCTGGTTCTTCTGGTACCAGTGCGTGAAAGCTTCGGATGCCAGGTCCTTGTATTCGGACGCCTGCGCCAGGTTCAGCTTCCCACTTATCCTGAACACTCTAGGCTTGATCTTCTTGAATTCCACCTGAAAGCCCGTATCGAGCGTCTTCAGAGCGTCCCCAGGCGGAGTGTTGGTCGCCGTTCTGCGGGCATAGTCCGCCGTAGCACCTCTTGCGGCCTCCACCAGTTCTATTGGGGCGCTCTTCTGCTGTGCCAGGCGATTGTATATCTCGACGCCCTTTTTATAATAATCCATGTTGCCATAACGCCATGCATATCGCAAGTACAGCATTCCGAGGTTGCGATCACAGATGTCAATCGCCGAGGTGTCCACTCCCCGATGCTTCTTCCTGTACTCCTTCACCAAATCAGTGAGGCGCTTACGCGCTTTCTCCCATTGTTCTATCGCATCCTCGAACCTGCCGACCTTCTCATACTGATGCGCCAGCATGCGGTCGACATACTCCGGGCGAGGAGTTGTCCCCCCCGTATTAGGGTCGAAACCAGGGTACCGGCACGCCTTTTCTATGTATTCGAGCGCCTTGGCCTGGTCCTGGAGCTTCTTGTTGTAGTGGGTCCATCCTAGCTCGAAATACAGGTCCCACATCTTCGGATTGTTGGCGATGCCTTCTTGCAAGAGCGCCACGCTAGCCGGTATGTAGCGCTTGTCCGACATCTGATTGTCATCGACGAAGTTGTAGTCCAGGTGCCACGCGCCGGTGGTATAGACATCGATGTTGTGCGGGTCGAGCCAGGTGACCAATCGGACGATCGGGATGATGGCCTGAAACTGCCCTGTGTGGAAGAACGTGTCCGCCCTTACCCAGAGCGCCCCGGCAATTACTTCCTTAAACCCCGTGAACGACGCAAGGAACATCTGCCCGGGCAGCTCGACCATAAGCTCATTACCTTGCCCGCCCGCGGCGGCGTTGACGTTTTTCGCCTGCTTGTTCATTTTGATCTGGCTGGGATCGGCAAAGTGCTGAACTACTCCCATACCGGCAATCATGAGCACAACCACAACCCAAAGCAGTTTTCGCTTCTCTTCAGCCATGGCTAGACTTCCTTTTTCTCGAACAGGATCACCGCTAGAGTCATCATCACGAAGACATAAAGCAAGCCATACAGCACACACTGGCCAGTATATGCCGCCATGCTCGTGATGTGCGCATCCGGGTGCAGCAGCGCGTTGGGCTTATTGAACATATCGAAGTTCGGGACGATGTAATGCACCGCTGTGTAAAAGGCTTTGACGAACAGCCCCTTGGCGTTCGCCAGAGTCTCGGTTATCGGGGCCATCACGCCGACAAGATAGACACCCAAGCCCATGAAGAAGTTCACCGTGGGCGTTAGGAACACCGACAGGAAAAGCACTATCGAGCTCAGCACAAGGAACTGCAGGTAGATGAGAATAACGCCCCAGACCATGTTCACATCGAAGATCTGCACATTCTGGGCCGTTGCATGCGCGTCAAGCCCCCCGGCGGCCTGAGCGCCTGCAGAGACCATGGACGCCTGCGCTCCCCACGCTTTGGCCACCACGACCCCAATGAACACCAGTCCCATGAGGGCGACGCATATCCCGAGAGTCAGCAGCGCCCCGACGAACTTGCCTATGATAAACTCATAGCGCTTGACCGGCTTCGACAGGATCGTGTAGATTGTCCGCCGCTCGATCTCCTGCGGGATCAGGGAAACACCCATTACCAAACTGATAAGCCATCCCGCCGCCGCCATCAGGCCAAGTCCCATGGTCTTGACGAGCATGATGTCGGTCGACGCGCCTTCGCTCGTCGAGAACGAGAGCGTCTGCGCGAACGACAAGGATATTATGATAAGGCCAATCGCGATCACGAGGAAGATCTGAATTACCTTCTTCCTCAGCGCATCGCCTATGGTAGTCTTTGCAATCGACCAGATAATCACTTGCGCGCCTCCCTTACTATTTCCACGAAGAGGTCTTCAAGAGTCTGCTTCTGCGGCACGACCGACACGAGAGTCGCCTTGCCCTGAGCAGTGTCGAGCACCGCATGGACTTTGTCCGGGTCATCAACATATACGCGAAGCTGCGTGCCGTCCGATTTCACATCGCCCGCCAAAGGCATGATATGCGCCGCGAGTTCGGAATCGGGGTCAGAGAAGGTAACAACGGTCCGCCCGATGTGCAGCAGTTCCTCCATCGTTCCCATCCTGACCAGCCTACCGCGATTGATGATGGCGACTCGGTCGCAAACGGTTTCGACATCGCTCAGTTGATGGGAGCTCAGGAACACGGTCTTGCCATGATCTTTGAGCGACCGAATGAGGTCCTGGATGTCCTTGTGGGCGATTGGGTCCAGGCCGGAGGTAGGCTCATCGTAGATCAGCAAATCGGGATCGTTAATGAGCGACTGCGCGATACCTATCCGCTGGAGCATGCCTTTGGAGTATTGCCTGAGAGACCTCCGTCCGTCTTTCGCCAGCCCCACGCGGTCAAGCAGTTCATCTATCTTGCTCCTGCGGGCCGCGCTATCCATGCGGAAAAGCTTGCAGTAGAAATCGAGCACTTCATAGCCGGACATATGCTCGTAGAAATATGGGCTTTCCGGAAGATAGCTGATCCGGCGCTTAGATTCGTTGTCTCCGGCCGGTTTACCCAACACCTGGATCTTCCCCGAGGTCGGGAAAAGCAGTCCCAGGAGAGTCTTGATAGTGGTAGTCTTTCCAGCGCCGTTGGGGCCGATGAAGCCGAATATTTCGCCCTGGCCTACCTCGAAACTGAGATTGTCGACAGCGGCAACGCTGTCACCCAGGCGACCCCCGTAGACTTTGGTAAGTCCCTGGACTACAATGGCATCTGCCACGCTCATACCCCCATTACCCGGAATTGCCGAACTGAGCCTCTCCACAAAAACGGGCAGCAATGCTCGCTGCCCGGCACATAAGTATAGTCAGAATCGAGGCAGGATGTCAACCCAGTTCAGCCATAGAGTATACGACCTGACGAGGCCGCAAGTTCCAAAATGTGGGACTGTGTGTAGGGGTTATCCCAGCAATCCTATTACCCTGGCAATGATCTCGTCGAATGGGAGGGCCATAAAGAGCAGCGGCAACATCGGGATTACCGCCATCGCCGCGATGACGGTAATCGTCTTGCGGTCAACTGGGACAATGCTCATATTCTGCACGATGGCGTAACTATTTGCCAGGTCAGCAAGGGATTGAATGTCCGAGGTACCAAGGATTTTCTCACGCTGAGTTTGTGACCCGTCAATCCATTTTTCGTGAAACAACTTCGCATAATCCTCGCCAAGGTCGCCGTAGCTCAGTATTCCGCTTGCTCTCACATTCACCAGCTTGTCGATGAAAACGAGAAGCGGCGCGATGAGGGCCAGAACCGCGAGGATAACATAGATGAGGATAGGAACGGCAAGTGCGCCGGCGGGTAATCCTCGATAGACCATACCATTCGCCAGAGATGAGGCTATCACCGCGCCTCCCGCGAAGGCGATAATCCCGAATGGGATCTGGGCCAGCCCAAGAAAGCCGAGACCTCCCGCTCGGTCGGGGTGAATCGGCTCCAACCGCATGTTCAGTCTCGATAGCCTCCAGAGCAAGCCTGTCCATATAGCCAGCCTCCAAACCCATCTTGTCAATAGGAATTGGAAGATCGGGAGGCTTACGAGCGCATAACACCAGCCGGACGCAGTAATGCGGCCATTCGTATGATACCAGGTATCGAGTGGGTCCGACAACACACTCTGTAAGCGAATGGTTATGACGGCATAGATAGCCAGGAGAAAGACAATCTCAGCCAGATAGGAGTTTTTGCGGCGCAGCGCATTTTGGATAGCGGATGTTACCAGCGGCGCATCTTGCTCATTTATGATTCGAGGAGTGGTGAACTCGCGCAATACTTCTCGAGTCCTTCTTGCAACTGGCGGCTCCGCGATAATTAGAAGAGGTATGGCGGCTAACAGACGCCCGTAGGAAGCGTAGTCATTCAGAAATGGGATTTTGACGGCGTCACCCACCGCCGAACCTTCGATGATCGACAGGACAAGCAACGGAATCCAAGCCAAAGCCGCTGATACGAGCGCGCGCAAAACTACGCGATCAGCCAACCCGGCGCGTTGGCAGAGCACATGTAACGGTCCTCCCGTGGGAAGTGAGAACCATTGCGTATCATGTTGTTCCCGCGCGGTCATGTCAGGCGTATTCCCACCGCCGCGCTCGGGCAAACCACCTGCCTAAATGGCATATGCCGCCTGGTTTCCGCACGAAGTCATTAATCTTGTCATGCTGAGCAAAGCGAAGCATCTGCTTTGAACAGGGGGTATGGATTCCACGAATGGTTCAAAGCAGATTCTTCGCCTTCGGCTCAGAATGACAGTATTACAGCTAGTAGAGCAGAACTCCCCGGGCATCGCGCCAGTAGTCCGAAACGCCCTCTTCCCACGACGCGGCGATCTCCGATGGAGACTCTCCAGCCTCTATTTGATTTCTGAGCCTGTCCGTGCCGGCGAGCAGGTCGAAGTGGCGGCGGCCGTCCTCGCCGGGCGGGAGGAACTCGAACTCCTTCGGCCACAGCTTTGCGAGCGCGCAAATCAATGCAACGCCGGTCAGCACGGGCCTGAAGGCCGTTGGGTCGGATACATGTATCTGCACGCCTCCGCACAGACGGCCTTCGCACTTCGATTTGGTGGGGGTGAAATAAGCGGCTCTGAATGTGACCCCCGGTAGATGCCACTCCTCAAGGGCGTTTCTCAGCTCGCGCGGGTCCGCCCAGGGCGCTCCCGCCAGCTCGAACGGTGTCGGGGTTCCCCTGCCCTCGGATGCGTTCGTGCCTTCCAGAAGGCACATGCCGGGGTAGACCAGCGCGGTCACAGGCTCGACTATACCGGGAGACGGCTTCAGCCACCTAAGCCCGGTATCGTTCCAGAACATCTCTCGCGACCAGCCCTGCATAGGAATCACTTTGAGATCACACTTCACGCCGAACCTCTCGGCAATCAGCCGCGCAAGCTCACCCATGGTCAATCCGTGCCTGATCGGGATGGGAAACATCCCGATGAACGAGGCGAACTCAGGCTCAAGGACCGGCCCCTCGGGGTTCGTGCCGGAGATCGGGTTCGGGCGGTCCGGAACCCAGACAGGAATACCGGCCTCGCCGCACGCGGCCATCACGTTCGCGAGCGTCGATTCATAGGTGTAAAACCGTGCGCCGACGCCCTGTAGGTCGAATATCATTACATCGATGGGTCGCAGACTCTCCACGGATGGCTTCTTGTTCTCGCCATAGAGGCTGTAGACCGGCAACCCGAGGCGGTCGTCTATCGAATCAACGATACGCGCGCCTGCATCAGCGTTACCGTCGATCCCGTGCTCCGGGCTGAACAACGCCGCAATGGTGACTCCGGCGATTTTCAGGGCATCCTTTATATGCAACAGTTCTCGCGTAACGGAGGCCTGGTTGGGCACAACTCCTACTCCGCGGCCTCTAATCTCATCAATGTGCTCGCTCAGGAGCAAGTCCAATCCTGTTTTGACCATAATCTATTGACCGTCCACCAAGCGGCGTGCTATAATTAATGCGTTCCTGGGGCTGTGGCTCAGTTGGGAGAGCGCATCTTTCGCACGGATGAGGTCGGGGGTTCGAATCCCCCCAGCTCCACCACTAAGAAATCAAATTGCCGGTGAAATATTACTTTCACCGGCAATTTGATTTCTTCCTGCCGGATAGAGCCACCCTGCATGTTTTGTGTCTAAGAGCCTCGGGTATCTCAAATAATGAGAGGTACCAGACCTTCCCTGGTTTATGACTATGGTTCTCGCTAACGGCCCAGCCGACTAAGCCGGCCAGGCAAGAGATGCGAGTAAAACCTAGTGTCATAGACCAGGGATCTTCTTTGTACGGGGTATAACTCTGATGCTTCCGCCGCGTTAATATAGATAGATGGACCAATTGGAATTGGCTTGACCTATGTCGCCCTTAGGCGAGCGCCAAAGACCGATTTTGCTTTCAGGCACGGCTTGACACGGGTGTGCTCGTTTAGATATACTTGAGCCGTGACAGATTGGCGTCGATTGAAACCTGCTGGTTAGCAGAGGTCGGCGATAGTCGGTAAGCCATTGATGGCAAATGCTCCCGACTGGAGGTCTTTGCAATTTGGACAAGCTCGTTTTGACCGGTGGTGCGCGGCTGCAGGGGAGCATAGTTTCCAGCGGCAGTAAAAATGGCACCCTTGCAATAATGGCCGGTGCGCTCTTGGGAAAAGGCGAAACGGTCTTGCGTAATGTCCCATCGATTGGCGATGTCCAGACCATGATGGAGATGCTGCGCGCGCTGGGAGTCAAGTGCGAAGAGGAATCCGACCACACAGTACGCATCGATGCGACCGAGATCGAGGCTACGGAAGCTCCCTACGAGCTTGTCAAAAGGATGCGCGCCTCTTTCTGTGTGCTTGGGCCCGTACTTGCTCGAAAAGGATATGCCAAGGTCGCTATGCCGGGTGGCTGCGATATTGGCGCCAGACCCATCGATTTCCACGTCAAAGGCATTCAGGCGCTCGGAGCTTTCGTTAACATGGACCACGGCTTCGTCGAGGCCGAATGCGAACGGCTCCAGGGCGCGCAGGTCTATCTGAACTTCCCGAGCGCGGGCGCTACTCAGCACATTATGACCACTGCCTGCCTCGCCGAGGGCGTGACCACTATCCACAATGCCGCGACAGAGCCGGAGATCGTCCAACTCGAAGACTTTCTCACCGCGATGGGAGCCAGGATAGAGGGCGCGGGGACCACGACCGTCCGCATCGAGGGAGTGCCCGAACTGCACGCGACTAACTACGATATCCCCTCCGACAGGATGGAAGCCGGAACTTTCGCGGTCGCGGCGGTTATTACGATGGGCGATGTGCGGATCGAGAGGGTGAATGAGGAAGATGTTGAGCCGTTTGTGCTGAAGCTTCGCGAAGTCGGCGCGATCGTGGACTTCGCCGATGGTGCAATGAGGGTGCGCTCCAACGCCCGGCCCATGGCCACCGACATTATGACGATGCCCCATCCCGGATTCCCCACCGATCTCCAGCAGCCGTTCGCCTCGATGCTTGCTATCGCTGAAGGAACCTCAGTGGTAACTGAGAACGTATACGAACGCAGATTCAGATATGTCAATGAACTCATAAGAATGGGCGCCGACATTAAGCAGGACGGCAGAACGGCCGTCATCAACGGTGTTCCGAAACTGCTGGGCGCTCAGACGGTCGCGTCGGATCTCCGAGCGGGCGCGGCGCTGGTGTGCGCGGCGCTCGTGGCCGAGGGCAAGAGCGAAATCAGCGGCATCGAGCACATCGGGCGCGGCTACGAGAACATGGTCGAGAAACTGAAGGGCATCGGCGCGCAGGTATGCGCCATGCCTCACGAACAGGAGCAAGAAACTGTCTGTGTTTAACCTCGTGCCTGAACTTGGCATCGATCTCGGAACCGCGAATATACTCGTTTATCTCAAAGGTAAAGGGATTGTCCTGCGCGAGCCTTCGGTAGTGGCGGTTAATACCAGCAACGGCACGCTTGTGGCCGTTGGCGAGGAAGCACGCCTGATGCTGGGCCGGACTCCCGAGAATATCGTCGCGATCCGTCCGATGTGCGACGGGGTCATCGCCGACTACTCCACCACGCAGAAGATGCTGGAATACCTCATCGCGAAGGTCTGCGGCAAGAAGAGGTTGCTCAAGCCCACAGTGATAGTCGCCGTTCCATCGCAGATCACGCCTGTGGAAAAGCGTGCCGTAGTGCAGGCCGCCAGGAGCGCCGGGGCGAAGCAGGCTTATACCATCGAGGAACCGCTCGCGGCCGCTATTGGAGCGGGCTTGCCGATAGCGACTCCCGGTGGAAACATGGTCGTCGATATTGGCGGCGGGACCACCGACATCGCCGTCATCTCTCTGAACGGCCGGGTGATTTCAAAGTCGATCCGCATAGGCGGCAATAAGATAGATGAAGTCATCCAACGCCACATCAAGACCAAATACAGCCTGATGATTGGGGATCGCACCGCCGAGGAGATCAAGGTAAAAATCGGCAGCGCGTATCCTCTGGAGACCGAGCTTGCGCTCGAGGTCCGGGGCCGAGACTTGGTGGCTGGCTTGCCGAAAACCATTGAGGTCACGTCCGACGAGGTCCGAGAGGCGCTGATCGAGCCGATATCGGCAATTGTGGAAAGAGTGAAGAGCGTGCTGGAGCACACGCCGCCTGAGCTTAGTTCCGACATCATCGAGCGTGGCATGATGCTGACCGGCGGTATCGCGCTCCTGAGGGGTCTGGACAAGCTCCTTTCGTCGCAGACAGGAATCCCCGTGCATGTTGCGGAGGATCCGCTGTCGTGCGTAGCGCTTGGCTGTGGCCGCGCGCTGGATCGTCTCGATGAGATCAGAGACCACTTCATCGAGACAGGGTTCGAGTGAAGATACATGGAAAAAGTGCTGCTGCTCTGCGTGGCTGTCGGCTTAATGGCGTCCCACCCCGTTGCAGCCGACACATTCAAAGACGTTCCAAAGGACCATTGGGCGGCTGAATCGGTGCGAATGGTGTCGGACACCGGCATTATGAAAGGCTATCCGGACGGCACGTTTCGCGGCGACAGGCCGGTGACCAGATACGAGCTTGCGGTGGCGCTCCAGTCGCTCGTGGAGGCGATTGAGCAGAGTCAAAAGCCTCTTGCTACAGGCTCAAGTGATATCAAACTCTCCCCAAAAAAGCACTGGGCCAAGAAGTCCGTCGATTTCCTGAAGACCGGAAGCTTCCTGCCGAAAAACTCTCCGATTCTCACCTCGGGAAACAAGCCGATCACTCACGTCGAGCTTGCGGATGCTATGGCGAGCGTCTCCGCCAGGCTGATAGAGCTTCGCGTTCCCCCGCCAAGTGCCAAGGAGTAACGCTCGGAAGGGAATTCTCATCGCAAAAGCCCGAAATACCCGAAATCCCGAAAGGAGGATTAGTCTTTGAAACGTTCAGAGATAATTTTGGCTCAGAAGAGGGCCCTTGAGATGTTGAGTCGGGCCGGTATTGCGCTTACTGAAGAGGAGGCGCGGACGCTGGAAGTGGCGGATTTCGGCCTCGGCAGGCTCATGAGTGAGGGGCTGGAGATCGTCACCTATATCAATACCGACCGCTACTGCGCCAAGGAACTGATGCTCTTCCCGCGCCAAACGTGTCCGGAGCACATCCATCCACCCGTGCACGGACGGCCAGGCAAGCAGGAGACGTTCCGGTGCCGGAGCGGTGAGGTTTATCTATACGTCCCCGGCGAGCCCACGGCAAAGCCCAAAGGCAAAGCTCCATGCGAGTACTACACAATCTTTCACGAGATCGTGCTGAAGCCCGGAGAGCAGTACACGCTTCCGCCGGAGACGCCGCACTGGTTCCAGGCGGGAGATGAGGGGGCTATCGTGTCGGAGTTTTCTTCGCCGAGTTCGGACGAGGCCGACATCTTCACTGATCCCAATATCAAGCGAATGCCGATTATAGAAGACTGAGACAAGAATGCAGAATGAAGAATAACCTGTCGTTCATTCTTCATTCTGCATTCTGCATTCTTCATTCCTCTCCTACTTGAAGCGCTGCTGTGAGGCTGTCGATCTGCTCTTCGGTGAGGCGGTTTCCTCCGCTATTTGTGATGTAGAACACGTCTCGGACCTCGTGGCCCCAGGTGGCAACGCGGGCGCTGTGGATATTTAATCCCTGCCGCGAGATGCGCCGGGTGAGGTAATGGAGAATGCCCGGTACGTCCACGGCGCGTATCTCCACGACCGTCTCATGATCCGAGAGGTTCTCCATTACCCTGACAGTCGATTCTCCCGCGCCCTCGAACTTCTTCTTGCCCCACTGCCGCAGGAGGTCATCGACGCTCTGCTTGCCGCTCAGGACGTTGACCAGCCCGGCCTCTAGCTGCCACTTCTTCATCTCCGTTAGTTGGCGGCCTTCCAAATCGACATAGAGAATATCGATCGCGATATCATCAATGGGCGAATGGCGCGTGAATATCTGCGCCGCGTGGATGTCGATGCCCATCGCGTGCAGCGCGCCGGTCATCTCGCTCATAAGCCCCGGCCTGTCCATGACCACGACAGTCAGCAGCGTGAACTGCCCCGCCCTGTCGTCCTTGATCTCGATAGCGGGAGAACCGCCGCGCGCCGTCCTCACATATCCAATATGCGCCGCAAGCTCCTCGGGTGGCGTATTCAGGAGATAGCTGGCCGGCATGGAGGCGCAGTGCTCGTCCACCTCGTCCGGCGGCAGGTTCGCAAGGCACAACTCGCGGCGCACGCGGCTCTTGTGGCGGTCCAGATCGGGGCCGGGCACATCCGGCGCCTTGATCGCCGCCATCGCGCGCTCGTGAAGCTCCAGCAGGAACCGCATCTGCACCCGGCTCCAGTTCGACGAACCCACGGCCCGGTAGTCGGCGACCGTCAGCAGGAACAGCATGTCCAATAGCTGCGGGTCCTTGACCACGGAGACGAAGTCCCGGATAGTCTTGCGCTGATGCAGATCGCGAAGCCGGGCGGTCTCGCTCATTCTCAGATGATGCCGCACTAGGAACTCGACTCTGCCGCACTCTTCCTCGGACATCCCCAACCGCGCGGCAAACCTGGCGGCCATCGCCGCCCCAGTGCGGCTGTGGTCTTTCTTCGATTCCAGCTTGCCGATGTCGTGCAGCAACGTGGCCAGAAACAAGACTTCCAAGTTCTGAATGCGCGAGAAGATGTCGGTAAACCGGTCGTCGTGCTCGGCAAGGAGCGCGTCCAGGCTCTCGACAGCCCGGAGACAGTGCTCACCGACAGTGAACTTGTGCGCCGCGTCGCCCGGGATAAGTGAGATCAATTCACCAAACCTCGGGACTATCGCCTGCAAAACTCCCAACTCGGCCATCGCACGAAGCGCGGAGGGCGCGCCGGGGCCGGACAGGATATCCGCGAACGTGCGGGAGGCTTCCGGCGTGAGCCTGTAGTCCTGGGCTGAGGCGGTGATCAAATCGTCAGCCTCGCGGTGTATTTGGAGCTTGTAGGACTGCGCGTGCTGGAACAGCCTTATGAGGGCTGCGTCGTCACGAGTGAGGAGGCCCTTATCGAGAATATGCAGCCCTCCGGACCGAGCCACCACGCCCGGCTCGATCTCCAGATCGCGCCCCAGGCATGCCTCCGCGACCTTGTGGAATATACGCCATAGCTCCTGAGAATGCCGGTAGTAGGTCGAAATGAACTCGCGCGTGCCTGGCTCGTCGTCGGTCCCAAAACCCATCTTCACGGCGAGTCGGTCGTGGCGCTCCAGGCTTAGCACCTCCAGACCCCGTCCCGCCAACAGGTGCAGCATGTTGCGCGTGCGCGCGATAAACTCTGTCGCCGACTCGACCGCGCGGATATCGGAATCGAGCACCACACCCCTCGCACGGAGGCCATCCCAGATGCGGTCACCGTTCAAATCGAATGCGAGCTGCGCGATCCACCTTGCGGCGTGCAGGTCTCTCAGTCCTCCCCTGCCCTCTTTGATGTTCGGCTCTACTGTGTACGGCGTGCTGAGCGCGGGGCCCGGATGGCTCCTGGCCTCGATATGCCCGATTACGAACGCGGCGGGGACAATAGCCTCCCTCAGGGACGCCTCGAATGCGTGGAACAATGCCGAACTGCCCGCGATACACCTCGCGTCGAGGAGCGCGGTCTGTGTGTCCAGTGGGAGGTTATCAACCTCGTCCACACGCCTGTAGGAGTAGCCGACCTTGAGATGGGCAGCCTCCAGCACGTCCATCAGGATGCGAAAAGCCTTCTTGACGACAAGGTCCACCCCATCATCCGCCTCACCGCCTACGATCAAAGTGACATCCACGTCCGAAAACGGCGACATCTCCAGGCGGCCGTATCCACCGACAGCCGCCACGGTGAGGTTGCGCAGGTCCTTGCGCACCGCGTCGGGGTTATCAGCTTCGGCTTCTGTGGCGGCAACTCTGAATATACGCCGGATGAGGGCGTCTGTGAGATCACTATACGCCCTCATCATTTGCAGGCCGGCGAGGCGACCGGACGCGCAGGCCAGTTCTTCTCTTCGCAAGAGAAGCACGCGGCATAGCTCAGAGCTTTCGGTTACACTATCGAACCCGTACCTCGGGTCAACTCCATCCATGCTGTTCAGAGTGCTATCTCTCCACGCTCACCCGTCCTGATGCGAACGACGTCGTCTACTTTGCTCAGGAATATCTTGCCGTCGCCGATCTCGCCGGTGAACGCGGCTTTCTGGATCGCCTCGATTGTAGCCTCGGCGTCCTCGTCGGCGACCACGGTTTCTATCTTGATCTTATCGAGCAGGTTCACCACGTATTCTTGTCCGCGATAGTACTGTGTTCGGCCACGCTGCTTGCCCGCGCCCATGACGTTGATGACGGTGATGCCTTTGACGCCGATCTCATCCAGTGCATCCTTGACATCGTCCAGCTTGCCGGGGCGTATTATTGCTTCTATCTTAATCATTTCGATGCTCCTCTCACTACTGTAGGCTATAGCCGACTTCGCCGTGCTGCGTAAGGTCGAGACCGGTCTCCTCCTCTTCCTTGTCCAATCTAAGCGGCGTGAAGAGACTGATGACCTTCAGCAATATGAATGTTACCACGAACGAATACGCGGCGACAGAGATAATGGCGATCAACTGCTTGCCGAGCAGCGCCGGGTTGCCATGAAAAAGGCCGTCGGCACCTGCCGGGTTGATGATCTTGGAGGCGAACAGGCTGGTGGCGATGGCTCCCCAGGTCCCGCCGACGCCGTGCACGCCGAAGACGTCCAGCGAGTCATCGTAGCCCAGCTTGCCCTTGAGCATAATCGCGCCGTAGCAGATCATGCTGACGACTCCGCCGATGGCTATGGCGGCCATCGGCCCAACATAGCCCGAGGCCGGCGTAATCGCGACCAATCCGGCAACAGCTCCCGACGCCGCGCCTAGAGCCGTCGGCTTGCCTCTATGCATCCATTCGACAAGCAGCCATGAAACCATAGCAGCCGCGGCTGCTGTGTTCGTGACAACGAACGCGTTGGTTGCCAGGCCGTTGGAGGCCAGCGCACTGCCGCCATTGAAGCCGAACCACCCGAACCAGAGCAGACCAGTGCCGATCAGGGTCATGGTCAGGTTGTGCGGCATAAACTCCTCGCGGCCGTATCCTTTGCGTCGCCCAAGAACTATCGCGCAGCACAGCGCCGCCACACCGGAACAGATATGAACAACCGTCCCGCCCGCGAAGTCGATCGCGCCGAGCTTGCCCAGCCAGCCGCCGAGTCCCCACACCCAGTGCGCGACAGGGCAGTAGACTATCGTCGACCAAAGGATCATGAATATGAAAAATGCCTTGAACCTCATTCTTTCCGCAAATGCGCCTGTAATCAGGGCAGGCGTGATAATAGCGAACATGGCCTGGAATATCATGTGCGCTTCCTGCGGTATAGTAGCGCCATAAAGTGCGTCGAATGGAGCCTTCGCCGGAGCCATTCCAACCCCCCTAAGGCCGAGCCACTCCAGCGAGCCGATTAGGCCGCCATGATCCGTGCCGAACGACAGACTGTACCCGTATACGACCCACAGCACCCCCACTATGCCGCACATAACGAAGCTCTGTAATATCGTGCCCAGGGCGTTTTTCCTGCGGACCATGCCCGCATAAAATAGCCCCAGCCCGGGGGTCATCACAAGCACTAGCGCGCTGCTGGCAAGCACCCAGGCAGTATCACCCGTGTCGATCTTGGCCGAGCTTTCCGCCAGCGCCGCTCCCGCTCCCAGAAGCAGGCAGGCTACTGTAGCGCCTGCCGTCATCCCCAGCGTTCGAAATCTGTACAAGAAGCCTCTCATGTCGCATCCCTCCCAAGAATCAAAGTCCGAGGTTGGAAGTCCGGCATCCGAACCGTGCGTAACCTCTGCTTAAAGTTTATGCGATCCGTGTTTCGGGGACGTTTCCTGCCAATTACGCTTTGGTTACCTCAATGTTACGGACCGCAAAGACCGGCAATGGAGTCTCATGTCGGTCTGCTCAATAATCGCAAAGATATGGCTGTTAGAATTACCAGTTTTTCATCAGCTTGTTTCCCAGCATCTTGACAGCCGCCCGGAAATATCGTAAAACGTATGGGTATGCCTGAGTCGGCCCGCTTGGCGCACATTCGGGGATAACCGTATTGTGCGTAAGTTACGACATGGGGTAGAGGTTTTGTAGTAAGGAGTAGAACATGAATAGACGTATTGCGGTTACCACTATTATTTTGGCGGCTCTGGCGCTGGCATGCGTTCAGGCCGGTGCGGCGGAGTATGCTGTCGGCTTCACTAAGCTGACTGGTTTGACGGGCGGTTCCCCGGCCGGGACCGCCGTATACAGGGCTGATCTCTCGGCGGTTCCCCTGGCATCGATACTGTCCATTAGCATCACGGACAATAGTGGCGGGCTTGGCGGGGCGACCGGCAAGTTCTCTGGTTTTGACCTCGACGCCATCAAGCTGATCGGCACGTCGTACGGCGACGCGGCGAGTGTGGCCGGCGCGGCGGGTTTGAGCGTGTTCGATTTCACGCCATCCGGCACGAGTTTCGTTCCGGGAACGCAGCGGCCCACGGTCGATCCCGAGCTCTTTGGAACCAGCGGAGGTTACATCGACAATAGCGTCGCCACACTGGGCGCTTTCGATGCAAACAGCACTACGGATATCACGGCGTTCGGCTTTGCGAGCCTGGGTGACAACGGGGATCTCACGTTCAACTTGACGGGCCCGGTATCCACGTCGGGGATGTTTCTCTATATCGGGGAAGTCGGCGACAACGGTGAGGTGGCCGCCGGCTCAATAAGGGTATCCGACAGGCCTAAGCCCGTAGTGCCTGAAGTGCCCGCCGGACTGCTCGCCATAATGGGGAGCGCATTCGGCCTGGGAATCAGGAAACTTCGCTCGATGCGCTGACGGAGAGCTGAGTTATCTCGATAGTGTTGACCCGGCCCGACCCGGGTCGAAAATGAACGGCGGAGGCTGTATGGCCTCCGCCGCATTTACGTGTAACGGGCGTAAGAGTCGCTAGAACTCTGAGGACACAGTCAGTCCCGCCACGAAGTTATCTGCCCTCACACCCCCGGCACTCAGGGAGTCCCGCAGGCCGCCATCCACGACCGTGGAGTAGCTGACAGATGGGGTGAATGTCAAGTTACCAGCCTCGATCGGCACGCTAGCGCCCACTACGAAGTCGGTCAGCGCCGCCTTGTCATTTCCGAAGAAGTAGAACTTATTGTAGCTGGCCGTCCCAAAGCCGAGTTTAGCCGACAATGTCATTGGATTGGCTAGCGCCTTGCTTGACGGGAACTTGCAGCAGTAGCCCGCCGCCAGGGCAACATATGCGCCCCGAGCCTCGTCGAAATCGTAGTTGGCCGACAACGTGGGTGATAACGGCCCACCAAGGCACGCACTTGCATAGACTTCCTGTGTGCTCGCGAACAACGTGTTCGGAAAGGCGTAGTAGACGTAGCCGGCATTCATGGATTTTTCGCCCGCATTCCACGCGTAGTTAAGCGTGTAGTCGTGCTCGGTGAAATTGCCGCGCTCACCGGCAATATCGGTGCTGTCCATACTTCCCCACCAATTGAAGCTGAGCCCGCTCGGGTGCGAAAACGTCAATGACGGCTGTACGGCGGAGTCAGGGTTGAGCACGTTGCCACGCCAGATGTACTTGCTCACGTAGGCGATATCCAACTTCGCGGATATCCCCTCCGCCAGGACAGGCTCTTCATCCTGACTGAATCCCGCGCCCGCCAACACCAGCAGAAGACACAGGGTCGCCGCCAGGCGGCAGATCATTCTCCTTGCACTCATTTCTAAAAAACCCCCTCATGGCCCGCTTGCTCCTCATGGGACGAAACCGCGCGGCGTATTTATGAAACCAGTATAGTGATCGGTTGTTTCAGGGGTGTTAATCAGGTATTAACAGGGGTTAACTTGTCGCGGCTAGGCTTGCTTGCGGGTGAGGAGCTTGCGGGTGATGTTGCGGACACTCTCACCGAAGCGCTTTGCCGGCTCCTCGAAGGGAAGTGGAGTAGCGAGCTCGATCTTGTCCTGATCGGTGAGGAGTTCGGGCGATACGCGCTGCTTGATGCGCAGGATGGCATTTCTATCCGCGAGAACAAACTGGTGAAACAGCCATCTGAAGAATGGATTGATGCCTCGCCCCCGATAGACACACGCGGCGAAATCGATCACATACGGCCTGCCGTCATCGCCCAGCATCACGTTGCCCCGGCTGCGCAGATCGCAGTGGGCCACCCCTCGCGCGTGCATATCGTCGATCACCCGCCTGAGATCAGTGTAGAACTTACTGCTGAGCGCGCCCTGCTTCACGTGCTCCAGGCTCGTACCGTGGATATGCTCAATAGCGAGGGCATAGCGGTCCAGCTTGCCGACCAGCCCGGGTATCCCCTGGATTCCGATGAGGTTTCTGAGCGCCCCGAACTCGCGGCGAATGAGAATCGGGCCGACGATCACCCGAAAAAGAAAATCGCTGCGCTTGAAGTCCTTGACAATCAGCCTGCGATCATTGAGGTCCACCACCCGCAGGTCCGGCCTGGTACCCTCGGCGGTGCGGTAGTAGTCTACCGTGTGTTCTTCGATTTCATTGCGTGAGAGGCGGGCTAGCCGTGCTGTTCGTTCCATTCTTCAGCTATTTTACCAGCTTTTCCCCTTTCGCGCATTTGGCTAGCGTGATCCCGTGCCGGATTTCGCACGGACGTATAAGCCTTGTCATGCTGAGGAGGCACGACGAAGCATCTGCTTTGAACTGAACGTATGAACTACAACGAAGGGTTCAAAGCAGATGCTTCGCCTTCGGCTCAGAATGACAAGACATAAAACCCCATGCAAAAGTTCCGTTTCGGGCGTCATCGGAGATAACGCCCGATCAGACATTCTGCATTGCGGACGTATAAGCCTTGTCATGCTGAGGAGGCACGACGAAGCATCTGCTTTGAACTGAACGTATGAACTACAACGAAGGGTTCAAAGCAGATGCTTCGCCTTCGGCTCAGAATGACAAGACATAAAACCCCATGCAAAAGTTCCGTTTCGGGCGTCATCGGAGATAACGCCCGATCAGACATTCTGCATTCTGCAATCTGCATTCCCCCTGTTTCCCTTTCGCGTTTCCCCTTTCGCGCCTTCGCGATGAAGAAATTTACCTGTAATTGAGCCCCGCGATTTTCTGCTCGGCAATCTGCATTATTTCCGCGTCACCGTATCTTTTGGCGTTCTGATACGCGCCGACCGCCTGCTCCACCTGCCTCGATGCGGCGAGGCGGTCGCCTTCGTTCAAATACATCCGCCCAAGCCGCTGCCGCGCGGCCTGAGCATAGGCGTCGGCGCCGCCAAGGTCAATCGCCTGCGCGTACTCTTCCTTGGCTCTGTCCACCTCGTTCTTCGATTCGTGCACGACGGCCATATAGAAGTGGCCCTCGGGGCGGTCGGCGGCGGCTTCAATCAGGGTCTTCGCTTGGATTTCGACACCGGCAAAGTTTCCAGCATCGTAATCCTGCCTGGCGAGTCCGACTGATATCTCGAAGAGCCGCTTGCGCGCATTGGCGGCGACAGCCGAGTCCGGCGATGCCTGTACCGCCCTTCCCCACTGCTCCACCGCGCCCTTGAGATCACCGCTCCGATAGAGCTTCTCTCCGCGCTCGTAGTATTCCGCCGCCGCGCCGCTCGTTACCGCAATCTTGTAACTCGTAAAAGCGAGGTTCACCGCCCAGATCGCGAACGCCAGCATGCCCGTGAGCGCGACTACCAGCAGGAAGATTCCCACGAAATTTCTTGTCTCCGCGCTCATTATCGGCTGAGGCGGCAGAGGCGGCGTCACTGGCGCGGGTGGTGGCTGCGCGAATGGATCCGGAGCGGAACCCGCCTGCGGCGAAGGCATCGGCGTCCCGTACGGCGTCATTTGGGGCTGCGTGCCTCCCGCCTGGCCGAACGGGTCCTGAGTCGCGCCCCCGCCAGGCTGCGGCCACGCGCCCGGCGCGGACAGGTCCGGCAGGCAGACACCGCTCGCTCGCTCGTCGCGGAGGTCCTGCGCCATATCTTCCACTTTCGAGTAGCGGGCGTCGGGCTCCTTGGCCATGGCTTTGCGGATGATCCCAACCAGCCACGGCGGCGCGCCGGGCGGTGGCGGAGCTTCCATGTGAACGATATTGTAGGTGATCGTGACGACGCTGTCGCCTGCGAACGGCTTCTTTCCGGCAATCATTTCGTAGAGCATGACGCCGAGGGAAAAAATGTCGGAGCGCGTGTCGAGCTTCTTCCCGGCCACCTGCTCCGGGGACATATAGCTGGGCGTGCCGAAGACCTGGCCGTCCTGGGTGATTGAGCTCTCACCGGTGAGCCGGGCAATGCCGAAGTCGGTGAGCTTGACATGCCCCCCGGGCAGTATCTGGACGTTATCCGGCTTGATGTCGCGATGGATCACGCCATTCTCATGGGCATAGGCAAGCGCGGAGCAAAGTTGAAGAGTAATCTCGATCGCATCCCTGATCGACAGAGGCCCCCCGGCCATTATTCTATCGCGCAGGGTCTGGCCTTCGAGGAACTCCATCGCGATGAAGTAGCGATCACCGTCCTTGCCGACCTCATAGATGGTGACGATTCCGGGGTGCGCAAGCTTGCCCGCCGCCCTACCCTCTCGCAGAAACCGCTCGATCCGCTCGCGCCGCTGCGCGCCTGTCATATTCGGTGGAATAGACAGCTCCTTCAAGGCGACGCGACGATTTATCGAGGGATCGACCGCCTCATAGACGATATCATTCGACCGGGCAATCTCCCGAACTATCTGATATTTGCCTATCGTATTTGTTGATGAGGCAGACAATTATGCAAAACTCCAATGCGTACGGAAGCCAGAAGGGAATTGCCTTATCGCCCAAACAGCCCGCCGAAACCCTTCTTCTTCGCCTTGGTCTCCTCCTTGACGATCTCCTTGATGGCGAGAATGAGCACGGTAATATTATCGCGCCCTCCGCGCTCCAGCGCCAGGTCCACCAATTCGGATGCGGCCTGCGAAGGGGAGCCTTTCTGCATGGCTTTACGCATCTCGTCCGGTTCGACTTCGCCCGACAGGCCATCGCTGCATAGAAGGAACTGATCTTCGGCCTTGAGATCGAGCGACCCGATATCGACATCGACGTTCGGCGCGTTGCCCAGTGAACGGGTGATGACGTTGCGGAACGGCGAGTACTTTGCTTCATCTTCCGACAGGCCGCCGCGCTTGACCTGCTCGCTGACCCAGGAATGGTCCTCGGTCATCTGCTTGAGCTTTCCGTCACGAAGCCGATAGCAGCGGCTGTCACCGACCTGCGCGATAAAGGCCTCCTCGCCACGGATCACGAGGGCGGTCATCGTCGTGCCCATCCCCGCGCGCTCGGCGATAGCGCGCGCGGCCTCATAGACCAGCGCGTTCGCCTGCTGAATCGCCGCCCGCAGCGACTCTTCTACCATCGGCGAGGGGTCGGCGTAATACGCTTTGATGGTGGTCTTAAGGGCGAGCTCACTTGCGATCTGGCCCGCCGCATGTCCGCCCATCCCGTCTGCGACGGCATAGAACGCGCCCTTCAGTGCAAGCGTATCGGGATCATCGGGCTGGAAAAACTCGAACTTGTCCTCGTTGTTCTCTCGAATGCGGCCCAGGTCGGTCTTCGCGCCCAGCAGCGAGACGATTGTCACACCCTTCGCGCGCTCGGCCCGCTCCTCCCAGCCCCGGAGCAGCTCCTCTGTGTTGAACTTGGCGGTTATCTCGCGCTCTTCGCTGCTTTCGGCGGAGTTCACGACGCCACCTCGATCTTGAATACGGGCCTGCCCAGGGTGATCTCATCGCCGGGCTGGAGCTCGCGAGGCATGTTCGGCTCGAGTTTGACACCATTCACGAGCGTGCCGTTGGTGCTGCCGAGATCGGTGATGGTGAACCTGCCGTCCTCGGCGAGCAGTTCAGCGTGCTGGCCGGAGCAGTACGGGTCGGGAATGACGATGCTGTTACCCTCGCGGCGGCCTATGGTATTGACGCCATTGACGAGATCGAACGAGTAAGCCCCATCTTTGGATACCAGCTTCCCGACGGACGGAGTTTCGGGTTCCTGGACACCCACAGGTACTTCGGGTGCTTCGTCAAATTCAGTCTCTTCAGAAGTTGGTAGATCGGTGGGAGCTTCGCCCTCCCCGGCCTCCGGCGCGACATATTTCAGAGCCATGCTGCCGAATACGATCTCGCAGCCGTCCTTGAGGTCTATGGGCTCGCCCGCGACCTTATCGCCGTCCAAAGTCGTGCCGTTCGTGCTGCCGAGGTCCTCGATGCGGGTGCGGCCATCCTCGACCGTGATCTTCGCATGCCTGCGCGAGACGGTATTATGCACCAGCAGTATATCGCAGTCCTCCCTGCCGATGGTGTTCTCGCCGGGCTTCAGGTGGAACTCGCGTGTGCCGTCGGTGGTCACGAGCATCCCTGCGACGACAAGCTCCGGCATGTCCGCAACGGCGACCGGCTCCGCGCCCAGCAGGAAGCCGCAGTCGATGCAATAGGTCTCCGACGGCGGGTTCGGGGTGTGGCAGACCGGGCAATCGACATTCGCCGCGAACTGCGTGACCTCGGCTTGAGGCTCCATCACCATCATCGTCGCGCCGGTGTCCACTGCGCCAATGGCAGTCTTCTCGGGATCCAATGTCACGGTCTCGCTCATTTGCTCTTCCCCCGGTCAAGATTGATGATAGTCCCGACGAGCGTCTTCTCCGCGCCGGCTCCCTGCTTGATGTCGTCGATGGCTTTTTGAATGTCCTGCGCCTGGAGGGTCTTGTTCTGATCGAGAAGGAGCATCTTCGTCCGTTCGAGCTCCTTGATCGCCTCGGCGGGCGATATCTGCTGGGTGCGCATCCCCATGACGGTGCGTTCGAGGTTCTTCGAAGCCTCCGCAACCTCGATCTCGCGCTGAACGAGTGGGTTCACATTCGAAGCGACCAAGTCGGTATCAGGGGTGAAATCGAGGACGATATCCGACGAGACTGTCTCCGTGCTGCCCGTAATAGAATCATCGTAAGTCAACTCGACCTTCGCGACGCGATACTTGCCGCCGGGCCGTGGGTCGAAGCCTAGCTCGATCAGCGCCGTCTGAGTGTCGCCGCGCTCCAAATCGGCAAGAGTGACCTCGGCGGAGCGATGCCCGAACGCAGGCAGCTTCCCATAGACCTGCCTCACCTGGACCCACCGCGACATCCGCACGCGCATGCGGACGTTTCGGGCCACGAGCATCATCAGGGTCTCAAGCTCCTTGCGGAATATCTCGGGAATCAGCTCGGGGCGGGTGATGTAGTAATAATTGCCCCCGCTGCGCTTGGCAATAGCCGCCAGCAGTTCCTCGTTATACTCGCTGCCGAAGCCCAGCGCGGTGATAGTGATTCCACGGCTCTTCTGCTCGACCACCTGGCCGACTATCGAACCGAAATCCTTGTTGCCCGCGGTGGGCTCGCCGTCTGTAAATATGAGCGCGCGATTGACGTAGCCCTGGCTCGGCACCGACGCCACCTGGCTCGCGCCGAGTGCGATGCCGTCGTAGAGATTGGTCGTATTGCCGACTTCGAGTCGATTGATGTGCTCCTTGATCAGCGCCTTGTTCACGACGCGGCGCGCGGGCATCAATACCTGCGCGGTATCGGCGAAGGCGACGACAGAAAGCACGTCGTTAGGCTCCAGCAGATCGACCACGTAGGAGCAGGCGGACTTCACATAGTCCATCGGCGGACCTTCCATCGAGCCGCTGTGGTCGAGAATCAGGCACAAATTGACCGGCATCCGCGCGCCCATCGCCATCCCGCTAGCTGTGATCTTGGCTAAGACGTGCTCACGTGATGGCTGAGTTGCGAGCGCATAGGCGTTACCGGAGATGCACTCGACGCTCAATGCCTGCATGCTCGATGCCATCGCGGTGCGGTTCGCATCCGCCGGCCCGCCCGCCATCTGAGTAGCGTTCGGGTCGTCGGGAAAAATCATCCGCGTGCTGTCATTCATGTGCAAGCTCCTCATAGCCAAGGAATGGGGAAAATGCAGATTGCAGAATGCAGATTGATTCCACTGACGAGGTCCCTTCACTCTGCATTCTGCATTCATCATTCTGCACTCCCTCTCTTAAGACGACTTCAAAGCATAGATTTGTATAACTTTAAGCATCAAACCTAAACTTAGTATTCCCTATCTGCACGATGTCGCCGTTGGCGAGTTCGTTACGGCTGACCTTGACGCCGTTCACATAGGAACCATTCGTGCTGCCGAGGTCGTATAGCACGCAGCACGTGACCTCCTGCGCAATTCGGGCGTGGCTGCGCGAGACGGTGTTGTCCAACGGCAGCCCGATGTCGTTGGTTCCATCGCGGCCTATGATAGTCTCCCCGGGCTTCAACGGGAACACCTGGCCTGCGTATGGTCCGCTGACCGCTGTAAGCTTCGGCCCCGAATCAGCGCCGCCGAGCAGTTGCGCGCCTGGCTGCGGTTTAGCGGCCTGTTGCACAACTTGTTGCACGGTAGGCTCGTTTGCAACAGGCCCAGGCGCGGGCGGAGCCGCGCCGACAGTGCAGTCGCAGTTGCCGGCTGCGTCCTTGATCGCGCCGCAGAACGGGCAGATATGCTGCGAATTCGGAATCTGAACCCCCGCATTATACGATGCCTGCGCGCCGCCCCAGTCCCTGGCCGTGGCCTTGTCGCGAAATAGCAACTTCGTCTTGCCGAGAGTAATCACATCGCCATCGCGCAGGGTGTCCCTGGTCACCTTGTTGTTGTTCACAACCGTCCCGAAGAATGAGCCGAGGTCCTCGATAGTATGCACGTTTCCGTGGGCATTGATCACCGCGTGGCGCTCGGCGACATCCGGGTCGCCGAAGATCGGAATATCCACGAACTCGCTGCGACCGAGCACGGTGACGGTCTTGAAAATCTCGTGCTGCCTGCCCTCGTTGCGCCCGACCATCCGCACCAGCCATGCCCTCTTCGTGACCTCCTCGATGAAGCCGATAAACAGGCCGATGGCCGCGCCCGTGATGCCGAAGCTGATCATTCGGATCATCCACGGGAAGAAGTTGGCTACGTGCCCCCGATTCATCCATACGAGGACTTCAAATACCGACCCGCCGATACCGCCGCCGAGCAGGCCGCCGACCAATCCGTTAATCATTTTCTTAGTGGAATTAGTCGCGATGCCCTGCGAGAGGCCAATGCACCCGCCGATCAACGCCCAGCCAAATCCGCGGCCGATGAGCAGCAGCAGGAACCCCAGAAAACTCGGTGCGCCGGAGATGGTCGTGCCGGGCGGGAGGTTCGAGGGCATTGCCTGACCGGTCGGCTCGCCTCCGCTGAAACTAAGCATCAGGTTGTAGAAGTTGTTGCCGAGCGTCAGGCCGACCACTCCGCCCGCGGCCCCGATCAGCGCGCCCGTGACGGCGGTCTTGACCGTATCGCGCGGTGACAAACCAGACATCCCCTCAGCCAGCCCAAGAAGTAATCCTATGAGCAAACCCGACATGAGTCCGATCACGAAGATTCCCGCGTAGCCGACCGACTCACCGTGGTCGGGCATCAGCCCCGTGCGCTCCATCGCGCCCCAAGCCGCCAGCGCGCCCAGCATCCCCGCTATTGTGTAACGTGTTATTCGTGCCATAGCAAAGTGATGAGAAAGAGATGATTGCAGAATGATGAATGCAGAATGCAGAATGGCCTATCATTGCAAGGTCCCTTCATTCTGCATTCTGCATTTCCCTTCCGTGCCTGATCTACACCTCGAATCTGAATTTCGTTGCCCCGATCTGGACCTCGTCACCGGGGGTGAGTTTCTGTTCGGTAATACGGGCGCCGTTGACGAATGTTCCGTTGGAGCTGCCCTCGTCCCGGAGTGAATAGCCGCCGTTCGCCGCCGTGATTGTGGCGTGGCGGCGGGAGACGGTGGTGTCGTTGGGCAAGGCGATGTTGTTGCTCTCCTCGCGACCGATCACCACAGAGCCACCCGTTATTTCGAATATGGTACCCGAATACGTCCCCTGCGATCCGATAAGCCTCGGAACTCCACCGGCAGCGGGTGCGGCAAAGGGAGACGCTGGAGCCGCGCCAAGGGAGCATGCGCAATTGCCGGTGGCGTCCTTGTGCTGTCCACAGAAGGGGCAGATAGTCGGGTCGATTGCGGGTGCGGCTGGCGCGGTGTCGGTGTCTGTCGGCTGCTCCCCCGGAAGCTGAACGCCCAGTTTATTGAGCAACGACTCGGCGGTGGCCCCGCGAGACTTGGTAACCGCGTAGATAATGGCGATGATAAGGCCGACGAATAGGAGGCCGGTGATCGTCAGCAATATGCCGCCCGCGCCGGCAGGCTTCGGTTTGGCGGCCTGCTTACCCGCCTCGGGCATCGACGCAATGGCAAGCGTGTCCACATCGCCCGAGACTTTAATATCTTTCTCAAACCCAGCAGTCTTGCGCTCCTCGGGAAGATCGAATGTGGAATCG
>JAMCYN010000087.1 GCA_023474015.1 Armatimonadota bacterium
AACCGCAGACATCTACTGAATGCTGTCCGGCGATGTAGGGGTTCCACGCTACGCGACCGTAGGACAAATATCTCGACGAAAATAGTGCCACATATCTTGAAGCTTTACAATCTGCGTGGCCGTTTGCTGGTTCCGAAGCAGGAAATTGGCGATGGTCACGCTCAGGCACCTCAATGGAAGAGGTAAAACGGCAGCGACTAACGCAGTCGTTTGGTCAAATCAGAATATGGCGAAAAAGGCATTCTGAGGCATCTTCCGCATGGCGGATGCCTCGTTGCGTGACGGCTGTATCGATATTCCAGCGTTCAAGGAACGGCTTGCCCTGTGCCGTGGGCAGATAAGCGCGGTGATGGCATCGAAGCTCGACCCGAAGAGGGTGGTTGCCATAAAGGGCAACATGCCCCTGGAAATGCGATACCATCCGGAGCGCCAGGTAATAATCTATGCCTCCGATCCCGCGTATCTCGACGCCGCGCTTCACGATGATACCGGCTGGGAGACGATCATGACTATGCCTATGAGGATCATGACGTTTCATGTTGACGATCTTCCGAGCTTTTCCAGCGAGCCGTTCAAGCTGGGAGCACGGGAGTAATGAGCAGCTTGAGGTTGCTTGACCATCCGGAACTATGTTTGCTGGTTCGCTCGGATACCATAGACTTCTTCGCGGGATTCGAGGCAATTCACAATTGGTAACGAACATGTCCTGCAGCCCTGAATGTGAGGATATGTCATGGCTAACAGGCTTGTGCGACGCAGAACCGAGAACCAAAAGCAGTGTGTCCGCTGCATCGAGTGGTTGTTCAAATGCTTTGTGTTTCTGGGGAGACTCGCATCCGAGGCGACTGGCCGGTACCACAATCCGAGGGACTGGAGGTGATCTATAATGCCAATTATGCTTCTCATTGAAACCGATGGCGGCATTTCCGAGTTCGTGGTGAAGCCCATCGACCGGAAGACCCGCCAGGCCGTGACAAAGAGGTTGGCGGTAGACTCTCTGGGCCGGGAGTGCAGCCGAGCGATGCTTACCCACGATGGGCTGCTATTGAAATCCGGCAGCATTTCAGACTTGCACGAAGACGCCGATGGCAACAGCGTCGAGGTCGAGCACGGTGAGGTAGTTGCTACCGATGATGGTGGCAATGTGCTTCGGAACCTGCCTGCGACCACCGGGAGACCACAGAGGCCGTTGGGTCCGATACCTCCAGAGGAATTGCTGGGACACACGGTCATGAAGGCGTACGCTCTTATTCCGGTGGCAATCGCCAGAGACCTCGGTGATTCGCTTGCCGGCGGAGATGTCTATAGAGTCGCGTTCCGACCAAGGACATCCGTGAACGACAGCCCTGCTTTCATTCTCGCGAACCAATCGGGCATGTTCTTGCTGCAATGCAAGCCCTGCCTCATAGAGTTCATCCGCCTCGACCAACCCATCGTCTTGGAAGACGACCTCGATGACGAGGATGACCTGTGGGACGGCTGGCAGGTGAACACGGATTCGACCGGAGGTGATCAATGGTAAGGTTTCGACGAATCCGGCTTGCGGATCACCGTGGCCGTGACGCGACAGTGCTGCTCGTCCCGGTCGGTGAAAGCATTAAGCGGCGATATCAGGATATGGATGGCAGGCCGGTGCGAAGCGTTCGGCGGATGAGGGGAACGCAGGAGACGTGCGTTGCTGAGGCATTAGTCGGGCGGTATCCTGACCCCGACGAACTATCCCGATTGCTCATCTCCAGCGATCCCGAAATCGACCTTGAGACAACCGGTCGGGCAACCGGCCCTTGTGACAGGGTTCACATCCACTGCGATGGACAGATTCTCTACGCTCCATCAATTATTGAAGTGCACTGTGGATCCGATGGCATCGAGCGAGAGCGCAGGCCGCTGTCGGTCCGTCCCTCCAATCTGGTGACGCCCACCCCTCCAGTGTGGTCGGGCGTTCTACTACCGCGATGTGAGATCATCAGGAGATACGCTCTGACACGCGTGTATCAGGTGATGCATACCAATGCCCTGGAGTTCGACTTCCTGTATGGCACAGCAGCATATCTTGATGGGCGAAACGCCATGGCTCAAGTCGGCTCAGGCAGACGCGGGAATGGCCCACTGATTCTCGAGCGTAACGGTCCCAAGTATCGTGGGTTCCTCGACGGACGCATCCAAGGTGATAGCATGCGACTCGTATTGTACCTGGCGGCGTTTGAGCTTGCCGTGCCGGAGGAACGGTTGTGAGCATTGCACTCAATGGTAGAAGCATGCCGCTCGGACTGGGACGCATGCATTCGGCTGGCTCGGTGCGAGACATGCAGCTTGCGGCACTGCTTACATTATATAAGCGCGACGTTGCCGGGACGTATACGGGCGTGTCGCCGGAGACCATCGCCACGACGGTTCCAACTGGTGATCATGTCGCATCCACCAAGATCGATGGCGAGCAGTGGTTCCTCTACAAGGGCGGTGACGGCGCGGTTCTCCTTTCACCCAACGGCAAGGCCATCGCTGGCAATGATGTACATGTAATGAAGGAAGCGAACCGTTTGCTTCAAGGATGGACGGGGCTCCTTGCCGGAGAGCTTTATGCCACAGTTGATACCGGCCGCCCGCGAGTGTTCGATCTGCATTCCGCGATGGGCGGTGGAGCCAATGCGCAGGTGGAAAGGCTCCGCTTTGCTGTGTTCGACATCTTGCGGGACGGCGACGTGGATTGTCAGTCGCTGCCATTCAATGATCGGGCAGAACGAATCCGGGAACTACTGGCAGGCGCCGAGTTGATTCACTCCGTGGACTTCACCGAAGTCGATGGGTCGGGTGGAGTGGAGGAGTTCTTCGATAGCAGGGTTCAGGTGGGCGAGGAAGGTGTTGTCGTTCGGTGCTGTGACGGTCGTATCTTCAAGGTCAAACCCAAGATAACGATAGATGCGGCGGTGGTGGCATACACCGAGTCGTCATCGGGTGTCGGCGAACTGCTCCTGGCATTGATGCCGGAAGAGCACCCGCAGACAGTGCAGATCATAGGTCGGGTTGATACCGGTTTTGCTCAGACAGAGCGGTGTGAGCTTGCCGACCGCCTTGGGCCGCTGAAGTGTGAGTCCGCCGCTAACCTCTCCGGCCGAAGTGGATTGTCGTATCAATGGGTTCGGCCCGAGATGGTTGTGGAAATCGCGTACTATGAACTGCTGACCACCAACAGCGACGGCGAACCCATCCGGCGATGGCAGGTCATGTATAGTAATGATAGCTGGCGACCAACTGGCAAAGCAAATAGTGTAAGCATGCGCGATGCGGTGTTCGTGCGGGTTCGGGAAGACAAAACCGCAGCGCTGCCGGATGTCCGTTGGTCGCAGGTGACCGACATTGTGGCACTACCAGCGCCGACTCCCGAGGTCGCCGATCTATCCAAGTCTGATGTGATTCGCCGAGAGGTTTTATGTTGAGTAAGTAGTTATGTGAAGTTGAGTAAGTCATCGAGCACCTTCGCGCCGGAGGTGCCGCATCTGACTTGTCATAATTCACCGCCTTCGAACCATCCTCTCTGCCTGCCTTGTTCACTGC
>JAMCYN010000159.1:0-2891 GCA_023474015.1 Armatimonadota bacterium
AGCGCATGGCCGGACTTGAAGATCGGCCAAGGCGAGGGCGCCCGCCCGTCTTTTCCCCCTGTCGTTGAGATGGAAGTGAAAGCGCTCGCTTGCCAATTGCCCAGGGAAAGTGGGGTTCCGCTGTCGCGATTGTGATCTGCGACCGCTTCTCGGATTCGTCGCTTACGTATCAGGGTTACGCGCGAGGAATCGACCTGGCCACGGTCAAAATGCTCAACGATTATGCCACATCCGGCCTGACGCCCGATCTCACTTTGCTGCTCGATTTGCCCGCCGAGGCCGGACTGGCGCGTCACACAAAATCCGATAGAATTTCCTCTGAGCGGCTGGTGTTCCATCAGGCGGTGAGAAACGGCTTCCTCGCGCTGGCGATGGCGGAGAGCGAAAGATTTGTTATAATCGATGCAACGAAGCCGCTGGAGCAGGTGACTCGCGAGGCGCTCGCGGTAATCGAGAAGCGCATGGCCGGACTTGAAGATCGGCCAAGGCGAGGGCGCCCGCCCGTCTTTTCCCCCTGTCGTTGAGATGGAAGTGAAAGCGCTCGCTTGCCAATTGCCCAGGGAAAGTGGGGTTCCGCTGTCGCGATTCAGTAATGCCGAGATCGCACGCGAGGTGGTGAGTCGCGGAATTGCTGCTCAAATCAGCGGCGCTACAGTTTGGCGGTGGCTCGGCGAGGACGCTATTCGTCCGTGGCAACATCGGAGTTGGATATTTCCTCGGGATCCCAACTTCCAAGAAAAGGCGGAGCGTGTCCTCGATTTGTACCAAGGTGTCTGGGAGGGACAACCACTGGGGCCTGACGAATACGTGGTTTCCGCCGACGAAAAGACCAGCATTCAGGCCAGAAGTCGTAAGCACGCGGTCATTGCCCCGGCTCCGGGAGAGACCATGCGCGTCGAACATGAGTATGAGCGCAAGGGATCGCTTGCTTATCTGGCGGCTTGGGATGTAAGATACGCCAAGCTTTTTGGACGCTGCGAAGTCAAATCCGGCATCAAGGCATTTGATCGTCTTGTGGATCAGATCATGAGCCAGGAACCTTATCGCAGCGCAAAAAGGGTGTTCCTGATCGTCGACAATGGCTCGTCTCACAGAGGCGAGCGTTGCATCAAGCGTTTGCAGAAGGCGTGGCCGAACATAGTGCCCGTGCATTTGCCGGTTCACGCGAGTTGGCTTAACCAGATTGAGATATACTTCTCTGTTGTCCAACGGAAAGTTCTCACTCCCAATGACTTCTGCTCACTGACCATGGTCGCGGACCGAATACTACAGTTTCAGGAACGCTACGAACTGATGGCAAAACCATTTGAATGGAAGTTCACTAGGCAAGACCTGGCAGAACTTATGTCAAAACTGCCGCCAAAGGCTGTGCCCATGGCGCAAGCAGCCTGAACGACAAAGATATACGTCATCGAATTTACGAACAAGAGTACTTAGTCGAATGCGGCGGGTTTTCCTGTCGGCAATTTGCATGAGTGCGTTCCGCACCCCGGAAAAGCCGATCGGAGAAGTAATGAGGTATAGTTAAGAGTGGCGGGTGAATGGCTTTGCGTCTGAAATGAGGAATAGTAGAACTTGATGGTCAAAGGAGGACGCGAAAAATGGATGCAATTGAATGCTTAAAGACGCGTAGATGCATACGCTCGTACAAGCCGGAGGCGGTCAGCCGAGAGATCATAGAGGATATAGTCGACTGCGGCAGACTCGCGGCGACCGCCATCAACATGCAGCCGTGGGCTTTTGTGGCCGTAACCGACCCCGACGTGATTGACGAGATCGCGGCAACCACCGTAACCGGCAAGTTCATCGCCGACGCGCCATGCTGTATCGCGGTATTCTGCGAGCAGGGGGACTACCATATGGAGGATGGTTCAATGGCCACGCAGAACATAATGCTCGCGGCACGAGCGCATGGACTGGCATCATGCTGTGTCGGTCGGGATAAGAACGGATTCCGCGACAACGTCGCCGAGGTGCTCGGAGTCCCTCCACCGTATGTGCTCGTGAGTCTCATACCGATAGGCTACTCGGACGCGACATCGAACCCGACGAAGAAAGCGCTCAGCGAGGTATTGCACTGGCAGAAGTTTTAGGACGGACTTGTGACGCACGCCTCGATCGAGCGCAGGTTTGTCTTGAAGCAACATTTGATGTATAATTAAGTCAGTTAGACAAACATTGTGCAACTCGTGAGGTTATCCGCATGCCTACTTACGCATATCGCTGCAAGAAGTGCGAACACGAATTTGAGACCATTCAGAGAATGAGCGAGGAGCCGCTCAAGGAATGCCCCGAATGCAAGGGCGAGATAATCCGGCTGCTGTTTCCGGTCGGGATAGTCTTCAAGGGCTCCGGATTCCATATCAACGATTATCCTAGCTCGGGGGCGACTTCCACGACGCCGGCAAAGACAGAAAGTGAGACCAAGTCGTCTGATAAGGAGACCGCCGCCGCTTCGAAGTAGTCCGTGCGAATAATTCGCAACTACAAGAACGCGTATCCTTAAGGGGACTGAATCAAACAGCCAGGCCGATTGGCCTGGCTGTTTGTTTGTACCTAATGAGTTGACGCTCGAATCAGTTCGTCTTTGAGCTGCCCACAGTGCTGTGATGCAGCGCGAAAGCGCTGGCCTCATGGTAAACGCGGGCGTCGATGATCGTGCGGCCGCCGGCAATAATCGGAGCGGAGCTGATTCGCATCTGTTTGCCGTTGACCTTGGCGATGTCGCTACCGATCTTGAACTCGATGGTCAGGTTATCGGAGTAAGCCGTGACAGTGTGCGACTCGGAATCCCAGAACAGCAGCCCGCCCAGCTTGTTGAAAAGGTCTCTGAGCTTGACCTTGCCCGATACGGGAACGGCTCGCTTCTCCAGCTTCGCCCTGGTGTCTCT
>JAMCYN010000159.1:2955-3535 GCA_023474015.1 Armatimonadota bacterium
TGACTTTAGAGGACCGAAGAGTCTTTGCTGGTCTCGGAACCGAAACCGACCTCACACCGGAGGCTTCGGCGTCAGCGATGAACTCCTCGGGTGAAGCCGTGGTCGCGCTCATCACGCCGTCCAGGCTGCCGGAACGCAGTGAAGGCTTCGCGGCCATCGCCATTCGGGTCACTGAGCTGCTTTCGGGCGCGGATAATACCCGGCTGGGCTCGGTAAGCCCCTTCGGTACGGCGGCAACGACGGTCGCACTGGACCTGACTTGGGAACGGCTTGCCACTGGGACCGGGCGTACGGTTGAAACACTCGGGTCCTGGACCGGCTCGGCGGCGTGCTTGGCGATTACTACGGACGCGGGCCTAACGTCGTTCTTGCGAATCTGGGCCCGAGCAGGACCGGCCTTAGCGGCCGGGCGCGCGCTTTCAGCGGCAGCAACAACCACACTCGGGACCTGCGGTCCCGGCTTCGGCAGCTTCGCCTGCGGCTCCGCAATCCGAAGCAACCGACTACCGAATGCCGACTGCTGACTGTGGACTATTTTCGAGGGAGCCACGGATTTAGGCGCGGATGCGACGGTCTTGAG
>JAMCYN010000139.1 GCA_023474015.1 Armatimonadota bacterium
ATCACCTGGCTTGGGTGCATCGGCATCTGTTTGTAATACATCGGGCAAACCTCCAATGTATAATTCGACACTGACACCGCAGAAACATGCCTGAATTTCAATTATTTTTGAGACAGCCTGGCTTTTTGCCCCGAAGCTTACCTATCCACGTTGGGTGGCAATTTCCGAATCGCCACCCAAGAGCTAACCTGTGGATTTCCGAATCTCTCCCTCCCCCTTTCGTCCTTTCGGGTTTTCGTGGTGAAATTCCCTTCCCTTTCCGCAGGACTTATCGCCGCCCGTGAGTAAGTCCATACTTGTCATGGAATTGCGGGCGGATTTGCATATTCACACTATTGCCTCCGACGGCGGGCTGACTCCCACCGAGGTGGTTGAGGCCGCCTCCGGGGCGCATCTTGCCGCCATCGCGATCACCGACCACGATACGGTGGACGGCGTCGAGGAAGCTGTGGAGGCTGGGCGCAAGCATGGCGTCGAGGTCGTGCCGGGAGTGGAGATAAGCGCCCTGGACGAGGGCGGGACCGAGGTCCATGTGCTCGGCTACTTCCTCGACTACCACAACCGTGCTCTTCTGGACGTGCTCCGGACCCTCAAGGACGCCCGCTGGGAACGCGGCATGAAGATGGTGGAGCTGCTGAACGCGGTCGGGGTGGCGGTCGAGTTCGAGCGGGTGGCGGAGATCGCGCGGGGTGGGGCGGTCGGCAGGCCGCATATTGCCCGGGCGATATGTGAGGCCGGAGCGGCTTCTTCGATGGACTCCGCCTATGGGCGGTTCCTGCAGCGCGGCGGCCCGGCATATGTTCCAAGGTTCAAACTGATGCCTGTGGAGGCTGTCCGGCTGATCCGCGACGCCGGGGGTGTGGCCTGCTGCGCGCACGCGGCCAAGCTAAAGCGCGACGAACTTCTGGTCGGCCTGATCGAGCAGGGCCTAGGGGCGATCGAGGCCTGGCACCCGGATCACACTTCCACGATGGCCAAATTCTACAAGAAGTTCGCCCAGAAGCGCGGTCTGATCGCCACCGGCGGCTCCGACGCCCACTGCCTCCCCCACAACAAGCGCGCGGGCATCGGCGATGTGACGGTCCCATACGAAGTCGTCCAGGAGCTCAAGGCTGCCGCTAAAATACAGCTCAGTCAAATGGGAACTTTTCCTGAGTAGTTTCGTCCTTCAATTACTAGGGGTATCCTCGCCACTGGCAATACTTCTCTATCAATCGCTCGTTACGATCCGTTACCGCCCATCGCGCATTGAGGCAATTGGAGGGTAGTTCATGTCCACTTGCTATGATGACCGCATATATGTGATCGGTGTCAGGGAGACACACGCGGAGCCGCGCGCGACTCACCTGAGCTTCCTCACAACGCGTGGCGACTTCCCCGCGATCCTCCAAATGCCGAAGGGCGCGCGCGAGGGCGTGATTATGCTCACCGCAGGCAAGGTCGGGCCGAACGGCCCCGGGTCGCTCTATGCCAAGTTCGCCGATGACCTGTTCGATGAGGGAATAGCCTCGCTCCGGCTGGACCATCGCGTGCCGGGCGATTGCGTGCAGTGCGCAATAGATGCGCTGCTTTCCTTGCAGTTCATGGACGATGAGGGTGTGCACGATGTGGCGCTGGTCGGGTGGTCGTTCGGTGGAGCGGTTGCGCTGTCGGCGGGATCGGTCGCACGGACGGTTCAAGGCATTGCGGCGCTCTCGACGGTGGATGTCGCCAACTGCTGCGTCAAGCGCCTCCAATCGAAGCCGATTCTACTCCTCCACGGCGAGGCGGACCGTGTTTCACCTATCGAGGTCCCCCGCCGCATCTACTCCGAAGCCCAAGGCTCCCGCCGTCTGATCCTTTACCCCGGCTCCGGCCACACCCTCGTCGAAGCCAAGGAGCAAGTCCACCAGGACCTCCGGAAATGGGTGCTTCATATGCTGAAGGCTAGTCGGCTGGCGGCTTGAACCACACCGGTTCTTTTGTGATCGTCCCCCTTGCTCGGAGCGAGCAGCAGCAAAGTGCCACGATACGGAGACACCAACGCAACTCATCCGCAAGCCGGTGTCCAATTCTCAAGTTTGACAACTGAGCGCAAGAGTGCTATATTCTGTTGCCAAGCAGACCAGAATGCGCCGTAGCCGTGCATATATCCGTTGGCGAGAGAGGAACACGTCAGTTACCATGGCAAGAGAGGACCGGATCGACCTTATTGGCAAGATTGAGAAAGAACGGGGTACGCGGGTAATCGGGTAATCACATACGTTACAAGCACGCGACCGGGCTTCGAGGTCCAAATGGCAATGGACTCCATTTGCTTGATATACGAACTCCTCAGACTGATCAAGTCAGGCAATGACAAGCCGAAGATAGACCTCTTTATTCACAGCAATGGGGGTGACGTCACCGTACCTTGGCGTCTAGTCACGCTGATCCGAGAGTACACAAATAAGTTCGCCGTGTTAGTACCGTATCGGGCATTCAGTGCGGCAACATTGACAGCGCTGGGAGCTGATGAGATTGTTATGCATCCCATGGGTATGTTGGGACCAGTAGACGCTACTGTAGGGAACGCATTTAATCCGCCTGATCCGGCAAACCCTAGTTCGCGACTTGGCATAAGTGTGGAGGACGTTACGGCGTACATTGCCCTGATCAAGGAGGATGCTGGTATTCAGCATGAAGATGAGCTTGTCCAAGAGTTTACCCATCTTGCTGACAAAGTCCATCCCCTTGCGCTCGGCAATGTGAAGCGCCACATCCTCCAGTCGCGCAGCATAGCTAAAAAGTTGCTGGCCCTGCACATGCGTGCGGCAACGGATGAGCACCGCATCAACGAGATTGTTGACAATTTGACGGCCAAGTCCTACTATCATGGCCACCCAATTAATCGAACCGAGGCGCGTGAGCAAGTCAGGCTGGGGACCCTACCAAGAGTGTGGAACAACTCATGTGGGAGCTGTACATTCAATATGAGAACGAGGTCAGAATGGAGGAAGTATTCCGTCCAGACAGGGAATATGCTGCACTGGAGCCGAAGCTGAAACAGCAGCAGAATGCGGTTTCTGACTCAATTTTAGCAAGCCTAGCGTTTATCGAGAGCACGCAGAGATCGCAGGTGTTTGAAACTGAGTACCGGGGAGTTATTCGGACGCTTGCTTTCTGACTGCAACCCATCCAGCCCTTGTTCTTGGTATCGCTTCCACCACTTCCTCAGAGTTGGTCGAGAGATGCCGCACCTTCTGCAGACAACTCCCGCATTACCCGTCTCTTCATACAGTTTGACCCACGTCAGCCTTGCCTTAACTTCCTGATCCATAGCTCCATTATAGTGAAAGGATGTCTATGAATCACGCAAATAATGGCCAAGCCACCCGTTCGTTTCGGGAATGAATTCCCGAAACACGTATGAGATGGCGTAATCCTCCACGGACGCTGGAAAAGAGAGACAAATTTTCCCTGGCCGGATTTGTCGCGGACTCCGGCTGGTCCAGCCAAACACGTATCCGTGCTAGAACTTCGCACAGTAA
>JAMCYN010000043.1 GCA_023474015.1 Armatimonadota bacterium
TCCAGAATACATACCTGGATGAACGACTTGTGTACATCCAATCCGCCGTATTTCATTTTGGCTGACCTCCTCTAAGGTTTATTACTTCTAATGCATCCTTAGAGGGTCAGCCATCTCATTACTTCACCGGCCAAAGCCCTATTTGTGGTGGCTCACGTTACACTTTGCCTGCTATGAGTACTCCGTAGGCCCTGAGTAGCCCAGCAGGAGCTATCTATCATTGAGAAGGCCTGGTGGGCGTATCGAAGGGCCGGATAGTTCTTAACCAAGGCATGTACCTTCGTAGCTGCCCTTCGATACGGCCTTTGGGCCTACTCAGGGCTTAAGGCAGTACTGTTCCAGGCAAGGTATACCGTGATTGACCACTACACCATGCCTTACACCAGCACCTCTTCGCCGGTATCTCGTATGCTGATCTCACCCGCTTCGTCGAGTTGGCGGGCTATGCTTGCAATGCGAAGCTGGGCGGCCTCGACATCCCTCATGCGCACGGGTCCGCTTGCTTCCAGGTCTTCCTTAAGGGTCTCGGCGGCACGCTGGGACATGTTCTCGAAGAATATCTGCCTTTGAGTTTCGGATGAGCCCTTCAGTGCCAGGCGAAGGTCCTCCTGGGGCACATCGCGTAGGATGATTTGGATTGACCGGCTGTCGAGATTGAGTATGTCCTCGAAGACGAACATCCCCGCCTTGATCTGGTTCGCGATTTCTTCGTTGACCTTGGTGAGGTAGTCGAGGATCTTCTTCTCGGTGGAGCGGTCGACGTTATTCAATATCTGGATGACCGACTTATTCCCGCCGACCTCCGTGAACGCCGCGCTCTCAGTTAGTGACAGGCGCTGCAGGAGGACGTCGGCGACGTATTTGACGATGTCGGGGTCGGTCGGCTGCATCTGGGTCAGTCTGAGTGCGACTTCTCCCTGAAGATGCTCAGGCAGCGCCGCCATGACCTGCGCGCTCTGCTCGGCGGGCAGATGCCCCAGCACCAGCGCGGCCACCTGTGGCCGTTCATCGCTTAGAAACTGTGTAAGCTGCCTTGGGGGTATGCTGCGAAGCCAGCGGAGGACGTTGCCCCCGTGAGTGTTCAGCCTGCCGAGAAGTTCGGTGGCCTTGGACTCCCCGACGACCTGTTCGAGGATTTTTCGCGCGTATTCGATGCCGCCCTGGGTGCCCATCTCGGCCATTGCCTTCCTGGTTTCATCGAATATATGCTTCCGGGCCGTGGGCTCGACGCGCGGGACCTGGACGATCTCCGCGGTTAGCCGCTCGATCTCGTCGGGAGTGAGCTGCTGCATTACATTCGCGGTCAGATCGCTGCCGAGCGCGACCAGCAGCATCGACGCCTTTCGGATGCCGGGAAGGTTGCGAACTGGGCTATGGCTTTCGGCTTCGGCCAAGGCAATACCTCTCAAGGCTATAAGTTCCATATGAATAATCGGAACCAGGGCGCTGCAAGTTTAGGTGCCGGGAAGGCTGGCCGCGAAAACCCGTAATGCTACGGGTGTGTGTGTGACGAGCCGCTGAGTGCAAATGGAGTCCAAACCATTGACAAACAGCCCTGCTTCTGATACCTTCTAAAGGCTATGCCGGGCGTCTTGGAGTTGGAATTCTAACCTCTAACGTCTAACCTCTAACTTCTAAATCGGAGCTTGATGAATGGCGAATGTCGTAGTCGTGGGATTGTTGTGGGGAGATGAGGCCAAGGGTAAGGTAGTCGATTTCCTTGCCGAGGAGGCCGACTATGTGGTCAGGTATAACGGCGGCAACAACGCCGGCCACACGGTAGTGGTAGAGGATGCGGTCTACAAGTTCCACACGGTCCCGGTGGGCATTCTGCACGAGAACGTCACCGCCGTGATAGCCGATGGGGTGGTACTCGACCCGAGGGTCTTCGCGGGCGAGATCGACGGCCTCAAGAAGAACGGCATATCGGTCGGCAGGGTCAAGATCAGCGGCAACGCGCACGTTCTGATGCCGTATCACAAGCTCCTCGATGAACTGGAAGAGGCCGCCAAGGGGGCCGGCAAGATCGGTACCACCGGCAGGGGTATCGGGCCTTGCTATGCGGATAAGATGTCCCGCACCGGAATCCGCGTCTGGGAACTGATCGATCCCAAGCGGTTCCACGCCAGGCTGTCGCAATGCATCGAGCGCAAGAATGCGCTGATTACCAAGGTCTACGGCGGCCAGCCCCTCGACGAGAAGGCTATTTACGACGAGTATCAGGCATGCGCGGAAGTCATACGGCCGTACGTCACCGACACGGCGAAGCTCCTCTATAACGCTTCGCGCGAGTGCGCCGATATAGTTTTCGAGGGCGCGCACGCGTCGCTGCTGGACATCGACCACGGAACTTACCCCTTCGTCACCAGCTCGCACTGTGTCGCCGGGGGCGCGTGCATCGGCACAGGCGTTGGTCCGACCTCGATTGATCGCGTCATCGGCGTGGTGAAGGCCTACTCCACGAGAGTGGGGGAAGGGCCGTTCCCCACCGAGCTTCACGACGCGATCGGCGACCGGATCAGGGAATGTGGTAACGAATACGGCACGACCACGGGCCGACCCAGGCGCTGCGGATGGTTCGATTCGGTGGCGGTGAAGTATACGGCGGCGGTGAACGGGACATCCTGCGTGGCTCTGATGCTCCTCGACGTGCTCTCCGGACTGGATTCGATCAAGGTCTGCACGCACTACGAGATCGACGGCAAGCGCACGACCGACTTCCCGACCGATGTCGACGTGCTCGCGAAGGCTGTTCCAGTCTACGAGGAATTGCCCGGCTGGAAGGAAGACATCTCCGCGGTCACCGTCTTTGGCGACCTGCCGGTCAACGCGCGCAAGTATCTGGCGGCAATAGCCGACCTCATCGAAACTCCTATCTGCCTCGCCAGCGTCGGCAGGCGGCGCGATCAAACGGTCGTGCTGGACCCCGAGATGCTTCAGATGTAGCGAATGAGAACACAAGACATCATCGCGGCGAAACGTGATGGGCGCGAGTTGGCGGATGAGGATATCGCGCGGATCGTGCGGGAATATTCCTCCGGGGATGTGCCTGATTACCAGATGTCCGCCTTCCTCATGGCCACCTACATTCGGGGGCTGACGTTCGCAGAAACCTCGGCGCTGACTCGTGCGATGGTCGATAGCGGCGCCACACTGGATTTGTCCTCTATTCCCGGAACTAAGGTTGATAAGCACAGTTCGGGCGGAGTCGGAGATAAGACCACGCTGGTCGTCGTGCCGGTCCTGGCGGCGTGCGGGCTTAAGGCGGCGAAGATGTCGGGCAGGGGCCTGGGCTTCACGGGCGGGACTCTAGACAAGCTCGAATCGATTCCCGGGTTCAATACGGCCCTCAGCGTGGAGGCGTTCGTGCGTCAGGTGCGCGAGATCGGGGCCGCGATTGCCGGGCAGACGCACGACATCGTCCCCGCGGATAAGAAGATCTACGCCTTGCGCGATGTGACAGCCACCGTTGACAGCATCCCCTTGATCGCCGCGAGCGTGATGAGCAAGAAGATCGCCTGTGGAAGCGACGTAATCCTGCTGGACGTAAAATGCGGCAGCGGGGCTTTCGCGAAGGATATCGACCAGGCGCGCGAGCTGGCCCGGACGATGATGGCCATAGGCCGGAGCTTCGGGCGCAGGGTGAGCGCAGCGATTACGGATATGAGCCAGCCTCTCGGGCGCGCGGTAGGCAACGCGCTGGAGGTCGCGGAGGCAATCGAGACCATAAAAGGCGGCGGGCCCGAGGACTTCCGGACTCTTTGCACGGAGCTTGCGGGCATAATGCTGTATATAGCTGGGCAGTCACCGAGTGTCGAGGCGGGTCGCGCGCGGGCAGTGTTGATAATTGATTCTGGCGAAACGTTAGATATGTTTATGCGATTAGTTGCCGCGCAGAACGGGGATAGAAGCGTGATCCATGACCCTTCCCGGCTTCCCAGGGCCGCATTGAAGAAGAGCGTTCTGAGCGGCAAGTCGGGGACAGTGCGGAGTATCGTGTGCTGGAGAATAGGGGCGGCGGCCTCGATGCTGGGCGCGGGCAGGGAGCGCAAGGAAGACACGATAGACCCGGCGGTGGGGATCGTGGTCAACAAGAGGCTTGGTGAGAGCGTGGAAGAGGGTGAGGCGCTGGCGGTGATCCACGCGAACGACGCGGAGAAGATACCCGCCGCCGAGTCGATGATCGTCAGTGCATTCCATATCGGGGATGCGGCCGCCGTGCCGCCGCTGGTGCATGAGGTTATTATTGAGGGAACAGGGGGAGGGCATTCCAGTGGGGTGGTATAATATGGTGGATAAAGACTGCAAGGGGTGAGGTTATGAAGACCAGGCGGAAATTGCCGCAGATAGTTGTCAGAAACGGCAAGCCATCGGCTGTGATTCTCGATATTGAGGAGTACAGGGAACTGTTGGACCGGCTTGAGGACGCTGAAGACCTTAAAGAACTCGAGGAGATGCGCAAGCGGCCGCTCGAGTTCATGAAGTTAGAAGACTTCCTGAGCGGGAATAAACAAAGTGCATGAGGTCTTTCTCGAACGAACAGCCAGGGCTGACCTGCAACGCTTGCCAAGAGAAGTAGTTGAGAGGATAGTTCGCAGGATGCAGTCTCTCGCCGAGGAACCGAGGCCGGCGGGTTGCCGAAAGATATCGGGTTCAAGAGACGACTGGCGCATTCGTATTGGTGAATATCGGGTCATATATGAAGTTGACGATGCCCTGAAGAGAGTAAACGTCATGCGAGTCAAACACAGACGCGAAGCGTACCGGTAGGGAGGAGAATCAATACCAAGCCTAGAAACTTCGTGTAAGGATGGTATCTAGGATGAGGCTTCTCACATACGCCGTTCTTGTTCTCCTGCTGACAGTGCCCATGGCCGCGCATACCGCCGCCGTGAAGCCATTACACGTGCTGTATATCGAGGGCCAGATCGATCCGGCTGTCGCAGACTACATCTCCGACGGCATCCGCAACGCGGAGAACGAGGGTGCGCAGGCCGCGCTTATCCTGATGGACACCCCGGGCGGGCGAATGGACTCCATGGAGCGGATCGTCAAGGCGTTCTTCGCTTCGAGGGTCCCTGTGATCGTCTATGTCTACCCCAACGGCGCGCTGGCTGCATCCGCCGGCGCTCTCATCGCAATAGCCGCCGATATCGCCGCGATGAGCCCGGCAACAAGCATCGGCGCATCCAGCCCCATCAGCATTGCGCCCGGCGGTGAGGTAGAAAAGCTCGATGAGACGCTGAAGCGAAAGGTGACCAACTACACCGCCGAGTATGCGAAGTCCATCGCCCAGAAGAGGGGGCGCAACGTCAAATGGGCGGAGGCGGCGGTTCGGCAGGCGTCCACACTCACTTCCAGTGACGCGCTCAAGCAGGACGTGATCGACTACGTCTCCGAAACCATCCCCGATCTTATGAAGCAGGTCGACGGCCGGAAGGTCAAGCTGGTCTCCGGCGGTACGGTTACGCTGCGTACGGCGAGCGCCCCGCTCGAAGAGAGACCCATGGGCGCGTGGGACACGTTCCTGCACATTCTCAGCAATCCCTACGTCACCCTGTTCTTGACCCTTGCGGCGATGTACGGCATTATCTACGAGCTCGCCAACCCCGGCTCCATCTTCCCAGGCGTGATCGGGGGGATTTCGATTATACTTTTGCTCTATTCCTACAGCGTGATTCCAGTGAATACCGCTGGATTCGCGTTCATCGCGCTGGCTATCCTGCTATTCGCCGTGGACCTGTTCACTCCCACGCACGGGATCCTGACCGTCGGCGGGGTCATCAGCATGTTCTTCGGTCTGATGATGCTGTTCCGGTCGGCGGAGGGGTTCATGGTTTCCATAGGCACTATCGCCGCCGTGGCGATTACTACCGGCGCTTTCTTCTTCTTCCTGATCGGCCTTGGAGTGCGGGCGTTGAAGAAGCCTTATATTGCGGGTAGAGAGGGAGTAGTTGGGCACATCGGCACGGCCAAGACCGATCTCGACCTGACAGGCAAGGTGTTCATTGATGGCGGCCTCTGGAGCGCAACGAGCGAGTCTGGGATGATCGCGAAGGGGGAATTTGTAGAGGTTACGAAAATGACAGGGCTTAAGCTGACGGTTCGGAAGGCAGCTGAATAGGGAGGTCATTCATGGAAAGCTTGTACGGCATTGGTGTAATAATATTCTTCGTTGTCATTGTTGTGGTGAACTCGATCAGGATCATCAGGGAGTGGGAGAGGGGCGTTCTGCTCAGATTTGGCCGATTCGACCACATCAAGATGCCCGGCATTCGCCTGGTGTGGCCGGTGATCGATAAGCTCATCGTGATCGACACGCGCGTCGTCACCATGGACGCTCCGAAGCAGGAGATTATTACCAGGGACAACGTCTCGGTGATGGTCGATGCGGTCGTGTTCTTCCAGGTGGTAAACGCCGAGTTCGCGGTGACCAAGGTCGAAAACTGGGTGCGGGCCACCTCGATGAGGGCGCAGACGGACCTGAGAACCGTCATCGGCCAGGCCGAGCTCGATGAACTCCTTTCCGAGAGGGACAAGATCAACTCGCGGCTCCAGGAGATCATCGACGAGGCCACGGAGCCTTGGGGGATTAAGGTCGTGACGGTCCAGGTCAGAGATGTGACGCTTCCGGAGACGATGAAGCGCGCCATGGCCAACCAGGCCGAAACCGAAAGAGAGCGCCGCGCAAAGATCATCAACGCCGAGGGCGAGTTCCAGGCGGCCCAGAAGCTGGCGGATGCCGCCGAAGTGATCAGCAAGAACCCGCAGGCGCTGCAGCTCCGCTACCTCCAGACCCTGAGAGAGATCGGCTCTGAGCACAATACGACCATCATATTCCCGTTCCCGATGGACCTGATGGAGGCGTTCAAGAAGTTTGGCGAAGCGGTGAAGACGAAGGAGTAGGGGCAGGGAACAGGGAATAGGGAACAGAAGGGAGCGGTACACCGTAAGCCCTGGGTAGGCCCAAAGGCCGTATCGAAGGGCGGCTGCGAAGTTCACGGCTTGGTTGAGATTTACCCGGCCCTTCGATACACCCCTGCCGACCTACTCAAAGGCCATGCACTTCCGTGAGGGGCTACTCAGGGCCTACGGTGTACCGCTCCCTTCTATTCCCTGTTCCCTGTACCCTGTTCCCTCATCCCCACGCCGTTCCAGCCTGTGTTGTCCACGGTCAGGCGCATCGTCTTGGTGATTACCTGCACGAAGATGTCGCGGTCGAACTTCAGCTTGTCCAGCGGCAGCGCCACTTCGAGCATATTGCCTTTGTAAGCCCAGTTCGCGACGGGCGGGGAGCAATAGGACGGTAGTCTTATAGAAACGGATGAACTGCTGCCGGAATCAATGCCGTTTATCCCTCGTAAGTTGATCGTATAGGTGATCCGTCGGGACAGCCGGGTGACGCAGTCGAGCCGGAAATAGAGATAACGGCCGTCTTCAGCCATATAGATCGAGCGGACATCCCCGCCCTTGTTCATCCCCGCTACCACGTAGTCCCCGATCGGGTCGGCCAACGAGGGCGGAATCCCCCACCAGTCCTCCGGAAGGCCGTCGACAACGATCTGCCCGGGCTTGACATGGGACACCTTGCGCTCCGGGAGGCTGCCGAATATCTCGTTGGCGCGCGCGAAACTCATCAAAAATCCCCGCTCCACCGCCGTCTGCGTTCGATACTTGCGGATCGCTTCTCGTTTAAGGTCGGCGACCTCAGGCGTGAGCGCGAGGGAACTCCATTTCGTGCCGCCGCGCGCGAGAGCGAATGGCGGCGCAAGGTAGCTCTTCGGACAGTCACCCCGCGGCGCCGGCCAGTCGCCCCGGTGGACGAGATAGGTGTGTACCCTGATCTTCCGAGCGAAGTCGAGCCGTTCGTAGCGCAACTGCTCTATGGCGGCGGTCGTGAAGCAATACGTGGCGTAGTGGTCGGGGTGATTGTCGAGCGGGTGGGGTATGTAGACGTCGGTCGGAGCGCTCTTCTTCAGAATCTCTTCTATGTCCTTAATCAGCCTGTCGCCGCAGTAGGGCGCGTGCCGGGTGTAGGTGTTGGTATACGGCGAATGGTCCAGGCGTGTCGCGCGGGAAGTATAGAGCGAGTCGGGGCTCCAGTTTTTGTCCCAGAGCCTGGCGATGCCTCGGTCCGGGTAGCCCAGGAACGTCACCTGCCGCCGCGTCACGCCGAGGGTTCCCAGGGCATTCAACGTTTCCCGCTGGCGCTTGTAGGCAAACTCGATAAACTTCTCCGGGGTCAGCCTGATTGTCTTGAACGCCCGGCTCACCGCGAACCAGAATCCGTCCCCGTTGGTTACCAGCACGACGCGCGCATCGGCGCCGTTCTTTACCGCCGTTGCGAGCATTCCTCCGCAGCCGAGAGTCTCATCATCGGAGTGAGGCGCGAAGACGATTATCGAGTCGCCTTTGCCGGGGGCGGTTATGGAGGGCACGTGGGCATACTGTTGCCACTCGTTGGCGATGCGTATTCTAAAGAGTATCGCCAGCGCGGTGACGATTATCATCGCCGCAGCGATTCCGATAAGTAGTCCGGCTAACCGAAAAGTCCTGACGAATCCGCGTTTTCCCATACCGGCATCAAGTATAACACAAAGCGGGGAATGAAGAATGCAGAGTGATGAACGCAGAATAGAAGGGACCTATGGATCGGTAGGTCGGGTTCGTTTCGGGAATAAATTCCCGAAACACCGGGGCCAGTTCATTCTGCATTCTACATTCTGCATTCTACATTGCAAAGACTTTATCCAGCGCGAGCATGCCGGCGCCGAGGACGGCTGCATCCTTGCCGAGGGTGCTGGGCTCGACGGTGATCCTGCCCGGCCAGAACTCATATCTCTCCACGGCCTCGCGAAGGGGGTTCCAGAACGCATCTCCCGAGCGCGAGACGCCGCCGCCGACTACGAACATTGTAAGGCCCAGCGTGTGGGCCAGGTTCACGATGCCGATTCCAAGGTAGTTCGCCGCCCTCGCCAACACTTTCATTGCGACCTCGTCTCCCCGCGCGGCTGCGTCGGCGACGATTCTTGCCGTGACGGAGGCAGGGCTGCCGCTGGTCATATCCGATATCTGGCTCACGGCTCCGGCTTCCAAATCCCTCCGAGCGGCGGACGCTATTCCACGGCCCGAGGCGAGTGACTCCAGGTAGCCTCTTCCGCCGAAACGCTCTGGATCGCCTTCAGGTGCTACCACCATCAGCCCGAACTCGGCATCGGGGAGAAGCTCGCGGACCTGGCCTCCGAAGACCAGCCCAGCGCCGACACCGGCCCCGACCGTTATGTAGGCGAAGTCGGAGTTCTCGCGGCCCGCCCCCAGCTTGGCCTCGGCCAGGGTGGATGAGGCGACATCGTTATATAAGGCTGTGGGGACATCGCATATTTCCCGGACGATTCTCGCGATCGGGTAATCGCGAAGTTGGAGGTTGAAGCTGAGCCTTATGATCCCTTGCTCGTTATCGACTATGCCCGATGCGCTGATGCCGATTGCCCTGGGGCAGCCATTTAGCTTCCTTGATTTCTTGAGCAATGCGTCCAGAGCGGACCGGACAGCAGGCGTCACCAGTTCTTCACCTTGAAGATTATCGAGGGGCATCTCCACCGTTTCGCGCGGGGTTCCGCGAAGGTCCATCGCGGCCGCTCTGATGTGATTGGCCCCCACATCCAGCGCCGCCACCCAGCCCCCGTCGGGGTTCACGTCCAGCAGGGCGGTCTTGCGCTTGGCCTTGCCGACGTTGACCGAGTCCACCTCGACGATGAGCGAGTCCTTGATAAGTTCGTCGACGACCCGGCAGACCGTGGGGAATGAGAGGTTGGTGATCTCCGCGATTTCCCGCCTGCCAAGCCGTCCTTTGGTCCTGAGCGCCCAAAGGACGGCCCTGCTGTTGATTTTTCTGACCCCCACGACATCCATGCCGCTGGGCCGCGTGCCTGAGTTCATACTCACAGTATATCCATCCTCCAGGGTGCGAGTCAAGAATTGCAACTTGATAATTCATATTGACAACCTGCCGGGGCATGTGCTACAAATAAATGGATATGCACGTGTCTACCAGAAGTTGCAGACCGCAAGTAGCAAAGGGAAAAGTATGATCGATTCAGCAATTGGATGTCTGGCGGACCTCGCCCAACCTAAAGTCAATCCGCCGTTGGACCCGGCGTTCCGTCCGGCCGCTCTGGCGAATAAGGCATTTCGCGTCGCCGTAATGGAGTCCGGGGCGCCGGTCTCACTCGTAATAGGATTGGAGAGAACCGACGGCTCTCGTTCGCGGTATGAGACCCAGGTCATTCCTCAAGGTCACCCGCTGGACGGGTTGAACCTGCCATACGTCGAACGGCTGGTCAAGATGCTGCTGTGGCAGAAGGGCGGCTGGAAGCTGACCATCGGCGGCCCGACGGAACTCGGCGCGCATATCGCTGAAATCTACTCAGAGGGCGGAGCGCGGGCGTTCGACTGGGGCATTATGGGCAACACAATATTCGAGAGGCCGTTCGAGGTTATTGTGACCGATGCGGAGTCCGTGTTACCGGCCCGCGAGAGTTCGGTGGCGCTTGGCAGGCATCTGGACGGTTGCAGGATCGGTTTCGACCTAGGGGCCAGCGACCGCAAAGTGGCGGCGGTGATCGACGGCGAGAGCGTTTTCAGCGAGGAAATCGTTTGGGATCCGAGGGGCAATAGCGACCCGCAATATCACTTCGATCAGATAATGGACGGCCTCAGGAGTGCGGCGGCACATATGCCCAAGGTTGACGCGATAGGCGGAAGCTCGGCCGGAGTGATAATTAACAACAGGCCGATGGTCGCCTCTCTCTTCCGTGGGGTGCCTCGGGATCTGTTTGAGAGTAAGATAAAGAACCTGTTTCTGGATGTCAGGAACGCGTGGGGCGTGCCGCTTGAAGTCGCCAACGACGGCGATGTCACGGCGCTGGCGGGGGCGATGTCGCTGGACGATACGTGCATTCTCGGAGTCGCGATGGGATCCAGCGAGGCCGTGGGATATGTCAACGAGCAGGGCAATATCACCGGCTGGTTGAACGAGCTCGCCTTTGCCCCGATTGACTACGCTCTCGATGCCCCAGTAGACGAATGGTCGGGAGATTCAGGCTGCGGGGCACAGTATCTGACCCAGCAGGCCGTGTTCAGGCTGGCTCCCAAGGTGGGCATTATGCTTAATGAGTCGGATAGCCTGGCGGACAAGCTGAAGTCCGTTCAGGTCCTGTTGCAGGGAGGGGATGAGCGGGCCGTCAGGATATGGGAGACCGTCGGAGTGTATATGGGCTACGCGATAGCCCATTACGCCGACTTCTATCCCATACGTCACATGCTGATACTGGGCAGAGTAACGTCCGGGGACGGCGGGACGATCATACTTCAAAAGGCAAACGAGGTCCTCGAAGCTGAGTTCCCCGAACTTGCCCGAGCAATGACGCTTCATCTCCCTGATGAGAAGACCAGGCGGGTGGGCCAAGCCGTTGCGGCGGCGAGCCTGCCGGTGATAGAATAGGGCCGGTGTTGCCGGCCATCGGGTTTTTCGCTTCGAGGTTGCCAAGGGATGTGCCTTGTTTCTGTACGAAGCCGTAAGCCTTGTCATTCTGAGCCGAAGGCGAAGAATCTGCTTTGCACTGAAGGCATGGGCCACAAGAAGGATTCAAAGCAGATGCTTCGTCGTTCCTCCTCAGCATGACATGGCTTATACGTTCGTGCATTGGCTGACACATCCTCCCAGCAACCAGAATGGTATACCTAAACCAGATTACAAAGAGGAGGATTAGTAATGTCGGAAGTCAAGGTCCCGTTTTACGGGCATGTAAGACAGTATCACAATTTGCAGGCAGAGTTGGATAAAGCTATACACGATGTGCTGGAGAGCGGAGTCTACACGCTTGGTCCTAAGGGCAAGCAGTTCGAGGGTGAGCTGGCGGAGTATTTCGGCACGAAGCACGCTATTGGAGTCAACTCGGGCACCGATGCTATCTGGTTCGTGCTGCTCGCGCTGGGTATCGGCAAGGGCGACGAGGTTATCACCACCTCCAACACCTTCTTCGCGACGGCGGAGGCGGTGTGGCTGGTCGGAGCCACACCCGTATTCGTCGACATCGAGCGCAAGACCCGCAATATCGACGTGACTAAGATCGAGGAGAAGATCACGCCGAAAACCAAGGCCATTATCCCGGTCCATCTCTTCGGCCAGCCAGCCGACATGAAAGCCATTCGCCAGATCGCGGATAAGCATAAACTATATGTGATCGAGGATGCCGCGCAGGCGTTCGGCGCGAAGGGCGATACGTGGAAGCTCGGCGAGTTGAGCGACGCGGTCTGCACCAGCTTCATCACGGCCAAAAACCTCGGCTGCTTCGGCGATGGCGGCGGGATCGTCACCAACCGCACGGAACTCGTTGAGCCGATCCTTAGAATGCGGAACCACGGTTCGGTGGCGAGATCGGTCCATAGAGTCGGCTGGAACAGCAGGCTCGATGAGATTCATGCCGCGACCCTGAGCGTGAAGATAAAGCACATAGACGAGTGGAACGACCTCCGTATCGCGCGGGCAAAGCTATATGACGAACTCCTGAAGGACGCGAAGTTTGTGATTCCCTACGCCGTGCCCGGCTTCAGGCACATCTACCATTTGTATGTGGTCGAGTGCGAGGACCGCGACGGCCTGCAGGCGTATCTCAAGGACAAGGGCATCATCGCCTTGACCAACTACCCGATAGCGATCCACCAGCAGGAAGGCTTCCCGTTCGGAGCCGGCGACCCCAAACCGAGCCTGCCCAACACCGAGTGGCACGCGGCCAGGGTGCTGTCGCTGCCGATGTATCCCGAGATCACGCCGGACGAGGTCAGATACGTGGCCGAGGCGTGCATGGAGTGGGAGAAGCGAAACAGTTAGGAAATGAAGAATGCAGATTGCAGAATGCAGAATGAAGGGAGAGCCCTTCGCCATTCTGCATTCTGCATTTTCCGAGGAGCAAACACTATGCCCGAAGATAGAGTCTATACTGTCGCCATCACCGGCTGCGGCAAACGCGGCAAGGTGCATGCGGATGTATTCAATAAGAACCCGCGCTTCAAGGTGCTCGGCGTAAACGACGTCGATGAGACGCGGATGGATGAGTGCGCCGCCCTGGCGGGCGGCGCCGAGAAGTTCGGCGACACTGCGGAGATGCTCAAGGCGACGAAGCCCGACGTCTACTGCTTCTGCACGCCTCCCACGCTGCGTCTGCCCATGGTCAAGCTCGGAGTCGAGGCCGGAGTCAAGCTCATTGCCTACGAAAAGCCGATGGCGACCAATATGACCGAGGCCATCGAGATTCGCGACCTGCTGCGCTCCGCCGGGGTCAAGTCCGTGCAGAGCCACCAGCGCAAATACAACATCCAGTTCCAGAAGACCAAAGAGATCATTGACAGTGGCGCACTGGGCCGAATCCACACGGTCTACGCTCACTCGCTCGGCTGGATGATGCACATGGCGACCCACCTCGCCGACTACCTGCGTTTCTTCAACAATGAGGCCGACGCGGAGTGGGTCATCGCGCAGGCTTATGGCACGGAGAAGCTCACCGACAACCACCCCTCGCCGGACTATATCGGCGGGTTTATCCAGTTCGCGAACGGAGTTCGCGGTATCATAGAGACAGGCAGCCTGGCCCCGGACGTGCCGGAGGTCGAATATTGGTGGCGCAAGGTCCGTATTGGGGCGCAAGGGACCGAGGGCTTTGCGGAGTGCTTTGTCGGTGGCGGCTGGAGAGCAGTCACGGCGAGCCGGGGCTATGAGCACTCGGACGAAGGCACCTGGGACGCCGACCACGAGCAGGACCCTTACATCGAGGACATTGCCCTGTGGCTCGACGGAGTCAAGCAGCATCCCTGCGACGGCGAAGGCGGGTTCAAGGATTGCGAGATAATGTGCGGTCTCATGAGATCGGCCATCGAGCGACGCAAGATCGACCTCCCTCTCGGCCCCGGCGATCACGAACTCGACACTATAGGCGGGGTGCTTCGGGACTAAGTGGGCCGTTTCGCCCGGTCGGCGGTTTGACGCTATAATAGAGCGGATGAGATGTCGCTATAACCAGGAGCAAAAAGTTGTCGAGTATCGATGTTCGGAGCAGTATCGTGTTAACGGTTATGTGCCTGGTGGCGTGCGCGGCCGGCGTCCGCGCCGCCGACCAGGTTGGTGTCGGGAACATAAATGTTCTCTCTCCGCGAGAGTATCAGGTGTTTCAGAGGAGTTCGCGCTATGAGAGCTTTGTCCTTGTGAGCGGCTCGGTCGATTCGCCGTGGGACAAGGTGGAAGCTCGGATAACGGGCAAGTCCCTCAAGGGCGATCTGTCGGGGAAATGGCGGCTGGTTGTGGTCACGGCCGGGACACAAGGGTTTACGGCGCGGGTTCCGGTTATATCGGGCGGATGGTATCGGGTCGAACTGCGAGCGGTCAAGAGCGGCAAGGTGGTCGCGCGGGGCGTGGTGGAGAAGGTCGGCGTGGGCGAGGTGTTTGTCGGCGCTGGTCAATCGAACTCGACCAACTGCGGCCAAACCAAGACCAGGCAGACTTCGGGCATGGTTTCATCGTTCGATGGGACACACTGGCAAATAGCGGACGACCCTCAGCCAGGACCGCACGATAAGAGTCAGGGCGGCAGTTTCTGGCCGGCGTTCGGTGACGCGATGTATGCGCGCTATCACGTGCCGATTGGAGTGGCGGTCACCGGTCATGGAGGAACCTCGACAACTCAGTGGCAGCCCGACTCGCCGGATGGCCTGTTCCCCTGGATGATGACCCGCATCTACCAACTCGGTCCGATGGGCTTCCGCGCCGTGCTGTGGCATCAGGGCGAGACCGATGCCGCGACGCCGATTGAGACCTATGTCAAAAACATGACCACGACCATCACCCGCTCAAACTTCGATGCGGGGTGGCAGTTCCCGTGGTTTGTGGCGTGGGTTTCGTATCACAACGTGGACCATCCGTCGTGGCCACTGGTGCGCGCTGCTCAGAAGCAACTCTGGGATACCGGAGTGGCCCTGCAGGGACCTGACACCGATACGCTGACGGGCGATACCAGGGACTTCGGCGGCGCGGGCATTCACTTCAGCCCCAAGGGCCTCAAGGCTCACGGAGAGATGTGGGCGGAGAAAGTGGGCGCGTACCTGGACGGCGTTTTAGGCCGGGATAAGTAGAACCGCTGAGATATGCGTGGCTGTCAATTACTAGCTGGAGGAAATGCGCGAATGTCTGATCCTACCCTCGTGGTGATGGCCGCGGGTATGGGGAGCCGGTATGGCGGTCTCAAACAAATCGACCCCATCGGCCCCAATGGTGAAATCATTCTGGATTACTCCGCTTACGATGCGATCAAGGCCGGGTTCGGCAAGATCGTTTTCGTAATCAGGCGGGACCTTGAGGACGCGTTCCGGGAGCGTGTCGGCAAGGTGCTGGAGAACCGGGTGGATGTTGCCTACGTTTTTCAGGAGTTGACCAATCTGCCCGCCGGTTTCTCTGTGCCCGAGGGACGTGTCAAGCCGTGGGGGACGGGTCATGCCGTGCTGAGTTGCAAGGGTGCGGTGTCAACTCCGTTTGCTGTCATCAACGCCGATGACTACTACGGTGCCGCCGCGTTCCAGCTAATGGGAGATTACCTCCGCCAGGCCAGGGATCAGGACGGCGTGTATGACTACTGCCTGGTCGGTTATGAGCTTACCAACACGCTTTCCAAGCACGGGACCGTCGCCCGAGGGGTCTGCGAGTTGACGCCGGACGGCTTTCTGAAAGATATCCGCGAGCGCACGGCCATCAGACGATTCCCCGATGGGATCAAGTACACCGAAAATGGCGTCGATTGGGTGGTGCTCGAACCTAAGGCTATGGTTTCCCTGAACACGTGGGGTTTCACGCTGAGCATCCTCGATGAGCTGGAGGCCCGCTTCAAAGCGTTCCTCAAGACGAATGTGGCAAATCTGCTCAAAGCTGAGTACTTCATGCCGGAAGTGGTCGGCGACCTGGTGAACGAGAATAAGGCCCGGGTCAAGGTGCTGCCGACTGGAGAGAGATGGTTCGGAGTGACCTATCAGGAGGACCGGCCCATTGTGCAGGCGGCTATTCAGGAACTGATCGAGCGGGGTGTTTATCCGGAGAAGCTGTGGAGCCGGGACACGTGAGCGGTCAGACAAAGCACGACCTTAGTGAGATAGTTTCGCATTTCCGGATCGACGGCGATTTTCTGGATGCCGTGCCCTACGGCTCCGGCCACATTAACGATACCTATGCAGCCCGCTTCAAGGTGGGGGATGGCGTGGTGCGCTATATCCACCAGCGGATCAACCACAACATCTTCAAAGAACCTGAGAAGCTGATGCGCAATATCGAGCGAGTGACCAGCCACGCGCGGGAGCAGATAGTTGCCGCAGGCGGCGACCCCGACCGCGAAACGCTCAATCTGGTCCCGACCCTGGACGGAAAGTCTTTCTATCGCTCACCGGAGGGCGATTACTGGCGGACCTACATATTCATCGAAGGCGCGATGACGTACGATCAGGTGGAGGACTTGAATCATGTCTATAGCGCCAGCAGGGCGTTCGGCGAATTTCAGAGGCTGATGAGCTCCCTGCCCGGAGAGCGGCTCCACGAGACAATCCCCAACTTCCATCACACACGCAAACGCTTTGAAGCGTTCGTCGCGGCGCTGGAGAAGGACGCAATGAACCGGGCGTCGGGTGTCAAGGCGGAGATCGACTTCGTGCTCGCGCGCGAGGCGGATACGTCGGTCGTCGTGGACCTTCTGGCGCGGGGGCAACTACCGGAGCGGGTGACTCACAATGACACCAAGCTCAACAATGTCATGATCGATGACCTGACCGGCGAGGGCGTCTGCGTCATTGACCTGGACACGGTTATGCCCGGCTCGGCGCTGTATGACTTTGGTGACTCTGTTCGCATCGGGGCCAGTACGTCGGTGGAAGACGAACGAGACCTGGGCAAAGTCGGAATGAGCCTCGACATGTTCGACCGCCTCGCTCACGGCTACATGGACGCCGCCCGCGATTTCCTGACACCGAATGAGATCGACTACCTGCCCTTCTCGGCCAAGCTGATGACATTCGAATGTGGAATGCGGTTCCTGGCCGACCACCTGAGCGGCGACACATACTTCAAGATTCACCGCGATGGCCATAATCTGGACAGGTGCAGGACACAGTTCAAGATGGTGGCCGAAATGGAGCAACAGACCGACCTGATGGACGCGATTGTGGCGAAGCTGAGATAAATGCAGAATGATGAATGCAGAATGCAGAATGACCTACGATTGAGAGGTCTCCTCATTCTGCATTCTGCAATCTGCATTCTTCATTCAGGAGCATCGTTTGTAGGTATCCACTGTTGGGGCAGGGGCAATGCTCCATGAAGTATCCATGTAATAACTCATTTTAGACACAGGTACTTTTGTATGTGGTGTCGAAGTGGGTTATGTGGAAACAAATGTCCAACCTGGCGATTGGGTTCTGCTGACCGAGAACCCCAAGGCCGTGCTCTCCGCGCTCAA
>JAMCYN010000100.1 GCA_023474015.1 Armatimonadota bacterium
TTGTTATGTCTGCCAGAGTAGGAGTGGTGGCGACCACCTTTATTAGCCACGTTTGGGAACTGGGCCTCAGGTAAAAGGGGACGGACGCACCAGCGTTTGCTGACGGGACCAGCCCGAGTAACATTACGAGTGTCAACATGACCAAACCAGAAGCACGCGTTTTCATCTCAAATTCCTTTCACGGGTTTGCCGCTACGTCGTCTTGCGAAATCGTTGAATGCGATGTCGGTAAGGTGAAACTGAACTTGCTTCCGCTGCCGGGCACGCTCTCTACCCATATCCTGCTACCGTGCAGCTCGATGACCAGCCTGCAGAAATATAGCCCCAGTCCTGTCGACCAGCGGCGGCGGGCACTCGGCGATTCAGCCAACCCAAACTTCTCGAATATCTTCTTGTGGTAATCCACGGGTATGCCTTCTCCATTGTCGGTTACTGAGATGATAACCTCGGATTCAATCCGGAGCGCCTCAACGCTAATGTGACCGCCGGATGGGGTGAAACGAATCGCGTTGCTCAGCAGATTGACGAGCACTCTTGAGAGCATATCGTAGTCACAGATGGCTTCTAAGTCTATGGGATGAACATCCAGGCCCAACTCTATCTTGCTCTTGTTGGCTGAGTGCTCAACCAACTCCAGCGCCGAACTCACCAGGCAAAAGAGACCGACACGTTTCAGGTCCAACTGCATTTGTCCAGCCTCGACTTTGCTAATAGCCAACAGATCGTCTATCATTCCGAGCAGCCTCTGTCCACCTCTTGTGGCTATGCCGACTGCGTCTTCCATCTCTTCGGTCAGTTCGCCAAGGGCTCCTGATTCCATTGCCTCCAACCCTCCCAGCACTCCAGTTAGCGGTACCCTTAGGTCATGCACCAGCATACAGGCAAGATCGACTCTGAGCCGCTCAAGCTCTTCGAGGCGGCCATGCTGCCGCGATATTTCGGCATTTGCGAAGGCGGCTATCACTGTAGCCAAGGTCGTTCCTACCACCAGCGAAAGCGAGTGCCTCGTAGCCATGGGAACGCTCATAAAGAATAGATGATCGATCACTTGCCACAACAGGAACAGCACAAAGGCCACCGCAAATGCCGGAATCGTTCGGTGCCTCATATGTCTTGCGACCATAGAAGCGTTGAATTGGCGAGTGGGTTCTCTGGAGATCGTAGGGCACTGTAGGATTGGAATCAGTATGCAATATCATAAAGGCACCTTCGCCGCCAATCTTCTGCACAGTCGAAGGACGAAATACATCATCAGTCGGTTGCGCATTTCTTACGTACAGCCCACGTCTCTTTCAACTGGCCGCGTGCGTACCTGGTTTCCTCAAGCAGCCCTGCTGGGTATGCTGAGTCTGATCCAACCACAGATGGGGGTATTCACGCGTGCCAGATGAAGTTTTCAAGAGACTCGGAGGCGGGCCCCTGCTCACCCCGGATGATATGCCTTGCAAAGCCAACGCTGTACTTAACCCTGGTGTCGCTGAGATCGACGGCGATGTCGTCCTGCTGCTGCGGATCGAAGACAGGCGAGGCATATCGCACTTGCGTGTTGCGAGGAGTTCAAACGGAGTCGACAACTGGCGGATCGCGGACAAACCGCTGCTGGAACCGGATGACCCGGAGCACCCCTTTGAGGAATGGGGCTGCGAGGATGCTCGAATAACGCAGATGGGACCGCGAGAGTGGATCATCGCCTATACGGCATATTCGCGATATGGTCCTGCCGTGGCGCTCGCGACAACTCAAGATTTCGAGACTATTAACCGGATCGGGATCGTTTTGTCACCAACCAACAAGGACGCAACTGTCTTCCCAGTAAAGTCCTACGGCCACTGGGTAATGCTGCACCGTCCAGTCACCGGAGGGCAGGAACATATATGGTATGCCTGCGCCGACCACGATCTGGAACACTGGAGTCAGCCGGGTGTTCTGCTGCCCGAGCGGGGAGGTCCGTGGTGGGATGGTTTACGGATCGGCGTTGGTGCGCCGCCCATACTCACTGATCAGGGATGGTTGCTGATATACCATGGCGTCAAGGAAATGGGCAGCCGGCCTATCTACCGCCTGGGACTTGCGCTACTTGCCCATGACAACCCACGTATGGTTCTTGCACGAGCATCGGACTGGGTTTTTGCGCCGGAAGCTGAGTATGAGCAACGTGGTTTGGTGGGAGGAGTCGTATACACCTGTGGCACGATCAGTCGCGGCGACGAAGTCTGGATGTACTACGGTGCCGCAGACACAGTAGTAGGTCTTGCCACTGCGACGACAAAGAACCTGCTCGCTTTCGTTGATGAGCACGACTTCATCAGGTTCACAGGCCACTCGAAGGGCATGTTGAAGCGAAACCACTGAAGGCTCTAGATTTTGTGAGACGGACTCTGATTCCACAACTCAAGAAGTTCGGCAAGTACACGTGGGGCATCATTCTCCTCGCGGTGCTTGTGCTCGTATCCCTCATCTGGGTCAGAGTATGGCGGGCGGCTAACCCGGGTTCGATGACTGTCCTTGAGGCTCAATCGATGGACATGTCGGCAATGGAGCCTGCGGCGGGGCCTGTTCCGGTCGCCACAGAGGTGGTCCGGTATGCGCCGTTCAGTGCACAGGTGACTTACACCGGCTCCGTTGCGCCGTTACAGGAGCAGATCATATACCCTCGAGTTGACGGTCGTCTTACCCAGTTACGTGTCTATAATGGAAGCCAAGTATCAGCTAACCAGATTCTGGCCGTTATAGATTCACCTGACATCGGGACCCGGCTTGCGGAAGCCTCAGCAGGCTACTCTGCTGCTCTTGTCGGCGTACCTATCGCTAAGTCTGATGCCGCTCGGTTACGAGATGAATACTTGGCGGCGCAAGCGGATGTTGAGGCTGCATCCGGGGACCTTGCGCGGGCCGAAGGCATGGTGGCCGCCGCGCGGCAATCAGTTGCCCAGGCAGAGAAACAAGTCGCCAGCGCGGCAGCGAATCGAGACTACTGGCGTGCTGAGATCGCGCGCGAGGAGCGACTCCAGAAGGCCGGCGCGGTCTCCATGCAGGAATACCAGTCCGAGAAGGCACAGGCTTTAGCCGCCGAAGCGGAGCTTGGGAACCAGGAAGCGAAACTTGCCGAGGCAAGAGCAAACGTAAAGTCCGTGTTGGGAGATGTTGCGGGCAAGAGGGCCGCTGTCAGAGCGGCTCGACAGAGGGCGTCGGCGGCACGCGCCGCGATGACCAGTGGTAGGCAACAGATCACGCAACGGCAGGCCAGCGCTCGCCAGGCGGGTGCGGCGGCGGCTACAGCGGCTGTCATCAACGAATACCGCTATGTTCGGGCTCCGTTCGCGGGTTCGGTAACAAGAAGATATATGAGCCCGGGCCAACTCGTCACCACGGGCACGGCAATCCTCGATGTCGTGCAGATCGACCGTGTTCGACTCCAGG
>JAMCYN010000121.1 GCA_023474015.1 Armatimonadota bacterium
AGTCCTCCTGCCGGCGGTGGGTGATCTCGTCGTGGGTCATTATCCTGTTGCGCTTGGAGTCGAACCGGGAAACCTCGAGTATGTCGTCGATAAGATGGCTTTTCGGCGTGCCGGCGAAGAACTGGTTCCGGCGCTGGTAGTCGCGCCAACCCATTCTGCCCTTCACGTAGAGCATCGACGCCAGCATCTGGGCGAGGTCTCCCCTGCTCAGGGAATGAAGCTCTTCACGCGTGAATATGTGGTCGGCGAGGTATTCGTATTCAAGTTTGTAAGGCGGCTGGTCGCCGAACGCCTCGGCTAGAAGCGTCGCCGCTCGCCAGTTCAAGATGGTCTTGCGACCATTCGCCGTATAGAACAGCTTGATCTCGGCGTCATAGATGTCCTCCTCCACGCCCTCCGAGGTGAGCACCCGATACTTCTTTAGCGTGCGGTAGAGCCTCGCCTGGCCCGGCTTGGAGAGCGGGTTTTCAATACCGGCGATATCCGACTGCTCGACGGAGAGGACCTTCGCATAATGGTTGTGCAGCGGTTCGAGCTCATTGCGCAGGTCGCCGCGCACGCGGATGTAGTCGCCAACAAACACCGGCAAATCCGGGCCCTCGCGGCTCACTTTCGCCTCGATCTCTTCCCTGCGGATGATATCCCTGAGCGTTGACCGCAGCAGGCTGGCGCGTTCGGGGTTCGACAGTGCCTTGGCTATCATCTCGGCCAGTATGCCGTCGTCCATCTTGCGCTCGGCGACCTTCTGGGAACTCTTCTTCCAGTATCTCCCGACAGTGGTGGCGAACTTGATCTGCTCCTCGTCCACGCGGATAATCTCATTGTTCCGCACGTTTCGGAGGGTGTAGACCCAGTGGGGCTCAGGCTTAGGGTCCATGTCGACCGACAGCACTTCGCCGACGGTGCGCTCGTGGCCGTAGTGGCCGTAGCTCTGCCTGGGAAGCTTCGGTTCAGTGTGTTTGTAGACGACGAGCCGTCCTATGCTGTACTTAAAATCATCAAGCATACTCTTGGCCCTTTCTACTTCCATTATACTCCCGCTGCGCAAGACGTCAACCAGGAAAGCAGTGTGAATTGCAGATTGAAGATTGCAGAATGCAGAATGCAGAATGAAGGGACCTTACAGCAGCAGGCCATTCTACATTCTGCATTCATCATTCTGCATTTTCCCGGTGATTTTGCCTGTTTACGCTTGAAACCAGCAGTTTCACCAGCTTGACATGGAGCCTGTGGCACATAGTGTGCCGGGTTCATTACTGTAAACTGCAGCTCGAGGTGGATGCCATGATCAAGAACCTATGGATAACGTTTCTTGTCGGGCTGATGCTGCCTGGGGCATGTTCGGCATCGAGCATCGCATATTCGAGAGTCAAAGTCGGTCGGACTGTAGCGCACGTGGTAACGGCTGACCTGGCAAACCGTGAGGTAAGGGTGTCGGTCGCGCTCGCCAGGGGCGGGGCCGGCAGTCAGGAGACGTTCAAGTCCATCATCGGGCGGGCGCGCCCAGCTGCGGCTATCACAGGAACCTTCTTCGATACCCGCACACTCATCCCTACGGGAGATATCGCGGTCTTCGGCACGATCGTGCACTCCGGGTGCATCGGGGCCGCGCTTTGCGTCGACTCCAACAATGTTCCTGCGATGGTGCCGCTGCGCGCCGGGAGGCAATGCGGGTGGACCGGGTATGAGACCGTCCTCTGCGCAGGCCCGACACTGATCTCCCAGGGCAGGATCAGCATTTCGCTGAAGAGGGAAGGGTTCCGGCGGTCGCTCTGCGCGCCCGCGCGAAGGACGGCAGTCGGCATCACCAAGTCCGGCAAGCTCCTGATTGTCGCGATTAATCGAAGCGCGTCTCTGCACGACCTCGCAAGGCTCATGTTGAAACTCAATGCAAAGGATGCCGTTTGCCTGGACGGCGGCTCGTCTACCGCATTCTACTACCAAGGCAGGTATCTCGCGACGCCCGGCCGACGGCTCACGAACTGCCTGGTAATCTACTCCAGTTCCTCGAAATACAATTCCGCCAAGCCCGCTATTGCCCCGGCGAGATATTTCGCAACCGCACACACCAGCCCCGGTCCGGTTCACCTCTCCGATCTGATCACAAGAATCCCGGTTGCCCCCGAGGCGGTAGTCACGCCGTCTATCAAGCAAGCCAGGTAGCCCGGCCTTTTTGTGGCCGAAATGCCATAATTATGAAGGAATACACAATCCCCGCGCCTAAGTGACAGCCGAGGGGGTTGTGATTCCATGGATGGAGAGTGACTGTCGCCGTTCCAAGGGACTTGGCAATCGGCGAGCTACCCCAAATTAAACCCTCCGTCCGGGCTACCAACCAAGCGTCACCAACGGTGTATTGGGAATTTATTTCCGATATACGCCTTGCCTTCGACCAGGCATTTTTGCTGAGCTTAGTGGCAATGGCACACTTTTTGCAATAAAGAAGTATTGGATGGCTGTTCTGTTTAGCTCACCAAGCATTTCCTACTAACGCAGGAGGCTCCACGCATGGTCACGAAGGGCAGTGTGCTCGTCGTAGACGATGAGATCAATCTGTGCCGCATACTGGGGGCGAAGCTGGCGAAAAGCGGTTACAGTGTTGTGGCTGTGCACGATGGCCTGCAGGCAGTTGAGAAAGTACGCGAATCCGACTTCGACGTAGTTCTTCTGGACCTCATTCTCCCGAAGATGGACGGTTTGACTGCTTTGGCCGAAATCCGCAGTATGCGGAGTGCGCTACCTATCATCGTTATGACAGCTTGTGAAAACGCCGAGGCTATGGCTCAGGCCAAACTCTATGGCGTGTCCGCGTACGTCAACAAGCCCTTCGACCTCGACACTCTGGTGTCGCTTGTGTCGGACACTTCCTTGTCGGATGTCTCCGCGCGCGGCAGGAAGCTCCCCACGGCCACGGTCCTCTTCAGCAAGGATCAGCCGGTTACTCTCGAAATTCAGAACGGCTCCCACTCCGGCGTCTACTACGGCCGAATTCACGACAAGGACGATTGCACGCTGTCTGTGCTGGTCCCCAGAAGAGACGGCGAAGGCGCGGAGATCAAGCCCCGCTGCTCCGTGAGAGTCGGTCTGGCGGCCATGGACGCCTACTATAGCTTCACAACTCATCTTTTGAGACTGAGTCCCAACCCTGAGAGAGTGCTGGTGCTCGACAAGCCTGGAGTCATCTACAGAGCGCAGCGCAGGGAGAGCCCCCGGTTCGCTGTTCATCTTCCGGTGGCCTATGCCCCATATCAGAAAGATGGCAAGGGAACGGTCAATTTCAAAGAGGGTGAGACGAGGGATCTGAGCCTTGGAGGTCTTGCGATGGTCGTTCCGGAAGAAGTGCTCCCCGGCGAGATGCTGAAGGTGGAGCTTCGTCCGGCGACGGACAAGGACAGGATCAGCGCCGTGGCGCACGTGCTGCGCTCAAAGCGCAGCGATATTCCGGGTGAGTCGGGATACATTCTCGGCTGCCGCTTCACGCAGGTCGAAGACAGTCTCCGCAAGCTGCTGGGTTCTTAGGGCGCAATTGATGTATGCTTCGGGAGGCTTTTTACCCCGAAGCCGGCGCTATGCTCTCTTGACGCCCTTCTCGAACATCTCCATAGCCACGTCGGCAACATCCGCTATTGAACTTCCAGAGCGCAGGGCATCGTCTACCAGGGCGGCGATCATCCCCAGCAGCGCGCATGCGGCGACCCGAGCGTCGACCTCTCGGTAGTACGTCTGGAGCATTCCCTTGCGAATTATCCGCTCGCACACCGATTGTGTGGCGGCTCCATATCGCTCACGAAGCTCCTCTATTGCTTCAGGCGACAGGTCATGCCCGTCGAGGCCGCGCTCATCCATGAGCAGGGAGATCATCCCGGGACGCTCCTGGAAGAACCCAAGGCGCGCCCGGATCGCCGACTTGAGCGTAATCCGTGCATCTTCGGGCGACTCTTCCACTGCCCTCGAGACACGCTGTTCGAGATCGCCAATGGCACTCTCCAACGCTGCCTGGACGATATCGGCCTTGGTCTTGAAGTAGAGGTAGAACGTGCCCTTGGCAATTCCCGCCCTTGCGGCAATCTCGTCCACCGGTGTCGCATCGCACCCACGCTCCTCGAACTGCTCGAGAGCCACCGTGATCAGTTCTTCGCGAAGCTGCTGCTTGCGCCGCTCTTTCCAGGAGTTCCGAGGTTGCAGTTCAACGTCTTCCGCCATGCTGCGCTCCTTTGGTTGATCAATGCAGAGTTCAACACAGGCAACTGGATATCCTGCGAGGTAGTCACATAGTGGAAAACGCTGTCCGAAATCTGTTACACTGGTGTTAGTCATTATGGACCCGAGAAACCTGCCGAGTCTTAAACTATCACGAAGGTCCTTGCGCAGAAGCGTTCCATGTGGTAAAGTTCAGTTATCCGATCAAGTAGGAGGGATCCCTCCCATGCCGACCGGCATAAAGGTGCCGATGCCGACACTGGAGCGTCTGGCCACTTACTTAACCGCTCTGACCAATTTAAGGATCAGGAATGTCGAGACGGTCTCCTCGGCCGATATCGAGGAGCGTACGGGCGTCAACGCTGCCCAGTTTCGTAAAGACCTGTCGTATTTCGGCGAGTTCGGCAGGCCGGGGATCGGCTACAACGTCCACGACTTGCACGACCGTATCAGCAAGATTCTCAACCTTGAACGCAGGCAGCCGGTGCTGCTGGTGGGCGCCGGAAACCTCGGAGCGGCCCTGCTCGGCTACCCGGCGCTGAGGGCGGAGAACTTCCAGATCGTGGGCGCGTTCGATAACGACCCCCGCAAGATCGGAAAGCAGATATGGGACCTGGAGGTTATGGACACAGGCACCATGGCCGCCGAAAACCGCCGCCTCAAGGCTAAGATCGGCATAATCTCCGTTCCCGCAACCGCCGCGCAGGAAGTGGCCGAGAAGTTGATCGACGCAAAAGTGCTTACCATTCTCAACTTCGCCCCCGTCGCCCTCAAGCTGCCGCGCAGCGTGATCGTTCGAAATGTCGACTTCGTCCAGGAACTCGCCGTGCTCTCATTCCACCTGACCGCCGACACCAAGGTGAATTAAAGATTGCAGATGGAAGGGAGGGCGAACCTCCTGGTGAGCCAGCTCGGCGGGAGCCTAGCCCTCCCTTCCACAGTCTGCAATCCTTCGTCTTTCTTGACATTAGCTTGCCCCGCACCTATAATTTTGCTCAGTTGAATCACTCTCAGCGCCTCCCGCGCCCAGGAGGGGCCAGACCGTAACTCTTCGCATTGGTGGTCGAAGGACTATGAAACTCAGCACAATTCTCATTCTGATTGCCCTTTTTATGACTCTCTCGGTGGCCGCTCCGGCGGCGGAGACGACCGGCAGGCAGGGGGATGGCTCCTCTACCACGAACCGTACCGAGCGGAGGTCCTCGGACCAGGAGAAGCGCGCCGGCCAAGGTGATGAGACGCTGGGGGCGGTCCCGGAACTCACCCAGGCCGAACAGCAGATGAAACTTGAGGAAGAGTTCCAGAGGCGGCTGATCAACCTCAGGCAGGTCATTCTCAGCCTCGATAAACGCATGCGAGAGATGCGCCGAGAGACGACACAGCCGCCTCTGGATGAAATCGACCAGATCAACCGCCAGATATCGCTCTCCGATGACGAACTCAGACGCCTTGCCCCGATGGATACCTCCACCCTCGCGCAGATCCAGTGGCAGGAGCAGCAGGACAAGCTGTTCCAGGTGCGGGTCGGGATGGAGGTCATGAGCCAGCGATGGGACAGTGGGCGCAACGTCTTTGGGATAGACTTTTTCAAGAACGCGCCACCTATTCCGGCCTCCGACCAGCGGCCCGCGCCGCAGAGTTATAAACTGCGCTCTGGAGACAAGGTGCGGGTAGTGGTCCTCAGCAGCCTCGGCGCTCAGGACGAGCATTTATTGACTGTCGACAATACCGGCTCCATACTGGTTCCGGGCGCGGGGCGCGTTTCGGCGGCCGGGAAAACGACCGGGCAGCTTGAGAATCTGCTGGAAGAGAAGGTGAGCGCCAGGTTCAAGCAGCTTCGCGTGCAGGTCACCGTCGCGGCGATGTCCACCATTCAGGTCCAGGTCTCGGGCGATGTGGAGAGGCCAGGCACCTACATTTTGCGCGGAACCGCCACGGTCATTGACGCGCTTGTGCAGGCGGGAGGTCCGACCAAGTCGGGCACGTTCCGCCGGGTAGAGCTTTCTCGGGACAGCGAGCCGAAGCGCGCCATCGACCTCTACGATTTTCTCCTGCGCGGCAACAAGAAGCAGGACCTGCCGCTCGCAGACGGCGATCTGATATTCGTGCCGTCGGTCGGTCCCACGGTGACCGTGGGCGGGGAAGTGGTCAGGCCTGGACGCTATGAGCCGACATTCCCCACGAACCTGGGCGCGATGCTGAAAGTGGCGGGGCAGACAAAGCCCAGCGGATACATCCAGGCCGTGCAGGTCGAGCGTGTCGAGGACAACCAGTACAAGGTGCTGCTGAGCGAACCGATGACTGGCGGCGATGGGAAATCCGGCTTTCAGATCAGTCCTGGTGACCAGATAACAGTCATCTCCGTCCGGCCCGACAGGACAAACCAGGTCAGCATCGCTGGGCCGGTCAAGGCCCCCGGGCTTTACGGCTTCCAGGATGGCCTGCACATGGCCGATCTCCTGAAGATGGCGCAGGGATTCGCAGTGGACAAGGAAGTCTACGGGGGCCGCGCGGATGTCCTCCGGATCGACCCGATGAAGGGCACCGAGATCATATCCGTTAACCTCGACAAGGCCCTCATGGGCGATGCGGCCAGCAACATCCAGCTCTCCAAACTAGATCGTGTATTCCTCTACGAGCCGGAGCAGGTGGTATTCAGGCCGAAACTCGTGACAGTGAACGGCGCGCTGGTGCGGCCAGGCGTCTACAAGCGGGCCGGGCACATGCGTGTCAGCGATGCCGTGGCCGCGGCGGGCGGCGTGCTGCCGCAGGCTTACCTCGAGCGGGCCGACCTCGTGCGCCTGGGCGACGGCGAGAAGACCACACTTCTTAGGATTGACCTCCAGTCGGCTTTGAATGGCGACCCCGCGGCGAATATCGAGTTGCGGGACCGCGACCAGCTTAATATATACTCGAGCGAGGAAGTGACGTGGCGTGACCGCAAGGTCCGGATAGAAGGGGCAGTCCAGAGGCCGGGCACATTTGTGCGCTCTGAGGGAATGCGGGTCAGCGACCTGCTCTTCGCCTCGGGTGGGCTGCTGCCGGAAGCCAGCGGGACTGCCGAGCTCGCTCGTTGCGCCGAGGCGGGCTGCAGCACGATCAGGAAGATAAACCTGGCCGAATTGGTCGGCTCTGCCGATAATGACCCGGTGCTGGAGGACAGGGACGTGGTCACCGTTACGGCGGTCAACCCGCGCCTGCGCGCGCCGGAGGTGGTTTACTTGACGGGCGAGGTCGTGAATCCGGGTCCCTATGTGCTTACAAGCCAGGATGAGAAGCTATCGGATGTGATCGCCCGAGCGGGAGGACTTACAGGCCTTGCCGACACCAACGGCCTGATATTCCTCAGGCGCAAGAGCAGCGTGGAGAAACCTCAGCAGGAACTGGACTCCGATTTGATACTTACCAAGGCACGTATCTTCGCGGACAAGCAGTTCTTGACCCAACTCGCCAAGTCGGGTGTGACTTTGCCGGCCAACTATATGCAGTCGGGAAGCAAGTCCGCCGATGAGCTCTCAAAACCTTCGGAGGTCGTCGAGGAGCCGGAGTCCGACAGGTACAGTCAGGCAAAAGCGGGAAAGAGCGGCAAGTACCGTGGGAGCGGCAAGAACGCGGAGACCCAGGACGCGGAGAGCAACGGACACGATGAATCGACGAAGTTTTCCACCATGGGAGATGGCGAGACGGTGGGTGGGACCGATCACGAATCGTCAGAAACCGCCGAGGAGATACTACGCAAGATGGAGCGCGAGCAGCGGAGGAGGCAGCGCATCAGCGCCATGGGGGCGCCTGTTCCGCAGGACGAGCTCAAGGACTCTCCTTATTCGATGCTGAATCTCGGGGGGGCCGACAAGGACAAAGAGCATGAGATGGGACTATTGGCGAAGAATTCAGCCAGGATCTCGGTGAACCTCGGGACCGCACTCAAGGAACCCGGTTCCCCCGATAACCTGGCCCTGCGTGACGGCGACAGGATACTCGTTCCCAAGCTCGTGAATGTCGTGACAGTCATCGGAGCAGTCCTTCATCCGCATGCGTTCGCGGCAGGCCCCGGCAAGAACGTGAACTACTACATCGAGAGATCGGGTGGATACGCCCAGGAAGCATCGCGTGGCGACGTGGTGGTTGTCAGGACCAACGGGGACGCTCTACCTCAGAACCGAGTCAAGAGCGTCCTGCCCGGCGACATCATCGTGGTTCCCACCACCGGCCTTATCGACATCGCCAAGAAGTGGGAAAGGGTCGGAGGCGTGACCAAGGTGATCTCCGACGTGCTGAGCTCCGTGTTCGTGTTGACCAGGTTCTGATTTGAAGCGCCGCGACTCGTCGTCAACAAAGTCATCACATTCATCCTTAAGCGGAACAATAGGCGGCGGAAGGTCGTAAAGTGAATGATGGAAGAATTTGCCGCTTATGAGCAGCCCGCCGAGCCTCGCGGCCCTCACGTGGCCTTCAGGCGGCTGTGCAACTACATATTCGTGCTCCTGCTGATCGGGTCGGCGGTCGTCACCAGGGTCTCGCTGATGACCGGTTCCGTTCGCGCCCTGCTTGCCGCGACGATATTGTTTGGGGTCTTCACCGGCCTGGTCCATCTCACGATACTCTTCTTCTCAAGGCCGCGCCTTCTCTACCCGGCACTCTTCTTCACCGGACTGTTCGTCGTATGGGCGGTGCTGGGAAATAAGCCGCCGGATGTGGAAGTGATCAGACTAGTTTACTTGCGGCAGCTTCAGGCCTATACCGGCACGCGCTACGTCTGGGGTGGCGAGACGCACAGCGGCATAGACTGTTCCGGCATTGCGCGCGCGGCATTCTGGCAGACAGTGCTGAAGGAAGGCGTTCGGGCATTCAATTCGGACCTTTTGGGCCCGAAACTCTGGAAGTTCTGGTGGCGCGATCTGTCCGCGAACGACCTGCTGATCGGTAGGTACGGCTACACCAGGAAGATAGGTGAGGCCGCCAAGCTGGCCGGATATAGCAATTCCGGCCTGAAACCCGGCGATCTCGCGATTGCCGGGTCCGGCTCACATGTGCTCGTCTACCTTGGCAATAAAGAATGGATCGAGGCGAATCCGGACGACGGCAAGGTGGTCACCAATGTCGCCGCCCCTCACTCAAAGCGCCCATACTTCAACATGCCGGTGATTCTTATGCGCTGGTGGATTCTGGCCGGAAGTCCGGAGATCCGATAGTCCGCCGATTGCTCGTAGCCGAAGGTGCGGTGCGAACGAAATATGCCCTGGTGCAGTACCACTGTAAGCTGAGTATCCATTCAGGCACCGGTTCCGTACCCCGTAAGCCCTGAGTAGGTCCTGAGTAGGCCGCAAGGCCGTACCGAAGGGCCGTATCGAAGGGCGGTTCCGAAGGTACAGGCTTTGGTTGAGAATTACCCGGCCCTTCGATACGCCCACCAGGCCTTCTCAAGAATAGAAAACTCCTACTGGGCTACTCAGGGCCTACGGTGTACCATGTAGCAGGCAAGGTACGACGTGACGAACCACTACATCCAACCTCCGACCTACTTCTGCTGCCATTTCCGAGTCTCTATGGCCACGCGAGTCTTGCGGTCGACCGTTTTGGGCAGTATCTGGATCACGTCGTCGATCGAGTCGCTGGGCCCGCTTATCTGAACTCCGTAGTCGCAAAGGTAGGTTGTCTTTCGCGCCGTACGCTCGGCCCACTCGCGGTCCGGTTGGAATGTGGTCTCCGTCAAGCCCTTATCCAGCAGCCTGCCGATATACTGTTCGCGCTTATCTTCGTCCTTCAAGGCCGCTGCCGCGATGGCCTCGACGTCGATCTCCTCCGTCTGCGCCAGGGTCCGCACGGACGACCTCAACAGCTCCGTTTCCTTCTCCTCAAGTTCCGCCTCGTTCTGCTGCAGCCACTTCTCGGTCTCCTTGACCACAAGCTGGGTCATCTGCCGGGGGGTGGCAACCTCGGCGGCTTCCAGGAACGCATCGAGCCACATCGACGATGTCTCCGGGTCCTCATCCTTGGATGCGGGCTGGTTGCGGAACAACACGTCGAAGCGGGTCTCGTCGTCATACGGCCTGGCTATCGCGAACCTCAATAATTGGCGCGTAGGGTCCGGCAATATCTGAATCTGCTCGAACGCCCCGGCTCCGCTGCCGTGCTTCACGTAGGCCCTCACAGCGTCCATCTTCAGAAGGGCGACGTATCGGATCTCCGTGTCCAGGTCGGTGAACAGGCCTATCGCGAGGAATGTTTGAACCTGTGACGATTTCGCCATCTGATGGCTGAACCACATCCCGATGAGCTTACTCTGCTCCACGAACGTGTCCGGCGCCTCTATCATCCGGACCGCGCAAGTCGAGATAGTGGTGTCGGACCCATTGAACTTGGCCGTCTTCGCGCTTGGCGACTTGACGCAGTTGCGAATGTGCTCCTCGAAGAAGTGCCGCAGCCCCTCCGAAAGGACCTCCTCCTTTTCCGCGATCTCCGGCTCTTCGGCCAGGTTATTGATGCCGTGGATAACCAGGCGATTGAGTTCGATTGCTTCGATCGATTGCATTCAGTATAAACCTCCCAGAGTAAAACCAATACCTCTTCCGCGCCGGACACTGTTTTCCCTTTGCCCCGGCGGGCGCATTAATCGGCGTTTTTGTGGGAATTATGAGACGCGGCACAAGAGCAGGGGGTTAGCTTATGAAAGTTTCTGTGGCGGTCTGCACGTTCAATGGAGAAGAGTACATCGCGGACCAGCTCGTAAGCATACTGGCTCAGACAAGACTGGTGGATGAAATTGTGGTCTGTGACGACGGCTCCACCGACCGTACCGTCGAAATCGTGCAAGGCGTCGCGGACACTTGCCGGGAAGGTATTAACATACGCGTTATACCGAACCCGACCACGCTTGGATGCACCGACAATTTCGCCAAAGCCATAAGTCTGGCCGCCGGTGATATCATATTCCTCAGCGACCAGGACGATGTGTGGTTTGACACCAGGGTCGAGGCAATGCTCGAGGTGTTCGAGGAGGACGCGGAGGCGGGGTTCGTCTATTGTGACGCGATAGTCACCGACGTGTCTCTGAGGACGATTCACGAGAGCATAATGGCCAAGCGCAGGGGACAGCTCGCCGATGACAATCGGCCCACAGCAGAATTGATCAAGCGGGCCGGTATCAACGCGTGTACGCTGGCTTTCAGGGCTTCGCTGCGGCCGTACATTTTGCCGATGCCCGCCGAATGGCCCCACAGCCGCTGGCTTGCGGCGATTCTCCACGCGGTCGCGAAGCCTTATTACCTGCGCCGCCCTCTGATGTACTACCGCCGACACGACAAGGCCTGCTCGCAGTCGATGAAAATCGGCTCCGTTCAGCGCGCGAAAGCCAGACTGAATTGGCACATATCAGATGAACTGGAAAGCCGGTTGGCGCGGCATCAAGAGGTTCGCGAGCGTCTGAGGGAGATTCGCGACAGGGGCGACATCACAGGTGGACCCACTCAGAGGCTGGATGATACCATATGCGAACTGGACGCCCACATGAGCATTCTCCGCTCTCGAATAGGAATCATTTACCTGCCAAAGGCCAAACGTGTATTCCCGGTCTTTCATCTGCTTGTCAGGGGACGGTATCACCGCCAGGCCGGCGGGCTGATATCGGCGGCAAAAGACCTGATCGCGGTATGAGGCCGATCTGTCCGTTCCAGGCAGGAATGCGCGCGGAGATAGATAAGTAGATACTGAACGCTTGCTTGAGGTGGCCCACTTTGGATGTCTGGCAGCCGTCGACGCTATCATGGTCGTTCTCGCGGAAGACCCACTTCGATTCCTGCCGAAGACACTACTTCTACCACCGCTTCTGGGGCCAGGAGCCGAAGCTGAGGTGGAAGCTGTTCGAGATGCGCAACCTGACCACACTCAATATGCTCAGGGGGCAGGTCGCACACGCCGTAATCGCCGAATCGCTAAACTCCTTGCGAATGGGGCGCGCAATCAGTATCGAATCGGCGAAAGAGCGTGTCACGACCTTGATGAGGACTCGCTATATGGAGTCGGCCCAGCGGCTTTGGCACATCGACAATCGTCCCCAGGGTCGCAAGGCCTCCGATATCACCAGCCTGGTCGAGCACTACTACGCGTTCCCCGATGTGGTCGAGCGCGCCAGAGAAGCCCGAAAGGTGGCGTGGGCCTGCCTGGAGAACCTGTTCGCATCCGACTTCTGGACGCAAGCAACCAGCGCAAGCCCCGCGAGATGGATGGATATCGAAGACGACAGCTACCCCTCGTTCGACATCGACGGCATTCAGGTCTATATCCGCATAGACTTCGCCCACTCCGACGGTGCCCAGACCATAATCGACTGGAAAACCGGAGCTCCGAGCGAGCAGGACCGCAAGCAACTCGTGCTGTACTCCCTGTACGCCAGGTCGAAATGGGACTGGGACCCGCTCGAAACCAGCCTCGCGGCGGTCTATCTGCAGCCCGAGTTCAAGATGGATATCTCTAGCCCGACGGAGCGCGAAATCGGGACCGTCATCGAGGAAGTCAAGCACAGCTTCGAGCAAATGCACGATCTCGAACCCGCCTTCGGCCCCGCCGACATCGCCGCGTTTCCTATGACGGAGGATCGGAGCAATTGCCGTTGGTGTCGTTTCCAGGGCGCGTGCGAAGGAGGGCATAGAGTGTAGGTTATACTTTGCCTGCTAGAAGATACTCCGTAGGCCCTGAGTAGCCCAGTAGAAGTTATCTAATCATGAGAAGGTATGTGGGCGTATCGAAGGGCCGGTAAGCCTGAACCAGGGCATGTACCTTCGGAACCGCCCTTCGATACGGCCTTTGGGCCTACTCAGGGCTTACGGAGGTACTGCACCAGACAAAGTATGACGGCTTCATTCTATGCCCTATGCCCTCATTCGCTCAGATATGCTCTCCCGGCCCGGCTGTGGTATCTCCAGGCCGCCCTTCGACCGTCAGCTCATTGCGAATCTGGCCGACGCCCAGCGCCTTTGATACCACCACGGCCGCGGCTCGCCGCTCCTCGTCCGACTTGACCTCCCCGCGAAGCGTCACGTTTCCAGACTGAACGAATACACTGATGCGTTCTGCGTCCACCTCGGCGCTCGACCTCAGCATTTCCTCGATCTCCTCGGTGAGCTGAGGGTCCGATCTATAGTGGATCTCACTGCCGGGGCCTTCGACGCTCTCATACTCGCTCGGGGGTGGGAAGTCGGCTATTCTGTCCACGGCGGGGGTTGGCGGCTCTATCCACTGGCACGGCTCCTCGGCCTCGGTCGGCACAACGGGGGCCTCAAACTCAAGAGCGGCCCCGCCGACCCTGCCGACCATCCCGACTTCCTCAAGCTCATGCGCCGCCGCGGGACCCTTTTCCTTAGGCATAACCGGCGGACTGCTCTCAAGCCAGAACTCGCGGATATCCTCCGGCAGTTCCTGCTCAATGTTGTGTTGAGCGCCCGGTGTTGTCTGCTCGCGCAGCGTGATGAATACCGCCCGGGTCATCGCCTCGGCCCGGCCCATATCCTCCGTGCCGAACTCGCTCGCGACCCTGGCGATAAAGCCCCCAAGGTCCCTCTTCTCGGGTCCAACCACCATCCGGCTCATGCGTTCGATGAAACCCTGGCGCCACATCTGCTGGATATAGTGGGGAAGTTGGGAGGCGACGTTATCCACGGTGTCGGGCGTGATCCTGGCCCTGAGCGTATCTAGTACGGCCTCGATAGCCTTGCGGGCTTCGTCTCTATTCCTCAGGTTGCCCCTGATCTCGACGTTCTTGATAAATTCTTCCGCTTGCATTTCGCTACCTCCGATAATGTCTCCATTCATTAGTATTTCCGTTTCAGGGACAGTTGAAAAACAAGGACATAAAAGCAGAGACGGCCCCCATAATTTTGACGTAGTTAAGGTAGAGGATCAGGCGCAAAAGCGGAACAAGTATGTTGGAAGATTCACCCATGCCGACCAAACCAGACAATCCTTCTTCGTATGGGCAATCGATTCTGTCGTTTATCAGGCGGAAGCGCGCTGTGAGGCTTCTTGCGGCGGTTCTTGTCGCCTGCCTCGTTGGCGGCCTGCTGTGCTCGGTCAGGCTAGTCCGAAAACCGGTCGTCCCAAAGAAGAGTCCCCGCGTTACCAGAGTCCTGAAGCCGCCCGAGGCCGCGGCGGTCATGGGAGCACCTTACATTAAACGCAAGCCCAAGAGCTGGCACCCGCCGCATCTGGTCAAGGTATGGACCACTCGCTACAGGCGCGGCGCGTTCAGCGTCACCCAGCTCCCACGCTGCGAGCACCTGGAGACTCTGATCACATATAACCCCTCGGGCGAATCACTCAAGCAGGCCAAGCTCAGGTCCGGCGGTGTGGCCGCGTGCACAGGAAGCTTCCACAACTCCCGCACGATGGTCCTGGCGGACTTCCTGCAGCGTAAAGGGTGCATTGTCTCACCCGCGCGAACGGGCAGGCCGTTCGTCACCATTCAAGAGAACGGCTGCGTGGATATCAGTTGCGACTATAACAGCGTGAAGCGCAAGGCAGGTGTGAGCGCGCTGGCGCTCGGCCAGAGGCTTGTTCCGCTGGAGCGTAACGGCTTCACGGTCGGGTTCATGAACCGAATCGCTGACCGCATGGCGCTAGGGCTGAACCGCAACTTCATCTTTATCGTCCGAGGCCGATGCAGTATCTGGCGGCTCGCCGACTTCATGCGCCATACTCTGCCGGTGAGGAACGCGATCAACTGCGACGGCGGGCACGTGGTCCGGGGCAAAGGACCCGTGCACATTGTGTTCCGATGGAAGAAGCTCGGGCCGTCTCCCTGACTCTACTTAATCGTCACGCCCAAGTCCGCCGACCAGTATCCGTCGGATTTGATGCCTCTGAGCCTTATCGCGCCCTTTCCGGTACCGAACCTGAGCTCTCCCGTATAACCCGGCTCGCTCCGCACGCCGAAGGCTCCGTAGTCGGTCCTGAGGCTTGGAATGTAGCCCACCGACATGCTGAACTTGCCGACAGGTCGCAGCGACAGTCCATACTCCAGGCCCTGGAGCAGGACGCTCCCGGAATCGAGCGAAGATGGAGCGGTGAAGGACTTGCCGGCGAGCTGCCCCGAGAGCCTGTCCCAACGTTCGGGATCCCCTCGCCCCTCGCTCCATCGGTATCCCGAGTAGACCCCGAAGTCCCTCCCTAGATTAAACCTCAGCCGCCCGTTCATTGTCTTTATCAATTGATCGGTATTGATAACGTCCGCATTCCGCGAGGCCAGGCTGCCGACCGTGGATACGCCTGCGTCGGCTTCCAGGGCCACTCCCCTGGCGATCCTGATCGACCGCTCGTAGCCGAGCCCGAACGCCCCATAGCCCACGTTCTGCGCGGCGGTATAATAGTAGAAGTTGAGGTTCGGATCACCTACCCTGTCACCGCCGACGTAGCGACGCTTCCCGCTCGGGATCGCGCCCGAGTTGGATGAGTCTACGTAGACGCTCTTGCCCGCCGCGAAGTCCATAGGAGACGAAACAAAGTGAATCTTGCCCGCGACAGTGTAAGGCCCTCGTCCGTTACATGTCTGCGAGATAGCCACCCCCGAGGTGGACTCACCCTTGCCGCTCATCACAATCATCATCGACCCGGGCTTTATCGGCGCCGGAAAAGTCGCCCTGACAGAATCGGTCGTCACCTGCGCCACCTCGCCCATCAGGCGGTCGCACCGGCCTTGTGTGCCGGCGGCCATCATCAGAACTGAGAAGAACAGAAACCTGGCGCCCGCGCGCATTAAGCACTCCCCCTTCATTAGAAGTTAGAGGTTGTATGCTTCGGCATGCAGCCGAAGCAACAAACAAAGGGACCAACGCCTTCTTCCTCATAGGCGTTTACTTGTTCCCCTACGCTTGGACGGTTAAACGTGTGCCGAATAGGGTTATTGCTCGACTCGGACAGCGGCCATGGTCAATGGGTAATTTTTGGTCATTTATTACCCGAAAAGGTTGTTGATACCGGCCGTGCTAGAGTGCTATAATCGAGTCCTTCGGAACCATATTCTTTCTTCTCGAGTGGGTGGGACTATTGTCTGATAAGCAGCTTCAGTTGGGTGAGGATGATTCTCATTTGGCGCTGCGTGCCGCCTGGGAGCAGGCTCTTGAAGTCCTCTCCGGGCAGGTCAATCGGCCCTCGTTCGAGAGCTGGATCAAGACCGCCCGGCCTGTCTCCATCGAGGATGGATTGGTCCGGATCACCACCAACAGCCGCTTCGCCAAGCACTGGCTGGAAAGCAAGCACCTGGCCCTCATCAAGGAGATACTCGAGACCCACCTCGACTGCCCGATCAGGATCCGCGTTGACCTCGTGGAGGATGCCGAACCGGTCATCATGGCCGACAAACTCCCCAAGAAGCCGAGTCCCAGGCCCAAGCCCGACGACGATCCGATATCTCTCCCGCTCAACAATCAGTATAACTTCGAATCCTTCGTCGTCGGCCCGACCAATCGCCTTGCCCACGCCTGCGCAATGGCAATCGCCGATAGTCCCGGCAGGACCTACAATCCGCTGTTCATCTACGGCGGCGCGGGCCTTGGCAAGACCCACCTGATGCATGCCGTGGGCCAGTGCGTGGTCGCAAATCTGCCGGAGATGCGTGTGGCCTATGTCTCGGGCGAGGCGTTCACTTATCACTACATCACGGCCCTTCGGGAGCATCGCACGGCGGAGTTCAGGCGCAAATATCGCAGCATAGATTTGTGGCTGGTCGACGATATCCAGTTCCTGGTCGGCAAGGAGCGCACCGAGGAGGAGTTCTTCCACACCTACAACGCCATCTACGACATGGGCAAGCAAATAGTCCTCACCAGCGACCGCGCCCCAAAGGACCTTGAGCTCGACGGCAGGCTCCTTTCGCGCTTCCAGTGCGGAATGCTCGCCGACATATCTCCGCCCGATCTTGAAACCCGTATGGCCATCCTTCAAAGCAAGGCCGCATGCGAGCACATGACTCTCTCCGACGAGGTCATATTATACATAGCGAAGCTGATCCGCACCAACATCCGCCAGCTCGAAGGCGCCCTCATCACCTTGCACGCCTATGCGTCGCTTATGAAGACCTCGGTCACGCCTACCCTCGCCGAGGAGGTCCTCAGCAAGCACTTCGGCGGCGAGGCCGCGCCCGTTATCGATGCGCAGAAGGTGCTGCAGCACGTGGCAAGGCGGTTCAACGTTGAAATCTCCGAGATAAAGGGCAAATGCCGGGGCAAGGATATTGTCGCGCCGAGGCAGATCGCTATGTATCTTATGCGTGAGCTCACCGAATACTCCCTGCCGGCCATCGGGAAGGCAATGGGCGGCAAGGATCATACCACGGTTATTCACTCCTGCAAAAAGGTCGAAGAGAAGGCCCTCAAGGACAAGAGTTTCGCGACCCTTATGGGCGAGCTTTCGCGCGCCATCAGCGACGGAAAAAGCTGTTAATCGTGCCGTGTAAGAACCTGTGGACACCGCTGTTGATTCCCCTGTGGACTAAATGCCTGTTCGTATCTCCTGGTCTTTTACAGTCACTCAGTGCCGGCCTGCCAAACTCACCTTGTTTTGTCCACATGCTTCCCTGAGCAGGGATTCAGCGTGGGAAGGGGGGTTTTCCACATCATCCACAGCCCCTACTACTACCACTACCATATTGAGTATAATAGTATAGAACATGCATATAGAGACTGTTAGCCTAACTGATTTTAGGAATTACGAGCGACTCGATTTCAAACCCGTGGATGGCTTGAACATCCTTGTCGGATCGAACGGGCAGGGTAAGAGCGCGATACTCGAGGCTGTCTATCTCCTGGCGACAAGTAAGTCTCATAGGACCTCTCGCGATATTGACCTCATCAGGCTTGGTCAAGAAAACGCCCGTGCCTGCGCGAAAGTAATTCGATCAGCCAATAACGATGTGACAGTCGAAATCATACTCAGCCGCGCGGAGAAAAAGACGGTAAAACTCAACACCGTCAAGCATCCGAAAGTCGGTGATATAATAGGCCAGCTTAACGCGGTCATATTCAGCAACTCGGACATCGATATGGTCAGAGGAGAACCTTCGCTTCGCAGGCGGTTTCTCAATCTCGAAATCTCGCAGATAGCTCCGCAGTATGTTTATGCTCTGGGCCGATATAAGCGGGTGTTGGACCAGAGGAACAACCTTCTTCGTGAGATGAAGATGAGCGGAAGGCTTGCCGGCGGCTTGGAAGTTTGGGATAGTCAGCTAACGGAGTACGGCGCAAGTGTCATAGCCCGCCGCGCGAAGTTTATTGAGTTCCTCTCCGCCGCGGCGGCAAGGCTCTATGCGTTGCTCACCGATAGTGCCGAGGAATTGAGCGTGTCCTATAAGCCTAATGTGAACGCATCAGGGGCGGAGACCGAAGGGGAAGTGCGGGAAGAGTTCGCGAAGCTTCTCGCGGCCCGGCGCGAGGTCGATATGGCGAGGGGCACGACCACCGTCGGCCCGCACAGGGATGATATTATTCTCAATGTAAACGGCATCGCCGCCCGCGAATATGCCTCGCAGGGCCAGCAGAGAACGGCGGCCATCGCGATGAAACTGGCGGAGATCGAGATTATGGAGGAGTCGGCGGGCGAAAGTCCCGTGGTTCTCCTCGACGATGTAATGGCCGAGCTCGACGATGTCAGACGGGCAAGGATACTCGACGTGACGCAGGGGCGATGCCAGACGTTCATCACCACGACGACCCTGGACCAACTCGGAGACACCGCGGTCGGCCTGGGGAGTGTATTCGAAGTAAGATCCGGCAAGGTAACGCAAAAATGAGCGGTTCATCTTTCAGAAGAAGTGGTTTGAGCAGGCTCGGGGGGTTCGTGAACAGCTCACTTGAGGACCTTGGCGTCCGCCAAAAGGTCGTCGAACGCCAGGCGATGGCGAAGTGGAAGCAGATAGTCGGACCGCATATCGCCGCATCCAGCGTTCCCGAACGCATCCGAGACGGCACACTCTTCGTGTGCTGTAAGAGCAGTATGTGGGCGAACGAACTCACCTTCCACAAGCAGCACATTATGAAAGAGTTAAACAAGGCTGCCGGCAGCAAGATCGTGACAGATATCCGGTTCTCATCCCGCGGCTACAAGAGGGCGTTGGAGGAGTCGCTGAAGGAAGAGCGCGCGCCGGAATCTAAGGGTTTCGAGGCTGTGGCGGTGGATGAGTCTGTGTCGGAGCTTGCGGCAAAAGTCGCATCGGTGTCTCCGTCGGAGGAGCTGGCAAAGAAGATCGAGCGCGCGATTATAACCAGCAAGCGGCGGGAGTTGCAGAAATAAGGCCTTACTTCTCAACTAGCCAAATTAGCGCGAATTCGGCTAGTATAGTAGCGGAATTCACGTTCCGCGTAATCACCTGCCAGGTTGACAGCAACTGATCCGGCTTCATGCCATTGAAGGATATCGCGGGGTTCACGGCGAATAGAGGAGAACTACGCGTGGGTAAATCCGCCGCGACAGGAGGGTGAGTCTTGATAGGAAAGAAGCTTGTTTTGGGCAGCCTGGTGAGTGCGCTCGCTATCATACTTGCGGGCGGGGCGTGCATAGCTCAGCAGCAGGCCCCGATTGATATCTGGCAGTTGGCTCCGCCGAACTCGGTCTTGGTGGCGGCGTTCGACACGAGACCGGAGAACTCCAGCATGCAGGCCCTGGCGAAAGTCGAGGATCCTGAGTCGCGGGAACTTCGAGAGAAGCGTAACGCGGACCTGCGCAAGGCGGTCGAGAGCTTCGCCACCCTGTTCGGCATTTCGCTGGATTTCGCGAAGGATATCCAGTCATGGGCGGACCCTCAATCGGCCCTGGTGATTATACCGGATGAGAAGGGCGGCATGCAGCCCATATTCCTAATCGCGAGCAAGGATGCCGCCGCAGCCAACGAGGCTTTGGTGAAGCTGCTGGCGCCGTGGGAGCGGGTGGGAGAACTGATCCCGCAGCCGGATGCCGACTATCCCATTACAGCCTTTAAGACAAAAGGCGTGGAGGTATATGCGTCGGCTTGCGGACCGGTGGTGGCGTTTTCACCCTCGAAAGACGGCCTGAAACAGGCGCTCAGAGGCGGTGGATTTCCCGCCGGCTCCCCCGGCGACAAGACGCTCAGAGCGCTCTCGGGCTCGCTGTTCTACGCGTACGTAGACCCTTCGCTGCTCAAACAGTTCAATATCAAGACCGACCAAATTCCTATTACCGGCCTCGGGCTGGGTGTTTCAGCCATTGAAACCGGCGCGAAAGTCCGCATTCTGGGTTTTCCCAACGAACAGGGGCTCGCGATGCTCACACAGATGTTGGCCTCACAGCAATCCGGGGTCCTGACGGTAAACCCGGGAATCCCATCCACTACTTTGGCGGCGGCCTCGCTGCCGGACCTCAGCGGCGTGGCAGCCATGGTCGGCATACTCGGCACGCCGACGAACCCAATCTTCAGCGCCGTTCAGGCCATTACCGATACACAAATTTCGGCGGCGGTCACGGCGGTGCTTCCCACGCCGACGGGAGTTGTCTCGGTCATGACCGAATCTGATCAGGCCGCCGCGGTCAAGCTGGCGATGATCGCCGAAGGTATGAAACAGTCCAAAGTGCCCACAAAGGCCGCGACAATATGCGGCATTCCGGCAACCGAGATTCGTGTTTCCAAGAAGTGCACGGTCTATCTGGCGCAGTCCGGCAAGTATATACTACTGGCCGCGGATGCCCAGTCGCTGACCTCGGCGGTCGCGGCCGCCAAAGGCGACCGGCCCGGCATAGCCCAGTCGGATACCTACAAGGAGACCATCGCGGGCCTGGGGGACAGCAATCTCCTGACGCTGTATCTGAACCTCGCGCCGGTCCAGGGGCTGGGGTATTTGGCTGACGGCTTGGGCCTAGGGGAGATGGTACCGCTCTACGGGTCTGTGGCGAAGGGCCTCGAGAACCTTCAGGCTCTGGGAGCCGGGGTGGGGTTTGACGGCCAGGCCGCAAGCGTTTCCCTGTTCCTTCGAGCCAAGCCGGGAATAGGGCCGACGATCGGCCCGGCCGCCATCGCGGGCACGGCTATCGCGGCCGCTGTACTGATTCCCGTGTTCGTCAGAGCGCGAGAAGCGGCCCAGGTGGCTGAATGTGCGAATAATCTCAAAGAGCTTCCCGTGGCGGCACACATATTTGCGCAAGAGCACGGCGGCAAGCTGCCGACCAGTGCGAATTGGCAGGCCCAACTGAAGCCTTACCTAAAGGCCCCTGTATCGGAAATGAAGTGTCCGGGAGAAGAGGCCATCTATGCGTTCAACAAGAACCTCAGCGGCGCGAATCTCAACAAGATTCCGAAACCAGCGGAAACGATTATGTTCTTCGAGGCTGCTCCCGGCCTGCCGAACGCGTCCGGCAGGCGAGCGGACGCCTTACTCCCGCACAAAGGCCGGGGTTTGTTTGCTTATGTCGACGGGCACGTCATAAGCCTGGGGAGCGTCCCCGCTCAGTCAAAGTGGGCTTTTGCCGCTCCCAAGCCGGTCAAGAAGGCGCCTGCAAAGAAGGCTCCGGCTCAGAAGAAGCGTCTCAAGTAGTAGGGCAGCGGACTCTATTGGTTGCAATGTCGGTGCTTCGGGAAAAACTCCCGAGGCACCGCTTTAATTGGGGGTGACGCAAAATGCCCGAATGGAAAGGCCCTGTTCAGAAAATCGATGACTTCCGCTGGCGGATACCGCAGTCGTATAAGTCGGGGATGCGGACCGAGGGGATAGTCTACGCCACGGAATCAATGATGGAGCAGATAAAGCAGGATGAGTCCCTGGAGCAGGTCGCCAACGTCGCGTGCCTGCCGGGGATCGTCGGGCCGTCAATGGCCATGCCGGACATCCACTGGGGCTACGGCTTCCCGATCGGCGGCGTGGCGGCTATGCGCTGCTCTGACGGCGTGGTCTCGCCCGGTGGGGTCGGTTACGACATCAACTGCGGCGTGCGCCTCCTGCGCAGCGACCTAACGCTCAAGGACATCAAAGGCCGGATTGGCGATCTGATCGAGCAGATGTATATCAATGTCCCCGTCGGCGTCGGCGGCACGGGCAACATCAGGGTCGACGATCAGGAGCTTCGCCAGGTGATGAAGAGAGGCGCGAAGTGGATGGTCGAGCACGGCATCGGCTGGCCGGAGGACCTCGATGTCAGCGAGCAGGGCGGGGTCCTCGATAACGCCGACCCGGACACGATCACCAAGGAGGCTATCAAGCGGGGTAAGCCTCAACTCGGCACCCTCGGCGCGGGGAACCACTTCATGGAGATCCAGGTCGTGGACGAGATCTATGACGCAATAACCGCGAGTGCCTTCGGCATCACCGAGAAGGGCCAGATCACCGTAATGGTCCACACCGGCAGCCGCGGCTTCGGGCATCAGGTGTGCGAGGACAACCTGCACGTCATGCAGCGGGCGGTTCAGAAGTATAATATCGACCTCCCGGACCGCCAGCTTGCCTGCGCGCCCGTCACATCGCCCGAGGGCCAGGCATATCTGGGCGCGATGGCGTGCGCGGCGAATTTCGCGTGGGCGAACCGTCAGGCCATCGTCCACTGGGTCCGCGAGAGTTTCGAGAAGGTATTGGGGGCCGGCGCGCATAAGCTAGGATTGAGGCAGGTCTACGATGTCGCCCATAACATGGCCAAGATCGAGGAGCATGAGGTGGACGGCAAAATGACCGCGCTATGTGTCCATCGCAAGGGCGCCACGCGCGCCTTCGGGCCGGGTAACCCGGACATACCGAAGCAGTATCGCGAGGTGGGGCAGCCGGTGATAGTCCCCGGCGACATGGGCCGGTATTCGTTCCTGCTGGTCGGGACAGAGACCGCCATGAAGCGCACCTGGGGATCGACCTGCCATGGCGCGGGCAGGCTGATGAGTCGGCACGCCGCGATCAAGAAAATGAAGGGTAAGGACGTACAGGAAGAGCTGGCCCAGCGCGGGATTTTCGTCAGGGCAAAAGGCCGCGACACGCTCTCCGAGGAAGCGTCTTATGCGTACAAGGACGTCGCTGACGTGGTCGAAGCCTGCCAGGGCGCGGGGATAGCGCGAATAGTGGCGAAGATGCGGCCGTTGGGAGTGGCCAAGGGATGAGTTTCGGGTTGTGAGTTTGCGGGTTACGAGTTGAAGGGAGGGCCTTCCCAACCCGTAACTCGCTAACCCGCAACCCTAGGAAGGATATATCTAGTTGAGCACCATCAACGTAGGCATCATAGGTACGGGAGGGCTTGCCAACGGCAGGCTGATGCCCGCCATTGCCAAACAGCCCGATGCTAAGATACTGGCCGTATGCGACATAGACGAGGGTTGCGCGCGCGAGGCCGCCGATAAGTTCGGCGTCGCGCACATCTTCACCGATTTCAAGAAGATGCTGGAGATGAGCGAGCTGGACGCGGTGCACGTCTGTACTCCGAACTTCAAGCACGTCGAGCCGGCAGTCGCCGCGCTTTCGGCAGGCAAGCACGTGATGGTCGAGAAGCCTATCGCACGCAACGCCGCCGAGGCCGCGCTGATAGTCGGCGCCGCCGAACAGACCGGGAAGAAGCTGATGGTCGGCCAGAATATTCGGTTCACGCCGGAGAACCAGTTCCTCAAACGCTGCATCGACTCGGGGGACTTCGGCGATATCTACTTCGGCCGTGTGTGGGCACTGCGTCGGCGAGGCATTCCGAGTTGGGGCGTGTTTACCGATAAAGAAAAGCAGGGCGGCGGGCCGCTGATCGACATAGGCGTTCACGTTATCGACCTCACGCTCTATCTTATGGGCCATCCGAAGCCGATATCGGCCTCCGGCACGGCCTATACCAAGATCGGCAACTGCCCCGGCGGCGTCGGCAAATACGGCGCTTGGGACCATTGTAACTTCACCGTCGAGGACTTCGCAGCGGGCTTCGTGCGGCTATCCAACGGCGCGTCGCTGGTGATCGAGTCGAGCTTCGCGGCCAATATCGGCGAAGATCGGATGAACAGCACGCTTCTGGGCACCAAGGGTGGCGCGGAGACATTCCCCTTGCGCATCTTCGGAGAGCACAACGGGGCGCTTGTCGACACGACCCCGGCGTACATCCCGCCGCAAAACTCGTATGAAGTCGAGGTGCGCGGGTTCTACGACTCGATCATCAACGACACCCAGCCCCCGGTCACCGGCGACCAGGCCCTGGACGTGATGAAGATCCTCGACGCGCTCTATCTGTCGAGCGACGAGTGCAGAGAAATTTGTATTGAATAGGCAGGGAAGGGATTTATTCACGAAAGCACGAAAGGGCGAAAACACGAAAAGGGAATAGGGGTACATTACACCGCAGGCCCTGAGTAGCCCAGTAGGAGCTATCTATTATAGATAAAGCCTGGTGGGCGTATCGAAGGGCCGGGTAATTCTCAACCAGGGCCTGTACCTTCGCAGTCGCCCTTCGACCCTTCGACAGGCTCAGGGTAAATACGGCCTCTCGGCCTACTCAGGGCTTACGGAGGTATTAATCCCTTCCCCTTTCGTGCTTTCTCCTTTTCGTGTTTTCGTGATAAGAATTCCCTTCCCCTTTCCAACTTGTGGCGAGGTAAGATTTCTTGATTCCAAGCATCTCCACTATCCGGGGATTCTTTCATAAATATCGGTCACTCACGGGTCTGGGCGTGGCTGCTCTGTTCGCGGAGCTTGCTTACGCCATATTGAATTTGTCGGCGCTGCCGATGTATGTCAAGTTCACCCTGAACCAGGGCGAACACTTCGGCTTTATTCTGGCCACGTTTCTCCTGACCGAGGCGGCCTCCAGGCCCGCGTTTGGCGCGCTGGGCGACAAGATCGGCCGCCGCCCGCTGATGATCGCCGGGCCCGCGGTGACGGCCGTCACCGCCTACCTCACCATATACTTCCACAATCCTCTCTATCTCGTTCTCTTGAGGGCCATCGACGGCCTCGGAAGCGGCGCGCTGTGGCCGAGCGCGTTCGCCACCATAGGCGACATCGTCGAAGAGGAGAACCGCAGCGCGGCGATGAGCATGCTCAACGTGACCTACATGAGCGGCCTCGCGCTGGCGTTCTTGATGGGCGGGGCGGTGAACGAGTATTTCCACAGTTACGCCGCATCATTCTACCTGGTCAGCATTCTGCTCATAGCGGCGGTGCTGGTTATGGTACTGTTCTTGCCGAAGAAGATCGGTGTGCGCCATTCAGCGTTGGAGACGTTTCGGGGCGAAGCGTTGGAAATTCCGACCCTCGAAGAGGCCACCCCGTTCAAGCTCGGCAACCTGCTCAGGAGCTTCCGCGAGGTGCCGGACATGATCGTGCTGGCGTGCGTGATGTTCCTCGGGATGGGGCTGCTCACCCCAATAGTCAAGCTCTACGCGGTCGAGCACCTCGGCCTGACGGAGAAGCAGTTCGGAATCGCCGTCGCCCCGATCGCGGCGTTCATGGGCATATTCGCCGTGCCGCTCGGCAGGCTCGGGGACAAGTACGGCAAGTGCATCGCAGTTTGCTGGGGGATCTTCGCGTGCGCCGTTGCGATGTGGGTGCTCGCAATCTTCCGCAGCATTATCCTCGCGGGCTTGGCGGGAATTGTACTTGGCCTCGGGTTCACGGTCGCATTCCCGGCATGGAACGCTTTGGTGATTTCAGTCACTTCCCAGGAGCGCCGCGGCGAGGTGCTGGGGGCGGTGGGAATGGCGCAGGGCCTGGCCGCCATCCTTGGGACCGTGCTCGGGAGCTATATCTACAACACCGATCTCCTCAGCTTCCCGCGCCTGGGTGTAGTCAACTACAACGTCCCGTTCTGGCTCAGCGCCATTCTGCTCTCCATAGGCGCGGTGATGTGCTTCACCTGGATATGCGGACGGCACAGCCACAGGGATGCCGTCCGGGGCATCACTGCGCTTCAGCGGAGGCTGATAGTGGCAGCCTCGATAGTCGGGCTGATATCGATGCTCGTGTGGATCGGCTATCGCTACGCGCGCCCCGTCCCACCCGACCGCGTGGCCTGGCAGTGGGTGCAGCAGCTCGTCATTGGAAGGCCGAAGAAGGCCTCCGCGTTGACTATTAGGCACCGCGGTCCCTGGTACGGAGCGGCTGAGTCCCGCAAGGCCTCGAAGCTCTATCGCGACTGGCGGCACTCCCACCAGGCACGCTACACTGTGTTCTTCGCGGAGTCGCAGACGAACGGCAGCGCCCGGGTCCCAGTCAAGTTTTCTTTCCCCGGCAACAAGACGATCTACCAGTACGTGGACCTTTGCAGGCCCAATCCCCGGAGCGAGTGGAAGGTGTGCGGGCTGAGTTCGAAGGAGTAACGCCGCCGCAAGGCTCAGCAGGAGCTTCGCCCTCCCCGCGATACGCCGCGCTTCCCTGCCGTCACGCTCGGTTGTGAAGAAGTTGGGTCTCGTCGTTCTCTAGGGCACCGAACACCGGCTCCCGCCCGTCCCTCACGCAGCAGTAGGCATAGACATACATCCCCGCCGACCAGCACTGGTCCGTCGCGCCCCGAGGCTCGCCCGTGATGCCGTGAAACCATTCGTTGAACTCCCACTCGTGCTCACGGCCCGCGCGGTTGCAGAGGGCAAGCTTGTAGAGGGCGTCTCTCGCCCGATCGAGGCGTCCCGCCCTAACAAGCGCTGCCACGTAGAGACCTCCGACCCACGGCCAGGACCCGCCGTTGTGATATTGGTCCGGCATGTTCAGCTCGTGCTCGGTGCGGTAGTACTCGCGCCAGTCCTTGTCCCCCGGCAGTAACGGCGGGTGCATTGTGCGGATCGGGTGAGGCGAGTCCAGCCGGCTGCGGTCTATGTAGTCGAAGATGGATGCCGTCTGGTCGTTGTCGGCGAGGCCGAACGCGACCGCGAACAGGTTCGCCGCCGTGTCGAACCACTCGCCATGCTCCTGCTTCCAGGCGTATGGTCTGAAGTAGCCCATCTCGGCGTTCCAGAGGAAGCCGTTTATGGCCTCCCTAACAAGGTGAGCGCGTTTGATATCTCCATACAGCTCCAGCGCGGCGAAGTAAAGGACGTTGGTGTAGAGGACGTGGCCGCGATTGGCTATGAGGTCCATCCAGTCGGTGGCTTCTTGCTGCTCGATCAGACCATCTTCGTGAGAGTCCTGCGACTTCAGCCAGACCATCGCGTGGCTTGCGGCCTGGCGGAACTCGAGGCGCCGGCCTATCAATTGCTCGGCGTAGGCAAGGGTAATCACGAACCAGAGCGATGCGTCCGCCGCGCCGAACGCGATCAATCGAGGTCTGGAGGGGATGAACGTGTCTACGCAATTCGGAATCTGCCCGCTGAGCGATTGCCTGTCCATCAGCGTGTCCATTGTCTTGCGCCACTGGTGCACGTAGCGTTCCTCGCCGGAAACCAGCCCCCCAAGCGAGGAAATCAGCGCGTCGCGGGCGTAGATGGCGTTGTAGTAGTAGGGCGATGCGAAAAGGCCGTTGGGCGTCGAACACTTGTCCAGGACGTCCTTGGCCTTCTCGAACGCTTCCTCGATGAGAACGTCTCTATCATCGTTGCGCTTCTGATTGCTCTTGGGCATCCGCTATCCTCCCACCGCGACGGCCTCGGGCGCCATCACGCGCTCGTTAATCAGCCGGACCACGTTCTCAGCCATTTGGCGATAGTCGAAGTGCTGCATTACATGAAGCCGAGCGGCGGCGCCCATGCCCCGGGCCAGATCATCGTTCGTTAGGAGTTTCAGCCCGTAGTCGGCCAGGTCGTTGACGTCGGCCCTCAGCGCGATAACTTTTGGCTGGTCGAAGCGGACCTCGAACTCCTCGGGGTAGCCCTGTGCCGGGCCGACCTCCGCCTCGGTAATGGATATCCATCTTGCCACCCGCGCGAGGAAGCCGGTTTGGCCGTGGACCACGGTCTCCTTTATTCCCATCGCGTCGACGCTCAGAACGGGCTTCCCGCAGGCCTGAGCCTCGACATGCGGCATGCCGAACCCCTCCTGGCGGCTCGGCCCGGCGTAAATATCACACGCGTTGTAGAGATAAGGCATATACTCCCGCGATAGCACGCCGTCGACATATTCGACCTTGTCCCGTATGCCCAGCTCCCGCGCGAGCGCCATATCGAGCGTGGTCTGACGCTCCGTGCGTCCCTGTTTCCAGACCTTGCACACGTAGCGCCAGTTGGAGAATTGCTTGTTTATCCGCGCGAGCGCCATCATCATCTCGCGGCTGCCCTTGCTGGCGCCGTCCCCGCCGATTGTAAGGATCAACTTCTCATCATCGGCTACCCCGAGCGACTCGCGAACCGCGCGGACCTTCGGGTCATCCCTTGGGATGGGCTTGAAAGACTCCGTGTCACAGCCGATCGGCTGGACCACCATCTTCCCCGGCAACACCCCGTCTCGCTCGTAAGCTTCTTTGACCCAGCCGCTGGTGGCGAGGATGAGCCGCAAAGAGTTTAGCTCGCGCTGATAGTTGGCGACCCAGCCGTCCGCCACGAGCCACGGAATCGGCTCGATGCCGAACTTGCGCGGATGAATCAACAGCTCAGGCAACTGGCCCCAGTAGCCAATTCCTATTGCTACATCGGGTCGGAAGCATTTGTAAAGCCATTCCTTTTCGAGGTCACCGGCGAGGTGGACCGGCGCGCACTCCACGCCGATCTCGCGAAGCCCTCTGTAGAGAAGCGCGCCCTGCGTTGCCAGGCCCGCCGGCGGAGATGGGTGTTCGTACATCATCAGTATTCGCATTTTTAATCCCTCGTGATCAATCCGTACTTTGGATTGTAGCTTGAAGCCGCTTGATACCGGCTGTCTTGCGGTGGGCCCGGAAAGCCTCCACCGGGCCTGCGGCGTCGAACTCGATACTGCCCGGGCCGAAGCCGTAAATCTCTTGCACTATCCGGCGCTTGCGGTCATGTTCATTGTCCAGCAGGCGAACCAGGATATCCGCATCGACGGCCGGTTGGGGACGGCACTGCCCTCTCTGGTCATCGTATGCGAAGAATAGAAGCTCGCCCGATAAGTCCCCCGAGTCGACCATATCTCGCACGGCCAGGTGGACCTGCTCATGGCGCTCGTGGCGCGTGTACTCGCCCTTCTGTCCGTGGGTGAATATGAGATCGAGCGTATGCGGCACAACCGCCACGATTCTTTCCTTGATCTCGTGAAGGTCGGGGGAGAGGGGAGCAAGTACCGGGCTGTCATCGAGGTTGGAGATAAACGCGCGCGCTCCCAGCTCTGCCGCGGCGCGGCAGAAGCGGGGCGCGCGGTCGGTGTCGCTTGCACGGCAGAGGCTGACTATGCGCCAGTCCCACCGGGGGTGCTTCAAAATCGAGCCACCCATCCAGATCATCTCGTCGTCCGGGTGGGCAACTATTATCAGGCAGTTCACACGCCTCGCTCCAGTCGGAATAGAGGTCAAAATTCTGGGCCACGACTCGGACGCTTCAGATGCTTCGGCTGCGTGCAACCGAAGCAACAATTTGGCCACTTCACGCTTGCCGCCTGTCAGGCCCATCAGATATGTTCTACCCAAATCTTACAAACATCATCGGCAACACAGCACGGAAACTGCAGATACCGGATGGGCGAATCACCGATCCGGGTGAAACCGATGTCTATCTACCCTCCGACCGTCGCGCCTGTCGGGTTCACGAGCTTTTCGGCCTTTTCCAACTGATCGGGAGTGCCGAGCACTATGAGCACGTCGCCCTCGTGCAGGACTTCGTCGGCGCTGGGGTTGGCGACCATCTTGCCGGAGGTCTTCTTGATGGCGATGATGGTGACGCCGGTCGCTCTTCGGAGGTTGGAGCCGGCGATGGTGGAGTCGATCATCTTCGAGCCGGAGCCGATGACGAGTTCCTCGATCATCATTTGCAGGTCGTCGGTGTGCATCGCGAGCTCGAGGAAGTCGAGAACGTTGGGCCGCAGCACGGCGGTCGCCATTCTCTTGCCGCCCATTACGTAGGGCGACATCACCTGGTCCGCGCCGGCCATCCGCAGTTTGTCCTCGTTGTCTTCCTGGATCGACCTGGCGACGATGAACAGGCGCGGGTTCAGCGCGCGGGCGCTGAGGGTGATGAAGACGTTGTCCTCGTCGGACGGCGCGACCGTGATCAGTCCCCTGGCGCGCTCGATACCGGCGGCCTTGAGAATCCTGTCATCGCTCGCGTTGCCCTCGACGAACGGGATGTCCTGCGCCACGAGCTTGGGGAGCTGTTCGGGGTTGCGCTCGATGACGCAGTGCGGCGTGCCCTCGCGTTGGAGGTCCTTAACTATCTGCTGGCCCATCCTTCCGAACCCGCAGACTATGAAATGATCGCGCAGTTTAGCAATGTGTTTTTGCATTCTCTTCCTCTGTATCGCGTGCCACATCTGCTCGCCGACTACCGCCTGAATCAGGCTCGCACCGGCCCAGAATACCATAGTGACGCCGAAGACGATCAAGCATATAGTGAAGACTTTTCCGGCGTCGTCGAGTTCCCTGACTTCCCTGTAGCCGACCGTGCCGAGCGTGATGACGGTCATATACAGTGAGTCCAGAAGCGAGTAGTCCTCCAGTATGTGGTACCCGAACGTGCCGAGTACCACCAGGGCGACCAGCGCTATCACCGCCAGCCGGAATTGTTTGATTGGATCGATCTGCTGTGGCATATGGTTCCTCTAGCGTATAAGACCTTGTTATACGCGGCGTATGGTCAATCCTCCCGAGCAGGCGATGGAATGGAATGGGTATTAACCACGAAAGGATATTCCCTTATCCTGACAGACCGAGCCGTTGATCTCAGCCCCTATACTCGCGCCATAGCCTGAGATACCTTAATCGTGGGATGCACCAATTTCCCGATTTCCCGACCAAACTATCGACATTACTGGCCAAGCGTGGTATAATACAAATGGTATTTCGGCCAGTGAGGGCCGAGAGAAGCTTTAGACGCGCGATTCATCGAAGTTTCGTGCGCGACGGACGATTGAGAGTCCACCCAGGCAACGTGAGCCTTGGGTGGATTTTGTGTTTTGTGGCGGGCTGTAAGGGAGCCGTACCGCCATAGCCTACACGAGCTGTAGAATTCGACAAGGGCGTCTCCGCCACGCAATAACTGCGTGACGGAGACGCCCTTATTGTCTCTACGGGAGGGATGCATGATGGAAAGAACAGATAGAATCAGAATCTACTATTGCCGAAACACGGTCGGCGGCGGGCGGCTGCCGGAAGGGCTGGCGAATCTCCAACTGCGGGATGATGTCACGGTCGAAGCCGTGCCCTGCGGCGGGAGGATCGACCCTCGCTATCTTCTGAAGGCGTTTGAGTCGGGCGCGGACGCGGTCTGCGTGCTGACCTGCCCCATCAACCATTGCAAGCTGATGGAGGGTAATCTCAGGGCAGCGGTCCGCATCGACCTCGCGCGCGAGATTCTATCGGAGGTCGGGCTGGGCTCGGGATGTATCCAGATGTTCATACCGAGCGACTCCGGCGAAGCCGCGCTGGATGTGGCGATTGAGAACATGGTCCGGTTCGTTGACGACAGAAGCCGGGCGAGAGTCGGAGTGATGGCTTAAGATGAGCGGAGAGCACCTGGCGAAGGCGGTCGGAAACGGCAAGTTTGTGGTGACGGCGGAGTGCAGGCCGCCCCGGGGAGCCGATGTCGCGCGGATCAAGGCTTGCGCGGCGGCCCTGGGGAGCAGCGTGGACGCGGTGTATATCCCCGAAAGCGACGATGGCGTCAGGCTTTCCAGCCTGGCGGCGTCGGGTCACCTGGCGACGGCCGGAGCGGAGCCGATTATGGCGCTGCTGACGCGCGATCTGAACCGCATCGCGCTGCAGTCGGCGCTGTTGGGGGCGGCATCCGGGGGAATCAAGAACGTGCTTTGCACCACGGGTCGGCACCAGGCGCTGACGACCTCCGGCTCGGCCAGGGGCGTCTTCGATATCGACCCTATCCAGCTTCTTCGCGTCGCCGATGGCATGCGCAAAGAGGGCAGGCTGGCCGACGGCCAGTCGCTGGATGCTCCGATCGACCTCGTGCTCGGCATCGACGCGAACCCTTTCGCCGAGCCCGTCGAATTGCAGGTCCTGGCGCTGGAAAAGGCTATCAATGCCGGGGCGGACTTTGTGATTACCCAGCCGGTGTTCAATCTCGACAGGTTTAACATCTGGATGAGCTACGTTCGCGAGCGCGGCTTGCATGAGAATGCATGCATCATCGCGTCGGTGATGCCCCTATCTTCGGCGCAAGAGGCCGTGGCGCTGGCCGAGAAGTTCAACATTCTTGATATCGGCGATGATGTGGTCGAGAGGTTGCAGTCCGCCCAGTACCAGCGCGCCGCCGGTATGCACCTGGCGAAGGAAACAATCGACTGCCTCCGAAAAATCGAGGGCGTGCGCGGCGTCCACCTGATGACGGGCGAAGACTTTGAGCTTGCCGCCGAAGTCATCAAAGACAGCGGGCTTTCGAGGAGTTAAGCTATGCCGGCGAAATACCACATTCACACCCGGCCCGTGCCGCCGAAGCACAAGTCGATCGGCAAATACTGCATCATCGACTGGCGCGAGGACTGTTCGTCCTGCCACAACTGCGTGAAGCGCGAGTGCGCCTACAGCGTCCACGATGACGAGCGCAAGCGTCTGCAGACCTCCCCGCGCGAATATGTCGATTACCTCTATGAGTGCAAGGGCTGCCTGTGCTGTGTACAAAGCTGCACCAAGGGCCTGCTGACCCAGCAGATCAATCCCGAATACCTGGAACTCGGCGACGAGGTCTGGACGGCGGACATTATATCGACCACGTGGTTCCAGGCCGAGACGGGCCGCGTACCCGTTTCGGGCGCGGGGTATCCTGGGCCGTTCAGGGGACCGGGGTTCGACTCGATACTCACGGACATGTCCGAGATTGTCCGGCCCACCCGTGACGGCATCCACGGCCGCGAGTATATAAGCACGGCGGCGGATATCGGGCGCAGACCGATGAAGCTGGAGTTCAACGCGGACGGCTCCCTGGCGACTCAATTCCCGGCGCAGGTTGAGGTCCCGATGCCGGTGGTTTTCAACATGATGCCCTGGCACAGCCCGGGGCCGAGGGTTTCGAAGTCTATTCTCGACGCCGCCAGAAAACTTGGCACGCTCGCGATCACGGACGATCCCGAGCTTATGGCGCATCCCGCTGCCCTCCCACATGTTTCCGGCGGCGATGCCGGAAAGGGCACAATCGCCGAATGGACCGACTGCCCCGAAGTGGTCGAGAAGATCAATAGGGCCAAGGCCGCCAAGCCCGGACTGGTGGCGATAGTGAAGTTGCCCCTGGGTTCGGCGTCGATTCCTCGGGCGTTCGAACTGGCTGGGCAAGGCGTCGATGCATTGCACGTGTTCGCGGATTGGCACGGCGTAACCACAGACAATCGGCACGTCACCGACGGGATCCGCGGGCTGCACCAGGCTCTCGTTGCCGAGGGCATCAGGGACAAGGTCACCCTGATCGCCGGCGGGGGCATATCGATGGCCGAACATGTGATCAAGATGTTGCTGTGTGGTGCTGACTTGATTTCGGTGGACGTGCCGCTGATGGTCGCGCTGGAGTGCAGGGTCTGTATGAACTGCCAGGAAGGCATCGCGTGTCCAATCGGCCTCAACGATTCGGACAGCGATTACATCGTTGGGAGGCTGGCGAACCTGATGGGCGCGTGGCACAGCCAGATGCTGGAGATGATGGGGGCAATGGGCATTCGTGACGCCCGAAGGCTGCGCGGCGAAGTGGGCAGGGCGATGTTCTTCGACGATCTGGAGCGCGAGTGCTTCGGGCCGATCTTCGGGGAGAGGAAGGTTTCGTAATGGCGGTTACGATTGATACAACCGGAAACGCGGCCCCGATGAAGACGGACGCGCTGGGGCTGGAGATGCCGCGCCGCGAAGTGAAGCCCGCGCCGGACCGCTGGCGCAACAGCCTGGGCAAGTATCGCATTTGGCGGAGTGAATTGTGCAACAAATGCGGGACCTGCGAGAAGGTCTGTCCGCGCGGTGTGCACGAGCGCCCCGAGGGCTATGTGGATTTCGTCAGAGGCAACGACTGGCGCTGCACCGCCGCCAAGTGCAAGGAGAACGGCACCTACTGCGTGGATAAGTGCCCTCAGAAGGCGCTGCGCATCGAGGAGACACCGCTGTATAAGTCGCTGGGCGACTTTCGGTGGACGGCGGACCTGATCCTCTCCACCTGGTATATGGCGGAGACGGGACAGGTTCCCGATGGCGAGCTCGACTATCATCACGGCAACTCCGGCGGCGGGTTCGACAAGATCAGATTTCGATTCCCTGAGGATGGCCCTCGGACGAATCCCGATGAGATCAACACGGCGATAGAGCTTAACCGCAGAGACGACGACGGGCGGCCCAGAATACGAATCGACCTGCCGGTCTACGGCGGCGGGATGTCGTTCGGCTCCGTCAGCCCGCATACGATACTTTCCAAGGCACGCGCGGCGATGGCGTGGAACATATTTAGCTGCACCGGCGAGGGCGGCTACATCGAGCGCCTGCTTCCGTATAAAGATAACATGATCACGCAGGTCGCGACGGGTCTGTTTGGCGTTCGCGAGGAAACCATCAGGCACGCGCCGATTGTCGAGTTCAAATACGCCCAGGGCGCGAAGCCGGGCCTCGGCGGCCACCTGCTGGGCGACAAGAATACCCCCGCGGTTGCCGCGATGCGCGAGGCCGTGCCGGGGACGCCGCTGTTTTCGCCGTTCCCGTTCCACAGCGTGTATTCCATCGAGGACCATAAGAAGCACATCGACTGGATCAAGCACGTGAACCCAAGGGCGCTCGTTTCGGCGAAGGTATCGACCCCGGTGGACGTGGACATGGTCGCGGTCGGTTCATACTTCGCGGGCGCGAATATCGTCCACTTGGACGGCAGCTACGGCGGGACCGGCGCGGCCCCAGAGATCGCCAAGAAGAACATCGCGATGCCGATAGAGTATGCGATCCCGAAAGTGTCGAGATTTCTGGAGGCCGAGGGCATACGGGACAAGATCACGCTGATAGCCAGCGGCGGCATCCGGACGGCATACGATGCGGCGAAGGCGATTGCGCTCGGCGCGGACGGGGTCGTGATAGGGACCACGGAGATGGTAGCGCTGGGCTGCATTCGCTGCGGCAAGTGCGAGAGCGGCAAAGGCTGCGCGCGCGGAATCGCAACCACCGACCCGGTGACGATGGAGAAGATGACCACCGAGTGGGGCACGCAGCGATTGATCAACCTGCTCCATGCGTGGCGGCTGCAGTTGGTCGATATCCTGAGCCGGTTCGGCATGAAAGATGTCGCCGAACTGCGCGGACGGACCGATCTTCTTATGCATCTTGATTACGAATAGTCTTTTAATCACGAAAGCACGAAATTACGAAAACACGAAAAGAGAATAGCGACAGGCAATAGGCGTGGAGGCACAGTACTCCGCAGGCCCTGAGTAGCCCAGCAGGAGTTAGCTACTATTGAGAATGTCTGATGGGCGTATCGAAGGGCCGGTCAGTTCTCAACCGAAGTCCGTACCTTCGCAGCCGCCCTTCGATACGGTCCTTCGATACGGCCTACGGCCTACTCAGGACCTACTCAGGGCTTACGGAAGTGCTAATCCTACCCTTTTCGTGCTTTCTCCCTTTCGTGTTTTCGTGATGAGAAAGTCAACAGGACAAGCGATGACCAACTTTGCGGATAAGATAATAGACAGCAGGCAGTGGATGATGGACGGCTGGAGCCCGTCGGAGCCGCCGCACACCGACGAAGAGGGCGGCTGCGGGGTCACGGGGTTCGCGTGCAGCATCCCTGTGGCGGGTCGGCACATCTATGAGCCGTCCGTTCAGATGCACAATCGAGGCAACGGCAAGGGCGGCGGCATCGCTGCGGTGGGGCTTGTGCCGGAGCAGCTTGGGGTGTCGCGGGAGATACTTACCAACGACTACCTCCTGAACATCGCGCTGCTCGACCCGAGTTGCAAGGCTAACGTCGAGGCCGACTTCATCACGCCGATGTTCGACGTGCATCACTCGGACATGCTCGACCACATCGACGACTATCGCGACATCGCGGGCCTGGAAGTTCGCCCGCCGGATGTCGCGAGATACTTCGTGAAGCCCAAGCCGGAGGTGCTCAAGAGATTCGCCGAGGAGCGCGGCCTTACAGGCTTGCTGGAGCGGGACATCGAAGAGGAGTTCGTATTCCAGAACACCTTCGCTCTGGACTCGAAATATTACGCGGCGCTCGGCGACAAGCAGGCGTTTGTGCTGTCGCATGGCCGCGATCAGATGATACTGAAGATCGTCAGTTACGCCGAGCAGATCGTCACGTACTATAAGCTCGAGGATTTCAAGGCGCACGTCTGGATTGCCCACCAGCGATACCCCACGAGGGGCCGCGTGTGGCACCCCGGCGGCGCGCACCCGTTCCGGGGGATGAACGAGGCGCTGGTCCACAACGGCGACTTCGCGAACTATTATTCGGTGACCGAGTACCTGGCGCAGCGCAACATCAGGCCGCTGTTCCTGACGGACACGGAGGTCGCGATACTCGTGTTCGACCTCTGGAAGCGTGTCTACAAGTATCCGATGGAATACGTCATCGAGGGCCTGGCACCCACGGGCGAGCGTGATCTGGACATGCTCCCGAAAGATAAGCAGGAGCTTTACAAGAGAATCCAGCAGGCGCATATACATGCCTCGCCGGACGGGCCATGGTTCTTCATCATCGCGCGAAACGATGTCGAGAACGACGCCTTCCAGTTGCTCGGGATTACCGACACGGCGATGCTTAGGCCGCAGGTGTTCGCGCTGTCTGATGGCGAAGTCCAGATCGGGCTTATCTGCTCCGAAAAGCAGGCCATCGACGCGACTCTACATAGCCTTGCCAAGGAGGACCCGCGATTCTGCACGATAGCCGATGACTATTGGAACGCGCGTGGCGGCAGCTACACCGACGGCGGCGCGTTTATCTTTACGGTGAAGCGCAAGCCCGATGGCACGCGGACTCTTTCTTGCGCGGATAAATTTGGGAGAGAGCGGAAAGCGGAGAGTGGAAAGTGGAGAGCAGAGGCCCCCGCCGTTTCGGGAACAAGTTCCCGAAACACCAGCCTCCCTGCGTTGCTCGGGGACGAGAGTGGAAATGCTCTCTTTGACTCGCTCAGGGAGGCCGCCGCGTCTGTCACGCTTGACGAGTTCAAGAACCTCTGCGCGGACCTCATAGCCCGCATCCAGACCGATACCGAGCGGACTGCCGTGATAAACGGTCTCACGCTGATGATCGACCGCCGCTACCCGACCGGCGCAAACAAGCGCGCTCGCATTCTCGAAGTGGCGAACAACGCGCTTGTCTCGGTCTTCGAGTCGGTGAACTCGATCACTTTGGGCGGCGGCTCAAAGTATGCCCGGATTGATTGGGAGACGCGGGATGCCGTGCGCGCGCCGGTTGGCTCTGAGGAAGTGCTCATCGTCAATGGCCACGATTTCCCGCCGGAGGGCGATGAGTGTGACGCCCGCGTGGTCGATGCGGCCTACGTGCTGGGCTGGAAGCGGTTCATCTGCTGCGGCTACGTCGGGCAGAGGTTCCTGGGCTGCGGGCTCGGGTCGGAGTCTTACGACTGCGTCATCGATGCCTACGGCAGCACCGGCGATTATCTGGCCTCAGGCCTTGACGGCGCGACAATGGTCGTTCACGGCAACGCCCAGGATCAACTTGCGCAGGTCATGAAGGAGGGCAAGCTGGTCGTCCACGGCGACGTCGGGCAGACATTCATGTATGGCGCGAAGGGCGGCGATGTGTTCGTGAAGGGCAACGCCGCCGGACGCCCGCTGATCAACGCGGTGGGCCGCCCGAAGGCCGTCATCAACGGCACCTGCCTGGACTTTTTGGCGGAATCGTTCATGGCGGGCGATCCGTTGAACGGCGGCGGGTTCGTTATCCTGAACGGCATCAGAGTCGACGCCCAGGGCAACGTGATCGATTTGGACACGCCGTATGCCGGTTCGAACCTGTTCTCGCTGGCCTCGGGCGGCGCGATTTACGTTCGCGATCCCAAGGGGCAGCTTGACAATGAGCAGCTTAACGGCGGTCAGTACTTCGAGCTTTCGGATGCCGACTGGAAGCTGATCAGGCCGTATCTCGAAGAAAACGAGCGGCTTTTTGACATCGCCGTGTCCCGGCTTTTGACGGTGGACGGCAAGGCCCTGGACCCGAAGAGCGTGTATCGAAAGGTCGCTCCGGCCTCAAAGAAAGCGGCTTCGGTGGCGGCTGATGTGCCTGACGATGACGGTAACTGGGAGGACGTGTCTGATGGGTAGCACGCTAGATAGAGTAGATCGGAGTCTCCTCGCCAGGCTGGACCCGGAGGGGAAGCTGAGGCTGGCGGCGTGCCTTCAATGCGGGCGCTGCTCCTCCGGCTGCACTATGCGTCTGGAGACCGACATCCTCCCGCACCAGCTAAACCGAATGGCGCTGCTTGGGATGGAAGATGAACTCCTGGCGAGCAAGGCGATTTGGACCTGCGCATCGTGCCACACGTGCGTCTCGCGCTGCCCGATGCAGGTCGATACGACCGCGCTGATCGACAAACTCCGCGCCATCGCGAGCGATGCGCCGAGTGATGACCTGAAAAAGATTCGCATATTCAACGAGCTTATGCTGGACTCGATTGAGAAGTTCGGCCGCGTCCACGAGTTCGGCCTGATGGGTCGCTATAAAATGAAGACGCGCGATTTCTTCAGCGACCTGGCCAAGTTCCCAACGATGCTCAAGAAGGGCAAGATGAAGCTCTTCCCGCCGCGCACCTCGGGCCGCAAGGCGGTTTCGGCGATATTCGACCGCGTCAGACGGAGGGCGAAACAATGAAATACTCATTCTTCCCCGGGTGCTCGCTGGAATCGACCGCGGGGGATTTTCGGATGTCCACATACGCGGTGGCGAATGCCCTCGGGATCGAGCTTGAGGAACTGCCGGGCTGGTCGTGCTGCGGCTCGACTCCCGCGCACGCCACCGACTCCCTGCTCGCCGCGTCTCTCCCGGCGCGGAATCTCGCGATTGCCCAGGACCTCGGGCGGGATGTGATAGTCTGCTGCGCGGCGTGCTACGGCAGACTTGCCGCCGCGAACCTGGCTGTCGAAGATGCGACAATGCGCGCGGAGGTCGCCGAGGCGATTGGCCGCGAGTATGCGGGCGGCGTTCGAGTCCGACACTTCCTTCAGGTGCTACGCGATGATATTGGCCTGGCAGATGTCAAGGACGCCATCACCAAGAGCCTGAATGGTCTCAAGGTGGCGTGCTACTACGGATGTCTCTTGACCCGTCCGAAGGAGCTGAGCATCCTCGACGATCCCGAGGACCCGCAGTTGATGGAGGAAATACTCGTCGCGGCGGGCGCGGACCCGATAGAGTGGCCCTATAAGACCGAGTGCTGCGGGGCGAGTTTCTCGATCACCCGAACGGATACCGTCAAGCGGCTCGGCGCGGGAATTCTCGAGATGGCGAAGGAGAGTGGCGCGGAGTGCATCGCCGTGGCCTGCCCGTTGTGCCAGAGCAATCTGGACCTGCGGCAGTCCGATATCGAGCAATCCATCGGCAAGCAGATCGGTCTGCCGGTGTTCTACTTCACCCAGCTTCTGGGGCGAGCGCTGGGGCTGTCCGACGACGCGCTGGGGATCGGCAAACTGATGACGGACCCAATTCCGCTGTTGGGCCGGATTTGAAATCCGGGCCCTCCCCGGCAAGGGGATTTCAAATCCCCAGATTGCCCTTTTCGTCCCGGATTGCAAATCCGGACGAACGGAGAAGGGGCTAGCCAAATCCGGACGAACGAACGAGGCTGAATGACTATGATCGATAGCATGAATAACGCAAATAGCCCCATCGGAGCTGTGATGGTCTGCGGCGGCGGGGTCGCGGGGATACAGTCGGCCCTGGACCTGGCCAACTCGGGTTACAAGGTCTACCTGGTCGAGAAGTCCGCGACCGTCGGCGGCAAGATGGCTCAGCTCGACAAGACTTTCCCCACCGGCGACTGCGCGACCTGCATCATCTCGCCGAAGCTCGTCGAGTGCGCGCGCAATCTTAATATAGAAATCCTAACTCAGTCCCAGGTCGAGGAGATGAGCGGCGAGCCGGGGCGCTTCAAGGTGAAGCTGCGGCAAAAGGCGCGGTTCGTCGATACGGCAAAGTGCAACTCCTGTGGCGACTGCGAGAAGGTCTGCCCTGTGAGCGTGCCGGACAACTTCAATCGGGGTCTGGCGAAGAAGACCGCCATACATAAGGTGACGGCGCAGGCTGTCCCGAACGCCTATGTTGTCAACAAGCGCGAGCGCCCGCCATGCGTGAGCGCGTGCCCCATGGGCCAGAACGCCCAGGGCTATGTCGCGCTGCTGGCTAAGGGCAAGGTCGCCGAGGCCGCCGAGATCATTCGCAAGGACAACCCGCTGCCGCTGATCTGCGGCTACGTCTGCCACAGGCCGTGCGAGGCGGAGTGCCAACAGGGTGAGTATGGCGACGCGGTGTCGATCAGGAACCTCAAGCGTTTCGCCATTGAGCATTCCCCAACCCCTAACCCCCAACCCCTAACCCCTCGCGCGGAGCGCGTGGCCATTATCGGCTCAGGGCCTGCCGGATTGGGCGCGGCGGATTATCTCGCCCGCAAGGGCTATCGGGTCACGATATATGAGGCCTTGCCTGTTCCGGGCGGGATGATGCGCGCGGGGATTCCCGATTTCAGGCTCCCGCGCGGCGTTATCGACAGCCAGATCGACGATATACTCAACCTCGGCGTCGAGCTGAAGCTCAACGCCCCGATTGGCACGGGCCTGTCGATCGACGGCCTTCTCGAAAGCGGCTACAAGGCAGTCTTCGCCGCAGTGGGCGCTCAGAGGAGTTCAAGCCTCGGCATCGAGGGCGAGAATCTGGACGGCGTGCTTCCGGGAATCGAGTTTATCAGAGATGCGAACCTCGGACGCGAGGCAAAGATTGGCAATCGGGTCGCGGTGATCGGTGCGGGTAACGCCGCCATGGACATCGCGCGCACTGCCCTCCGCCTCGGCTCCAAGGACGTCACCATTGTCTATCGCCGGACCAAGAAGGAGATGCCCGCCGACCCTGTAGAGGTCGAAGACGCAATCCGTGAGGGCGTCAAGTTCATATTCCTGACGAACCCCAAACAATTCGTCGGCTCAAATAACAAACTCACCGGCATCGAGTGCCTGAAGATGAAGCTCTCGGACGAGAAAGACGCCTCCGGAAGGCGTCGCCCCGAGCCTGTCGAAGGGTCGGAGCATATAATCGAGTGCGACAACGCCATCCTCGCCACCGGGCAGGTTCCCGATATGGACTTCGGCCACGGCGCGGAGCTTGAACTCAACAAGTGGGGCCTGCTCAAGGTCGATCCCGTCACGCTCGCCACGAGCAAGCCCGGAGTCTTCGCGGGCGGAGATGTGGTCGCGGGCGCGGGAACGCTGAGCGAGGCGGTCGCGGCGGGGATACGCGCCGCGGAGTCCATCGAGCGATTCATTAACGGCGAGGACCTGGCGGCAGGCCGCGATGCTGACAGCCGCGTCTGGACCAACGAGCAGCACCGTCAATTGGAACTCCAGCACCAGCGCGAGAGGCGCATACGCAGCAAGCGGGTCGAGTTCGATCACGATAACGGCTACACCGCCGAGCAGGCAGTCGCGGAGGCGGAGCGATGCCTCGCATGCGGCGTCTGCTGTGAGTGTGGGGAATGCGTCAAGGCTTGCTTACCCAAGGCCATTGACCATGGTATGAAAGACAGCTACCGCGAGCTGGAGGTCGGCGCGGTGATACTTGCGCCGGGCTATGAGGAGTTCGACGCGAAGCTGCGCGGCGAGTTCGGTTTCGGGCGATACCCGAACGTGGTCACCAACGTCCAGTTCGAGCGCATGCTTTCGGCGAGCGGGCCATTCGGCGGCCATCTTCAGCGTCCGGCGGACGGCGTGGAGCCGAAGAAGATCGCGTTTATCCAGTGCGTGGGTTCCCGCGATGCGGCGAATAATCGCCCCTACTGCTCCTCGGTCTGCTGCATGGCGGCGATCAAGGAATCGCTCATCGCCGCCGATCATGCGCCCGGCCTGGAGACGACCATCTTCTACACCGACATCCGCGCCTTCGGCAAGGACTTCGATAGATATTACGAGCGCGCCAAGTCAAGCGGCGTCAAGTTCGAGCGGAGCATGATCTCGCGCGTGGTCGAGATGCCAGGCTCGAAAAACCTGCGCCTGAGCTACATCAAGGACGGCAAGCCAATCGACGAGGAGTTCGACATTGTCGTCCTATCGACCGGCATGCGCCCGAGTGACGAGGCCCTGCGCACGGCCAACGCGGTCGGCGTCGAGCTCAACGAGTGCGGCTTCTGCAAGACCGATGAGGTCGCGACGGTGGCGACAAGCCGCGCGGGCGTCTTCGTATCCGGCGCGTTCCAGGAGCCGAAGGACATCCCCGAGACTGTCACCCAGGCGTCCGCCGCCGCGGCCATGGCGATGGAACTCCTCGCCCCGGCGCGTGGAACCATGATCACCGAGAAGAAGTATCCGAAGGAGCGCGATTTCACCGACGCTCCGCCGCGCATCGGCGTCTTTATCTGCCACTGCGGGATCAACATCGCGGGCGTGGTGAATATCGACAGGGTCGTCGAGGCGGCGAAGTCGATGGATTACGTAGCCTACGCCGAGAACCAGGTCTACGCGTGCGCGGACAATACGCAGGAGCACATCAAGGAGATCATCAAGGAGCACGACCTGAACCGCCTGATCGTGGCAAGCTGCACCCCTCGCACGCACGAGCCGCTGTTCCGCGAGACCGCGCGCGAGTGCGGCTTGAACCCGTTCCTGGTCGATATGGCCAATATTCGCGATCAATGCTCCTGGGTCCACTCGAACGATCCCGATGCGGCGACCGAAAAGTCCATCGACCTCGTTCGCATGGCCGTGAGCCGAGCCGCCAGGCTGATGGCTCTGCAGAGCGAGCAGCTTCCGGTTAATCAGTCGGCGCTGGTAATCGGCGGCGGGCCGAGCGGCATGACCGCCGCGCTCTCGCTCGCCAACCAGGGGTTCACCGTGCATCTGGTCGAGAAAGAGGACAAGCTCGGCGGCAGGCTGGCTCCCGGAGCGCTTCGCGACAAGCTCGCGGCGTCGGTTGATAAGCACCCACTGATACATACGTATCTATCGTCGAAGGTAGCTTCATTGAAGGGTCACGTCGGCAACTTCGGAAGCGAAGTCAAGATGCCCGATGGTACAAGACTGGTCTCGCACGGCATTGTGCTCGTTGCGTCCGGCGGCGCTGAGTATGTGCCGACGGAGTATCTCTACGGCAAGGATACCCGAGTTGTCACCCAGCGCGAGCTCGAAGTGAGTATCGCCGAGAGCAAGCTGGACCTGCCCGCGAACGCGACGGTGGCGATGATCCAGTGCGTCGGCTCGCGCAACGAGGAGCGCCCGTTCTGCAGCCGCAGGTGCTGCAAGGAGGCCGTCTCGAACGCTATTCGGGTCAAGGAGCTGCGGCCCGAGGCGAACGTCGTCGTCCTTTATCGTGACATGCGGACCTACGGCGCGAGCGAACTGCTCTACCAGAAGGCGCGCGAGATGGGCGTTCTGTTTATGAGATACGACTCAGAGCGCCCGCCCGAGGTGACCGGGGGCGATAAACTCAAGTTGAAGTTCGTTGATCCCGATTTAGGCCTGCCCGCGAGCCTGAGCATCGACCTGCTCGCGCTCTCGACGGGCATATCCCCAGCCGCGAGCAACGAAGAGACATCCGAGCTTGCGAAGATTCCGATCAATGCAGACGGGTTCTTCCTGGAAGCTCACGTGAAGCTGCGGCCCGTGGACTTCGCCTCGGAGGGCATCTTCCTCTGCGGCAGCGCCCACTCGCCGAAGAGCACCGTCGAGAATATGCAGCAGGCGCGCGCCGCCGCGGGCCGTGCCGCCACGATACTGAGCAAGGACAAGATGATGGTCGGCGGGCAGGTGAGCTGCGTGGATGTGCGCAAGTGCGTAAGCTGCCTGACATGCGTAAAGGTCTGCCCCTACGGCGCGCCGGAGGTCAGCGTGGTCAACAACAAGAACCGCGTCGAAATCCAGGCCGCCAAGTGCATGGGCTGCGGAAGTTGCGCGTCGGACTGCCCCGCCAAGGCAATCGAACTGCGGCACTTCATGGACGACCAGATCGAGGCAGCCATAGAAGCGCTGCTGGAGGTAGTGGGCTAAATGCAGAATGCAGATTGCAGAATGCAGAATAAACGGACCCCGTACGTAGGGTCGTTCTGCATTCTGCATTCATCATTCTGCATTTACTAAGGTGGAATCCATTATGGGCTTTGAACCTAAAATACTAGCGCTTTGCTGTCACTACTGCGCGTATGCCGCCGCCGACTTGGCCGGCTCGATGCGCGTTCAATATCCGCCGAACGTGCGAGTGCTGAGGCTGCCTTGCACCGGCAAGATGGACATCAACTACGTTATGAAGGCGTTCGAGAGCGGCGTCGATGGCGTGATCGTGGCGGGGTGTCTGGAGGGCGGCTGCCATTTCCAAGAGGGCAACCTGCGCGCGAAGAAACGTGTCGCCACCGCGAAACAGGTCCTCACCGAGGCCGGGATCGAGGGCGAGAGGCTGGAGATGTTCAATCTGTCCTCGGCCATGGGCGGCGCCTTCGCCGAGATTGTCCAGACTATGACCGAAAGAATCAAGAAACTCGGACCAAGCCCGCTTCGACAGGCGCGGGAGAAGGTCCTTCAGGAGGCCGCAAGATGATAGTTGCGCATAGAAAGAACATTCAGGACCTGAAAGCGGACCTGTCTCAATACAAGCGGATACTTGTGCTCGGCTGCGGCACGTGCGTGACGGTGTGCCTGGCGGGCGGCGAGCGGGAGGTGGGCATGATCAGCTCTGCCCTGCGGATCGCCTACAACATCGGCAATGAGGAGCACGAGATCGCCGAGCGCACCATCGAGCGCCAGTGCGAGAACGAGTTCATCGAGGATATCCTTGAGGAAGTCAAGAACGCGGACGCGGTGCTCTCGCTCGCGTGCGGCGCGGGCGTGCAGGCGATTGCCGAGCGCTACCCGAACATTCCCGTCTACCCCGGCCTCGACACGAAGTTCATCGGCATCTTGCAGGAGCAGGGAATCTGGACCGAGAAGTGCGCCGCGTGCGGAAGCTGCGTGCTCGGAACCTACGGCGCGGTCTGCCCCGTGACTCGATGCTCCAAGAGCCTCCTCAACGGCCCCTGCGGCGGCGCTCGCGAAGGCAAGTGCGAGGTCTCACCCGAGATCGACTGCGGCTGGCAGCTTATCTATGATCGCCTGAAAGCTCTAGGCCAGCTCGAGCGCATATTGGAGTTCGCCGAGCTTGCCGACTGGTCCAAGAGCCACGAGGGCGGATGCCGGAAAGTCGTGCGGGAGGATCAGAGGATTAAGCACTCGGCGAAGTCGTGACCACGAAAGCACGAGTACACGAAATGTCCCTCCAGGTATCTTGCTTGGATATCCTTATAGGCTAAGTCCCTCGCCGTCGTATGCCGAGAAGGGATACTAATCCCCCAGCCAAGGCGATAATCGACGAAGGCTCAGGTACAGCTGCCGCAACACGAAACCCCACCGCATATGATATGGCCGGGTACGTTCCGCTGCCACGGTACGCGGACCGGAAGCGAAAACTCGCCTGACCGTAATCGCCGCCGCGTATCCCGCGCATCGAGGATGTGTCGTCGAATACGGCGGTAACGTCCTCAATCCACTCGGAAATATTACCAGCCTGATCGAACGTTCCGTATGCGCTCTCGGAGTTTTCGAACTCTCCGACGTCAGTCAGGCAATCAGGAGACCCACCGATGGTGTAATCACCATCAGCCAGCTTGAAGTTGGCATTGTTGCCAGGGTCGGGGGTGACAAGATCGTTGCTCGGAGCCGAGTTGCTCCGAGTTGGGTAAGCCCAGTAGCCTGCCTGAGTTCCTCCGCCCTTGTAGTATGCAGCCTTGTGCCATTCGTCCTCACTCGGAATAAACCACCTTGCCCCGGGGTTTCTGACGATATTGCGTCCGTCAAAGCCGTTGTAGCCGTTCAGCGTGTATGCGCCTGTCTCGGTGTCGCCGTCACCCTGACCGTTATGAAGCCAGTTCGCGAATCTGCAGGCATTCCAGAAGCTTACGCAGTTGACCGGCGCGTTAGCGGCGGATGATACGCTGTAGATGTAGTTGCCGGGCGAACTACTACGAATGATACCTGAGAGGTAGGCATCTGCGCTGTATAAACCATATGGGTCTGACATTGCCTTGTGGTTCAGGAAATCCGTATACTGCGCGGCACTGACTTCAAACTTGCCGATGTTATAGGTGTAGGATACCGAGCCACATATTCTACTTGGACCGACTCCGCCTGCGCCGGAGCCAGCAAGCTCACCCACGTTCCCCGAATCGCCGACTGTGACTGTCTCCAAGTTCGTGAGCCCCGGGCCCATATTAAACACATCCGCCTGAGCGTTGACGCCCAGGCACAGCAGCGCAAGCGCTGCCACAAAGACCTTATTCATCTATTCTCCTCCAGCGTGTTGGGTTGTGGCACTCGCGGCGACTATTTCACTCGCGTCCCGCGATATGCATGCTTAATAGGCTTAGCGAATCACTAACATTATGTACACTCCCTGCCGGAACTTGTCAAGGGTCGTTTTCAATGGCTTGAACGTGAAGTCAATAAAATACTGGTAGTTTTACCAGGCCGCATGCGATAAGGCTCGCCCCACGCCTGGCGGTCCGAGTGACCGGGGTTGGTATGGTCACGCGGACCATAGGCGCAGGGCGGCAGCCTCCGGGGTGTGGTATCACACCCCTGGGCGATCAGCCCGCCGACCTTCATGGGACGGACTTTCGCCCAAAGTTTTGCTCCTGGTCGGTTGCCTTGACAATCGACCCGTCGTACTATATGTATGCTCTCAATAGAGGCGATCTCAAACTTCCGGCCTTAGGGCGTGGGTGCAATTGAAAGTGCGGGCCATAATTCAGAGGGTCGTTATGAAGAACAAGATCGGGAAGTCGGATGAATGCAGAATGAAGGGACTTCGTTCCCCAGGTCAATCTGCATTCTGCAATCCGCAATCCGCAATTTCCCTCTGCTTTAGCTTCTCCAGCCGTTCGACCGCCTTACAGAGGGTCTCCTCGGTCTTGCAGAACGCGAACCTGATCTTGTTGCGGCCTAGTTCGCGCGTCGAATAGAAACTGCTGCCGGGGACGGTCGCCACGCCGATCTCGTTGACCAGATATGACGCGAACTCGATATCGTCACCAGCCCCGAACGCGCTGATGTCGGTCAGCACATAATATGCGCCCTTGGGGTTGAATGGGACGAAGCCGACATCCGTAAGCTCGCGCAGGATCAGATCGCGCTTGTGGTTGTAGAACTTGGCGAGCTTGGAGTAGTAGTCCCTCGGGAGCCGCATCGCCGCGGCGGCAGCCTCCTGCAAGGGAGCGGGGGCGCCGACGGTCAGGAAGTCGTGCACCTTGCGAATGGCGCCGGTGATGTGCTCGGGAGCGATGGTCCAGCCGACGCGCCAACCGGTGGCCGAATAGGTCTTGGATATCCCGCTGATCGTGATCGTCCGTGCCTCCAGCCCCGGAACCGACGCCGGTGAGACGTGCACCGCGCCGTTGTAGAGTATGTGCTCGTAGATTTCGTCCGTCACGATCAGCGCGTCGTGCTTGGCGCAGAGTTCTGCGATAAACTCGATCTCCTCGCGCGTGAATACCTTGCCCGTTGGATTATGCGGGGTGTTGATGACGATGGCCTTGGTCTTGTCGGAGAACGCGGCGCTTAAGGCGTCCGGGTCGAAGTGGAAATCGGGCTCGATCAGGGGCACATATACGGGTTTCGCGCCGGAAATGATTGTGTCCGGGCCGTAGTTTTCGTAGAACGGCTCGAATATGATCACCTCGTCGCCTGGGTTGATAATCGCCAGCAGCGCCGACATCATAGCCTCGGTGGCCCCGCAGGTGACGGTCACGTTCTTGTCGGGGTCGGCCTCGATGCCGTTATACCAACTCAGCTTCTCGCATATCGCGCGCCGTAACCGTGGGCTGCCCCAGGTGATCGAATACTGATTTATTCCCCGCCTGATCGCATCTATCGCCGCCTCGATCACATCTTCCGGCGGGTTAAAGTCCGGGAACCCCTGGGCGAGATTGACACCGTCCACGAGCTTGATGCGCCGCGTCATCTCGCGAATCACGGACTCGGTGAAGCCTTCCGTGCGGGCGCTGACATACGAGTTATTCAAGATCAAATTGCCTTTCTATATACAAGCAGGCCCGCCAATCAACCCGGCGAGCCTGCATATATGCGAATGGCCGGCGTCGGGGTAAAATGCCTCCCGACGCATCTGCCAAGACGCACCCTACTTCGCAAACGGTATTACTATGCGCATCTCGTAAGTGTCGGCGCCGGCGTCAGCGGTAAGCCCGAACACGCCGATCTTGCTCGTGACCTTCTCGGCGATCTTGCGTTCCTTGGCCGACATGTCCTTGCCTAGTGCCTTAAGGAGCGTGCCGATGTCGCCATAGAAATACATCTTGGCTTCATCACCGAGTTGGCTCTTTACTATCTTGAAACGATTGGATGACGCCAGGGTATCGGCCTTGCCCTTCGCGACGGCAATTGCGCGATTGACGCTCGCCGAGGAGCTGGGGCCGGTTGCCGTGACGACCAGCTTATCGCCGATGACCCCGTCCCGCAGCATGTCTCCGTCCTTGCCAATCGCGCCGGAGAACATCTTCTCGCCCGCAATCGAGGCCGGTTTCATCTTCGGCGCATTCGGCACGGCCGCCAGCTTGGCGTGGACTTTGTTCAGGGTCTTATTGACGAGGTCAGGCTTGTCCACTTTCAGGATAACCGTCATTTCGCCGGGGAAGTTCTTGGATTTTGCCTCGGCCTTCGGAACGTAGTACGCCGCGCCGCTCACTATTCGGTCCAGGATGTCGTTACCGAGGTCCAGGCCGGTGGCCATCTTGACCTGCGTCGCCACCTCCGCGAACTGCGTCCTCTGGGTGGGCTGCTTGTCCATCTGCTTCTTGGCTTCTTTCCACGCCGAGGCCCAGTCCGACATCGCGAACGCAAACACGGCGTCTTTGGGTGCGGTGGCCGCCAGTTCGTCCAGCTTCACCTTGCGCAACTCGGCGCTCTGCTGCTTTGTGACGCCGTCCATTGTAATAATAATCCCGTCCGGCCCGGCTTGTGCGGTCGTGACAGCGGCGATGTTGCTCTGGATGGCTTCCTTGATGGATTCGAGCTGCTCCGGAGGCGCGGCTGCCGCCGCAAGCGCCAGATACGGACTGAGGAACTTGTAGAACCCCTCGCCTGAATAGTAGGCAGTGGCGAAGACAGCGGTTCCGGGCTTGCGCAACTTCGCATAGTTCTTGTCGCTAAGAAGGCTGGGCTTGCCTCCAACCGTATCCACCATCTTCTTGTAGGCCGTCTCGGTATCCGCAAATACGACGCAGTTCTTGACCGCGCCGACATAGTTCACGATCTGCCCCAGTGGTGTGGACGCCCCGGGGATGGGTATGGCGTAATAGTGGAACCCCTCATACTTCTTGAGCTCGAACCCGACTTTGTTCGCGTTCAGTTTGTCGCCGAGCGTCTTAATCAGGGCCGATGCGTCGCCATCGCTCCGGGCGCCTATCGCCGCGACAAGTTGTGGAAGCATCCCGGATGGCTCGTTCATGATCGCGAGCGCCGCCGTTCCGCTCAGATGGCCGACGACATCCTTTTCAAAGTCCATCTTGAGCTTCTTGCTCAATTCGCTGAACAGGTCCTGTTCGGTCTCCTTGACGCCGGCATCTTTCAGCACGCCGTGGATGAAGTCCATCGCGGCGTTCTTCTCCGTGGACCCTCTGAAGTCCAGGGTGATCGCGATTGCCACATCCTGTGGGATGAACGAAGCCGGATCCCCCGCCCCGCCGGTTCTGGCGATGAGAAAATACGCGCCGAGAGCCGCCGCGGCTATCAGGATCAGAACAACTATCAGCGGAACAGTCTTGTTGTTGCGCCCCTTGGGGTAAGCGGGCATTCCTTGCTCTTCCATGAATCTCTGACCTCCCCTTCGCGGGACACGGCCCGCCGCGCTTGCCGAAACGATAACAATCAGAATACTATTCCACAGTTGAGCCTACTTATCCTTTGAAAAAGTGTAATGCGCGGCGGGTTAACAATCGGGGCCCGGACTGCTATAATGCCTATGCAAGGGGCGCGTTCGTCCGGATTTGCAATCCGAGACGGAAGGGCGATCTGGGGATCTATTGTTGGGTGGCGATTTCCGAATCGCCACCCCAGAGCTAATCAGGGATTTCCAAATCCCCTCCCTTCTTTTTCGTGCTTTCTCCCTTTCGTGTTTTCGTGATTAATCCTGTTTGGAGTGACGAATGAGTCTGCACAGCTTCCATACGCCGAGATTCCGGCTCGACATCGAGATTGATGACACGGTCCGCCGCATATCTCTGACCGACGTATACTCGAACGTGGCATTCGCCGATGGGGAGTACCGTTACTCGGCTTTCGTTGAATATGACGGCAAGATGGCGCGCCTCGAGGACCTCCACGACGCGACTCTATCGGAGGAGTATCCCGACAGGGGCGGCAAGATCGTCACCATCAGCGGATACCTTGGCGGTTCGACCGCGGATGCCCGCGTCAACGTCCGCCACAGGCTGTTCGTCTCGGAGGATGAGGAGTTTGTCGAGGAGTTGATATTGCTTCGGAACGAGGGGACCAAGGACGTGATCCTGCGCGGCTACCGGTTCGGCTTCCGGAAGCGATTGGAGAAACCCGAAAAATACGGCGGACCGGGGACCGACATCGAGAATTACCGCCTGATCGCCCTGCCGTTCAGGTTGCAGCCGGACGGCACCAAGCACGACTACCAACTCGACGACATCTACCACGGACGCTATCAGGCCTCGGAGTTCTACAACCCCGCGCGGCTGGTGCAGGAAGTCGTGGACAAGGGCAGGGCGCGCTCCGAGGGCTGGGCCTGGACCGACGGCGAAAACGGCCTGTTGATTACCAAGTATAATCCACTGTCGGTCGAATACTCCATGCTGGATACCGAGCGTCGAGAGGACGGCGTCTACCTCAGCTTCGGCGGGGCGTCGGCATCGCTCTACAACGAACCTGTCGAGGCGCGGGTTATCAAGGCCGGAGGTGATTTCACATTCGGCCTCACCCGCTTCCACTTTTACGAAGGCCTCTGGCGGCGCGGGGCGTACATGTTCCGCGATCACATGGCTGGTCTGGGCCACGGCCTCCCGGACGACTTCTCCCCTCCGCTCCACTGGGTCACGCAATATAACATCGGCTGGCATCACAACGACCCGGCCAAGCTGGCGGAGCATTACACCCTCGATGCTATGGAGAGCGAGGCGCGGCTCGCGAGCGAACTCGGCTGCGAGGCGCTGATGCTGGGACCCGGCTGGGAAGAGTGCGAGGGCGGGACTACGTGGGACACCGAGCGGCTCGGCGAGCCCAAAGACTTCGTTGCGAAGATGAAAGACGAATACGGCCTCGGCGTCGGCTTCCGAACGGTAGGCAGGAGCTACTGCGACGAGTATCACGGAATGTATCGCCGCAGGTCCGACGGCAGCTTCGGCTACTACGCCCCGTACCATCCCAATCCGTTCCACGAGCCGTGCTTGTGCAGCGCGCAATATCAGGAAGAGAAGCTCCGGCGGATCCTGAATATCATCGACGCCGGGATGAGGTTCATATCGTTCGACGAGTTCGACTGGCGCGGCCCTTGCCACGATCCCAACCACGGCCACGCTGTCCCGACCACTCCGAACATGCACGCGAACGCCGTCACGGAGCTGATATGCAAGCTGCGCGAAAAACGCCCGGATATTGAGATAGAGGCCCACGACCCGGTCTGGCCGTGGGGGATTCGCTATCTGCCCGTATATTATCTCTATGACTCAGTGGATTCGCCTAACGAGATCTGGGCGTTCGACTTCATGTGGAACCCGTTGGAGAACCTGCTCTCCGGTCGCGCGCTGAGCCTGTTCTATTATAACCTGGCCTACGATATCCCGCTCTACCTGCACATTCCCATGGACAGCGACAACGACAACTGCCTCGCGTTCTGGTGGTATGCGTCGACGGTTCGGCACTTGGGACTCGGCGGCGGAAAGAGTAACCCGTCGCGCCGCGAGGCCTACAAGGCCGCGATCGAGAAATATAAGTCTCTGCGCGATCTCTACGCCCGAGGCGAGTTCCACGCCATCGACGAACTTACTCACATCCACGTGCTCCCCGACTCAGGCCGCTGTGTCGTGAACGCATTCAACCTGATCGACACCCCGATGTCTCGCACGGTGGATATCAGGCTGAGTGAGTTGGGTCTGGTGGAGGATGTCGAGGTTGACGGCGCGCCCTACCAGCTTAAGGGCGATAAGCTCACTCTCCAGCTCGACATCCCGCCGTTCAGCCCGGCGGTGATAAGTGTGGCGTTTAAGTTGGGTGGGTGAGTGCCGTGGACACGACAAGCCTCGGATTCTCGGGGCTTATCGTTGCGGCTTAGAATGCTTCTGCATCTCCCGGTCTATGAACCGCCCGAGGAAAAACGGCAGCAGCAGGATCAGCGCGCGGATCACCACCCCGACCACATAATCCGGTATTTCCTGATCAGGGTCGGCTAACCACCGGCTTGCCGCCACCGCGGTGATGGTGAACACGAATACCCACTTGGTATATGATCGCGCGGTCTCTCCATAAGATGGCTCTCGCCACCCGATCCCCGCGAATAGCGCCGCTATACCGAACAGAGTATATACCGCGATGAGAATGATGGTCTGGGCGTGTTGAGGGATAGCCAGCGCCAGGACGGTTACCGGCACGGCAAAAACCAGAAGAATTGCAGCCAATTGCACGATCAATACAATCGTGCTCTCATTCCTTTCGTCCGTTTCGCCGGGCATGGCCGGTTCCTCCAGGGGCGTGGGAACGCTCTTCTATAAGATTAGTGGAGAGCCGGGCTCTCTTTTTGAGGTCCTACGCTAGCTCAGACGTGCAATGCGGGCAGCGCGTAGCCTGAACCGCGATCATCGATGTGCAATACGGACAAACCTTGGTCGTGGCCGGTCGCCCCTTGTTGACCAACCGAACGATCAGGAACACCGCGAACGCTATGATCAGGAAGTTGATCACGGTGTTGATGAAGATCCCGTAGTTGATCGTTGGAGCGCCCGCTTGCTGCGCTTCAGACAGTGATCCGTAGTGCTGATTTGACAGGTTGACGAACAGGTTGCTGAAGTCCACCTGCCCCAGCAGCAAGCCTATGGGCGGCATTAGGATATCTTTCACGAACGACAGCACGACAGCTCCGAACGCGACGCCCAGGACAACGGCGACCGCCAAGTCGATCACGTTGCCGCGTCTGATGAAATCCTTGAACTCCTTAAGCATTTGTCGTATCCCCTTTCCGAGTGTGTATTGGTTTCGCGCCAAATCACTTGCTTGCGAACGCAAACATCAGGGTGGGTACTATGGGACAAATCTTACCACCCGAGTTTTCTCCAGTCAATAGCTGTCTCAAGGCCGGAGCCAAATCGGAGGTAAACCCACCTCTATGCTGAGGGAACGGCAATATGCGCGAAGTTGCGTATGACTATGAAGGAAAGTTCCGCGGCACGCAAATATGCAGGCTTCTAAATGGGGCGCGGGGCCTGGTTGGCGACAGGCCCCGCGGTCGAATTGGTTACTTACAGCGTGAGCGGAGGAGCTTCACCGAGCCGGCGAAGCCGATCAACGAGCAGAGTGCCATTATTGAGGAAGGTTCAGGTACGGCTGTGGCCGCTACAGGACTGTCGGGGTTGCCGCCGAACCAATCAGGGGCCGGGGAATAGCTCCACCAGTCCCAAGAATTGTTCTCAAGCGGGCGGCCTGTGAAGCCTGCCAGGGCGTATCCCCAGTCCAACAGGGAAGTCGAGAAAGTCTCGCGGCCATCTATCGTGTTATAGGACCAATACCCGGCTGTCATCCAGCCCTCTTTGTAGTGATCGGCTGCGTCCCCCGCGTGGCCGGTCTCGTCAGCGCCGGGAACGTAGGAGTAGCCGTTGTTATTCACGTCATACCCTATACCGAAGACGACGATGCCACCATGGTTTTCGTAGTTAGCGAAAAGACGCGGATCGTTGGCGACAACGGCGTTGAACATATCATAGCCGGTTGCGGCTCCGGTCCAGCGGTAGCCCCAGGCGAGGCTCGCGGGGTTTATGCCGTCGTTCCAGTCGATAACGATGGCCGCCTGATTGCTTCCCGAGCCGACCCAATAGTCGATGTCGGAGAACGAGAACGCGCCCGCTCCCCCGGCGACCATGGCCAACAGCGCCATGGCCGCAACGATAGTGATAGTGCTTCTGTTTCTAGTCATCTTTTTCTCCTTTGATTTCTAAATTTGCTGATCTTCAGCAGTTCTATCTCACCCCTCAGGCGCGATACCCGAAGAGATGGTAGCTTGTTAAGGACCTAATACACGTCGGTCGAGTCTCTCAGTCGAAGGACGTATGCCGGATTTCCGTTCGCATCGTTTTCAAGAGAGCTGATCCCGGTCACCGTCACATAAGCATTGTCTGCGGGTGGGTTGAATGTCGCGCTAGGGCCGACGCCATCAGCCGGATTGCGCGGAGCGATGCACTTGATGCCGGTTCCTGAGCCGTCGTTGACATAGAACGACTTGGCCGCCGCGTCCACTTGATTCACCCTGCCCCAGGTGCGAATGAGCATGCCGGTGTTATCCGGGCCGAATGCACCTCCAACAGACTTGTTTGGCATTCCAATCGGCGGGACGGTCCCGTCCGGTTGGGTGCTCTCGATCGCGGTCACTCGGATTACCCTCTCGCCGCCCAACGTGTCCAGGTCGCCGTAGACCGTGACGGTCTTCCCGCGAGGAATCACTCTTCCGAGCAGTCTGATACCTGTGATTCCGCGCCCGCCCTGAACGTAGCAGAACGGCCCGGTCTCAAACGTTCCGGCGCTCACCGCCGCATCCTGAATGATCACGCGCGAGCCGTCCGGCTGGCACTTTGCCTGCCCCGTTGAAACAGGGAGGACTCGGTGGCTGACACGAGCGAGCGCGTCGACCTCTCCCTCATAGGCAAACCCGAACTCGTCGTGGATGTTCGCCGTGACTTTGACATAACGTATCCACTTGCGGCCCGTATCAGGATCGACTGGCAGATCGAGCCCGCCGATGTCGAAAGACGTCCCGCCGGCCGAGCCCTTATACATATCGATGGCGTCAGCGACCGTCCTCGCGCCGAAGTCTGACGGACTAAAGGCAGGGTCGACCGGTTTGGTAAAGTCGAGCTCGGCCGCCGACCAATCGTGGTTCACCCAGTCCCACGCCCAGGATTGAGTGGGGGCGTAGTCATCGGCATACGGGCCGGCGATGTAGTCGAACCACGTGACGCCGTCCTGGCTGACGCTGACGGTCATCGGCTCCTCGCCCCGCTCGATCCCATTCTTGATGGTGTAGGACTCCATATTCGTGTCCTTCTGGACGTAACCAAGGCCGGTGAAGCGGGAATTGCCGAAGACTATGAAGTCCCGGCCGTACCAGTTCTCGGGATCGTCCTGAATGGGCGGGTCGAACTGCACCGTTATGTGCCCGCCGTCCAGAATAGTTGTGACCAGCTTGTTGCCATCCGGATCGGTCCTATAAGCTCCGTAGACCATGGAGCAATGGAATACGCCCGGCAGAGTAGGCCACCACCCGTTCTCCTGAATCAGGGTGGAGGGCTTGCCCAGCACCGCCGAAGGTGAATCATAGGGCGCGGCGCCGAGGTTGCCGTAGTCGACGACGCTGCTCGCCCAAGGATCGCCCTGGGCAATGGAACAGCATACCAAGCCGCCTGCCAGCACCAACGTCAACCTCTTTGCGAACATTTTCAAAATGTTGATCTCCTTGCCATTCTTTTACTTCAGGTCGTAGGCCGAGTCGTCAGAAGAGAGCATACCGCACTCGGGCGAATATGTCGGCTTGTATAGGTACTTCTTGTTTGTAAGGCGGACGCTTCCATCGGCGTAGGCGACGCAAGCGAAACCGTTGTGCCTGAAGTGGACGGTTGCGCTCCGGAGTGGATTTCCGGCTGTTCGGTCGCTCGGCGCGCGGAGGTAGTTGTGTGGGCTTGCAGGATTTCCGTAGCCCGCGTCGGCAAAGACGGCGGTGCGCGACGGCTGCGCGATCTGCTCCAGCAGGCAGGAGTTGTGCGCCATGCTCCGGCTGTTGCATGTGAATTCCGCGCCGATGTAGCTGGTGTTGTAGGCATAGCCCGTATATGGGCGCTCGTAGGGATCGGGGCCGTCGGATGTCTTGGGTGGGACATATGAGGGGCAACTGTAGATCTGTCCACACTTAGTGTAGCGTGAAAGCAGGCCGGGGGTCCAGCCGTCGTATCCGCCCGCGAAGTCCCAACTGACTTCCCGGCCGTCACGCCATTCGATGGATATGCACGCCCTGCCGTTGTTGTCGTCGGCGTACGCAAGCCACGCCGCCGCGACCTGCCTGAGGTTTGAAATGCATTTCGCCCGCTTGGCGCTAGCCTTGGCCGTGGCAAAAACGGGGAAGAGTATCGCCGCCAGCACGGCGATCACGGCGATCACCACCAGCAGCTCTATAAGAGTGAATCCGCTATAAAACCGAAAACGGGCTCGCCGCCCATTTCGGAAGTTGTCTGGGACGGGAGCCCGATAGCTGTTTGCGCAGCAGGCGTCCGACATCTTTGCCTCCGAAGATGAAGTGCTCATGCGAATCAAGGCAGGTCTTCTGACTTCCGGATCGCTCTACCTCGGCTCCTTCCCAACCCGAATTGCTCGGATCAGTGGATAAAGCCGGATCGTCCCCGGTTACAGCGGCGGGCCCGTGACGGTCTTTCACCGTCTTCCCTTTTACGCCCCGATGTTGCTGGGGCGGCCTTGCTCGCCATTCGATATTCGTTTGTCAACGAAACAAAGTATAGCAGGCTGCGCGGGCGGCTGTCAATATACTTTCGGGGCGTTTTTTGGGCCATTTTGGGGAACATTAATAATGTAGAGCTGCGTCATGCATGAATATCAGACCCCTGCCGGTAGCCTAGCGTTGAGAAAGGAGTCACAGCAATGCACAGGTCTACTAAGTACCTTATCGTCTTACTAACCGCGGCCCTTGTTTCTTCCGTGTCCACCAAACCGGCCCACTCGGGCTCGATAGCCACGAAGGTCCTCACGGGCGCGGCGGTAGGTTTCGCCGTCACCAAGACCGCGAAGCCTCTCGACAAGTTCATCAACACGGTCACCCTCCGCAACGGAATGCAGAGCCGGATGGCCACCAAGGTTGTCCCCATCCTGAGCGTCGGCGAGAAGGGCTATGTCGGCGGGGCGCAGGTCTCCGGACCGGCCGCCGTGATCGACAAGGTCGAGGCCGTCTTTCAGTACGAGAAGAACTTCAGCAACAACAACTATCGCGCCAAGGTATTAGTGCCCAGCGCGAGCCTCAACCCGTTGAAACTCGAGCGAGTGCCTAAGGCCGGGGTGACGGCCATTATCGACGTCGCGCTCGACGGCGGTTTGCGCTACCACACCGTCGGCACGCCGATACGCGCGGGCGATGTGGTCCGTGGCGCGGGGCTGCTGGTCGTGGTGAAGAACACAGGCCCCGCAATCAACAAGGCTCTGAACATGATTACGTTCAACAAGGGATACTCCACCAAGGTCGTTCCGATGGGCAGCGTCGGCGAGAAGATGTACCTGGGTGGCGCGCAGATATCGGCCTCTACCCGGACCATCAACGCCGTCAACGCGCTCTGGCAGTATGACGACCTCTTCAGCAACGGCCGGTTCCGCGTGAAGGTGCTGGTCCCGACCACGTCCAGCAATCCTCTCAAGATGAAGAGGGTCGACGGCGCGGGCGTCACGGCTGTGATTGACATGGCCCTTGCTCAACAGGAAGACCTCCAAAGAGAGAGAAAGCGCGAACGTTATCCCCTCGGCGGAATCCTGGGTGGCCTGGAGCGTGATCGGGATGAAGACCGCCACGACAATGGCCTCCACAAGGGCTGGTATAAGGGCAAGCACAAAGGCCGAAAGAACCCGCAGGTAGACGAGAAGTGGCGAGAGAAGTTCGAAGACAAAGAGCGCGACTAGAGTGCTCTCCACATCAGTTACGAGTTTGCGGGTTTGCGAGTTGCGGGTTGGGCAGGGTCTCTTCAATTCGTAACTCGCCAACCCGAAACCCGTAACGAATCTCTTGCACAAATTCGCAAAACATGGGTTTACTCTCTGGCCCAACTGTGTTAATATAGCTCTTGTGTTCGACAACAGACTCGGCCATTAACGGGCAAGCGACACACTTTAGAAAAGAGGAAGGGGCGCCTACCCGCAATCTTGGGCGGTGATGGAGCCAAGACGGCTCCCAAAGGCGCGGTGGGAATGGAATAAAACCAAGGAGGTTGTTCCATTGCGCAACACCACCCTCTGGGCCGCGGCCTTTTTCGCGGTCCTCCTGCTCCTCTTGACGGCTCTATCCTCGTTTGCCACGCAGGACAATGCCCCGACTACTTCCCAGGATCAGGCCCAACCCTCGGCGTCCGCTGATCCGGCGCAAGCCATCAGCGATATGTCGGCAGCCGGCCAGTCCCCCGACGAACTCACCGTCGTTCTCCAACTGAACGACAATGGGTCATCGGAATCCTCCAAGCCTCGGCAGGCCGCGAAGCCGCAATACGATCCTCTGATCGGGCTTGACAGGATCCGGGACATCGCCACACGCTTCCTGGGAGTGCCCTACAGGTGGGGCGGCACGACCCCGGCCGCGTTCGACTGCTCCGGCTTCACGCGCTACATCTACTCCAAACTGGGCATCCAACTGCCCAGGACCGCGCGCGAGCAGTTCCGAGCCGGCCAGCCCGTCAAGGCAGGTAAATGGAAACCGGGCGACCTGATCTTCTTCGACATGATGAAGGGATACATAAGTCATGTCGGAATGTATCTGGGCGGAGGGATGTTCATTCACGCGTCCACCCCAAAGAAGGGCGTGAGGATTGACAAGCTCTCCAAGTCCTCTTACAAGAGATGCTACGTCGGCGCCCGCCGCTATGCAACCGCGTAGTCAAACCGTTCCCCGGGGCGGTCTTTCTGGGCCGCCCCACTTCATTTGCCACAAATCGCACATCCAATGTTGCTTCGGTTCCAACGGAGCCCAGGAGCATCGTTTGTAGGTATCCACTGTTGGGGCAGGGGCAATGCTCCATGAAGTATCCATGTAATAACTCATTTTAGACACAGGTACTTTTGTATGTGGTGTCGAAGTGGGTTATGTGGAAACAAATGTCCAACCTGGCGATTGGGTTCTGCTGACCGAGAACCCCAAGGCCGTGCTCTCCGCGCTCAA
>JAMCYN010000012.1 GCA_023474015.1 Armatimonadota bacterium
CCGACATGCACGTCTTGCCGAGGGCGAACAGCGCGACGTCCTTCTTGTAACCCGATAGCGAGTCGATATTGGCGCGAATGGTATCGATAATGGTGTGAACGCCATCAGCGAAAAACAGGCCCTTGAAATTGTCACGCACGAAAGTGCCTGCCTTGGGGTTGTCGGCCAGAAGCGCATCAAGCTCCTCCTGGCTGATACGGACATCCGAGTTCTCAACAATGGCGCGCGCCGCATGATAAGAGTAGCGCAGACGGTCGTTTGCGACGACCTTCAGACCCTTGGTCTTGTACATATAGGCCACGACCCCGGAGCCGGAAAAAGCATCGAGAAGGGATTCCACTCCCTGGGGCGTGTGTCTCCAAATCCAGTCCACAAGCTTCTGCTTGGAACCAATATAGTTGGTTATGTACTTGGGCCGCTGATCGGGGGGCAGTTCCTCGGTGACAAGCTCCGCTCCCTGGGCAATAAGGTCCGCCAGGTAGCAGGATGCATCCGTCTCAAGAAGAAATGCCAGCCGATCAAGGTCTGTGGCGAAGAGTTCCATCCGTATCTCCGGTCTTGGAGCCAGCGATCAAGCTGACCCTCCCAATGGTTACTTACCGGAGAAAAACGCAAAGTGTCGGGATATTTACTGCGGTGTGCTCGGATGCAACCGGCAGGCGCCTGCTATCGGTCGCGTTGCATCAGCAATACGCCGATAGCGCACTCTTCTGCAGTGGCAAACTCCTCCGTCTCCACGATCTCCCCACGTATCCCGCGATATGGAGACATTGTGGAGCGGTGATACTCCAGGAAGTCCTCCGGCAGCGATTTGATGTCGTTTTCCACCAGCCGGTTGATGATCCAGTCCGCCTCTTCCTGGAACTCGTCGTTGCCGGGCAAATATTCCATGATGATGTCCAACCCCGGCCCGAGACCCTGCACCCACACGCCGATTGGTTCGTAGTGCGGGCTGGTATCCCGATCCCGGAGCGCATATTCAACCATATATCTAAGCCGCATCCCAACCCTCCGCGATTGCCGTGTGTTCGGCCAGAAGTTGGGCATCGATTATCGCGAATTCGGACTTGTTCTCCGCTTTGTAGTCCTGCCACTTGCGCCAGTCGACAACGTGGTCGTGTTCCGTGGCGTCCATGATCAGTTCAATATGGTAGCGCCGACCAAGATCATCAGTGAGATCAAGCTCGTAACTGTCTTCGCTGCCCCAGGCCACGACCTTGATGGTATGCGCATACTGGCAGCCGTTGTTATAGCCGACCGACTTGAACATGACCCAGAAGTCAGTCTTTGTGACACTGCCGGCAGCATCGAAATGCGGTGCGACACGCGTCACGATGTAACTGTCGACAAGACCCAACGGCAGCGGCGCATCATGACCCTCGTGCATCACAATCATCGACCCGTCACGGTTGAACCCGTCAAAGAGAGCCTGAATTCGTGCCTTTTCGGTTGCTATGAACTCTTTCATACTCACCTCGCCAGAACCATTTCCTCAACCTTGCGGCCATCAGGCAGCCTGGATATGCCGTGCTTCTTGAAGACCGCAAGCACCCTGGTCCGCTCCGACTCAGAGCTGACCACTATCGCTTCCAGGTTATCAAGCAGCGTCACGGAGTGCTTCAAGATAGTCTCGTTGCTGGTGCTGCGGGCATGACTCTTCCAGGTCTTAGGATCGCTGGCCCGATGCGTGGGGACGTAGTCTTCGCTGACCTTGCCGTAGGCGTCGTGGCCATAGCTAATGGCATCGATGCGCCTCAAAAGCCGCTTCTTGAAATAGAGGCCATTCTCACCCGATCCGCCGGAGAGTGGGGACTTCTTGATTCGCGTGAACACATAGGACGCGCCGCCGCTGCGCATGTCCGATTCCGGCGACATGCCGCGCGGCGCAACCCCGGACCGGAGCTTCTCCACGGTGCTGATCATCGCGCCGTTGTTTTCCAGCGCGGTGTCCAAAAAGGCGCTCATGCTGGAACTGTTAGTCAGGCTGTGGTGAAGGCTGTAGCCCGCCATATCCCGCTCCATGTCGGCGTCGGAGATATCGAACCGATACTGATGGCGGTAGCCACCAGCGATCTTGCGGTCCTTGAACCCGAGTTGATACTCGCCGACCGGATCGTAACCCGGCAGCTTCGTGATGTCCAAAACCCCAAGCCGCTTCTCCCAGAACCCGCGCAGAGCCTGGACGCGCTCGGTCTTTGTGGCATTGCGCTTATCAAGGGAAGATACAAGCTGTGTGTATTCCGGGGACTTGTCGGCTTGTGTCAGATATGCCTGCTTGTGCAAATAGAGGATTTCCGCGTCCTCGGCGGAAGCGATGTTTGACTTGAGGCCAATCTTCTCCATCTTTTCCAGCGCCCTATCGAGGCTCTTGGCGTCGGGCCGCTCGGGGACAACCATTTCGAACTCCCCTGAATGCGCATACAGGTTCTTCTTTGACCATGGGCGGTAGACCGCGCGGACGCCGTCGCCAAAGTCTATCTCGTACTGTTCTCCGTCGGGCATATGCCGCCCACCGAAGAGAGTGCCCAGATCGGCGGCATCGCTTTCGACCAAGAGATCACCCTTGTCTATACTGCGCCTTTCAAGGAGCACCTTAGTCTTACGGCAGGCAAACTCGGAGTCGGTCTTCCTGGGCTTGGTGGCGATCTTCTTCAAGTAGGTATCGAAGCGTTCAGGTATAGACTTCCTGTCACGAACGGCCTGCCGCACTCTTTCAACCCAGCCCATGTACGTCTCGGCCATCTGGCGAACGTCGGGATCATCGGATTTCGCAAGTTTCTCGAGTGCCTTTACGTGTCCGACGGCTTTGTCAATCTTGGACTGGTTGTACGCTCCGTCGCCAGCGTGGTGGTTCACGCTTTTGACGGCATCGAGAACATCATCGGCGAAGTCATCTTCGGGAAGGCGTTCGCCGACTTTGGTAACCTGCCTGGTGGCCTTGCGGAGCCTGGCCATAATCTTCGCTTCCGCCTCCGGCCTGACTTTTAGCTTGATCACCGTACGCTGCCGGCCCTTGGCCGTTTCGGTAAAGATAAGCGCATTCTGGTCCTCGATATCATCCTCATCAATCGGGAGCGCCTTACCCTGCCAACCGAGACGCTGGACATCTTCCAGCAGTTCCTCCTCCGCTTTGCCGATGCGCCCCTTGACCGGCACATCGACAGCATCCTCGAATGTAAACCTCTTCTTACCGAGCACATCGGCATAGAAGCCCTCGAAATCCCGACGCAGGTTGTGCTTTCGCGCCAGGGCCAGCTCATAGAATGCGCGTTTCCCCGCAGCATTGGTTCCGAACCTTCCCTCGACATAAGGACCGATCAGGGCAAGGAAATCATCGTCGGAAATCCGCTCCACCTCTCGAATGTAGCGCA
>JAMCYN010000057.1 GCA_023474015.1 Armatimonadota bacterium
GACCGGCATCAGTGGAATCCGAGTGGAGGCGGCTGGCCGGAGAGGAATACGAAGCGGGGAAGGCGTTTCTCAGGCCGAGACAGGAACTCGCCGACTATTTCCCATGCCCGCGCGAACAGCCGTGCGGCTGTCTGCACGACGTCGTGATCCACGCCGAGGACGATATTGTCGCGGTGTGCGCCTGTGACCCGCCCCACTGCGATACAATCCGTATAGCCAAATCCGACATCATCGTCCACGAGTTGGACACCGCGCTGCTGTGCGCGGCGGTATCAGGGGCGCTGTCTCTTCAGCCAGCCCAGGCCGATGTCCCCGATCTGCTCCATACAACAAGACTGGGCTTCGACTCCCCCTGCGCGGGTTTCAAGTTTCCGGCATTCCTGACAATTCAGCTCAATGCCGACAAATTCCGGCGCGTGGCGTTCACCCTGGCCGCCAGATACATCGAGCCGTTCATCCTGATAGCTCCCACCGACGAGATGTGCGGCCCGGATTGCATGGAGATACTGAGTGTCAGGAAATCGCTGTTTTTGACTCTTGCGGACATCTTCGCATTGGATGGAGCAGGCAGATTCGTTCCGGCCAGCTCTTGCGCGGACGCGCTTGCCAGGTTCCATGGCACTGTTGTGCCGGGCCTTGAGCCTGACTCAAACTATGCTCACCCAATCGCGTTCTTTCCAACCCCTCCCGACGCCTCATGGGACGATGTCAGCATCCGCTTCCTTGATGGACACAGTGTATCCGTCTCAGTCAAGGACAAGAGCGGAGTCTATCATTTCACGCAGATGGGCATGTCGAAGAAGAACGCGGCGACTCCCACGGCACAGTGGAAGCTGCTTGAGGCATTCGCCGATGGCCATGGAGTCTTCGACTGGAACAGCGAACACGCAAGCCGCAACCAGAAGAAGCAGAAGCAGCTGCTGTCGCAGGCCCTGCGGAGATTCTTCCGCTTGGAAGACGATCCGTTCCGCTACGTAAGCGAGTACAAGGGCTGGGAGGCACGGTTTTACATAGAACCCTGCGAATAACCCACTCGCTGCCCAATCCGCTTCCATAGGGGCGCCAGGGAAAATTTCCCCGGCGCTTTTATTTTGCCCCGAGATTTTTTTCGCCCCTGCGAAACCCGACTTTCACGCTCAAAACCAACCCCATCATCACTACTTGCCGGACTTCCCGATCCGCCGCCGAGCGAAATTTCGCCATTAGAGGCTGAAAGGTTCGCGGGTGTTCTTCGCGGATTCGCAAGGAGCGGTAAGGATGGGGATTCCAAGGGGTTTCGGTGGATTGGACGCTCAGATGATCAATCTCATCAAACACAAAGCATGGGGCCTGGTCGGAACAATCGGGTTCACGATATCGGACAGAGACGATATCGAACAGGAGCTGGCTTTGCATCTGATCAAGTGCCTGCCGAGGTTTGACTCCGAGCGAGGAAGGCCGATGACGTTCGTCGCGCGGGTTCTGGACAACAAGATCGCCACGATGGTCGAAGCAAGGATGACCCAGTATTACGACTTCCGGATGCACTCATTCTCTCTCAATGAACTCTGCCAGGATGTTCAAGAGTTCACGGACGAGCGTGGAGAGGAGATGGACGAAGACGGATATCTGATCCGCAGCGGACACCAGTCACGGCCCAGTCTTGAGATGCTGGAAATGTGCGTCGACCTCGAACGCGTCGTCTCCAGGCTTCCGCGCAGGCTCAGGGAACTCTGCCGACATCTACAGATCGGCAATGTCACGGAGGTCTCCCGTGCGACAGGAGTGCCGCGCGGCAGGGTCTACCTCGACATAGCAAGGCTCAAAACGATCTTTGAGGATGCCGGTCTCGGGGAGTATCTGTGAATTTCTTACGCTCTTGAGATTTGGCCGGTAAGTAACCATTAGAAGACGATGCGACAGAAAGGCGAGGTCAGCGATGAAAGGGAAGATGCAACCTATCACTCATGCGATGAATGAAGCAATGTTCGATGTGGCCCGAATCCTTGCCACGGGGCTGTTTCGAGCGCGGCGGCGATCACTCCCGATACCGGGAGATTGCGGGTTCTCGGAATCAGGACTTGACTGTTTCGCGAACCCGAGCGTTCATTCAATGGAACCGAGCGCGCGGGGTGAGAACCGATGAGCGCCTCACGCAAAGGTCTTGACCCTGAGTTCGACGCCAAGCTCCAACTCTTTGAGAAAAAGCTTGTCGCAAACGGCATCAAGGTCGTCCTTACCTCGGGTTACAGGTCCATCGAAGAACAAGACAGCCTTTATACATCCGGGCGCACCAAGCCGGGCAAGAGGGTGACCAATGCTCGCGGCGGCTACTCCTGGCACAACTTCGGCCTCGCAGCCGACTATGCGTTTGTCATAAACGGCAAGTTGACCTGGGACGGACCGTGGGCAACGTTCGGCAAGATAGCCAGGCAGTCCGGACTCGAATGGGGCGGCGATTTCACGTCGATTGTCGACCGGCCGCACGTCCAGTGGACCCGGGGCAGGACTCTGGCACAGATGCGGGCATCTACGAAGAAGCCTGGCAAATAGGTTGTAATGTTCCTGGGTCCCACTCATTTCTCTGCACGAGGACTTGATTTCCTTGGGTTTCTGAGCATTAATGGACACCAAGGACTGATGCAAGGAGAGATGATGAGCAATTCCGTTTTGAAGCAGGTCGCGAACCTGAAGAACCTGACATACGCCGAACTGAAGAACCTCTATACTACGCTGCATGGCTCGGAGCCACCGGCCTACAACAAAGACTTCATCATTAAGCGCCTGGCATACCGCCTGCAGGAGATCGCGTATGGTGGTCTCTCAGAGCAGGCTCGCCGAAAGATGGATGCAGCTCTCAAGCGCCACGGCTACGACGAAAATGGCATGCCAATAGGCGCATCGAGCCGCCGAACCAGGCGCACGAAGGACATGCCAATCAGCGGCAGCAGGTTCGTCAGGGAATGGAATGGCAAGCGATATGAGGTCACCGCCCTGCACGACGGTTTCGAGTTCAATGGTCGCAAATACCGCTCTCTCTCGGCTATCGCGAAGGCAATAACGGGGACCCATTGGAATGGCCGAGCCTTTTTTGGCGCTGCCAGGAGGAGCATGAAATGACAAATCAGGGCGGGTTGCGCTGCGCGATCTATACGAGAAAGTCTACTGAAAAAGGACTCGAACAGGAGTTCAATTCCTTACATGCTCAGCGCGAAGCATGTGAGGCATACATAGCCAGTCAGCGCCACGAAGGATGGAGCGCGCTCTCGGAACACTACGACGACCCCGGCTTTTCGGGTGGCAATATCGAGAGGCCGGGACTTAGAAAGCTCATGCGGGATATAGAGCGAGGTAAGGTCGACTGTGTGGTGTTCTACAAGCTCGACAGGC
>JAMCYN010000137.1 GCA_023474015.1 Armatimonadota bacterium
TGGCCTTGCCGTCGTCGGAAATATAATTCAGGCTCACGTCGGCCCAGTTCGGCCCGGTACTGCGAAACGTGGTGCCGGTGTATTCCAGGAAATGCCACTCGCCGGTATCGTCCTGGTATCGCAGGAAGCTGTGCCCGGCGACGTTATCGTGCTGCGGCTGGTCCTTCCAAAACTTTTGGCTCATTGGCCGCATATCGGCGATGTTCACTCCCTCCAGGCCTCCGAACAGAAACGGCACATAACACGTCGTCTCAGTGACACCTGTGGACATGTGATAATAATCCATCCACGCGCCAAGCGAGGAGAACTGCTTGAGCGGGTGGTTTCCCCAATTCTGATAAAGATGAAGGCTAGTCATTGCGCGCCGCTCACCGGCTTCCAGATAAAGCGGGAAGATGGTCTCCGAAAATGCGGTGTCCTTGGGATTGTAAAACGGCTCCTCAAACTCACCGCAAAAGTTTTTGCTCGTCTGCACGGTTATCGGCAGCGTGTTGTCATCCGAATCGAGCACCACACCGCACTCCACGGAACCCGGACTTGCGCCGTCCCGCGTCTCATGGACTACATACACCTTGCGCGGCGTGGAGTTGTTCTTAATCGAAAACGCCGCGACCTCGTAGTCGTTCGGATGTGCGTAATGATAGGCGAATCCCCCGGGGGTGTCGGTTTGAACCTTATAGCAGCCGCGAATCGGATCGTAGCCGAGCGATCTGCCGGCGGATGCATCGATATCCGCCGACATAAGCGGGCCGGCCTCCGCCTCCATCTCCGGAGTAACGTGGCCTTTTTCCAGCGGAAGCAGCTCGAAGTATGCCGCGGGCTTTTGCCCCTCCTCCCACTTGGCGACCGCGCCGTCGTGGGCCTCATCGCTATAAATGTAGTTGGATATGCGCACCCCGTCGTCCATCTTCTCCAGGACCACGTTGTCCACTCCGCGCGGGACGGGATATATCAGAGCGCAAGTCGGAGCGTCATCGGGCTGCTTTACCAGGCAAACGTCGTTCAGCCGCATTCCCTGCCGCTGATCCGCTTCCGTCATACTCGCGCAGGTCTCCCCGCTGAACTCGCACGCGATACTCGCGCTTTTTACCTCCATCGCCTTGGTCACGTGCAGTATGACGCCCACGTGGGTCTTCTCGGGATATGAATAGAATACGACCTCACCCTTGATCGGCGCCGCGCCGCCCTCAGCATCGACCAGTTCCACATTGAGCCAGTGGGTCTCGATGTAGTAGGGCCCCCGGCGATAAATATTGATCCGCGATAGGCGCGCGCAGTTGAGTGAGCTATACGTACGGCCCTTGGAATCCGTGAGCTGGAGATAGATCCCACGGCCCCTGAGCACTTCCACCGCGCCCTTTGCGGTCACCACATTCAGGCTGCGCGCGCGCTGCCCGGAACCGGCAGCCAGGTCAAGCGACAGTCGGTAGTTCTCGGCGTCGATATTGAACGCGGTACGGGTGGAGTCCGCGTATCGAGCCTCGATCTTTGGCCTTTCGGTAAGCACCTGTTGTCGCAGGTCGGTCTTCCATGCCGAACCGGGGTCATCAGCCTTTAGGCTGGGCGGCAAAGCGCACACGATCAGAAATACTAGCAAAACTTTGATCAGCACTAATTGATCCTCCGTAACCCAATGAGTCTTATCCGGCGACCCTCGAAATTCCTCCAAGGGGAGCTGGCAGGCAATCACAAAGTTTGATTCTAAAAACAATATGTTTATCTACATATGTCCTAGCGGGTAAACTGTCAGCGTTTCGGAACACATATGTAAGCCCGCTAACACATATCGCTGAAGAAACAGGCACAAGTGATCACTGAATTATTGACCAAGAGGCATCCCGGCTTGGGACCAGGCGCTCCCCGCGCACCGCGGTTCCCCTGGAAACGCCCAGACTACGGCACAAGGAGGATTAGGATGAACGCATCAAGACTAATTCTATGTACTCTGCTTCCACTTCTTATCGTCTCTTTGGGTGTGGCCGCATCGGCGGTGGTATTTGTGGATGCTAACGCCCCTGGACCGGCCCACGACGGCACATCATGGCAAACCGCCTATCGTGACATTCAGTCCGGTGTAAACGACGCTCTGTCGGCCACCAAGAACGTGTGGGTCGCCACCGGAGCGTATTCCGAGAATGTCGCTATCACCAAGAACAATGTGGCGCTCTACGGCGGGTTCAAACCCGACCCCAACGACTCCGACCCCTTCGGCAGCCGTACCCCCGGATCGAGCGTGGTAACTCCCGCCGTCAGTTCCACGAGCACGTTTATAGCCGCGACGGGGACGCGCATCGACGGATTTACGATTGAAAACGGCTCCGCGGACCAGGGCGCGGCCATAAACTCAGCAGGTACAAGCCTGATCGTAGTTCTGTGTTATATTCTCAACAACACCTCCATAAAGGGCGCGGGGATCTATGCCCCGGGCGGATACTTGAGCGTGCAAAAATGCACGTTCAACAATGACAAGGCTCGCGACACAGGAGCCAATCCCGGCGTAGCCGAGGGCGGCGCGATCTGGGCTCAGAACTGCGCCCTGAACGTCTTTGAGTCCGTTTTTAACAGTGACGTGGCCACTGTCTCGAATGCGCTGATCTCGGGCCCCACAGCCAGGGGTGGTGCGATCTTCGCATCCGGCGGATCAGGTGTGCGCATCGACCGCTGCAAGTTCGACGCTTGCTCAGCCACCGGCTCGAGCCTGCCGACTTACTATGCGTATGGCGGCGCGATTTTCATCAAAGGCGCCACGGCTTATGTCAATAGTTCTTTCATCTCAAACAGCGCCGCGCGGGGCGCCGGTGACAGAAAGACTTCATACGGAGGAGGAATCGCATTTCTCAATCCAGGGACCATCAATATCCGCAACAACACATTCGTCGGCAATGAGGTAGTCCCCAACGCCGGCAGCATTACTGATACCGACCGGCCCTACGGCCTCGGCGCGGCCATCTACACGTCCGGGATTAACACGGCGAATGTCATCAACAATATTATCACAAAGTGTCGCGGGACGGCTGTGGTAAACGACGAAATGAAGATGAACTTCAACTACAATCTCCTCTGGCACAACGCAGGCGGTGACATCTTCGGCCTCAAGTTTCCTATCCCGAATCCGTCCAAGGGAATTGTTGACGGCAACATCATGAGAGACCCGCAGCTTAGCCTGAAGATACCTACCGACTTTCACATTACCTTCGGGTCGCCCGCCAAGAACGCGGGCTACAACAACCTTGCCCCATCGCTCGACATCGACAATGAGGTCAGGCTTCCACCTCCGGGAGGTAAGGTAGACATAGGCGCGGACGAGTTTGTCGATTCCGACAATGACGGCGGGGCGAACATCATCGATCCCACCCCGAACGATT
>JAMCYN010000092.1 GCA_023474015.1 Armatimonadota bacterium
CACACCAGTAGACCATCCCGACCACGGCCCCGCTGCTGCCGGTGGTCACAAACCCGAAGTTCGGACCAGCCTTGAGTGTCGCCGTGCCTCCACCCGAGGAGACGAAGTCCGAGGGCATGACCCACTTGGACGCAATACCAGTCGTGCCGGTGTGAGAACTCAGCCAAATCTCGAGCGCCGGATTGAACGCATACAACTTGCCATCCCCAGCGGCCGTGTAGACCCAGCCGTTGATGTATATTGGCGGGTTCGGGTGTGAAGTCGAAACAGTCGGCCAAGGCGGTACGATCAGTATTGTCGAGGGCTTTAGAATCCCGTTGATATTCGGAAACGCGTCGAGCATATATACGTTGCCGGTCGACGACATCACAAGCACGGCTTCGACAGTCGCATAAGGTTTCCTGGGGTCCTGCGCCGTCACTATCTCGGGTGACGAGAGAATTCCTCCATCCTGCGACGGCCATATCCAGATAATGTCCGCCCCGTCGTTGGTCATCCCCGAGGGGCCGCCTTCAAAGCCGTCGTCGGGATTGCCGTTCTGGTCGATGTCTTTCTGCGGAGTCACATCCAACGCATAGAGCGTGTTTCCACTGGAGTAGAACGCCACGCCCTTATAGATGACCGCGCCGGACTCTCCGGTCGGGGGCGCGGGCTTAAGCGACCACATCTTCAGCAGCTCGGTGCCGCCAACCGTATCTATCGACCTGCCCGAGTGCCTTGGGTCTTTCCTGAGATCGGTCCATGAGGACGCCCATGCCATCACGTTATACGCGAACTTCAGGCTCGGCAGATTGTGCGGGTACGGCAGGAAGCATCCACCGCCCACAAAGTTGGCAGTCGCCACGACTCGCCCGCTGCCGTAGGCATTGGCCGCGACGCTGGACTCCGGCGTAATGCTGAGGCCCACTTTAGAGACTATCGGAAACAGAACATCGGTAAAGAGCGGCGGCTCATTAATGTCGGACCAGGCGCCTGTAAGCCCCATACTGTATCCTGGATTGACCAGGCACTTCCCCCAGTTCCAGCCGAGCATGGGAATCTCCGAATCGTCGATCCAGTAAGGAGAGGTGAGCAACGGATGATGGCGGCTCGCGGCGGCATCAACACCGCCGGACGTGGACGAGCCAAAATACACGTTAGGGATGAAGAACGTGCCGGGCTGACCTGTGAAAGTCAGCGGCTTTTCTCTTCCTCCCGAATTATCCACCCATAGCACCCCGCCGTTGTCCACGAACTTCCGCAGCTTCTCGCGGTCCTCATTGGCCAGGTTCACGTTACCCGCCGCCGGAAGATATAAAATGTGCATCCGGGAGAGGTTGCGAGCCGTGGCGAGGTTCACCCGCCAGAACTCGGGGGACTGCTTGTTATACTTGTTCCCCGCTGTATCCACGGGAGCGTAGGGGTTATCGAGCGACCACCCAGCGGGCTTCATGCTCGTCAGGTAATCGAGGAGATTGAACAGACTTCCGCATGCGTCATCGAGCGGCTGGGGAACGCTCAAAGTGGTGGCGCCTGATCTGAGATCGATCACGCCACAATTGACCACCTTCCGATTGCCGGAGTACAGATACCCCGCCGCATTCGACGGCAACTGGGCCACAATTGCAGCCACGAACACCAGGAGGCAGAGCACAGACCCACTATGCTGCGGGAACGGTTGTTTCCGCGAAGTGATCAAATTATTGCGGACGTAAGTTCCCGCAGCACGCACGGACGTAAGGTTGTACGAGCTGCGGGAACTCTTGACCGTGCGAAATCGATAGGCTAGTACATATAGCCGTTCCCGCAGCATACAAGCGGTTGTCAGCCTGGAAATCCATTTCATGTTCACTCACCTCGAATGCGACTACATCACATCGCCGAAGTAGATAAGCCCGCGGGCGACGGGCAGCCTGGGAGCAATCGGCAGCGGGCGGCCGTAGATATCGGTCCTTATGGGTATCTTCGGATTCGCGTTATCCCTGAGGTCCGCCAGCGGCCAGCCGGCGTGGTCGTCGTAGAGCAGCGTCAGGCCCTCATTCGGATGCGCCGTCGGCACATTGCTGGACCCGTATGTGTCGGGGATCCTTCCCCATTTCGCCATCCACTCTTCCACATCGCTGATAGCGGCAGGCATATTCTCGCTCACCGCCCCATCCACGATTACGCGAATATCGAGCGGCTGCCCGAAGTATGGGAACATGTCTCTCACGCCCGCCGGACGCGGTCTGCCGGGGATATCCGACGGGTTCGGGTTGAACCAGTTGCCCGGCAGCACAAAGAACGACCCCTCCTGGGCATAAAGCACGGCCTCGATTCGGACATCGAACGGCTGCACCGCCAGCCCGCCCAGCAGGTAGTTGTTGCGCGTGAAAGAGGTCTGGTCGAGCGCGATCTCCAACAAGTTCGCCTCGCCGATCCCCATGTTCATGTTTGCGTTGGTGGCCCCATCCAGCGGGAACACTTCGCCGATGAACGCGCTCCCGATACCCCAGCCGGGGGCGTTGAAGTGCGGATCGCCGATACCCCATACATACTTCGGTAGCGCCGAGTAAACGCTGTTTAAGCTAAGAATTCCGCCGTTCGCAGCTATATCGCTCGGATTGAGCCAAGCGTTGATATACGATGAACCGTACTGCCCCGAATGCCGCAGGAAGAGGAACCAGTCGCTCGGCGGGTTCGGGCTATTGTCCGATTCCCACGGGCCGAACTCGAACCCGATCCTTGGGCGGCTATCCGGCTCGCTGTTCACGATGATGTGATACGGCGGCTGGTTGTTCTGAGCATCCGAACCTATGCTGTCACCGCCGATGCCGTTCTTGGGCGCGAAGAACTGCGTGGTGTTCACGCATATATTCTGCTTTGCCAGCAGCGCAAGCCCGCAGGTCGGGTCCGCGCCGCGCCAGTCGCGCCGCTCATTGCTGTCGTTCTTCCAATCAGGCTTGCGATACTTGAGCAGGCTGCCTTCGATGTAAATGTTCTCTCCGGAGGCCACCGTAAGCTGCATGTCCGGCGGCAGCATGCCGCGAATACGTATGTTGCCCTCGGCGTAGATCACACCGTTGCCCGCGACGCTCCGCTTGCCGTCGCCGCCGAGCGAGGGTGTCATTACCCGCCCATATCTATAGTCCGGGTAAGGCATGCGTATGGTCTGCCCCCACTCCGGCCTGCGCACGCCGTTGCAGTCATACCACGCTTGCCCATCGGTACGCGTGACCTTAAAGTAGTACTGCCTGCGGCTGTTGTTTTCGACCATCTCGAAGTCGTTAGGCTCAAGTGTGATAATGACCCCAGGCGGAATGTAGTACGGGCCCTTCCAGTAGGGCGAGATCGGGTTGTTGGGCTTGAGCCAGTCAGAACGGAGAGAATAGCCCCCTATCAGGGTCTCGCTCTCGTCCTGTCGGTCGCCGGAGTTGCCGATGTAGATACCGCGTCCCCACCCCAACTCGCCAAGGTTCACCCACGAGCCGTCGGGCGCCTGGAAACGCTCGCCTGAGTTGAGAGTCAGCAGCCGGTAGCGCGTGGTGCTGTTGGTGGTGTCGAGCTGGTCAACGAGCGGGGGCTCGAGGCGCTTAATACGCCTGGTTGCATCGCCCACTTGCCCTCGGCTGTCGCGATAGAACCCGCCCTGCGAACTGAACAGATCGTTATCACTCGGATAAAGATCGAGCGGTCCCACCTCTACCACGCCATTCTGCTGAAGCGCATACAGCTTCGGCTTCAGCAACTCATCGGCGTGTTTGATATCGCCGGCCACCTCCACCATATCTATCGGTGTCAGCGTGCCCGTGTTGTCCCCGACTCCTCTCAGGTAAAGCTGGATCGAGTCGCTGCCGGCCCCATACCAGAGCAGGTTGCCGTTAACCCTGATCGGCGCGCCCCGATAGCCGAACTTGGCATCCGCGACCGACTGCCCGAACTTGACATTATAACCCGGACACCCGAGCGGAAAGTCCGTGTTACGATTGTCCTTGTTGGTAATAAACCGCAGGTAGTCGGTCACGCCGATAGGCTTGTAGGCCGTGATCTCGCGCCGAAGGTTCGGGTTGCCGTGGGGCTTATAGGTGGTGGGGTCGTTCTCGTCGAATACCCCAAGGCGGCCTATGGATTCGATCTTGATATGCTTCGAGAGTGGATCGTTCGGGTCGGGATTATACGACACCCGCAGCAGGAACCGCCCCGTGCCCGTACTGAACGTGGTGTACCCACCGGTCGGGCCAGCGTAACCCTGCCCCGGAGCCGAGCCAGCGGGAAGCTCCGTGGCATAATATGCCCTGGTCCAGCGAAAGTCGGGATACTTGTCCCTGATATCCTGCCAGTTCGGCAACGGAGTCAGGCTCTGTGGGTAGTTAGCGTCTGACTTGTCGATGGTAACATCGTCGGGTCTCGGCCGCCAGTCGGCGCCGTCCTCGCTGGATGTGAGCATCTTGTCGGCGTATTTCACACCGCCCTCGGCGATCTGTGCGACCTCATCGATGTTTGAGTACCGCTCCGACCGGAACAGGTTCCGCGCGACCAGCCCGATAAAGACGGCCGCGATCAGCGCCACCACGAACATAACCATGATGGCAATGACCAGAGTCTGGCCGGACCGACCGGACCTTATTCGGTTGTGAAGAGCACAAGCTGGCATCATAATCTTAACTCGTGAAATGAAGAATGCAGAGTGCAGAATGCAGAATGATGGGAGGTCCTTCCCCATTCTGCACTCTGCATTCATCATTCTGCATTCCCTGTCTACCTCATCGCATTTCTAATCTTGACCGTATTATTCAGCTCCACCGTATGCGCTATGGCGGAGTCCGGGTCGAACATTCGGATGCCGACGTGGATATTCACCAAACTCTTGGTGAAGTAGTCGCCGCGCACGACATCGCCGTTTCTATTGAACTGGACCTTGTAGTTCGCCATTATCGACGCCCCCGTCTCGGGCAAGTTCTGATCGGGGACACGGCTGAACTCGATTATACCGGTGTCATATTGGATCTTATACTGGTTTAGTTCCGGATAACCCAGGGTCTGGGGCACTCTCTCGTATCGAACAAGTCTACTGCCGTCCGACCCCGGCGTCATGTCCGGCCCCCACACAACCTCGCTGCCGGGCACGATGGTCGCGTATGTCATCCTTTCGCCGGGCACGTTGCCATCGAAGTATCTGAGATAAGCATACCGGCGCGCGGAACTCCTGTCATTGCTGGACACCGACTTGAAGCGGGAGTTGATCTCCCAGGGGTCCAGCGTACATACAGGATCATTCGGCTTGGTAGGGTCCCTGGGGTCGAGCGCAAAGTTCACTGTTCCCCGGCCCAGGTTGAGAATCTGCTGGCCACCGCCGCGCGCGAAATCGAAGTAGAACGCCATCTCCGTTTCCGGCGGGATATACCCGGTACGCATATACTCGGAGATGTTAAATACCTCCGCGCCGCCGTTCTTCACTATCACAAGGTCATTGTTACCGTTGATTGCCGTCGAGTAATCCGTGATGTTGACCGAACTCGTGCCGTTCTGGTTAACGTCCTGATAGGTATACACTCCCACGGTGAACGGGTCCTGAAGCCAGAAGCCGTACTTCGCGCGATAGACCGTAGGGACCGCGTTAGGATACTCGGAACTCTTGTCGTTAGGGTTGCTGCCCGCGAAGGTGTCGTTATCGACCTTGGCGTACTTGAACGTAATCGACGGCTCCAGCGCCTCGAACCGCGGGGTGCTCACATCGCTATCGACTGCTGTCACGAGGTCCTCATACTTGCCCATGCCGACGATGCGCGCCTTCTCAGCCCAGGCCTGCCAATATTTCAGGTTTTCCGAAGAGCCCCGGCTGCCGGGTACGGTCTGCTCGCTGTAGAAGAATCTCGGATCATTGAGCACCTCGGCAAGCTCCTGCACGGCCTGATTGGCATCCGAGCTGAATATCGTCGTGTCGGTCGGGTCAAACTCTATCCGATACAGGACAACCTGGTTACCCGCGTCCGCCGCCACATTCTTCCCCCACGGCGACTCCCAGCCGAAGTACGGCGGGTCGTCTTTTGCACGGGCGGTTGTCGGATTGTTGTATCGCAGGCCGAGGAAATATCGGACGACAGTCACGTCCTGCTCCAACGGAAGCCTGGGCCTGATCTCGATGTATTCAGTCCTATTACAAATAGGGCACGCCGGGAGAGCCTCCCCACCGCGTGGAAAATCGCGGGGCTGGCCGTCCGGGTGCTGGGTGGTGTCCGGGTTGCCGCAGTGAACCAGCATCCTCGGCAGCACGAAATCGATCTTTGCGGATGGTATCCGCAGCCAATAGATCGGTGGAATCGTGGCTCCTGCGGCGGTATCGGCCACTGGTATTTCCAGAGGCTCGGCGGTGTAGTCCAGCACGTCCATCGCCTCACCAAGCTCGCGGCCGATCCGCTCGATGCTGATTCGCGCCGAATCCTGCGCTTCGACCATCGCCTGCGCGTTGCGGGTGAGCTCGAACGACTTGGCGACCGGGTACAGCACGAGACCCATCAGTATGATGGATATCGCCATAACCACCAGCAGCTCCATGAGCGTAAAGCCATGATTGTGCTTCGCAACGTCATTCATATCAGAGGCTTTTGAATGCAGAATGCAGATTGCAGAATGCAGAATGACCCGTCACACGAGGTCCCTTCATTCTGCATTCTGCATTCATCATTCTGCATTATCTACTCCCTAGTAAGATTCGTATCCATATCCACATGCCGCCAGACCTTGCCGTCGCGCCAGACCACCCTGGCCCGAAGCGACACGCCTACCACCGCCAGCCGTCGTATCTCGGCCCCTACGGGCAGCGGAAGATCGACACATATATCGCCGTTTGTCGAGTCTAACTGAATCTGCGCGCAGTAGCCCACGACCCTGTGCTCGCCGTCGTTCCCGCCGCCGATCTTTCCATAAGTAAAATCGACCGACACCATCTGGTCGAGGTCGCACGGCACGAACAGGAGCCGGTTCGGGGCCGCAAGCATATAGCTCCGATAGTCGATCAGGCTCGTGTCGTCATAAACCCTGGTGTAGTTTGAATAGGCCTTATGGCACTGGACCGACCAGTCGCCGTCTGCTCGGTAAAAAAACCTAAGGTGGCGGCCGACCATATCGACATCCGGTGAGATCACGTTCCCTTCCCAGTCCACCAGGTTCGCGAAACGCGGCACATCCACGGTCCCAATCTTGAAATCCACGTTATCCACAAAGAAGCTGGAAGGGGTCTCCATCTGCAATCCAGTCGCGAGATCGACTATGTATATCGGCACAGGCACTATCTGGGAGCCCGTCATCAGGCCCTTATACCCGTCCTGCTCATCCGGGTTGTCCGTGGGGTCGCCGACGTTCAATATAAACCTGAGCGCCATCTTGATAGGTATCGTGTCCGCGCTGCTCGGCGCAGGCGCGGGGACGACCCTGTCCTCCCTAATGATGCGCAGGTCGTAGATACGATAGTCGATCCGAGCCTCAAGCGGCTTGAGCCCGAGCGAGGTATGCTCGTAGACACCGTTGCCGTTCGGGTTGAACGCTACGACCCCGAGGATCGGGTCCGCCAGCTTGAACTCATATGGATCGAGCGTCCACGATCCGGGCTGCTCCTGGAAAGCGCGCGCGCAAGCGATGGAGTCCATCTCTATGCTCTCGGCGGTTCCATTCACAGGTGTAAACGGCACATCCACCCACACCGAGCGGTCCCTGTTGTCCAGGCCGTTGTGCACCACCGGCACCTGCGCGTCGAGTTTCGTATAAAGCGTGCCGGGGTCGTTCTGGCCGGTCCGCGCCCAATAGGAGAAACTCACGTGGTAGACCCGTTCGACGACATTCCGGTCCGGGGCTACAGCCACCTGAAAGCGCAGGGTGTTGCCTTCTATGAAGCCGCGAGCGGCGAACTCACCGGCCTTCAGATACGACGGGTCAATGTCCCTGCGCCGCATATCGCCGCCCTTGATGGCAAGACCGTCCAGTTCGCCATTCGCGTCCCTGCTCACATCTATAGGACTGAACGCCAGCATGTAGCGCGAGCCGAAGACGGCCCCGCCGCCGGTCTGGAAATAGTTCGCGGTGGGGATTGCGGTAGTTTCGCCGATCACGTAGCGCCGGTTCAGCGCATTGGCTCGCTCGATGCCGGAGCCGAAGTCGAAATGGCCGTAGAGCGAAGGGCCGGGCATCGCGCCCTTGGAGTTCACATCACCGGTCGTTGGATAACTTCCATACCATAAAGTCCCGTCATCGCGGATCGGCACAATTCCGGCGGGGAGATTGGCGGATAGGCCCTTCCATCGCTCGATCTCCTGCTGGGCCAGCTTGGAGGCAATCGACTGGCTCTCGCCCGCGCGGACCACTCGGAAGCCGGTGGGGAACATCTGGACCACGGTCATGATCCCGACGAGCAGCACCGCCATCACCACGAGGACCTCTATCAGCGATGTGCCTCTCTTGCCTTTCCAAAGATTGCGCATATACATCCTGTTCACCATCGAGCAAGCGACTCACTCGATGGTACGACTACATCACGCTTCCTAATGTTCCGACTAGGGAACCTGGCATACAATTTCATGTGATTAGACTCGGGTTTATTGCTTTGGGGTTGCCCGGGGATGCTATCATTTCCGCACGAAGCCTCCGCGCCATGTCATTCTGAGCTTCGGTACCTTGTCATTCTGGCCTCGGTACCTTGTCATTCTGAGCCAAAGGCGAAGAATCTGCTTTACACTGAATGAATGGACTTCCACGAAGGGTTCAAAGCAGATGCTTCGTCGTGCCTCCTCAGCATGACAAGGCTTATACGTTCGTGCACTAGCCAGACGTTACGTTGCTTCGTTTTACGTTGCTTCGGTTGCATACAGCCGAAACAACAAGCATCATGAGTAATTATCGGCTTAGCCCTTCTTCGGCCTCACGCGCCACTTGGAGTTCTCGACAAGCCCCGCCTCCATCACGTCGCAGGACCCATCGAGAAAGACGACAATCGCCTTGCCCCTGACTATGCTGCCCTCGCCGCGGATCTCGTGGAAGCTGCACCAGGTCACAACAGTATCCCCAGGCGGGTTTCTGAACTGAAGCTGCCGCTCGTAGTCCTGCTGCTGGGTGGCGGAATCGTCCGGCATACCCGGGTCGGTAGTGAACGTCGCTACCGCCGCCACATCGGGCGCCCACTTGATGCAGTAGTGCGGCTGGCGAGGCGAGGCGCCTATTACGTAGGGACCGTAGCTGTAACTGTCGTATGCCCAACCGTTCACAACCGGGTCGGCAGCGTAGGGAAACTTCTGGTAACTTACCCTGGTCGCCGTACTAGTCGCTACCGACGAGGGGCAGTGCATCAGCCTGATGGCCTTCACATACTCCGAGAAGAGAGTCTTGTCGCTCTTGGCGTTGTCTATCACAGTGGCCGTCGTGGTCTCGGGGTCGACAAGGAACTCCGGATACCGGCGATTGTCCTGCTTGAACATCTGCACGCCCATCGCGATCTGCTTGAGGTTGCTGATGCAGTTGTTCTGCCTGGCGCGCTCCTTCACCATCCCCATCACCGGGAATATCACCGCCGCCAATATCGCGATGATCGCGATGACGGTCAACAACTCGATCAACGAAAAACCGCTCTTACGAGATAGTAGCTTCATTTCCTAAGACACCTCCACGTGGAAGTTGAGATCGGACCACCCATAATTGCCGGGTTCTATTATACATTTATGGCGACTCGAAAAGCCAGTATGTTCCAAGAAGCAGGTTGAGGGTTAGCGAGTTACGAGTTAACGGGTTCCCCAACTCGTAACCCGCACACTCGACAACCCGCAACCCTCATTGCCTTGCTATCAAATGCACCCACATCTCCCACAGCTTCGTGAGATGAGGATAGAAGAATATCACCGCCAACGAGCCAAGCACCATATACGGCCCGAAAGGTATTTCGGTCCGCCAGGGCAGGCCCTTTTTTTCGGCCCTCGCCTTGATTATCATAAGAGTGACGCCTATGATTGTCCCGAACAATACCGCTATCAGGAACGACACCATCGCCGGCAGCACACCCAGCACCGCGCCCGTCGCAGCCGCCAGCTTCACATCTCCGCCCCCCATCGCGCCCTCGTATTCCATAAGCTCCTCTTCGTCCTTGGGCTTGAAGACGTAGAACCCGATATACGCTATCAGGTAGAAGACACCGCCGCAGACCACTATTCCCGCCACGCTCGGCAGCATCGGAAGCGTCCAATCGGTGAACGGCAGTGGGATGTGCATCAGCCAGTTGTCTCCGGCGATCAGGTGCGCCACATCGCGCCCGACCCCGACCACGACCCCAAGTATCGACACCTCGTCGGGGATAATAAAATGCTCGATATCCACCGCGAACGTGACGATCAGGGCTGAGATGAAGAGTACATACGCGAAGAAGTCGATCGAGTAGCCGAACTTGAGATAGGTCGCCACGAACAGCGCCCCGGTGATCAATTCCACGATAAAATACCGCCAACTGATCAGCATCCCGCAGTAACGGCACTTGCGGCCCAGGAATAGAAAGCTGAGGAGCGGCACGAGGTCAACGCCCCTCAGCTTCGTATCGCACTTAGGACAATGCGACGGCGGCTTGACAATCGAGAGCTCCGCCGGCATGCGATATATGCAGACGTTCAAGAAGCTCCCGACAACAATCCCATAGACAAACGCAATCGCGCTTCCAAGCCAGATAGGCAGCATTGATTACTAACCACCGCCCGACAGGTTCTGGATAACCGCGATCAAGGGAAGGAACAGCGAGATAACGATAAACCCCACGATCACGCCCAGCACGACGATCAGCACCGGCTCGATGGCCGCCGTAAGACTCGACAGCGCCGATTCAACTTCGTCTTCATAGAAGTCCGCGACCTTGCTGAGCATCGGGTCCAACGAACCCGACTCCTCGCCAATTGAGATCATCTGCACCACCATAGGAGGGAACAAATTGCTCTTCGCGAGCGGCTCCGCGATCCGGTCGCCTTCTCTGATCCTCGCTCTCGCCTCCAGAATCGCATCCGATATAACGTCGTTCGACACCGTTCCCGCAACAGTCTCCATCGCCTGCAAGATAGCGACACCGCTCGAAAGCAGCGTGGCCAGAGTTCGCGCGAACCTTGCCAGGGCGACCTTGTGATTGAGCTTGCCGAACACCGGCGCCTTGAGCTTCACTATGTCGAGCGAGCGTCGACCCATTTTCGTCTTTCCAAGCAACCTTAAGGCCACGATGAAGCCCACGAAGCCGAGGATCATTACATACCACTTGGCCAGCATGAAGTCGCTCGTGCCCTTGACGATGGCAGTCATCAAAGGCAGGTCCTGAATCCCCAGGTCCTTGAACATGACCATGAACTTCGGCAGGATCAAGGTCATAAGGCCGATAACGACGATGCCCGCGAAACCCAGGATCATAACCGGGTAGGTCATAGCCGCCTTGACCTTGCGCCGCAGTTCGACGTCCTTTTCGAGGAACTGAGACAACCTCTGCAAGCTCTCTTCGAGCGCGCCACCGATCTCGCCCGCGTTCACAAGACCGAGGAACAGCCTGTCGAATATGTGAGGGTATTTCTCGAGCGACCGCGTCAGCGTCGCGCCGCCTTCGACCTCATTCTGAACGTCGGTCAGGATAGCCTTCAGCTTGGGGCTCGTGGCCTGTTCCGCCAGAACGTTCAAGCACCGCACCAGGTTCACACCAGCGTCGATCATCGTGGAGAACTGGCGGCACATAACCGACAGTTCGGTCTTCTTAACGCCGCCAAATCCGCCGCCGACCTTCTTCTGCGTGCTCTTAATCTGCTTGACATCGACAACGGTGAATCCCTGTTCGGTCAACCGCCTGCGAAGGATGTCCTCATTCTCCGCCTCGGAACTGCCGGGAATCACCGCCCCGGTCGCATCGCGTATCGTATATGAATAGTTAGGCATCTTGATCACCTACCTGAAATTCATCTTGTTGGTCCGGATTTGCAATCCGGGACCGATTGCCGTGTTGGTCCGGATTTGCATTCCGGGACCTCCCCGGCAACCTCGGGATTTGAAATCCCGTTAACCTTACGTCTCGCTCAAAGGGATTGCAAATCCCCAGATTGCCCTTTCCGTCCCGGATTGCAAATCCGGACGAACGGAGAGGACTACCGGAAGTTCAGCGGTGCGCCCGTGGGCGCGCCAGTGGCGCCGAGCAAATTCCTGAGTTCGTCCTGGTTCATAGCCACGGCCATGGCATCATCGTAACTGACAACGCCCTTCTTGTAAAGGTCGCATATATTCTGATCCATCGTGGTCATCCCGGCGCTTGCGCTTGTCTGAATTACCGATGTGATCTGATGAGTCTTGGCCTCCCGGATCAGATTTCTGATCGCGGAGGTGGCAACCATTATTTCCATAGCGCAGACTCGCCCCGGCTTGCCGACCCTTGGCAGAAGCTGCTGGCACAAGACAGCTTCGAGACTGTTCGACAGCATCAGCCTGATCTGCTCCTGCTGCTGTGGCGGAAACGCATCCACCATCCTGTCCACGGTCTGCGAGGCACTATTGGTATGCAGCGTCGCCAGCACCAGGTGGCCGGTCTCGGCGGCGGTGATAGCCAGCGAGATCGTTTCGAGGTCTCGCATCTCACCGACCAATATGACATCCGGGTCCTCACGCAGAGCAGCCCGAAGCGCCCTGGCGAACTCCTTGGTGTCCTGGCCCAGCTCGCGCTGGTTGATTATGCTGTAGCGGTGCTGGTGTAGATACTCTATAGGGTCCTCGACGGTGATGATATGCGCGCTGCGCTCATTGTTGATCTGGTTGATCATCGCCGCCTGAGTCGTGGACTTGCCGGAGCCGGTCGGCCCTGTCACCAATACCAGGCCCCTCGGCCGCCTAGTGATCGTCTCGAGCACCAGCGGCAGCCCAAGCTCCTTAATGGTAGGAACCTTTATGGGGATCAACCGGAACGCGGCCGCGATGGCGCCCTTGTCCCTGAAGAGATTAACGCGGAATCGTGAGGTCTTCAGCAGCGTATACGAAAAATCGAGCTCCCATTCCTGCTCGAACCGCTGAATCTGAATGTCGCTCAGGACATCGTAGACCATCCTCTGGATAGTGTTCGCGTCGAGCTTCGCGTAGTTGAGCGGAATGAGTTGTCCATCCAGGCGAATCACCGGAGGAACACCCGTACACATGTGCAGGTCGGAGGCTCCTCTCTGGACCATATCCCTCAACAAGTCATCGATATGCGTCTGGTCGAGCGGTACCGGTGCGCCCGTCTTCTGTGCGCTCATGGCACGCGCCGCCTGCTTCACGTTTTCTGATGTCAATGTTAGCTACCCGCCGTAAATACGACTCTCATGACCTCTTCCGGCGTCGTAACGCCCGCCAGCACCTTGTCCAGGCCATCTTCCTTGAGTTCGTGCATTCCATTCGCCTTGCCCGCTTCCCTGAGGTCAGCCAGAGGCGCGCGGCGCACCATCAGCTCGCGGATTTCGTCGTTGATACGCAGCAGTTCGTAGATGCCGATTCGGCCCTTGTAGCCGGTGAACTTGCAGATTTCGCAGCCCTCGCCCTTGTGCAGGGTGATCGCCTCGTTCGGGTCTTTGTGCTTGAAACCGAATCTCCGGAGCTCACTTGCCGGCACCTGATACGGTGTCTTGCAGTTCTGGCATACCTTTCGAGCGAGCCTCTGAGCAAGGCACGCGATAACCGTCGCCGAGATCAGATACGGTTCCACGCCCATATCGACCAGACGGATAACGGCGCTGGGCGCGTCGTTCGTGTGAAGGGTCGAAAGAACAAGGTGACCGGTGAGCGACGCCTCTACGCCGATCTCGGCGGTTTCGAGGTCTCTCATTTCACCGACCATGATGATATCCGGGTCCTGCCGCAGGAAGCTCCTCATAGCGCTCGCGAACGTCAAGCCCGCCTTCTTGTGCACCTGCACCTGCGAGATACCGCTGAGCTGGTACTCGACCGGGTCTTCGATGGTGATGATGTTCTTTTCGACGGAGTTGAGTTTGTGGAGGACTGAATACAGAGTGGTGGTCTTTCCGCTTCCGGTCGGTCCCGTGGTCAGGAACATACCGTTCGGCTGAGCCGTGAGTTCCTCGACCTGGGCCTGGACCTCGGAGGCGAAGCCCAACCTGTTCAAACCGATAAGAACGTTGCTCTTATCGAGGATTCTCATAACGATCTTTTCGCCATGGACCGTGGGCAGACACGAAACACGAAGGTCGTAGTCCTTGTTGTCCCAGCGAATCGGGATACGGCCGTCCTGGGGAACACGCCGCTCGGCGATGTTCATATCGGCCATAATCTTGAATCTTGAGATCAGTGGCTTATCGATGTACTTCGGCAGCGGCATGACTTCGTGGAGAACGCCGTCGATTCGGTAGCGCACTCTGACGCCCCTGCGGTCCGGCTCGATGTGGATGTCACTGGCGTCGTCCGCGATGGCTCTCTGAATGATCGTATAGGCGATACGGATAATCGGGGCCTCTTCCGAGACCTTCGTCATGCTCTCCGTATCGTCTTCGGCGATCTCTTCGCGCGCCCCATAGCCCGCGATTGCCTGCCTGATGTCGGCCGACAGCCCCGCGGAGCCGCCCGCTCCGCCGCCTCCGACCACAGTGGGCGTGCTGGTATCGCCCATGGGAACGACCTCGTTGCCTGAGCTTCCGCCGGTCTTATACAGGCGGTCGATGGCGTCCATCAGGTCGTCCTCGGTCGCCATCGCCATCTTAATCTGCTGAGCGCCGCTGGCAAGCCTGATGTCTTGGACCGCGACTGGGTCGTTCGGGTTCACCACGGCCACCAGGAGCATATTGCCCTGCTTGCCTATCGGCAGGACCTTGTGCCGCTTGGCTAGGTGCTCCGGAATGGAATTCACCGCGCTCGCGTCAATCCTTTGGGTGTTCAGATCGACAAATGGAATGCCCATAACCTCGGCGCGCGCCTCCGTTACGGCTTTCTCGTCGGTAAACCCCAAATCCGCAATAATCCGTCCTATATCACCGGGCGCGCTGCGCTGCACATCGCGTGCTTCGGCAAGCTGTTCAGCGGTAATCTTGCCTTTCGCAGCCAGCGCCTCACCCAAATCTTTTCTAGCCACTGCCATCGTATCCACACCTCAATGCCGTGCTCTGTTGGGCCGGATTTGCAATCCGGGCCCTCCCCGGCAATCTCGGGATTTGAAATCCCTACGTTCGTGCGAGGGGATCACAGATCCCCAGATTGCCCCTCCGTCCCGGATTGCAAATCCGGACGAACGAAGGATTGTGCGATCTCGCCAAGTGCCTCGGCAACTACACTTTCCATCACTCTAACATCGGGCTGTTGCCCCGTCCACATTTCAAATGAGAGGGCACCCTGGTAGACAAGCATCTTGATGCCGGTCATTGTCTTAGCGCCCCTGGACTCAGCTTCCTTGATAAGTCGCGTCTTGAGAGGGTTATAGACCAGGTCATAGACCTTAAGTCCCGCGTGCAGCAGATGGGGGGGCAGCGGTATGTCGCCCGTTTTCGGACTCATACCCACCGATGTGGTATTGACCAGCAGATCAATCCCACCAATCTCGTCGGCAATTACTTCCCCTCGCATCTCGATAACCTTCGATGAGTTACTACCGAAGGCCGCTCTCAAACCCTCTGCAAGCTCCTCGGCCCGCCTGTGAGTCCTGTTCGCAATCACGACCTCGCAACCATTTTGCGCGAGCGCGAATGCGACCGCTTTCGCCGATCCACCCGCCCCGAGAATCAGGGCCTTGCCGCCTATCCTGCCCCAGGACTCTTCCGCCGACTTCAGGAAACCCGCACCATCGGTCGAATCCCCGATCAGGCGTCCGTCCCTGTTCACGACGGTGTTCACGGAGCCTATCCGCATCGCGTTCTCGCTCACTTCGTCGAGATACTCGATGACTCGCTCCTTGTGCGGGATCGTGACGTTCACCCCCGCGATCCCGAGGCCCCGAATGCCTTCGACGGCCTTTCCCAGGTCCTCCGGCAGCACGTGAAACGGCACATACACGTAATCAAGGTCCAAAGCCTTTATCGCCGCATTGTGCATCACCGGCGACAGGCTGTGCGATACCGGGTGCCCAAACACCCCCAATATTTGAGTACTGCCGAGCACGTTCACTTGGTATCCTGTACTTCTGACTTATCGCGTCCCGAGTTTGTTCCCAATAGCGCCAGTATTCCACGCTCTATAAGTCGGCTGATCTTTGTGCCCACGAACTCCCTCCGGTGCATCGGCCTGACCAGAATCGTATGCATCCCCGCCAGATTTCCACCCAATATATCGGTAAGAATCTGGTCGCCCACTACTACCGCGCGCTCGAGCGGGCAGCCGAGCATCTTTCCCGCCTTCTCGAAACCATATGCTCGGGGCTTCAGCGCACGCGGCAGGAACGCGATATTAAGCTCACCGGCAATCTTGGCGAGCCGCCTCGGGTTATGAGTGTTGGACACGATGCACAACTTCATTCCCAGACCCTTAGCCTGCTCGATCCAATTCTTCGACGACTCCGGCACCTCGCTGCTCTGCCACGGCAGCAAGGTGTTGTCCAAATCCAGCATCAGGGCCTCATACCCGGCCAGCTTCAACGCCGCGACATCGATCTCACCCACGCTCCCCGCGCACATATCCGGCCGGAACCTCTCCAAGAACTCACTCATCAAATGGTACCCCTGCGGTTAAAACCACGGCTACAACTACACAAAGTCCCCCTCCGTGGACTCAACCCTCTGCCCCTTTTCGGGTTTTCGGGATTTCGGGCTTTCGCGATGAGAATTCCCTTCCCTTCTATTCCCTGTTCCCTGTTCCCTGTTCCCTACGCTTCGCGGCCAAATGCTCCTGGAACGTTCTGGAAAACGCGTGGCTGCCGTCGGCCCTGGCGACGTAAAATAAGTAGTCTGAGTTCGCGGGATTAAGCACAGCCTTTATCGAAGCCAGCCCCGGATTGCAGATCGGCGCGGGCGGCAGACCGGCGTGAACATATGTATTGTATGGCGAATCAACCTGGAGGTCAGACAAGTAGACCTTGCTCTTATTATTAGTGCTCTCGCCGGGTCGATAGCTGACAGTCGCGCAGACCTCCAGCTTCATATTCTTGTCTAGGCGGTTCCACAGCACGGCGGCGATCAGCGGCCTGTCCTTGGGAATCTTCGCCTCCCGCTCCACAAGCGACGCCATAGTCAGTATCCGGTGCAAGCCCTCCGCGAAAGAGTATTCATTCAACCCGAAGCGCGCTTTGCTCACTTCCGTGATCCTGGGCCGCAGCGGACCAGCCACTTTCTTGCCGAACGTATCGAGCATTTTCTTTATGATGGCTTCAGGGTCCATTTCGCGCCCGACCAGGTATGTGTCGGGAAAGAGATACCCCTCCAGGTTCTCGCCGTTGATGAATCTATACTCCGTGAAATCGTAGCCTTCGCTCATCGCAAGGCGGGTGAATGTGTCGCCGTCGGCAAGCTGCTTCGAGGCAAGCTCATCCGCGACCTGGCGCACCGTGAACCCCTCCGGCAGCGTAACCCAAAGCTCCAGCGATTCTCCATTCACGAGTTTGTCGATTATCACCGGAACGCTCATCGCCCGGTTCAACTCAAACACTCCCGGCTTGAGCTTGTTGCCCGAACCGTTCATCCGGCACGACAGCCGAAACACGAACGGGCTCCGCAGCACGCCGCTCTCGCTCAAGACCTGCGCGATATCCGAGGCGGTCGCGCCCTTGGCAATGACGACGCGCACCGGCGTGCGGTCACCCGACACCGGTCGCGACCCCATCGCCAGCACCAGCGCGATCATCACCAGCACCCCCGCCAGCGTCGCGATATACCATCTTGTGGTCGAAAGGACTTTCTTCATCAGTTCCTTGAATCGCGAAAGGAGAAGGAATAATGCAGATTGACCTATAATTGAGAGGTCCCTTCATTCTGCATTCTGCAATCTACATTCTGCAATCCCTTCTCCCCTAGATAGCTCTCCAATATCACCACCGCCGCCACCTGGTCGATTATCTCGCGCCTCTTCGCTCGGGAGACATCCAGCCTGAGCAGGATATCCTCCGCATCGACGGTGCTGAACCGTTCGTCCCAGGTCTCGACCGGAACCTTGACCCGCCTGGCCAGCCGCTCGACAAAATCCCTGACCTTCAGCGCCTGGGGCCCCTCTTCACCCTCCGGGCCCAACGGCAGGCCGACCACGACCGTCGCCGCGTCAAGCTCTTGCAGCATCGCCTCCACCTCACGCAGATCAGTCTTCACACTCTTACTACGCCGAATAGTGCGGATGGGGTTCACTGTGATCTTAAGTTCATCGGCGGCGGCGACGCCAATGGTGGCGTCACCGACATCGAGCGCCACTATTCTCGGCACGCCCCACCCTCCGGCCTCTCCAGCAATGAGTATACCAGCACAAGCACCGTCATGGCTATCATTATGCTCGCCATCACGACGCCCGAGTCATTGAACAGAAACGCGACCGCCGCGCCGATCAGCGAGGCTTTGAGGCCAGCCACGAGCGAGGGGTCCTTGCCGAGCGTCTTCAGTACTTTCGCCTGAACGCCCCAGAACCACAGCGCAAGGAACGGCATAAACGACATGGTCACCCAGATCGATTGCTTAGTCCCCGCCAGGCGGATGTTAAGCATCATCTTCCTGGACACCAGTTCAAACAAATAGCCCGCTCCGATCTTTTCGGCAAGCCCTGTCGCCCGCCCGGCATGCGACGCCGCGGCCCCCGCCATCTTCAAATCCACAAACGCAAGCCCGGCCACCAGAGCAAACGCGATCACGAGCCACGCCGCGACGTGCCGCGTGCCGAACCCGCCGCGCCAAATCGCCGTCCCCAGCAGTCCGAACGTGACAATCGCCGCGATGGTCGCGCCATAGTTCGCCCCCAGGCTCCCCACCCCGAGTACGCTCACCACCAGCGCACCGACCAATACGACCGCCCATTTCCGCACACGTAAATCGGCGAACAGGCAGGCCGCCGCCGACATTGCTATCAGAATGCCTGCATATTCGTTGCCAATTCCGTAGAACCGCATCGCCGTTATCTGATATGAGCTCGGTAATGAGAACTTACACAGCGGGCATCCCAGCGCGGCATCAAACATCAGCACGACGACTGTCACGGCATAGACCACCCGCACGGGAAGAGAGATGGATGATCCTACCCTCGAAAGCAGCCAACCAATCGCCAGCGCCCCCGGCACGAGAACCACGAGCGAAACACCCAGCCCCGAGGCATATCCCACGACCCCAGCCGGTGCAATTACAGCAAGAAGCATGGCCAGAGGCGACGCAGCCCCGATCATCAGGCACGCCTTCAGCAACCCGGATATCTTGCGCGAGATCGGCAGCGAGAACGCCACCAGCACGCTCGTCACGAAGAACGCCAGCGCGCCCGTGAACGCAAGAAACAGGAGTATCGGCCACACGAGCGACTCATTTGCGACTACTCGTTTCTCCATGACATGCAGCGAAGCAAGCTCGCTCGTTCCCGACGCTCCCGCAGCCTTTTGCCCGAGCATGCTCTGGTCCACCGACACGCCCATCATCCCGAGTATTGTCGGCGCGAAGTCACTCGCCGCAATAAGGCCCCGCGTGCGCGTTGTGAGGGACGTGAGGAGGCCGGGCTTCGTGTCGCGGGTCGATATCACGATAGGAGTAAGGCGGTTCCACTCATCCGGGGAAGGTGGGCTGAACGACACCAGCACCAGCCCGACACCCGAATCCGCAAGCAAATTCTTCAGCAGCCGATCCAGCCCGCGCAGCGCCGCCTCCCGATGCGCCGTGTAAGCCTTATCGGACAACGAAACCTTCATATTGTCAAGGCTGGTCGTGTCGCCGAAATCAACAATCACATAGTCCGCCCGCTCTAACGCAAGACTCACACGCCTGCTCAGCAAGTTCACGTCCGACAGCAGCCCGCAACTATCGCCCTTCGCGGGCACGAATCGAAAGTCGGCGTAGTCGATTTGGCCCCTGGAATCCATCGCGAGCACAGCCGGATTCCCGATCTGTCGGACTGCCGGACTCCCGGACTCCCGGCCTCCAGGACAGCCGACCGAGGCGGTCTTCTTTCCGGCCTTGTGCAGGGCATCCGCGAGTGCTCCGAGCCTGACTCCGGCGATATCCACGTTCGCCCTTTGTGCGAGCGGCAGCGCCAGAAACACTCCCGAAGAGTCGCCGGCGGCGTACCCGGTCCGTGTGGCATATTCGTCCGCCGCTGTCAGGCCGGAAGGCAGGACTTCACCCGCGCCGTAAACATCATCCACGAACCCGCCGCCCCGGCAGCCGACACCGGCCCCGGCCGTGAGCAGGACCGACCCCTCGGTTTTGGCCCCAGCACAGTTCGGGCTGATAAGGCCGACACGGCCTTCTTGAACTATCTTGTGAATTGTAGGAAGAGAAGGATCATCGATGTCCGAAAGGAGCAGGCGATTGGCAACTACAACTATCAGCTTCGTGGAATCAGCCGCGTTTGCGGGGAGGCACGCCAGCAGAAGGAGAAGAATCGCGAAAACGCGAAAGAGCGAAAGCGCGAAAGGGAAGGGAGGGATTTGGAAATCCCGGATTGGCTTTGGGGTGGCGATTTGGAGATCGCCACCCATCATAGGTACGTTGGGCCGAGTCTGCAATCCGGGCCCTCCCTTCTGTTCCCTGTTCCCTGTTCCCTGTTCCCGATCCCCGATCAACTCGCCTGCGCCCTTATAATCTCAGCCGCCTTCGCCAGCGCCTCATCGACTTTCGAGGCGTCCTTGCCGCCGGCCTGGGCGAACTCGGGCTTGCCGCCCCCTCCGCCGCCGGCGATCCTGGCGACTTCTCGCAGCGTGTTCCCTGCGTGGAAGCCCCTGCCGACGAGGTCCGGCGTGACCTTGCCGATGAAAAGCACCTTGCCGTCCGATACGCCCGCCAGCACCACAACCCCCGATCTGAGCTTGTCCGCGACGCCGTCCGCGAGCTTTTGAAGCGTCGGCACGTCGACGGTCGGGACCGAGGCGGTCACGAACTTGACCCCCCCGGCTTCCTGAGCGGATTCAACCAGGTCGCCTGCCTGCTCGGCCGCGCCTTTGGCCTTTAACTTGTCCATCTCCCGCTGGGTCTCGCGAAGGGCCTGAGCGGTTCTCTCAGCCGCCGATACGACCTCCGCCACCGACGCGCCCAGCGCATCGGCGGTGCTCCTCACCTGATTTTCGAGATCGTGAACGAACTTGACCGCCGCCTCACCCGTCACGGCCTCGATCCTGCGAAGCCCCGCGCCGACGCTCGACTCGCTCACCAGCTTGAACAATCCGACCTGCGAACTGTGGCAGAGATGAGTCCCGCCGCACAGCTCGACCGAGACATCCCCCATCCTCACGACGCGAACTTCATTGCCGTATTTCTCGCCGAACAGCGCGGTCGCGCCCATCTTGCGGGCATCTTCAAGGCTGGCGATCACCGTATTCGCCTGGAGGTCATCGAGGATGAGCTCGTTGACCCGGTCCTCTATCCGCCGCATCTCATCGGGGGTGACCGCCTGGAAGTGCGAGAAGTCGAACCTGAGCCTGTCCGGATCGACCACCGATCCCTTCTGAAGAGCGTGCTCGCCCAATACACCGTGCAGCGCGGCGTGCAGGAGGTGGGTGGCCGTGTGGTTGCGCGCGATGGCCATCCTGCGCTTTTTGTCGACCACGGCCCGCACCGTATCGCCCACAGAAATCGTGCCTGATCTAACCCGGCCCTTATGGAAGAAGAAGTGCGACGCCTTGACCGTGTCCAGCACCTCTATCGCGGCCCCGTCCGACGTGACCGAGCCGGTATCTCCGACCTGACCGCCGGATTCGGCGTAAAATGGCGTTACGTCCAGCACGAGATCGACCTCATGCCCCTGACCGGCGGTCGAGACGAGCTCATCGCCTATCACAATCGCCAGCACCGTGGCATCGGCTGTGTCTTCCTCATAACCGACGAACTGTGTGGCCTCAACGGTCTTTTCCAGTTCAAGCAGAGCCGCACTGCCTCCCGCGAGCATGACGGCCCCAAAATCGCTCGATTCCTTGGCCCGCCTGCGCTGCTCGTCCATGGCGGCCTCGAAGCCCTCGATATCGACCGATATGCCCTTCTCCGCCGCGATCTCTCTCGTCAACTCCAGCGGGAAGCCGTATGTATCGTACAGCGTGAACGCGGCCTCGCCATCCAGCTTCTTCTCTTCCGACGATGCCGCCAGCTCAATCTGGTCCTCCAGCCTCTGCAGGCCGCTCTCGAGTGTCCGGCGGAACTTCTCTTCCTCGCTGCCGATGACCTTCTCGACATACCCTTGCCGGTCCACGACCTCGTGATAGACTTCACCCATAATCTCGGGCACAACAGGCGCAAGCGTGGTCAGGAAGTTCTTCGTAAGCCCGATATTGCGGCCCCGGACGACCGCGTTCCTGATCAGCCTGCGGAGCACGTAGCCGCGCCCAACATTGGACGGCATCACCCCGTCGGCGATCACAAACACGGCCGAGCGGATGTGGTCGGCAATCACCCTCATCGACTTTGTCGCCTCTTCGCTGGAACCGTAAGCCACACCTGACAGCAACTCGATGCGTTGAATAATCGGCATAAACAGATCGGTCTCGTAGTCGCTCGGAGCGCCGTTGAGCACGGCTATAGTCCGCTCCAGGCCCATGCCGGTATCAATATTCTTCGTCGGCAGAGGCTTGAGCGTGCCGTCCTCCTGGCGGTCGAACTGCTGGAAGACCAGGTTCCATATTTCGACGAACCTGTTGGAATCGTGCGCGATGGACCACGCCGCGTCCTCCGGCCTGCCTTTCTCGGGGGTCATATCGAGGAATATCTCATTGCACGGCCCGCACGGCCCGTTCGGCCCCTTGCTCGGAGCGTCGGCTGGCCAGTAGTTCTTATCCTCGCCCAGCCGCACTATCCTCTCCGCCGGGAATCCGACCTCCTTGACCCAAACATCGTAGGCCTCGTCATCGTCTATGTATATGCTGGTCCAAAGGTTATTGGGATCGAGCTTCAGGATTTCGGTAAGGAACTCCCACGCCCAGATGATCGCGTCGCGCTTGAAGTAGTCACCGAAGCTGAAGTTACCGAGCATTTCGAAGAACGTGTGATGAACCGCGTCGCCGACCTCGTCGATGTCGTCGGTCCGCATACACTTCTGAGACGTGACAATCCTCGGGCACGGCGGCACGCGGTCGCCGACGAAATACGGCTTGAATTGCACCATCCCCGCCGAGGTATACAGCAAGCTCGGGTCATCCGGCACCAGTGAGTCGCTGGGGTGGATCAGATGCCCCTTGCTTTCGAAGAATTTCAGGTACTTGGTTCTGAGTTCACAGCTAAGCATTAGTCGAAGGTTCCGTTCGTATATGATATGCCGTGTTTCCGACGTGACATTATAACACAGGGGGAGAAGGAGGGAACAGAAGGGAAGGGAGTTTCATCGCGAAAGCCCGAAAGGGCGAAAACACGAAATCAGGGAGGAGCCCGAAAGGGATTCGGCCCCTTTGGAATCGAAGCAACGCAGCTTTCGTCCATGTCATCCTGAGGAACGAAGGATCCGCTTTGAACCGAGCCCTTCGTGATAGTCTAAGCCTCCAAAGCAGATTCTTCGCCTTCGGCTCAGAATGACAAGGATGAGGGGTTTGTGCACCTTATGCGGGGGAATATTACGGCCTTCTTGCGACCCTTATCATCAACAATGAAGTGGATGCCCTTGTAATCAGCCATTGAACGAACTCGCCGCCTAACTCTCCGGCTTCACGGCCCCGTTATTGACCACCAGCTTGGCGATATACTCCCCGCACAGCATCTGGCCGGTCCTGGCAAAATTCAGACTGCCGTAGAGGGCCGCTGCCACGAAGTTCTCGGGACGGTAGCCTGTGTAGATCTCGTCGCAGTCCGAGCGCTCGCTCAGCGTCCTTATAATCTCACGCAGGGCCGCCTTACCGTAACCGCGACCCTGGTGCGCCATGTCAATCATCAGACGGAATATCCAATACTTCCCGTCGTCCGGGTCGATGCCGTACATCGCGTATCCCACCATCACATCGCCATTGTATATGCCGACCTGAACGAACGTGGGCTCAGCCTTGAACTCGAAAGTCCGATACGAGTTCGGCGCCATCAACCCACCCTGCTCCATACGCAGAGTGAGGTTCATACATTCTTCCCAGCTATCCCTGTCTATCTCTCTCAGTGTTACTTCAACCACAGCTAACATACCTGTCTTGCTTACCTTCTCACCTCTCCGTTCCCACTTCGCGCCGTAACGGCCAAACTGCCGCTATAACTTGGGGCTTCACCCACAGCCGTTCGGCGACGTGGCGCAGCTATTCTCCTGAATGTAGATGAACTCCTCTATAACCCCCTGGCTCCTGATGCCGGTAGTCGCCCCCAGGGCCGTCACGCAGAACGCCCCCGTAGCATTCGCAAACTTACCCGTGCGCTCCAGGTCCCAACCGTTCACCAGCCCCGCCAGGAAGCCCGCCGCGAACGCGTCGCCCGCCCCTGTCGCGTCGAACGCGTTTACCTTGTATATGGGAATACGTAGTTCGGTATCGGCGCTCCTGATGTAGCAGCCTTCGCTCCCCATCTTGAGCGCGACAACCCCCACGCCCTTGTCCAACAACACCTTGGCCACGTCGGAAGGCTCGTGCCGGCCGGTAACCATCCGCGCCTCCTCGATGCTTGGTACCGCATAGTCCACGTTAGGCAGGCACGGCTCCAGGAGCTTCATCCAGTTGCCCCGAGAGTCCCAGGCAGTATCCAGAGTGGTCGTGACCCCCATCTCCCTGGCTTTCTTGAACACCCTTGCTGTCGGCTCCCCATCGAATGCCGGCATCAGCAGCGCACCCGCGACGTGAAGTATCTTCGAACCCTTGACGATCTCAAAATCGATGTCGGCCTCGGTCAGCGTCGCGTTTGCCCCAATGTAGTGAATGAAACTGCGCTCGCCGTCGCCGTGAACCATCACCATCGTGGCCGAAGTGGCCGCTTCCTTATCCTTCGCGACTCCCCGGCAATCGATGCCGTTCTTTTCGAGTGAGTTGACCATGAAGTCGCCGAAACCGTCGCTGCCGACTTTGCCGATAACGGCGGTCTTTATGCCGATCTTCGCGAGGTCGATGCCTGTGTTGTGGGCGCATCCGCCGCCGTGAAGTTCCATCCGATCAACAAGCGACAGCTTGCCGCGCTCCGGCATCACATCCACCGGCATGCCCACAACGTCCGCGACGAGGATCCCCAGGCAAGTTACATCAGCCATGTTGTTCCGTACCTTTCATCTCTTCGTGAACAGTGTCATCACGAGCATCGCGCCTGCGCCAGGATTCAGGCAGGCTCCAGGGCCCATCTTCCACCAGTTCGGATTCCTCTTCAACGATGCCGTACTTTGTGAAGAGTTCGCGCAGGGTGTGAGTGAGGACAAACGCGGTGGCTCCGAGGCCCAGCAGCGCGATCCCAATCAACACCGGAATCGCGCACACCACGGCAAACGCGATTATAACAAGAAAGAGCCCGACTGTAAAGCCGGGGTTATCGGCCATCAGCAGGAACGATTTCCTGAGGATCAACCATGCCCTCGGGCCGGATTCCATCTTCTCTTGCGCTATCAACAGCGGCAGGTGATACATCGTCATCATCATCCATACCAGCGTCAGATAGAAGCACAGAAATGCCGGCGCCAGCATCGCCAGCTCACGTCTGCTCATCATCGCGAAGAACACCGTGTCGCCCACCAGGACCGCCGTAATGACGAAATCGACCACGAACATCCCCAACGCGGGCCGCACGAGCCTTTTGATCCCCACCCACATGTCCGCGACCACGGGATGCTCGTGGAAGACAATTTTGTTCACATAGTAGTAAACGCCGACCGCGAAGAGATAGACAAACAGCGCGCCGGGCGCAAGAGTGATGAACCACACCGACCCCAGCCCGTGCCCCACAGCCAGCGCAACCAGGCTCTGAATTCCGACAAACATAATAAACGAACCCAGGCTCACAAAGACGACATATCCCAAGTGATCGTAAGCGGCCCTGAACCCATTACGAAGCGCCCGCGCGAGACTCGCCGGGTGAAATGCTGTTCGCTGATCGCTCATGCATCTATTATACATGACTCGCCGCATTTTGTTTAATAGGCTTGCCGCGGAACCGGGGCGTCGGACATCCGCGGTAGCTTTCAAGTCACGAAAGAAGGTAGTGCCCATATATAGCGTGATGCCGTGCCGGCTTTCACGCGGGCGCTGTAATCTTGTCATCCCTTTCCGTCTGTCGCATGTTGCCCGCTTACCACTTTCCACCACAAGCTCAACGCGAGCTTGTGACAAAAAAGTTGCGAAAAATCTTCCGAGAGTACTTGACTGGCTTGGATGCTTACACTATAATCTCTGGGTAGATAGTGGTAGATAGTGGTAAATCAGGACATTGCAGCCCTAAAGGAGTCGTCCAGATGCCTAAACGCGGTGAATCAATGGATATAGTCAGTGAGATATGCGTTGATCAGCAGCCGAGCGGGCTGAGCGCCGTCTACCTGGTCGAGACACGCTCGCCTGAGGAGGCAGCGGAGATCGGGAAACTGTTCGCGGACTTGCAGTCTCATATTCAGGTGCGCCAGCTCTGCAAGGGGAAGCTGGTGAGCTACGCAGTGCAGGCGGATGATTCCCACTCCGGCGTTCTGGATGAGATCGAGGACATATTGAAGCGCAACTACGCGTTCGTGGTTACGCAGCGTTCGTTTGACGATCTCATCTGCCGGATAGTAGAGGAACTCAGCCGCGATACGGGAAGCAGGCTTCTCAGCATACCGCACTGCAACATATGCGGCAAGCGAGAGCCGTTCCCCAACATGGTGGTCAAGCTGACGGACGAGGAAGGCTCGGTGCTGATCTCCCGCAGCTACTGCGCTAGGTGCACCGCCGAGGCCGCCGCGCCCAACAACAAGGAGTTCGTGCGGTCGCTGCTGGCGGCGGATGAGCGCGACTTCGGCAGACTCGCGCATGCCGAACTGGTCAGACGCCCCTCCCGTAAGCAGCCGATAAGATTCAAGATTAAGGACTCAATCTGATTTGTTCTCAGGAGCATACGAGCATTCCGTAGATGATAAGGGACGCACGGTCATCCCGGCTCGCTTCCGACAGAAACTGGGGGAGAAGTTCGTGATGACCAGAGGCCTGCACGGCTGCCTGTGGATATTCCCCGAGCGGACGTGGTCGACTGTTCAACAGAAACTGACGCCGAAATCGCTCTTGGACGATCGGGGAATCAAGCTGGAGCGATACTTCCTGGGGGCGGCTTGCGAGTGCGCGCCCGACAGGCAGGGGCGCGTGGCCATTCCGTCGATGCTTATGTCCCATGCCGGGATCAAGAGCGGCGAGAGCGTATGGGTGGTCGGGCTGACCGACAAAGTCGAAGTCTGGAGCCGCGCCAAGTGGGACGAGTTTAACGCGAGTCTAACGGACGAAGTTATTGCGGGCCTTGGCAGGGAAGCCGAGATGCCGCAATACGGGTAAGGGATAAAGAAGCAGTAACCCGTAGGAACGGCGGAGGCACGGACGCCCCCGCCGTTTTCATTGCAAATTGCAGAATGCAGAATGCAGATTGACCTATGATTGATAGGTCCCTTCATTCTGCATTCTGCAATCATCATTCTGCAATTCCCTTCTATTCCCTCTTCGCCGCCTGATACTCCCTCTCGCCCTTGATATGGTGCCAGATATACAGCGCGATCAGCACCGCGAAGACGGCGATGATCACTGCGTCCGCGCCATGGAAGTAGCCCTTAAGGCGCGTATCCCACTGTTCGCCCAAGACCTTACCCAAATACGCCAGCGCGAGGCACCACGGCAGCGAGCCGAGGAACGTGTAGATGATGAATCTCCCGAAGCGCATCCCCGAGATGCCCGCCGGGAACGATATGAACGTCCGGACCACCGGCAAAAGCCTGCTGAAGAAGATCGCTGCGTCGCCGTGTCGCTTGAACCAGGCGTCGGCCTTGTCGAGGTCTCTCTCGCGGACCAGTATGAACCTGCCGTATCTCATCACAAACGGCCTGCCGCCATACTTGCCTGCCCAATAGGCGACCACCGAACCCCACACACACCCCAGCGCGCCCGCGACCCCCATCCACCAGATGCTGAACCGCGCCGGGTCCTTGTAGACCAGGTATCCGCCGAATGGCATGATGATCTCGCTGGGCAAGGGTATGCAGGCGCTCTCGATGCCCATCATGATGACGATCCCGTAGTATCCGAGGTTGGTAATGTTCGTCGTGACCCACAGGGTCACAGCCTTGATAATGGACTCCAACTAGCCCTCCTTAGCGTCGCTGCTCGCGCTATTATACCATGCCGAGAGCCTGAGACAGCGCTCCGCCGGAACGGTGCGCGCCTTAAGAAAACTGGTAATTTTCTTGCCCGATTCGGGTTTACAACTAACTGCCTGGACGGTATAATTGGCCTAAGAGGTAAGAGCTGATCAACGCAGCTCGTGGAGGAGTAAGAACAATGTGTGTAGAAAAGAAACTAGCGCGAATATTGACCTTAATCGGAGTGTCGGCATGCTTACTCGCGGCAGGGGTTTCCGCCCAAGCCGCGGTAAACTTTAGCGTGTTCACCGATCCCCACCCATTGATGAGCGGTGGCACGATCAGCATCAGCTATGCCGGTGATATGTTCGTCGGCTCGGTTCAGCGGGACGGCGCAAACGTCCTTTACTCGACTGATCTGAACGGCGGCAATGTCCAACTCTTTGCTCCGACGGCGGTCTTGGCGGCAAGCCCCGCTTCGGAACACTTCGTAGCCAGCTCTCTGGGCCTGGGAGGCTTTGCGAGCCGCGACATCTATGTGGCCTCCGGAACCGGCATCACCCACATCACTCACGACGGCTCCACTGTAACGCCGTTCGTGACGGGCCTGGCGGGCCATGTCCGAGGCATCTTGTTCGATCCGACGGGATCGTTCGGCTTCGACATGCTTATAACCACCAACACGGGACACGTCTACAGAGCAGACAGCCTCGGCGGCGTCAGCCTGCTGGCGTCGGTGGGTGAGGACACCGAGGGACTGGATGTTGCCCCGATAACTTTCGGCGCGTATGGCGGCCAGCTCATAGTGGCAAGCGAAGGCTCGGGCCTGCTCCGGGCGATCACCACCACTGGGGCCGTCACTGTGCTGAACCCCAATGCTCCGGTGCCGGGAGCGGAGATGCTGAGCTTCGTGCCGGCTAACCTTGGTTCGAGCGGCGACCCGGTGGAAGGCTTCTACGCCGCGAACTACACGCCAAACGTAATCAAGGCCGACACCAGCGAGTTCGCCGGGTATCTGGGCGACGCGATCATCACGGGTGAGTTCACTCACAACGTCCACCGCGTCCATTGGAACCCGGGTACCTCGCAATTCGAATACAGCGTAATCGGGCAGTTCCCAAACCAGCCGGAGGACGGCATATTCGTAACCGCCAAGCACATCAATCCGACGGTTCCGGAAGCCGGTTCGCTTATGTTGGGCGGGATGGGCCTCATCGGTCTGCTCCCCGTGCTGCGCAGGCACCGCTCCAAGTAGCAACTGACTGTCAAATAAGGCGTCAAACAACGATCATCGGGCCACCTTCGGGTGGCCCTTTTTTGTTGCTTGAGTCGCGTGCGGCCATATCTAATAGGCAAGCACATAATACGACAGCCAGGCGACATGTCTTGACGCAGAGTGTTTGGTGTATGACCACGTCCGGGTAAAAAACGCCAGTTCGTCACGGCGCAGTAACATATTGCTCACTCGCTAGGGAAAGGAGGTGTGCATTCTCGCAATCAACCAGGGAGCCAAGTCTGACTTCAGACCTCGGACCTCAGACTTCTATTCTCAAGGGAGGAATGATAAGATGAAACGTTATGCCATGATGTTGTTTGCGCTCGCTGTCCTGCTGGCACTGAGTGCCGGTGCAAGCCATGCCGTCTATCCAGTGCCGGACGGCTGCCAGACTTTCAAGTTGCAGCAGGGTTGGGCCGGCCCGGGGATACCTGTGTGGTATATCGGCACCGACACCAGCGACATCCGGTTTGCCACTACCCAACACCTGCGGCTCAGCCCTGACCTCAGAAGGGGGTTCTACGGCGCGGGAGTGGCCGCCATGTTCATTGTATGCGACCCACCCGCGAGCCAGGGCCCGATATTCGAGACGGTTCCAGGCAAGAGCCTCTATTCCGGGATTTGGCGGGTTCGCGAGGTCAAATGGATTGACCTGTCGGCAAGAGTCCCGCTCATCTCAATCGGACAGATTCTCGCGCTCAAGGCTGCGGGCAAGCTGGATTACACGGAGACCGAGATTAGAGTGGACTTTCCGATAATAGCGGTTGGGCGACTTGGATTCCCGGCCGATCCACCGTTCCAATACGTCGTGCCCCAGGCCAAGGACATAGACATAAAGAAGAAGACGGTGGTGCTGCCGTTCTGGAAAGTCTACTGCGCCGACAGCATCACGAAGTATATAAGCATCGAGCGGGTGATCATTCCCGACGCGGGCACCATGCAGCTCGCATTTGACTTGGGAGCCAACTACGCGCCGATGTTGCAGAAGTGGGGCAACTCGGCATTCCAGCTCGCGGGCACGCAGCGCTTCGCGGTGTTTGTCGGTCCTCAGCCGGTAAATCAGTACCCGGTAATAGAGAACTGCCCGCCCGATTTTCCGACGTCCAATTCGGAATACACCCCGGTTGGCCGCCTCACCATAATCCAGCGCAACATCGCGCCGTGGACGGTCCTAAAGACTCCGGACGTCATTAAGATGTACCTGCATACCGGCGGCCTGGTCGTCTTGGATGAGAAACAGTTCATCAACTGCCCGGTGGTCTGCTCCAACATGATTGCACGCTGACGATGCGTCCGGCACGAATGGGCTTGACGTTGATGCACAGTGAGCCAATTGGGGTGGCGACCCCAGGTCGCCACCCCAATTCTGGTTACATCAGTGTCAGCATCGGCAGCGTGCTACCGATGCAACAGGACGCTTCAAGCGGGAATGCTCAACCAGGCTCCAAGATTGTCCACGGCCTTTCGAATGTCCTTGCTCTGCTGCTCACCACTGATCTCACGCTCGATGATCAGTTCCCCGGTGAAGCCGATCCTCTTGAGCTTTGCGATAAACTCAGGATATCGCACGAGACCTTCGCCGATTGGAACCTCCTTGCCAAGCTTGCTGCCATCCACCGGATACAGGCCATCCTTTGCGTGAATATTGCGCACATACTTGCCGAAGACATCGAGAGAGTCGATCGGATTGCCCTTGCCATACATAAGTAAGTTCGCCGGGTCGAGATTGATCCCCAGATTCGACGTTCCAACATCCTCAATGGTTCGAAGCAACACCACCGGGGTCTCCTGGCCGGTCTCGAACCAGAAGCCGAGGCCGAGCTTCTCGCAATGTTGGGCCACCTCTCTTATGGCAGCCACCACTTTCGGGTAATCAGGATCGGTCATATTTTCTGGTATGAAACCGCAGTGGGTAATTATCGCCGGCGCACCGATCCACACCGCGAAATCGGCCCATAACTTGAGCGCATCGATTCGCTGCCGACGATACTTCTCGGGGACCAACCCAAGCGTAATCGGTCCTTGCGTAAAGTTCCATTCGTGAGGACCGGGAAGATTCGCCCACAGCGCGCACACACTCACTCCCGATGCGGCTGAGTCGGACTTTACATTCTCCGCCACCTCGCGGGTCGCCAGAGACATATCTCCGCCACTTCCCAGTTGACAGACTGTCAGGCCGAATTGCCGCACCTGTTCAAAGCATTTCCCGTTATTTCTTAGCCCCTGGAAAACTCCTATTTTCACTGCAAGCTAACCCCTTTCTGTTGATTTGCTTATGATCGCCTTTTCTGCCATTGCCAGCACTATGCCATCCAGGCTGCTCTCGGCTGAGCATGCCTCGTTGGTTCGCTCGCCGGCAACACTCTCGATGAAGTATCTCATCTCGCCGACATAGGCGGACTCGTGTGTCAACTCTATCACTTCTTCGGCCTCTTTGCCAAATCGCCTGACGTGTATACCATCCGTGAGTCGATAATCTACAGTGGCATCCTCAAACATCGCCCTAAAACTCATCGTGAACCCGGATGCGTTCATCGCGCTGCCCCGAATAGTGACGACCGGCCCATTATTGTACTGCCAGACAGCAGTGACATTATCGATCCCCCCAGTCCCGCCGACTCTGCCCGCGGCGAAAAGGTCATCGGGTTTACCCAGCGCCATCCGGGCCCAGTCTACATCGTGTATATGTAGATCGAACAGTGCCCCACCCGAACGCTTAGGGTCAGCGAACCAACCACTCCATTTGCCTCCCACGCGCTCCATATCCAACGAATAAAACTCGCCAAATCGGCGGTCGCGCATGCAGTCATATAGATACTTGTACTCCGGCCAGAACCGGATGCACTGACCGATCATAAGCTGGCGATTATTCTTATCGCGCGCCGAAATCATGCTCTCGCAGTCCTCGACACTCAGTGCCATTGGTTTTTCGCAAAAAACATGGCAGCCCGCATCGAGCGCCATTACACTGTGTCGGGCATGCAAATCGGTAGGTGTCGCCACAACGACAATATCCAGGTTCTCCCGAGCAAGCATGTCCCGGATATCAGTGTAATGAGCCAGGCAGCTATCGTCCAAAGGTTTCGAGGTGCCTGCCAGATCGAGCGGCGCCTTTAGCGCGGATAGTTCTATATCGCATATAGCCTGAAGGCTCACGTTATCGAATTGCGCCAAGTTTGCCGCATGTGCGCGGCCCAGTGACCCAAACCCGCATATTCCGACTTTCAACATCTACAGTCTCCTTCAAGACCCTGAATTCTGGGGCCCCCAGCAGAACGTTCCGCCGGGAGCCGCTAGCCATCGATCTATCTCTGGCCATCAATCCATCAGGCCAGACTTACTTATCTCTTACAACGCCCTTCCCCTGCCCCTCGATAACCGCCTGGGCGGCGGCGAGGCGGGCGACGGGGATTCGGCGGGGGGAGCAGGATACGTAGTTCAGGCCGAGTCTGTGGCAGAACTTCACGCTCTCCGGCTCACCACCGTGCTCACCGCAGATTCCGATCTTGATATTCGGATTGACTGCCCTGGCATCGTCCACGCAGATCTTCATCATCCTGCCGATGCCCTTCTGGTCGATGGTCTCGGTCGGGTCGGTCTTGAAAATCTGCTTGTCGATGTAGACCGGCAGGAACTTGCCGGCGTCGTCGCGGGAGATGCCGTAGCCCATCTGAGTGAGGTCGTTGGTGCCGAAGCTGAAGAACTGAGCTTCCTTGGCGATCTCGTCGGCGGTCAGCGCCGCGCGCGGAATCTCGATCATGGTGCCGATCATATAATCGACCGTGACCCCCTCGGCCTCCATTGTCTTCTCGGCGATGGGGATTAGCTGGTCCTTAAGATAGGTGAGCTCGTTGACGGTGCCGATGAGCGGGATCATAATCTCGGGGTGGACGTCCGTGCCCGACTTCTTGACCTCACACGCGGCGCCGATTATCGCGGCCACCTGCATATTCACGATTCCCGGGAAGTAGATCGACAGGCGGCAGCCCCTTAGGCCCAGCATCGGGTTCTGCTCGTGCATCTCGTGGACCTTTGAAAGCAGCCTGCGCTTCTCGGGCAGGATGGGGTCGTTGGGGTCCCTGCACTCGATCTTGAATACCTCGATTTCGAGGTCAAGAAGCGGCGGGAGGAACTCATGCAGCGGCGGGTCGATAAGCCTGATGGTGACCGGCCGGCCGCCCATCGCCTTGAATATGCCCACGAAGTCCGCGCGCTGCATCGGAAGAAGCCTGGCGAGCGCCTCGTCGCGGGTCGCGTCGTCCTCCGCAAGGATCATGTTTCGCACCAGCGGCACGCGGTCGGAACCGAGGAACATATGCTCCGTCCGGCAAAGGCCGATACCTTCTCCGCCGAGGTTCACCGCGTCGGTCGCGTGCTCGGGAGTATCGGCATTCGCGCGCACGCCCAGCTTGCGATATTCGTCGGCCCATGCCATAAAGACGCCGAAGTCGCCGGTCATGGTGGCCGGCTCGGTCTCCAGCGCCACGTCATAAACCAGGCCCAGCGTGCCGTCGATAGTGATGATTTCGCCTTCCTTGACCGTTACGCCGTTGACGCTGAACTTTCGCTCCGTTTCGTCGATCTTGAGCGCGCCGCAACCGCAGACGGTCGGTATGCCATACTGTCGGGCAACCAGAGCCGCATGGCTCGTCCTGCCGCCAAGCGCGGTCAAAACACCCTTGGATGCAAGCATTCCGCCCAAGTCGTCCGGGTTGGTTTCCTTGCGAACCAGGATAACTTTCTCGCCCTTGCCTGCCATGAGGATAGCCGTTCGAGAATCGAGGGCGACCTTGCCGCTTGCACCGCCGGGACCCGCATTGAGGCCCTTGGCTATGGGCTTGGCGTCGCCGGTGGTCTTGATTCTAGGATTGAGAAGCTGTTCGAGAGCCTCGGCCGGGACGCGGGTGAGGGCGTCTTCCTTGGAGATGCGCTTCTCATTCACCATATCGACCGCGATCTTCACCGCGGCGACGCCGGTGCGCTTGCCCGCGCGACACTGGAGGATGAAGAGTCTGCCCTTTTCGATGGTGAACTCGATGTCCTGCATGTCGCGGTAGTGGTCCTCGAGCCTTTGCGCGATCTCGGCGAACTGCTTGTAGATCGACGGAAACTCGTTTTCGAGCTGGTCGATAGGCTCGGGGGTGCGCACGCCCGCGACTACGTCCTCGCCCTGGGCGTTCTTCAGGAACTCGCCGAAGAGCTTGTTGTCACCGGTGGCGGCGTTGCGGGTGAACGCGACGCCGGTGCCGCAGTCGTCACCCATATTGCCGAAAACCATCGTCTGGACGTTGACGGCGGTGCCGAGGTCGTGCGCGATCTTCTCCTTGTTGCGGTAGATGACCGCGCGCTCGTTGTTCCAGCTCTTGAACACCGCGCTGATGGCGAGCCGAAGCTGCTCCATCGGATCGGTGGGGAAGTCCTTGCCGGTGACTTCCTTGAAGTAGGCCTTATACTGCCCGACCAGTTCCTTGAGTCCGTCGGCGTCGACTTCCGTATCGACCTCGGCGCCTTTCTTCTCCTTGAGGGCGTCGAAGATAACTTCAAAGTTATGCTTCTTGAGTTTCGGATAATCGTCGGAAAGGACGATGTCCGAGAACATCATCAGGAACCGGCGGTAGGCATCGTAGGCGAATCGCTCGTTGCCGTTGGCGGCGATGATTCCCTTGAGGCTGTCTTCGTTAAGGCCGAGGTTCAGGACGGTGTCCATCATACCCGGCATCGAGAACTTCGCACCGGAGCGCACGGAGACGAGCAACGGATTGGTGGAATCGCCGAGCTTCTTGCCCATGTCCCTCTCGACATCGGCCAAAGCCGCTATAACATCTTCCCAGAGTCCGTCCGGGAGCTTGCCGAGCTTGGTGTAATCGTTACAGGTTTCGGTGGTGATAGTAAAGCCGGGGGGGACGGGCAGGCCGATATTGGTCATTTCGGCCAGGTTGGCGCCTTTGCCGCCGAGCAGGTCCTTCATAGTCGCGTTACCCTCCCTAAACAGGTATACGCGCTTCTTGTCAGCCATTCAGTAATTCCTCCAATGTAACCAGTTGCTTAGATGCAGTACCAAATTTTCTACTTACTCATTATACGGGATGAATCCTGCCAGGGACAGCGAGTCACGAAGATTTAAGAAAGGGCCGGTCGGATAGGGAGGAGTTCGGGCTGTTTGACTGCCACATCGACAACCACATCCTCGTTCCACTATAATCGTTCCTATGATCTTTTTCTTGCAGGAATCAGGCGAGCCCAAAGACAATTATCTTACATGAGGCAACAACCCCGACTGGAGGACTACAATGAGAACAACACCGATTGGCATAGCGATGCTCAACGACGAGCGCGAGCACGTTTGGAGTCAGAATAATCCCGCCAACATGGCGGTCGTGAACCGCTGGGCGGACGTGCTCCGCAAGGGGCTGAAGAACGTTGACGGCAGCGCGGCGGATGTCGTGGTCGCATCCAAGATCATCACCGGCGCCCGTGTGGCGCAGGAGATCGGCGAGGAGCTGCTGCGCAAGGGCTGCCGGCAGATCATAATGTGCTACAACGTCTGGAACTTCCCATTCCTCGCGTGGCCGTTCATCAACTGCTTCGGCAAGGACGTTCCGATTCTTTCTCTGTCGAACAACAACGGCCAGTATCCCGGCAACGTCGGCCTGCTCGCCACCGACGGGGCGCTGCGGCAGGCAGGCAGGCGGACGCATCGGATTGTCGGCGATATCGACGGCGCGGCGACCCAGCGGCAGGTGATCGACTGGTGCCGCGCATCGAATGCAGTCACCACGATCAAGAACGAGGTCTACGGCCTCTACGGCGGCCACTCGATGGGCATGGAGACGGGTTACTTCCACCTCACCCCCACCATCAAGGCTCTGGGCTGCAACTGCTATCAGATCGACCAGTTCCTCGTCGTGAAATACGCCGAGGCGCTGGATAAGGCCGAGGTCGAAAAGGGCCGGAAGTGGTTCGAGCAGCTTCTGGGCGACCGCCTACTCTACGACGGCAATATGCTCACCCCCGAGACCCTCGAGCGGCAGGTCCGGGTCTATCTGGCAATGGAGCAGATCAACAAAGAAGAGGGGTTCGACTTCTGCGGCCTCAAGGGCCAGCGGGAGCTTACCGAGCACTACACCCTCGGCGACGTTCCTGAGATGGTGATGAACGACCCCTACGACTGGCGCGGGCCGAAGGAGCCGATGGTCTGCGCGACCGAGGCCGACTCATTCGCGGCGGTCACGATGCAGCTTATGAAATACATCTCCGGCGGCCTGCCGACCCTGTTCATGGATGTCCGACTCTACTTCCCCGAACTCGGCCTCTGGGACTGGTGCAACTCCGGCAACCATGCGAGCTGGTACGCGGCTCGCTCGAACGACCCGGTCGAGAACTTCAAGAAGATCACCTTCCACCCGGCCCTGAGCTTTTACTTCAAGGCGGGCGGGGCGTCGGTGGAGTTCGACGCGGCCCCAGGCGAGATGACCTTCGCCAGACTCGGCCTCTGGGACGAGAAGCCGTTCATGTTCATCACCAAGGGTGAGGCGGTCGAGCTTCCCGCCGACCAGCGCAAGAAGATCAACGAGTCCACCAACCCCACCTGGCCCCACGTGCATGCCAAGCTCGACTGCAACTTCGACGAGTTCCTGGCGCTGTTCCCGGCAAACCACGTGCAAGGCATAGTCGGCGACCAGGTCCGCGCCCTGACCTACATCTGCGAGATTACCGGGATTACGCCGATAGTCGCGGGTGAGGCTGGGAAGGAGAGGATTGCGCCGATTTGGGAGAGAGTGAAGTAGGGCTTTAGCGGTTTGATGGCAAAACAGCCCGGCATCAGCAATTGCGGTGCCGGGCACTTGGCTAGTATACGGGCGAACAGTGCGGAAAGCGACTACTCCTGTCGCTGCTTCTCGATCGCAGACTCGATCTTTGCCAGCTGGCTTCTCATCTCATGAAGATTGCCTGCCAAGAAGTAGGACTGAGACTTGTTGAGAATGCGCAGGCCGTGCGCTATCTCGTCTGCGGCATTTGCCAAGAGTACTGCATATTCTGGTTTAATCTTCGTGGCTGTGAGTTCGCCCACGACTCCTGCGGGCGAGATGCCACGCACGGCAACCCCCACCGAGTAATGGTCGAGTATCGCAAACACCGCTTTGGCTTGGTCCTCGGATGTGTCCAAGCGATTGCACAGAACACGATCCTCAATACGAAAACCAATGTCACTCGCCACTCGATGAGCACAGAGTAGCCATATCTGCACAGGATCAAGGCATGCAATTGCAGTTGCTTGTTCCGGACTGACGGAGAATCTCACTTGCTCGGCGCTTCGCTTTTTCGTTCCCATAGTTCCCTTTCCCTCGCATCTATATCTGTTCCTGCTGCTCGCTGCCATTCTCTTAGCTTGAACTGCAGCTGCTCCAAAGACTGCCCGGAATCAAGCTCGCTGGCTGCAACGGGCATTGGCATTCTATCACGAAATTCCTGCCAAAGAGCCATAAAATCCTCGTCGGGCTCTTTACTGAACAAGCCAGCGGAATCAAACCGTAAGCTCATCTTGCCCCACTCGTGATATTGAGAAGAATCCTCACTGATTTGATCGGCTTGCCAGCGAATCTGCTCTTCGTCAAGATGTCTGGCAACAAGACTGCCACGCAAGGTCAGCAGATATGGAGATCCCTTGCCGGTTCTATCCCGTCTTACCAGCCCTGCCTCTTCGAGGTCTTTGCCGACTTCTGAGACAGTGCTCTGATGGCGCATAGATGTCCGTTCGAGTATGTCTTGCGCGCACAGGGCTACTCCTTCCCGAAGGGTTCTCAAGAATGCGGTTCTGTTCTTCGTGCGCGCGAACGTCAAGTCGGAGTGGGATGGCTTATCCTCCCGCAATGCCCTGAGGATTCTGTGGAAGCCGCTTAGCACGCCAATGTTCAGGTATGGTTGAGCTGATTCGGAGGCAGCTTCACTGCGCAATACGCGCATCACAGATGCCAGCTCTATCTCAGCAGGCTCTAAGCGTTCTCCGCCTGTCGTCTGGATCGCCTCTACAACTTCCTGTTCCAGCCTGTTTAGTGCGAACCGGCAAGCTTCCCAGTCACCATCGTGAATGGATTGCAGGAACTGTTCATCGGCGTTCATCCTAGCTTCTCCTGGTTTGTTAGGTTATGTATAGTATACGTTATAAGTATACCCTAAAGTTTCCTCCATGAACATCGGTAATTTTGCTGGGCTTCTGCAGGCAGGTGCGCAATCCAATTACACACCACAACCTCATCGCTGCACGGTTGGCCCTGCGGCTTGGAATGGGTGCTACTCCTTACTGGACAGTAAAACAGGTAAAGGTTCTCCTTTCCAACCCGGGGGTTGTTTACGATAGCGCCAAACGCCTGACCCCGCTCTCCAATGAGCGTCAGCCGTTGGTTGAATTTTCCCTTGAGTCCATCAGACCAAGCTGGAACCAAGAACCACTGGCAGCCAAGGCTACACAGATCGCGGAGCGTCACATCGCTCAAGAAATCCAAGCATATCATCACGGCAATGCCGCCTATAGGACTTAGGATCAACTCTTGAGCGTTTGCTCGCGAGATCCATTCGCGGTAGTCAGCGCTGCCGGAGCCAGGGGCGTCGGGTGAAACTGACAATGTATAGGCCTCTCGCTTCTTGTGTTTCCACAGGATGTTACCGTGCCCATCCAGCACGACGGCTATATTGTCCTTGTCTCCACTATCATTGTCTACATGATACGAGCCAGCTACTATAAGACGGAGGTCTGAATATGGATTCACACTTGCATCGCCTATGATGGCTTGGATTATGGTCGTAGAGCCGCTCAACTCAGGAAGGACGGCGATGTTTGCCCCAGCTCTATCGGCTATTCTGAGTGCGCTCAAGACACGCCTCTGGTACGACTCGCTTTCTCTCGCCTCCACCCAGAACACATTCCCCTTCCCATCGGGTGTTTCGAGCAAGCGGACTGGGAACTCGGCCTCGTAATTGGCTTGAGGGAACACGACAGCTACCGCCGGGATATCCTCTGGCCGGAAGTCATCCCACAGCGCCGCGACTGATCGGACTTCGAGCAATGACTCTGGACGTTTTGTAAAAGCGAGGTTGCCAAGGCAGGTGGCAGCAGTTCTCTCTGTCTTGCTGGGGTCGGGCAGTCGCATCCTCTCTGGCAAGAGCGTACCGAAGCGCGGCGCCAAACGCACAAATACCTTGTGCATCCCATCCACGTGGTTAAAATTGAGCGGACGAACCTCGGTGTCCCTAAATCGCCGCATCAGCGCTGGCACCCTTGCGGAAAGCGCCTGATCAATCGCCTGCAAACAATACCACGCCGCAGCGGGCATTTCCCACGTCGCGCCGCTATCAGCACGTACCATAGCATTGAACACATTCACGACGAACTGGCACCATGGAGAACTCGAATGAATGATCTGCTCAATCCCTGTGGACTTCGCTTCGATGACTTCACGGAGTTGGAGTGCCAATGCCGCTTGTTGACTGCTCAGTCGGACGCGTACGCAGCTATCGACGTGCACCTGCCTATCGATCTCTGCGAATCGCCAGCCCACATCAGGACGATCTTCACACAACGCATAGAGCAACGCTGCTGCATCGAAGATGTTTTTGGCTTGCTCTAGTTGTTCGGCTGCGTGTGCAAGGTCTGTCAAACTAACGTGCCACCTCATTCTACGGCTGTGTGGTACAATCCACTTCGTCACAAATATGCCGATTTCCTTCCGTCATCATGTGCATACCTAAACGGTCTGCAAGGTGAGAGAAACGCCTTGCCCCTCCCTACGCTTAACCGACAGCTCCGCCTCCAGAATTAGCACAATTGCCAGTTGACAAATGTGTCACTCCGTGATACGTTGCATTTATTGATAGACTGCCTGCTGGGAAGTGGAGTGAGAAGAATCATGATGTTTAAGTCCGCTCGAATTATACTTGCCGTCGCGCTTGCGGGGCTTGTTGTATTTCCGGTATGTCCGGCCGGCGCTCAGGGTGTGCCCATAGCCATCGCCGACGCCAAGCTCGTCGCCGACGGAGACCCCGTATACCTCTACCAGAAGGCCGTGACTTACACTGAGCCGGATTTCTTTTACGTAGAGGAGGACACGAGAAACAGCGGAATTCGGGTCCAGTCGCCGGGTCACAGGCTCTCAGCCGGTATGAGAGCCAACGTGGAAGGCACGATGGTTACCAACGACCATCAGGAACGGATGATCATGGCTACATCCGCACTGCATGATGGTGACTTCACAATAAGGCCTTTTTTGCTGCGCGGCTCCAGCGTGGGCGGCGGCGATTGGAATGTCCGTGGGACGTCCGGCCAGAGGGGCGTCACGGGATCGGTTGGGCTGAACAACATCGGGATTTTCGCAAAGGTCCAGGGAAGCTACGAGCAGATCGACGCCACCACGTTCCTGCTCGACGACGGCTCGGGCAAGAAGGTTAAGTGCTCGGTCCCGGCGGGATACGTCCTGTTTCCGGATTGGCGGTACGTCTCCGCGACCGGTGTGATTTCCATGGAGGACCAGGGCAACGGAGTTTATTCGCCGTTAGTTGTTGCTGGAGGCGCCGATGCGCTGTTGGCACAGCCTATTTTGGAACTGCACGTCCACTGCATACGTGTGGCCGATGACGACGGCTCTCGCCAGGCCCACACTACCCCGGCCCAGTTCCAGCAGTGGGTGGACTTCGCCAATACGACTTACGCGCCCGCAGCCATCCATTTTCTCTACAATCCCGCCACGGACTTCACTGACTTGAACAGCACGCTCATCAATAACATGACGGGTACCGGAGACCCCAACTGGAACCAGGAAAAGGCTGCCGGGAACCAATACGCGGCGGCCTATCCCAACAAGATAGTGTTCTTCACCCGATGGGGCCCGAATGCGGATCCGGCGGCGGTCGGCGGGTTTTCCTGGACCGACTATAACTTCGTGGCGCTGAAGGGGTCTGCCGACGCCTGGCACTGCGGCCATCCGCACCTGGAACAGGTTGCGCACGAGGTGGGGCATTACATGGGTCTGGTCCACACGTTCGCCTTTGATCCGTTTGCCACCAAGACCGACGCCGAGAACTACTTCATCAACCATGGCAGCGATCCGAATATGTTCGACGGGGACGGCCTGAGCGATACATCGCCCGACCCCGGAATCGCGCCGATGGAGTGCAGCACTGACGCCACCGTGACCCTGAACGGCGTGGTATTCGGCCTCCCGCGAACCAACATCATGTCCTATTATAATGAGGCCGCCGAGGTCACGCCTCAGCAGATCAACCGGGCACGCTGGTTCCTGGGGCAGAGGATGGCCCACGGCATGGCGATGCCGACCAACTCAGGCCTGGCTAATCCCATTGAGGCGGAAACCATGTCCATCGTGCAGACCGTAAACGCATCGTTGTTCGTGCAGGACATGGCCACGTGGGGCTCGGGGAACTGGAGCGCGGGAAAGCAGCTCTTCGCGGTCTGCTCGAGCGGAAGCTCGTTCAGCCTGTTGTTGCCTGTCCCATCCGCCGGGACCTATCGCCTCGATATGTATGCCACCTATGCGCCGGATTACGGGAAGGCGCAGGCCTGGCTCGGCTTGGTCGATGCCGCCAAGATCGGTTCGCCGTTCGATGGTTACGCCCCGATTGTGGCCCCATCGGGCCGCGTGACGCTGGGCACCAAGTACTTGCTTGCGGGCAACAATATGATTACGTTCACGGTCACGGGCAAGAATCCGCTTTCGGACGGCTACCTGGTGGGTCTGGACTGCTTCGAGCTCATTCCGCAGTGACGCTGCCAGCAAGCATACCCCTCCCAGCCCAATCCAAAAAAACTATCGTCCAACCTCTTGCGTTTCGGCGAAACTTGGGGTATATATGAACCACTGGCACATGTCCGGTAATCGATTCAGTAGCTTGATTTTTGCGGAGGTGGCAACCGTGGAGCGACTGTCGAGAGAAAAGACTGTGAAGCGGCCTGGGGGCGGAATGAAAGACAGGCCCCTGTGTGAACGCTGCGGCAGGCCCGTGAGCGTCGGGATCGACGACTACTTGGACGACGAGATACTGTGCACATCGTGCACCTCGGAGGTCAAGGCCTCGAAATACGATCAATACGATTACGAAATGTAAACTTGTTCTGACGAAGTTGCGCTGATATAATAGGGGGAGTGCGGACCAGGTTCATTGCCCGCACAATCCAATGTGGATGGAGCGTACCGAAAATGAACGGAACCCACTCCCCGTTGCGCCGTTTGTCCCCACTGCTGTTGGTAGTCGCGCTTGTTTTCCTGACGAGCGTGACGATGGCGCTTGCCGGCGTCCAGGATGGGATCGACCTTTATAAACAGGGCAAGCTCGACGAGGCCATCACGGCCATGCGGCAAGCCTCTCAGGAAAACCCCAACGATGCCACGAGCAGAAAGTGGCTGGGGTTTCTCTTGCTTCAGACGGGCAATCCCGCCGATGCTCTGACGGCCTTGCAGGAAGCCCGCGCGCTGAACGCCGATGGGGCCGATTTGAGGAACAACCTCGGCATGGCCTACTCGGGCCTTGGTCAATATGATAAGGCCGCACCTGAGTTCGAGCAGGCATGCAAAATGCGCAAGAACTGGGCCGAGTGTCTGGACAACCTCGGTTTCGCGTATCTTAAGCTCAAACAGTATGCGAAGGCCAAAGATGCGTATGCCAAAGCGGTAAAGGCCGCCCCGAACAACCCCAACATTCGCAACAACTACGGGCTGGCGCTCCAGGAAACCGGCAAAGCCGACGAAGCAATTGCCCAGTGGCGCAAGGCTTTGGAGCTGTCACCCAAGAACGCCGAGGCCGCCGCGAACCTGGGCTTGGCGATGAAGAATAAGAAGGATTATGCGGGAGCGCAGGCTTCCCTTGAGGCCGCGCTCAGCAAGGAGCCCAACAGCTATGTGGCCCGGCTCGGGCTGGCGGAAGTTTTCGCGGCCGTGGGCAAGGATGACAAAGCACTGGAGCAATATGCCCTCGCCGCAAAGCTCGCGCCGAAAGAGGCCGCCCCGCGCTACAATATCGGTGTCATCTACTCCAAACAAGGCAAATACGCCAGGGCCATCAAAGCATTCGAGGAAGCCCTGGCGATCAACACAAACGATGCCGAGGCGGTCACCTACCTAGGCTGGGCGCTGTATAAGTCCGGCAATACTGACGAAGGCATCGCCAAGATCAATGAAGCCGTTCAGAAGAACCCCAAGTTCCTGCCCGCCTACCTGAACCTGGCCGCCATCTACACGGCCCAGGACAAGAATGACGAGGCGCTGAAGGCGTGGGAGAACGTGCTGAAGCTCGATCCCGGCAACGTCGGCGCAAGTGTGAACCTTGCAAGCCTCTACTTCTCCGCCGCGCAGTACGACAAGGCGCTCGCCAACTATCAGGCAATAGTTAAGGCGAACCCGCAATCGGCCGAGGCGAACTTCGGCGTGGCCGCCTCGCTTGCGAAACTGGGTCGAACGGATGAGGCGATCAGTGCCTACTGGCGCGTGCTGGACCTCAACCCCAAGATGGCCACGGCATACAACAACCTTGCCGTGGAGCTCGAAAAGAAAAATCGCATTGAAAAAGCCAAGCAGCTCTATCGCAAGGCCCTGCAGATCGACCCGAAGAACGAAGAAGCAAAGCGTAATCTGGCGCGATTTGGAGAGAAGAACGGAGCTTAGTGCGGAGTTGGGAATGCGGAGTGCGGAGTGAGGGGACCCTTCCCAAATTCCGCACTCCGCACTCTAAACTCCGCATTCCAAACGGGGGCAAAGATGAAGGTCGTCGGGCTGGCGCCGAACTCGCGCAAAGCGGACTCGGTACAATTAGCAATCGAGTTGGCGGACTGGCTTGCGGCCAGGGACATCCGCGCGCTTGTTGCCGAGGAAGTGGCCGCCGATACGGGCAGGCCGCAGCTTGCCGCGTCCGAGGATGACCTAATCGGCGTCGACTTGCTGGTCGTACTGGGCGGCGACGGCAGCATGCTCCGCTGGGGCCGTCTGGCGGCTCCTCGGGGAACGCCTCTTCTGGGCGTGAACTTCGGCCAGTACGGCTTCATCACTGAGATCCACCCTGATGAGGTATTCACCTCCCTCGAAAGAATCCTCATCGGCGACTATCATATCAGCGAGCGGATCGTGCTGAAGGCGACGGTCACCCGAGGCGAGAAGATTATCGGCACGTACTATGCGCTGAACGACGCCGTGGTCTCTAAGGGGCCGTTCGCGCGGATGCTCGGCCTGCATACCTACGTGAACAACAAGTTCATCGTCACCTACACCGCCGACGGTATCATCGTCTCAACCCCCACCGGCAGCACGGCGTATTCACTGTCCGCCGGCGGGCCGGTGGTCCACCCGGATGTCTGCGTGCTGATCGTTACCCCCATCTGCCCGCACACGCTCAATGCTCGGTCACTGGTTATCCCGGACGAAGAAACCGTGCAGATCGTGGGAGAGTGTGGTGAGGATCTGCATTCGATGATGCTCACGGTGGACGGCCAGCTCGGCGAGCACCTGACCAGCAACGACAAAGTTGAGATCGTGAAGGCGGACTTTATGGCTAAGTTAGTCCAACTTGAGCCGGAAAGCTTTTACAACAAGCTGCAGAAACGGCTGCGTTGGGGCGAGAGGTTCAGCGGGAGCTAGGAGCTGTATTGTGGTGGTCTGTCAGGTTATGCCTTGCCTGGCGCAGTACCTCCGTAAGTCCTGAGTAGGCCCAAAGGCCGTATCGAAGGACGGCTTCGAAGGTTGAGGACTACCCGGCCCTTCGATGCGCCCACACAGCTTCTCGTGAATAGATAGCTTCTACTGGGCTACTCAGGGCCTACGGTGTACTGCGTAGCAGGCAAAGTATCAGGGACAAGGTGGCAGGTTGAAACGCTTCCTGGCCGTGGATTTCCTAAAGTAGCCCTATGAGGAGAATGCGTATGCCCTACTGTCCGAAATGCAGATATGAGTATAGAGCAGGCTTCAGCAGATGCCCAGACTGCGATGTATCTCTTGTCGAAGAGCTTCCCGCAGAAAAGGTGGAACGCCCCGTTGAGACGGTATGCGTCGCAAGCTATCAGTTTGAGATAGCTGCACAAATGGCCAAGACGAAGCTCGAAGCCCACGGAATTCCGGCCTACTTGGTAAACGAGATAATGTCGGTGACCGCAGACATCAGCATAGTTGCCGCAGACAACGGCGTGAAACTGAATGTGCGAAAAGAAGACGCCGGCAAAGCACGCAAAGTGCTGGCTGAGAAACACTAGGACCGGCAACCCATTGACATGCTAATCGAACTCCACATCCAAAAGTTCGCATTGATCGACGACCTCCGCCTGGAAGTTGGGGCGGGTTTCAACGTCCTGACCGGTGAGACCGGCGCGGGGAAGTCGATTATTGTCGATGCGATGAGTGCGGCGCTGGGGGAGCGGACCGGCAGCGAGGTCGTGCGGACTGGCGCGGAGAAGTCGGTGGTCGAGGCCGTCTTTGATGTCTCCGACAATCCCGCCGCCGCAAAAATAGCCGAGGAATATGGGTTCGAGCCGGATGACGGCCTGCTCATATTGAGCCGGGAGATCGCGCGCGGGGGGAGGTCGCAGTCGCGCATCAACGGCAGGGCAGCGACGGCGTCCGTCCTTAAAGATATCACTTCGCTGATGATCGATATTCATGGCCAGCACGAACATCAATCGCTGCTGCAGGTCCCGATGCATGTTGACATATTCGACGCTTGGTGCGGGCCGGAGGTTATGACTGCGCGAGAGGAAGCCGGGGAGATTTACGCCGAACTATCGCGGCTGATCGAGGAGCGCAGCCGATTGCAGACTGACGAACGCGAGCGCGCCCGATTGCTGGACCTCTACCAGTTCCAGGCCGAGGAGATCAAGGCGGCGAACCCCGTTCCCGAGGAGGAAGAAGAACTCGCGCAGGAAAGGAATCGGCTCGCTAACGCCGAGAAACTATACGCGGCCGCAGCCGAGGTCCGAAGCGCGCTCGGAACAGATGGTGGGGGCATAGACGCCCTGAGCACTGCGTCCGCATCGGCTGAGAAAATGGCGCATATGGACCCTTCTATGGAGGAGTTCGTCGAGAACATAAACTCGGCGCTTTTCGCGGCGCAAGAGGCGCTGGCTCAGGTCAGGGATTATCAAGACCAGGTCGAGGCAAATCCCGCTCGCCTGGAGCAAATCGAGGAGCGAATCGACCTTCTGCGTATGCTCAAGCGCAAGTACGGCGACACCGTCGAGGACATATTGAAATATGGCTCCGAACTTGACGGCAAGATCGATGACCTCGCTCACGCCGAGGAGCGTTCGCATGAACTCGACGCCCGGATCGACGCGCTAGAGAGCCGCTTGGACGATTCCTGCGAAAAGTTGACGAAGCTTAGAAAGGATGCGGCGGCCCGGTTCGAGAAGAGTGTAGAGAGGGAACTGGCGGACCTGGCGATGGAGAAGACCAGGTTTGAGGTCAGCATCGAGCCTGCCGAGCCCGGCCCCAAGGGCGCGGACAAGCTCGAGTTCCTGATCTCGCCCAACCCCGGGGAGCCGGTCAAGCCGCTCGCGAAGATCGCTTCCGGCGGCGAGATGTCGAGGATTATGCTCGCGCTGAAGTCGGTGACCACCAGCGCGGAGGTCCCCACCCTCGTGTTCGACGAGATCGACACCGGCATCGGAGGCCGCACCGCGCAGGTGCTTGGCGAGAAGCTGGCATCCATATCTAATAAGTACCAGGTAATGTGCGTGACCCACCTTCCACAGGTGGCGAGCAAGGCCGCGAGGCACTTCACCGTCGAAAAGGGCGTGGTTGAAGGCCGAAGCGTGGTGAGGGTAACATCATTGGAGGGCGAGGATCGGGTCGCGGAACTGGCCCGAATGCTGGGAGGCAAGGAGACATCCGTCACCGCCGCCCAGCACGCCAGGGAGATGCTGTCCATTGCGGATCAGGGGAACAGTTAGGCTCGACAGGCGGACCAAGGACCTCGCCAAGCGGCTCAGGCCCGGAGACATCGCGCTCATCCACCATCAGGACATCGATTCCACGGCCGCCCAGATGCTTGTCGAGGCGAAGGTGCAGGCGGTGATCAACGCCGTGCCGTGCTGCTCTGGGCGTTACCCGAACCTCGGGCCACGCGTGCTGCTGGAAGCCGGAGTCCCGATTATCGACAACGCAGGCGAGGAGCTGTTCAAGGGCCTTCGTGAGGGTGAGCAGATCGAGATCAGGGACGGCGCTGTCTGCCGCGGCATGGATACGCTCGCGTGCGGGGAAATCCTCACCCGTGAGATCGCCGACAAGTTGCTTGAAAGAGCCAAGTCCCACCTGGGGGAGGTGCTGGAGCAGTTCGCGGAGAACACTCTAACCTACGTCACAAAGGAGAAATCTCTCCTCCTCGACCCCGCCAACCTGCCCGATGTGAGCACCCCCATCAACACACGCCACGCCCTGGTCGTTGTGCGCGGCGAGAGCTACAAGGAAGATTTGGGCATCGTACGGGCGTATATCCGAGACATGAAACCGGTGCTGATCGGCGTCGACGGCGGCGCCGACGCGCTGATCGAGATTGGCCTGAAGCCGGACATCATCATTGGCGACATGGACAGCGTCAGCGATTCGGCCCTGAAATCCGGTGCGGAGTTGATCGTGCACGCATACGCCAACGGCAGCGCGCCGGGGCTGGCTCGGCTGCAGGCGCTGAACCTGGCGCCGCACGTGTGCGCCGTCCCGGGAACCAGCGAGGACCTCGCGCTGCTGCTGGCTTATGAGAAGGGCGCGGAGCTTATCGTCGCGGTGGGAACCCACTCGCACCTCATCGACTTTCTGGACAAAGGCCGCAGGGGCATGTCGAGCACGTTCCTGACCCGGCTGAAGGTCGGCAACAGGCTCGTCGACGCGAGAGGTGTCAGCAAACTATACGTCTCACGGCCCAACCTGCGCTACGTTGGCGTGCTCGCAATCGCGGCGCTGGTCGTAATCGCGACCGTCATGGCCCTTTCACCGGGAATGCAGGAACGGATGCAGGGGATGATGAGCGATCTGCGGGCGAAGTTCTGGGAGATGTATACGTCGGCGAGACCGTGGGAGTGGAGGAAGTGACTTGATCGACATCAGATACCACATATACAGCCTGGCGGCCGTGTTCTTCGCACTCGCCGTGGGGATTGTTGTAGGAACAGCGTTCGCGGGACGGACCCCGGCAACCGAAGGAGCCCGCCGGACGATTCAACGCTACGAGAACTCGATGCGGACTCTTAAGCGCGAGATTGAGCTCGCCTCCGAGGACGCGGCAAAGAAAGAGGCATTCGCCAAGGACAGCGAGGACTTCTGCCGCGCCGTCCTGCCTATTGTCGCGAAGGACAGGCTCGCGTGGCGGAACGTGGCGATAGTCCAGACCGGTGATTATGACGATCTATCCGGCTATGTGAAACGCGTGCTCGAACTCGCGGGCGCGCACGTCACCAGCACCACGGACATCAACCGCACGTTCCCGTTCGACGACCATGAGAAAGTAGCCGAGGTGCTTATTAACTGCGGCGAAACCCCTCCGCCAAACGCCAAGGAGGCGCGTGACAGGCTCTTCTCGATCATCGCTGACACGCTCTATGCCGCCAAGTATTCTACACTGCTTTCGAAGCTGGAGGAGGCAGGAGTAGGCAAGTTCACGGGAGACTACGGCAAGTACAACAAGCTGATCGTCCTCGTCGGCGGCTCGGAATCGGCCGACACGAACACCTCCGACACCATCGACGGCCAGCTCGTGGCGCGGTTGGAGAGGCCCGATGTGATCGTGGTCGGGTGCGAAGGAACGCAAGCCGTCGAATCTTACGTGCCCTCCTGGCACAAGATGGGAATAGCGACCGTGGACAACGCCGATTCGGCCCTCGGCCAGATCGCGCTGGTGTGCGCCCTGAACTGTGAGAACGCGCAGTTCGGCGTCAAGGATACGGCGGACCGACTGATCCCTCAAACTCTGGAGAAGAAGTAATTGGCGCGAGTAGCGGTATTGATCCCTGCTTTCAATGAGTCGGACCTGATAGGCGACACCGTCCGGGCGGCGATGGAGATGCAGGGGGTCGAGGAAGTGGTGGTGATCGACGACGGCTCGGAGGACGAGACCGCATTCGTGGCATACGACGCCGGCGCGCGGGTTATCCAGACGGGAATGAACATCGGCAAGGGCACGGCGATGAACCGTGGGATAGCGGAAACCGACGCCGACGTGTATCTAATAATCGACGCCGATCTGGGCGCATGCGCTGCTGAGACACACAAACTTCTGGAGCCGATCCTGGCCGATCAGGCGGATATGTCGATTGCTGTGATGAAAGCCCCGCCGGGCCACAAGGCCGGTTTCGGGTGCGTGATGAAGCTCGCTCGCTGGGGAATTAAGAAGTATGGCGGTATGGTCGTGACGGCCCCCATCTCCGGCCAGAGGGCGATCAAGCGGGAACTGATCGAGGCCGTAGGCGGATTCGAGCGCGGGTTCGGCGTCGAGACGGCCCTGACAATCGACGCCCTCCGCAAGGGCTTTCGCATCGTGGAGGTACCGCTGCCTCTGACGCACCGACTTTCGGGCCGGACATTGAAATGTTTTCTGCACAGGGGAGTACAGTTTTGTGATATACTGAGGGCGATTTGGAGACGAAGAAAATGAGAACCACAAACACAGCAGAACAAATCACATACTGGCTCTTCAAGGACAGAATCCCGTTCACGAAGCTGGTTATCTTGGCCAACATAGCCACGTGGCTCGCCATCGGATTCGGGGCGCGTGCGCTGTTCTACTACCTGGGCTTTGTCTTCGAGCCCGCGAGAGGGCTGGCGGCGGCCGTCCCCTACCCCTGGACGCTGATCACCTACCCTTTCGTCGGCGCGGGCGACGTGCTCGGTATGCTCTTCGGCCTCTACTGGTTGTGGCTGGCAGGAGGAAGCCTGGAACGCTCGTGGGGAACCGCGCGGTTCGCCTACTACTTCTTCGCGATGTGCGTCATAACGGCGGCGGGGCTGGCGATGGGCGGCATACTCATTCGGACCAATATCGTCCTGGCGGGCATCCTTATGCCGCTCGCGGGAGTGACCGTCGCGTTCGCCATGCTTAACCCCGAGGAGCAGATTCGTTTCTGGTTCGTTCTGCCGCTCAAGCTCAAGTATCTTGCCGTGATCGATGTGGTCCTGATACTCGTGAGCTACGGCCTCCCGCTCGGCATTTTCGCCCTGGCGGGCTGCGCATTCTCATTCTGGTATGTCGTGCGCCCGCATCGATATAGCTCCTCCAGGCGTGAAAACAGGGGCCAGGTGGTGCGCGTTCACCGAAGACAGACGTGGCTTCGCAAGCTGAACCCGTTCGCCTGGATACACGAATATCGCGACCGCAAGCGGCTGAAGAAGTTGTTCGAAAGATCGGATTCCGGCGATAGCGACACCGGAAATCGCCCGTAGGCCAGTATGCCGATGCCCTATGTCATTCAAATCTCAACAATCATAGCCGCCGTCATCTGGCACATTGCCATCTTCCGCCTCAGCCCAAAGCTGGGTTTGTTGAAACTTAATTTCAATAAGACCCCGATTATGGCGTCTTATGGTATTGTGGCGTTCGCCTATATCGCCGCGCTCGCGTATTCGCTTTCTATGCTGGGTTATGCTCGATGGATTGACACAAAATTGTATCTGGGCGTGACGGGAGCGATGTGGGCGCTGGGCGTGCTTGATGATTTATTCGGCTCGCGGGAGGTCGGCGGGTTCAAGGGGCACTTCAAGAAGCTGATATTTGAACGCAAACTGACCACCGGCGCGGTCAAGGCTATCGGCGGAGGGGTAATCGGTGTATGGGCAGGATGGGTTGTCTCGCACGGAGACCCGGCAAGGTGGGTCGCGGCGGCGATGCTCATTCCCCTGGCCGCGAATTTGCTCAATTTATTTGATTTGCGGCCAGGCAGGGCTGTGGCTGTATTTTTCTTCGGATTAGGTGTAACATATATCTTAGCGCGCGGCAGCCTGGTCGCGCCCTGGATTGTCGGGGCGTTTGCCGCGGTGGCAGTCGGGTTTTGGTTCGTCGACTCGCGAGGCAGGGCGATGATGGGTGATTCCGGATCGAATGCCCTGGGCGCGGCGATGGGGATGACTATGGCGCTGAGTACCGGCCTGGCATTTCAATTCGCCGCAATCGTGGTCATAATCGGGGTTCATCTGTATTCGGAGAAGCATTCGGTGACGGCTTTGATAGAACGAAACGCTGTGTTGTGTTGGATCGATCGTCGATTGGGGGTGCGGTAGAGTTGGCTGAAATTAAGATCGACCGCGAAAAGTGCAAAGGGTGTGAGCTGTGCGTTCACTTTTGCCCAAACGACTGCATCACGATGGAAGACAGCTTCAATCATAAAGGCTACCGGCCATCGTGCTTTATGAGACGAGACGAATGTTCCGGGTGCGCGATCTGCGCCCGCGTGTGCCCAGATGTGGCAATCGAAGTCTGGAGGTAGCCCATGGCGACTAGGAAGCTGGTTAAGGGCAATGTGGCCATCTGCTACGGAGCCGTCGCGGCGAGATGCGACGCGTTCTTCGGATACCCCATAACGCCGCAAAACGAAATCCCGGAATATATGTCCGAACTGATGCCCGCTAACGGAGGCGTGTTCCTGCAAGCCGAGAGCGAGGTATCGGCGATCAATATGGTCTATGGCGCGGCCTGCGCGGGCAAGCGCGTAATGACCTCATCATCCAGCCCCGGCATCAGCCTCAAGCAGGAGGGAATATCATATCTGGCGGCCTGCGAGCTGCCCTGCGTAATAGTCAACGTCCAGCGCGGCGGGCCGGGATTGGGCAACACACTGCCCGGCCAGGCGGACTACTTCCAAACGGTCAAGGGCGGAGGACACGGCGACTATAAGCTGCTGACCCTCGCGCCGTGGAGCGTGCAGGAGTGCTACGAGTTCATGCCGCTCGCATTCGACCTGGCAGATAAGTATCAAAACCCGGCGGCGATCCTAATGGACGCGATTATCGGTCAGATGCTGGAGCCGGTCGATATGCACGGCAAGTTCATCATTCACGACTACGCCAAGACCTGGGCCACCAATGGCGCCAGGGGCCGCGCGCACAACATTATTAATTCCCTCTGGATCGATCCGGAGGTCATGGAGAACCTCAATCTGAGAATGCAGGCCAAGTATTCCGCCGCTCAACTGCACGAGGTCAAGTTCCACGAATTCCGCACCCAGGACGCGGAGCTTGTGCTGATAGCCTACGGCAGCCCGGCCCGAATCTGCAAGACTGTTGTCGACATGGCCCGTGATGAAGGGATGGCCGTGGGCTTGCTCAGGCCGATCACCCTGTTCCCGTTCCCCAGCCGCAGGATCGCGGAGCTGGCGACGGACGGCATGCGCTTCATGACGGTGGAAATGAGCCACGGCCAGATGGTGGAAGACGTGAGGCTGGCCGTCAACGGGATGGCGGATGTGGCGTTCTACGGGCGGACCGGGGGCGTGGTCCCCACCCCCACGGAGATACTTAACGCCGTACGCGCGAGCTTTGGCAAGCCGCCGGTGGTCTCACGCTATTCATCCAGTGAAAGAGAGTCGCAGTGATGCAAAAGGTATTTGAGCGGCCCAGGGGCCTTACCGAGACAGAGTTCGCCTACTGTCCCGGCTGTCTCCACAGTGTATCGCACCGGATGATCGCCGAGACGATGGACGAGCTCGACATTATCCACAACACTATCGCGGTGTGCCCGGTGGGGTGCTCGGTGTTTATGTATGAGTATCTGTCGTGCGACGTGATCGAGGCCGCGCACGGGCGAGCGCCCGCCGTGGCGACCGGCGTGAAGCGCGTCCTGCCGGACAGGGTTGTTTTCTCTTATCAGGGAGATGGCGACCTGGCCTCGATAGGCACCGCCGAGATCGTGCACGCGGCGGCGCGCGGTGAGAACATAACCGTTATCTTTATTAACAACACGACCTACGGCATGACCGGCGGTCAGATGGCGCCGACCACGATGATCGGGCAGAAGTCCACCACGTGCAAGATGGGCCGCGACCCGCACGTGAACGGCTACCCGATCCGCGTCTGCGAGATGCTCGCCACGCTGGATGGGCCGTCATACCTTGAACGCGTCGCCCCGACCTCGCCTGCCGGTCTGGTAAAGATGAAGAAGGCCATCAAGAAGGCGTTCCAAAACCAGATCGACGGCAAGGGGTTCTCAATGGTCGAGGTCCTGAGCAACTGCCCGCAACAGTGGCACATGACCCCGATCGATTCGTTCAAGTACATCGATGAGAACACGGCCAAGGTATTTCCGCCGGGAGTGTTCGTGGACAGAAACAATGCAGAATGCAGAATGCAGAATGCAGAATAGCCTGCGTCCCTTCATTCTGCATTCTGCATTCATCATTCTGCATTTGGAGAGTGTCATGCATCAAGAAGTTCGAATAGCAGGTATGGGTGGCCAGGGCATAATGCTCACCGGCCAGCTTCTAGCCTACGCCACGGTCCTCGAAGGCCGGAACGTCGTATGGTTCCCGGCATATGGGCCGGAGACCCGCGGGGGCACGGCGGACTGCACCGTGATAATGTCATCGGATGAGATCGGGTCGCCGGTATCGTCCTCACCGCACACGCTGGTGGCTCTGAACCAACTGCTGCTGGACAAGTTCGCGCCGTCCGTGAGACGCGAGGGGCTGATACTCGTCAACAGCTCGCTCGCGAAGTCGCCGGACTACAGAAGCGACTGCCACATAGTCGAGATTCCGGCGAATGAGGTCGCTGCCGACCTCGGCAACTCCAAAGTCGCGAACATGGTTATGCTCGGGGCGTATGTGCAGTTGGTGAAGCCGGTGGCGTTCGAGTCGATCAAATCCTCAATGGAAGAGGCCCTGCCCAAGCGCAACCACGGCCTGATTCCGTTGAATGTCGCGGCTATCGAGAAGGGTGCGGAGCTAGTCGCACGAAGCTAGATCGCGGCTCAGGCCTCGCCTCTTGCCAACCGTTCAGCTGAATCCAGCTGCGCTGAGGCCCCCATGACGACCAGCTCATCCCCAGGCGACATAACGAAATCGCGCGGCGGGTTAGCTACTATTTCACCCCCAGGCCGCCGAACCGCGAGCACCGTTGCCCCGGTCGATTTATTCACGTAGCTCTCCCCAATTGTCTTGCCCACGAATGGCGACTTTTTCGACAGGCGAATGTCCTCGATTTCGACGTCAACCTCGCTACTCTGCAGCACGTCCAGGAAATCCATGGCCCGAGGCTTGAGGATGGCGGCCGCGATCCTGTGCCCACCCAGAACGTAGGGGGACATCACCCTGTCAGCCCCGGCCCTGCGCAGCTTGTCCTCGTTCTCATGCTGAATGGACCGGGCAACGATGTACAGTTTCGGGTTCAAGACTCGGGCTGTGAGGACGATGAAGACGTTCTCTTCGTCGGTGGCCGTGACGGCGATCAGGCCTTTGGCCTTCAGAACACCCGCCTTGGCCAGGGTCGCGTCTTCGGCCGCGCTTCCCACGATGTGCGGCACGTCCTGCTCCACAAGCTTGGGGATCTGCTCCGGGTTCCACTCGATGACAACGTACGGCACTGCCGCCGCCTGGAAGTCCTTGACTATCTGCTTGCCCATACGCCCGAAGCCGCAGACTATGTAATGATCTTTGAGGTTGGCGATAATCTTATCCATTTTTCTCCTCGCTTCACGTTGATCGGCCTCGACAATCAAGTCCACCGCCTGGGAGGCCGCATCGGTAAACGGCATGAACACAATATCCGCGCCGGCTTCACGAAAATCCGCGGCGTCGCGCGGCCCATGTGCGGTCACGGCTATGCCGCCGATGTAGCCGTGGCTTTTCAGGGCACGAATCAGCGCTCGGTTTACCTGTGGCTCGCGAACCGAGCTTACCACCCAGCGCGCCTCCCCCAGTGGCAGCGCTCCGGGGAACTCCGGGTCCTCGGCATCGCCGAAATATGCGACTCCGCCTTTCGCGTTCCAGCGTTTCACGGCCTGAGGGTCGAAATCCACCCCCACGACCGCGCGCCCGATCTTGGCCAGATTGGATGCGACACTGTCGCCGTAGCGTCCCAGGCCAAACAGTATTGTGTCCGCCCGCTCAGCCGCGGCCCGGGTGGCGTCCGCAATTTGCTCTCTGGAAGGCACGGGACGCTTGAATACACCCAGGTACGGAGCCAGGCGGTCGTATAGGTTGTGTGAGTAGAGGATCGTATATGACGAGAGGCCAATCGTGACCAGGCCGACCAATGTGACCAGGCCCACTGTGTCGGCCCCGATGTGCCCGAGCTTCAGCCCGAGGGCGGCCAGGATCAGAGAGAACTCGCTGATCTGCCCCAAGGCGAGGCCCGCGAGGAAACTGGTGCGCTTGCGGTAACCCATTAGGCCCATAATCGACGTGACTATCAGGGGCTTGCCTATCAACACGAATAGCGACAAGGGAATCGCCGCCCAGACTTGGGCGCCCAAGAGCCCCAGGTCGAGCCGGGTGCCGAGTTCGATAAAGAAGAAAAGCAAGAGGAAGTCGCGGAGGCTGACCAGCCTTGCGCCGAGAATCTCGCGGTAATTGGTCGGGGCAAGCGAAACGCCCGCCAGGAACGCTCCGATCTCCTTGCTGAAGCCGAGCATGTCGCTGACACTGGCGAGCGCGACAGCCCAGGCAATCGCGAAAAGCACCAATAGCTCGGCGGAGTTCGCGATCATATCCAGCAGCCGTGGCAGGATCAGATACATTGCCAGCCCCAGACCTGCGGCTAGCGCCGCCCCCTTGGCGATTATCGAAAGAATCTGAAAGCCGACGCCGCCGTTCCTCCCCGCGAAGCTGACCAGGATGATCATCATCAGGACCACGGCGATGTCCTGGATAATCAGAACCCCGATTGCTATGCGCCCATGGAGAGAATCGGTCTCACGCTTGTCGGACAACAGTTTGACGATAATGATAGTGCTGGAGAAAGTGACCGCCACGGCCACGTAGACGGCTGCCGTTGGGGTCATCCCCAGCGCCAGGGCGATGAAATACCCTATGACCGAGGTAAAGGTGATCTGCCCCAGCCCGGCGGCCAACGCCACAGGCCCGGTTGTTCGAATCAAGCCCGGGTCAAGCTTTAGACCTACGGCAAACAGCAGCAGAGCAAGGCCCAGTTCCGCAAGGAACTGCAACTGGCCCACCGCTCGGACCAACCCGAAACCCGACGGACCCACCAGAACGCCGACCGCGATAAAAGCCAATATCAATGGCTGACGCAGGCGGACCGCCAAGGCGCCAAACGCGGCGGCCACAAGGAGAATCGCCACGACCTCGTCGAATATGCTGCCGGAGTGGTCGGTCGGCATCTATCGGCTCTCCATCTCGTGTCAGGTCTCGTCGTCGGCGAGCTGACCAGGCTCCGCCTTGATAACCTCTATCTGTCGCAGCAGGTGAAGAATGGTCCTGACGTCGTTTCGCAACGAAGCCACTTCCTTTTGGAGTTCAGCTACCCTCTGTGAGAGAGCTTCGAGCTTCTTTCCCGTGGACAACTGTTCAAACACCGACATTAGGCCCGTCCTTTCCGCCTGACAGTGGCATCTCGCTGGTCCGACTCACAGCACCATTGTATCCTTCCCCAGAGGCGGGCAATAGCCCTTCATCGAGTCGGAAACGCATAGTTTGAAAATTGCGACTGACACATATTGACAACGGGAAGCAGGCTGACATATACTGACATCGCAATTGGAGTTATTGACCACGGAGGTCGGTAGTGTCCATGCTTCCAGGAACAAGACCCAAGGCTGGGTTTACGATTTTGGAATTGCTGCTCGTCCTCAGCGCGCTGGCGATCATCATGTCGATGATTCTGTCCATGTTCGGACGCGCCAGGGATATGTCCTATCGCGCCCAGTGCGCAAGCAACCTCAGGCAGCTCGCGTGCGCATTCACACTCTACTCCTACGACTGGAACGGTTACTGGCCGTGCCCGGGCGGACTCGTCGGAGACAGGAGCTACTGGTCCCAGAGCGGAAATGGAGGCATTCAGAGCTACCTCCGACAGCAGGGCACGAGGTCTGTCTGGTGCTGCCCCCTGATGCCCGACTGGAAGAGCAAATATCCCCCACGCAGCTACACAATGAACAGCTACCTGCGCGAGGACTATCTCGGCCGGTCCGATATCGAATATCCCACGTGCGTCAAGTTCCTCTCGGGCATCCGCATCGGCCGCATCCTCCAGCCCCAGAGGACCATACTCCTCTTCGAGGGCCTGCCGTTAGCGTGGGCGTGGGAAAACGAGGACTGGTATGTCTATATCTATCGCTGCTGCAACTGGACCGGGGTGCGGGGCTATGCCGACAAGATTGCGCGCACTATAAACCCCGGCAGGCCCTGGCACGGCAAGTTCAATAACTACCTCTACGCCGACGGGCACATCGTGGCACGGCCTCCAGGCAAGAAGACCGCCGGGATACTATCGACCTACCGCGAGATGTACGATTGGTATGTGGACAAAGCCTACTTCGAGCGCATCTACAAGGAGAACTGGTCGAAGCTGGTTTCGCGGGAATAGCGAAGCGGACATGGGTATCCGCACACCCCGCCCGGCTCATCGATGAGCCGGACGATCAACAGGTTCCTTCCCTTCTAACCTCTAACCTCCAACCTCTAACCTCTAACCTCTAAATAGGGCCGACCTGACAAGCCGGGTGGGATAGGGATGCTGGTCCTCTTGTAGCCCCCGGAAGCCTCTCTCGACCTTCACGGAAAGCAGGGCCAACGCATCTCCGACGGTCGTTCGCGGCAACCAACCTCTTATTCCCCCATCAAAGCCACATTGACGCCTCAGGAATGAAACAAAATGCTTTCCAGCCAGTCCGGATGTCCGGAAGTCCGGCAGTCCGGAGGGTGACTTGCAATCTTTGAGTTTGCCAAAGCCACTGCTGGGGAAATCATGGACTTGAATCAGTAACGGTGAGAGAATTGAGCACACGCATCTCGGCTTCTATTTCAACTACAGCAGTCCCCGCGGACAGTGTCGCGGACGCCCTCGAAAGGGCGGTCGCGTTCCTGCTGCGCGCACAGACGGACGAGGGCTACTGGCTCGGCGAGCTCGAAGGGGACACGATCCTCGAATCCGAGTATATCATTCTTATGCGGTTCCTGGGCCGGGGGGATGAGTCCAAGCTGACCAAGGCGGCCAATTACCTCCGCGCGAAGCAGATGCCCAACGGCGGATGGTCGTGGTTCCCCGGCGGGCCGGTGGACGTATCCGCGTCGGTAAAGGCATATCTATCGCTGAAGATGACCGGCTCGCACCCCGACGAGCCGTATATGGCCCGCGCCAGAGAGGCGATCAACAACGCGGGAGGGGTCGCCGCCGTCAACAGCTACACCAGGTTCTACCTTGCCATGCTCGGGCAGATACCATGGAACCACGCCCCTGCCGTGCCCGCCGAGATAATGCTTCTTCCCAACTGGTTTTACTTCAATATTTACGCCATCTCATCGTGGTCCCGGACATTCGTGGTCCCCTTGAGCATAATATGGGCGCGGAAGGTGACTCGGCGGCTGAGCGATGAGATGGGGATTGGGGAACTGGTTAGGGAACAGGGAATAGGGAACAGGGAACAGAAGGGAGCCGCGAGCCGAACCTGGAGGACTTTCTTCACGGCCGTGGACAAGCTGATCAAGCTCGCAGAATGGCTCAGGCTGCTGCCGCTGCGCGAGTTGGCCGTCAGGCGGGCGGAGAAATGGATGGTGGAACGGTTCGAGCACAGCTCGGGGCTCGGCGCGATATTCCCGCCGATAGTCTACTCACTGATCGCCATGAAGGCGCTCGGATACGACGACTCCGACCCGCGTGTCGAGCGCGCGATGGAGGAACTCAGAAAACTTGAGATCGAAGAGGACGACACGCTCCGCCTGCAGCCATGCACCTCGCCGGTCTGGGACACTGCCATCGTAATGAACGCCCTTGGCGAGGCCCGGCTCGATCCGAGCCACCCGGCGATGATGCGCGCGGCTAATTGGATACTCAGCAAGGAAGTCAAGATTAGGGGGGACTGGCAGATCAAGCGCCCGAACCTGCGGCCAGGCGGATGGTATTTCGAGTTCGCGAACGACTTCTACCCCGACATCGACGACACCGCCATGGTCCTCATGGCCCTGAAGAAGACCGGCAATGCCCCCGGTAAGGACGCCGCCTGCAAGCGCGCGCTCGATTGGCTCCTTGGTATGCAGGGCAGGGACGGCGGCTGGGCCTCGTTCGATGTGGACAACAACAGGCGCGTATTCAACTACATCCCCTTCGCCGACCACAACGCCATGCTCGACCCCAGCACGAGCGATATCACCGCGCGGATTCTTGAAATGTTCTCCTTTGTGGGTATTACCAAGAATCACCCGGCGGCCCGGCGGGCCATTGAGTTTCTGCGAACAGATCAGGAACCCGACGGCTCATGGTACGGCCGCTGGGGCGTGAACTATATCTACGGCACATGGCAGTCCCTGCGCGGCCTCACCAGAATCGGCGTTGATTTCGGCGATCCGATGGTCCGACGCGGAGCCGAGTGGCTGATGAGCGTCCAGAACCCGGACGGCGGCTGGGGAGAAAGCTGCATATCATATTGGGAACCGGATAAGAAGGGGCGCGGCGAGAGCACTCCCTCGCAGACCGCCTGGGCCGTCATGGGCCTGATGAGCGCGGGCGAGGCCGCCGACGCCGCCGTTCGCCGGGGGATCGACTATCTGGTGCGGACTCAGAACCCGGATGGCTCGTGGTCCGAGGAACCCTTCACCGGCGCGGGGTTCCCAAAGGTCTTCTACCTGAAGTACCACCTGTACCGGCAGTCGTTTCCAACGATGGCGTTGGGCATGTATCGCAATGCAGAATGATGAATGCAGAATGCAGATTGAAGGGAGACCCTTCCCCATTCTGCATTCTGCAATCTGCATTCTGCATTTGCTCCGTTATCCAATCCAACAAGGACGGATATTGAACAATGAGGTTTCCCATAGGTCTATCGACATCTTTGGCGGCGTATATCGTGAGGAAGCGGCTATCGGGCGAGCGGTTTGTGCCCTTGGTGTTGATGCTGGAGCCGCTGTTCGCGTGTAACCTCAAGTGCGCGACCTGTGGCCGCATTCGCGAATACAAGGACCATGTATCGGAGATGATGAGCCTCGATGAGTGCGTTGAGGCTGTCAGGGAATGCGGGGCGCCGGTGGTGTCGATATGTGGTGGCGAGCCGCTAATATATCCGCACATCGCCGAGCTGGTGGACGTTCTGACGCACATGAGAAAATACGTCTACCTCTGCACCAACGGCGTGCTGCTTGCCGAAGCCGTCGGCAAGCTCAAACCCTCCCGCCACCTGCTGCTCAATGTCCACATCGACGGCCCCCCCGAGGTCCACGACTTCGTGGTATCCAAGAACGGGGCCTACGAGTCCGCGATCAAGGGCATCATGCTGGCCGCGCGGACGGGCTTTCAGGTGACTGTAAACACCACCGTCTGCAAGCAAACGGACATGCACCAGATCGACGTTCTGATGGACAAGCTGAGCCAGATGGGAGTGCAATGCTTCATGCTCTCGCCTGCCTATTCGTACGAATCGGTGGAATCCAGGGACTGCTTCATGAGCAGGGCGGATATACACGAAAAATTCCGAGACATCGACCGAATCGCCGCACGCCACCGGCTCGCCGACTCCCCCATCTACCTCGAATATCTCAAGGGCGAGCGCGAACTGCAATGCACCGCCTGGGGCAACCCTACCAGAAACCCCATGGGCTGGAGGTCGCCGTGCTACCTGATAGCCGACCGCCACTTCGCCGGCTACAGCGAGCTTATTGCCAAGACTAACTGGGAGTCCTACGGCATCGACAAGGACCCGCGATGCCGGGATTGCATGGTCCACTGCGGCTTCGAGCCGACCGCCGCCCTCATGGTGAACAAGCAGCAAGGTGACCTGTGGAAGATGTTCAGGTGGCAATTCGGCTAACTCACAACTAATGAAAAGAGTATTCGTAACCGGCGGAACCGGGTTTGTGGGAGCGCATGTGGTGCGGAAGCTGATCGAGCGCGGCGACCGGGTGACGGCGCTCGTCCGCCTGAGCAGCAACACCTCGCTCATCCAAGACCTGCCCGTTAAGTATGTAGTCGGCAACGTCACAAACATGGACTCTTTCCTGCCGGCGCTCGAAGGTGTCGATGAGCTGTACCATGTGGCAGCGGACTATCGCCTCTGGGCGCGGGACCCGGGAGAGATCCACTTCAACAACGTTTCCGGAACCTTGCACGTCCTCGACGCCGCGCTCAGGCAACACGTTCCGAAGGTCGTCTACACCAGCACCGTCGGCTGCCTGGGCATCCCCAGGGACGGCTCCTCCGGCGATGAAGACACGCCCGTGACCCGGCGGGAGTTGGTCGGGCATTACAAGAAATCGAAGTACGACGCGGAGCGAGTCGCGCTCGATTATGCCCGCAGGGGACTGAACGTGGTGATTGTCAACCCCAGCACCCCCGTGGGCCCTGGAGACATCAAGCCCACCCCGACCGGCAAGATCGTGCTCGATTTTCTAAATGGGAAGATGACAGGGTATGTCGATACCGGGCTGAACCTGATCGCGGTCGAGGATGTCGCCGAGGGTCACCTGCTGGCCGCCGAGAAGGGCAAAGTGGGGGAACGCTACGTCCTGGGCAACCGCAACGTCACGTTGAAAGAAATCCTCGATATACTCGCCTCTATCACATCGCGCAACCCGCCCACTTTGCGGGTTCCTCGATGGGCCGCCCTCGCAGCGGCGATAGTCGATACGGCCGCCGCCAGGCTATCCGACAGAGAACCCAACATACCGATCGAGGGCGTGCTGATGTCGAGAAAGAAAATGTTCTTCTCCGCCGAGAAGGCCGCGCGTGAACTGAATCTGCCACAGAGTTCGATTGAAGACGCGCTGGCAAGGTCAGTAAGGTGGTTCCAAAACAATGGCTATGTGAGGTAATCGGATACTAGAATCCCAGGTTGATTATCACAAACAGCACCAGGTAAACGCCGACATACGCCACAATCGTCGCGCGGAGCATTATGCGAACGAATCTCGGACGATACTGCTTGCACCACTCGAATATGAATATCGGCAGGAAAACCAGGGCCACCTTCATCATTATGAACGTGCCCACGCCGAACTTCAAGTAAAACGCCATCAGCGAGTTGCCTTCATAGGCGTGCTTGCCCCTGAGCAGCAACAGCGTGCTGATCAAATCAATCGCACATAGCGCGGTCAACACCAGGCTTTCCTTCGTAAGCGTCATCTCAGTCCTCGGATATCTCCATAATCCTTATTCCCGCTTTTTTCACGAAATTTCCAACCTACATTGTGCATAGGCGTCAAAAGGCGATTCATACTTGCATTCACCTCCACCTTCTTGTTTAGTTTCCCGACGCTTGTAGCAATAAACTCAATGAGGATGCGGCGGTTATGAAGTATTATTGAGGTGGGTCACAATGATCGGAAGGCGCGGAAGAAACAGGAGAATCTTGTTGGTAACGATAGGGATATTGGCCCTTTGCGTGGTCTACGTTGCGATAGCGCAATCTTATTGGGAGACCAAGGCCAAGGTAGACGCGAATCAGTTCCTCAGCCCCTGGGACATGTCATACGCTCCACGGGAGACCAGGCAACCGTCCGCGTCAGGACCTGTGAAGCAAACTCGCTACGTCCAGCACGACATCACAATGCGGGTAGCAACGGCGGACATGCGTTCTGCGTCCAGGTAGCTACTGGTGAGACATAAGGAGCTATCACTATCACTTCGGCGGGGGGTTGTAGAACGGATTATCCCATTTCCCCGTGTTGTCGATAAATTTCTGGCGCTCCACAGGCGTGACCGTCTGGACGTGCTGATCGAGGAAAAGCACGTTCATACACCTGACTTCCTGCGGCGAAACTCTCGTGGGCGGGTTGAAGTAGTCGTTCCTGTCTCGTTGCACGCGCCGCCCAGTGTGGAAGTCGGGCCAGTAATCCGCCAGCAGAATATCCTGCTTGTGGTTGCGCCACATTAGAGGCTTACGCGGCACAACGTCTTCCTTCACATAGGGATCATCCTCCTTACCCTCTATGGTACTCACCATATAGGCAGTCGGACCGGGATACAGATAGCTTGAACCGCAGAAGAACCAGAAAGGCATGTCCAACTCGCTCATTCCCCGATATACGTCGCCTGGGCATACCCAGAGGCGTTTCGGCTGCTGGCGAGCCTTATCTAAGTCGTCGCTCGTCGTGTGAATCTCGTTGAGGAGATCGGATTTTGATGCGGCAATGTAGTCCGGCACAAGCGGCAGTGGACAAAGCATCCACTTGTTCTTATATAGAGAAGGCGGACATGGCAGGCCGTAGCCATTGTTGTCGTCCATATATCGGGTGATTGCTGCGCCGAGCTGTTTGAGATCAACAATGCAGACGCGCATCCTGGCCGCTTCCTTGGCCTGAAGTATCACGGGCGCAAGCATAGCCGCCAAGATGGCAATAACAGCTATCACCACCAGCAACTCCACCAACGTGTAGCCGCGGTTTCTCATCGCGTCCGGACTCCATTTCCCGTCATCGGGGCAGCATTAGCGGGAAAACTGCACACACCTTCCCACTCATTTGCATTCTACACCACGCAAGTCAAGCTGACAATCATCCATCTCGCTTATTGTGTATAGTACGCCCGCACTAGCCTGCTGTAATACCAAAGAACTATTGCTTGACGAAAAGTAAAAGCAGGTATATGATTCCTGCATAGCTAAGTATGATAATGGACATGGCTGTGGGCGACTCAACCATCCACGCTTTGAATTGTAGCACAATCACAGTCTAAGTCAAGTCTGTCGGCATTGGAGGGCTATTACGGAAGAAACAGGAAAAGAAAAAGTGACGGTTCTGATAGCCGACGACCATGGCATCCTGAGAGAAGGACTTCGGGGCCTGCTCGAGGAATATGGTGACCTGGTAATTGTGGACGAGGCTACCACCGGCGCACAGGCGGTGAGCAAAGCAAAGGAGCTGAAGCCGAGCATTCTACTGCTTGATCTGATCATGCCGGAGATGGGAGGCGTCGAGGTGCTGGAAGCGCTCGCCGCCGAAGCACTGCCGACCAAGGTAATCGTGCTCACCGGCGCGGACGATGACGAACTCCTCGCTCGCTGTATTCAGAGCGGGGCAATGGGCTATTTGCTTAAGGACGCGGCGTCGAATCAACTCGTCGACGCGATCCGCACTGTGGCTGAGGGTGGTTGCTGGCTGCCCGCCGACCTGACCGGCAAGTTGTTCCATGGCATGGCAAAGAAATCTCAGGGAGGAGATTCCGCAAGGATATCGCTGCTCACCGCGCGCGAGATGGAGGTGCTCAAACTCCTCGGTGAAGCAAAGACCAACGGTGAAATCGCCGATCAACTGTACATAAGCGAGCACACCGCTAAGGTGCATGTCAGCCGGATACTGGAAAAGCTGGGCTTGTCGTCTCGATCTGAAGCGGTGAGATTCGCCATTCGCAGCGGAATCGTGCAGGCATAGCCCAAATGAGGTCTTCGCAAGTCTATAGCCTAACGTCGGAAAGACTCTCCGTCGAGCGCCAACTGGCGGCCATACGGCTGCTTATGTCGCTCACCACCTCCCTCCTGCTGCTCAAGTTCTACTTCGATCAGAGCCTTCCTGGAGCGAGCGGGCCGGATATCGAGCATGTCGGAATCGGCAGCATCGCCGTGCTGATCGCGCTTTTCGCAATCTACAGCGCCGGCATTTGGGCGTGGCTCAAGTGGCGCCCCGACGGGTTGATCTCGGCGATGGCGATCAGCAGCGTGCTGGAAGTAATGCTCATAATCTATCTTCTGCGCAGCCCGGCGGCCTCAGAAATCCCATTCTACCTCTGGTATGTATTCTATGTCGCGAGCGTCGCCATGCGCTACGGATGGCGGCTGTCGATATTGGCCCTCAGCGCGAGCATCGGCTCGTTTGTGATTAGCAACTTGGTGGAAGGGCAATATGTTGTTCAAATACTTTCGAACCTCGGATTTACGGCGTTCCTGCTGGTCCTCGCGTTCTTCTTCGGCCAGATATCGGAGAGGCAATTCAACTACCAGGCAAGTCTTTCCATAGTCAACGAGTTCAGGGCCGAGCTCGCCGGACTGACCACCACCTCGGAGATCATCAACCACCTGCTCGTAAGGGCGCGAGACATACTGAGGGTCGAACAGGCATGGTTCCTGCCTGCGCGCAGGGGAGCCGACGGCTCGGAGGCGCCGGGGCTGCGGTCCGCGGGCGCCGACCCCGTGCTGCTGTCTACTTTCCGCGAGGGCGGCGCGGATTGGAACGTAGAGGAAATCCTAAATGGTCAACGTGCGCTTGTCTCCAACACCCCTCACGCCGACTCTTCTCTGCCGAAAGGGGTCGCGGCGAGGCTGGGCCTCAAGAACCTGGCTGCGGCGCCGCTGATCGTCGGTGGGATACACGTGGGGGTGGTGTATGCCGCGAATAAGAAGGAAAGTCCGCTGTCGAACCAGGACCTACGGCTCCTTGAACTCATCGCGACGCAGGCCGCTCCGGTCGTCGAAAACGCCCTGCTCTGGGAACGGCTGCGGGAGGCCGCCACGTCCGAGGAACGCATCCGCATCGCCAGAGATTTGCACGACAACTTCCTTCAGACCCTTGCCGCGATCAAGCTCCACCTGGAGCGCTGCAAGCTGCTGGTCCAGAAAGACACCACGCGCGCCCTCGACGGCATAGACAAGATCCACCAGATCGCCTCACGCGGCTTGGGCGAAGTGCGGGCGTATCTTTCCGAACTCCGAGTCATGGGCCCCGAGCCCAGCCGTTTCCGCCAGGCCATCGAGCGTGCCTCCGCTGAAGCGGCAACCAAGGCCGGCTTCAAGACTCACCTCGAAGTACACCTCCCCGATGAATGCCTGCCGCCAAATGTGGCCCTCGCCGCGTTCCAAATACTCCGCGAATTGCTCAACAACGCCGCTTCACACTCGGGCGCGGAGCACGTTCAGGTGAGGGTGTTCACCGAGGAGGGCAACCTTGTTCTCGAAATCGAAGACGATGGCAAGGGCTTCGACGTGGCCAGTGTACGGGCTGAAAAGGCGTCGCAGGGTCACCTCGGCCTTGTGGGGGTCGAAGAACGCGCCAAGCAGTCGAATGGAACTCTCACGGTGACAAGCCAGCCCGGCAAGGGTACCCGCGCCACGGCATATCTAGCCCTGCAAAGTTGACCCCTTTCAGATTCTGAGATATACTAGGATTGCGCGTGAGCGCGATTAGTGACACGCCACGCCATTTGACAAACGAGGTGCCTTCATAAATGTCAGGTCATTCCAAGTGGCATAATATTCGCCTGCGCAAGGGAAAGCAGGACGCCCAGAGGAGCAAGCTCTTCACCAAGATGGCCCGCGAGATCATCGTGGCGGCGAAGGATGGCGGCGGCAACCCGGACGCCAACCTGCGCTTGCGCCTCGCCATCCAGAAAGCCCGCGAGGTCAGTATGCCCAACGACAATATCAAGCGCGCAATCCAGCGTGGAACGGGCGGGGGCGACGGGGCCAACTTCGATGAGGTCACATATGAAGGCTACGGGCCGGCGGGGGTGGCAATACTGGTCGCATGCCTGACCGACAACCGCAACCGCACTGTGGCGGAGCTTCGCAACGTCTTCACGAAGACCGGCGGAAATCTCGGTGAGAGCGGCTGCGTGGGATGGATGTTTGACGCGAAAGGCCTGATCGAAATACCCGGGGACAAGTCCGACGAAGAGACGGTTATGATGGCGACCCTGGACGCGGGCGCGGAAGACATAAGGATGGAAGACGGCACTATCGAGGTCCTATGCCAGCCGGTGGACCTTGCGAAGGTCCGAGAGGCGATCGAGGAGGCCGGGATCGAGTACACGTCCGCCGAGTTCACGATGCTCCCCCAGAACTCTGTTAGAGTCGAGGATACGAAGGAAGCCGCTCGCATATTAAGGCTGATGGATGCCCTGGAAGACCTCGACGACGTCCAGCAGGCCTACGCGAACTTCGATATCCCGGACGACATTATGCAGGAAGTCGCCGGCTAGGCAACAATTTATTTTGAAAACCGCGAACCGCAAGCCCGGTTCCGCCGTCTAACAAACCGGACGGTATCTCGAAATGATAAGACTGAGAGTCGAATGGCGATGTGCATGCTCCGGCTGTGGAACGGAGCTGGTCACCGATTTCTTCGATGACTCGGTGGATGTTGCCGCCTGCCCGTGGTGCGGATGCATCGCGGATTCCCCTCACGCCTCGACCAGCGACGCTATGCGGGAGTATATCGCAAAAGCGATCAAGGACATCGAGGACAAGGCCAATAGAAAGGTCCCGGTCAAAGGCTAGGGCAGGAATTTCCAGCCCCTCTCTTTCCTTTCGCGCTTTTACAGTTATTACCGTTTACAGTTATTTCGGGAAACCCTTTCCCGAAATGCCCCCGCTTACCGAGATGTATCGGGAAAAGGGTTTCCCGATACAACGGAAGCACGCGCCTTTGCGATTAGAAAGCTACCCTGAATGTGGGACGCACCCCTATCGTTTTTGTTGACAGCTTCGCCGCCCCTATGGTATAGTTAGGTATGGCTAACTTAGGCATACCTAACTGATCCTTGGAGGCAGCTATGGCCACGCCGGAAGCGAAACTATCACGATCACTCGAAGACTACCTCGAGGCGATCTATAACCTCAAGGTCAGAAACCAGTTCGCGCGCGTCAAAGACATCGCGCGGCTGATGGAAGTCAAGATGCCGTCCGTCACGGAAGCCATTCGCTCTCTGACCTCCAGGGGGTTAGTCAAACACCAGCCCTACGAGAACGTCGAACTCACCGAGGAAGGTCTCGACCGCGCCCGCGGGATAGCCCACCGCCACAGCGCCGTCAAGGAGTTCCTGACAAGCGTTCTGGGGCTGAACGAAAGTGACGCCGAGACCGAGGCGTGCGGCATCGAGCACGCCATCCGGCCCGACACGCTGGATAAACTCCTGAAGTTCGTCGACTTCGTGCGCGCGTGCGGGGGCGACAATCCCATGAAACTAGACGACTTCAAGCACTACATCGAGCACAACGCCTACCCCGACGGCTGCGATTACCGGCCGGCCCGACCGGGCGTATGCGGACTACGCTCGACCATCACCTCCACCAAGATGAGTGATCTGTGCCCGGGGATGACGGGCCGCATCGCGTTCGTCTCCGGCAAGGGCCAGATTCGCAAGCGGCTGATGGAGATGGGGCTGACTTCGGACACAAAGTTCGAGGTCATCAGAGTCGCCCCACTCGGCGATCCGGTCGAGATCAAGATACGAGGCTACCACCTGTCGCTGCGCAAGAACGAGGCACACCACATCGAAGTCGAACTGGAGTAGAAGCGAACATGCGAAAGCGCGCAAGATTTGGATGGCTTGATCGTCCCCATGGCAGGCGGTGGAATGAAAGCAACGCGGAAACAGGTTCTCCGCCTGGCCGGACGGGGGCCGGGGTTCTCGGCCTATCGGCATCGGACAGGTCAGACCGCAAAGAGATAGTAATCGCCCTCGCCGGAAATCCCAACTCGGGTAAAACCACGGTCTTCAACGAGCTGACCGGCGCGCATCAGCACGTCGGCAACTGGCCGGGGGTGACGGTCGAGCGCAAGGAAGGCGTAGTCAAGAAGAACGGCCGTGTCTTCCGAATTGTCGATCTCCCCGGAACCTACAGCCTCTCCGCATACTCCCAGGAAGAAGTAATCGCCAGGGACTTCCTGATCGACAGCCACGTGGATGTGATCGTGAACGTGGTCGACGCCACGAATCTCGAACGCAATCTCTACCTCACCACCCAGCTTCTGGAACTCGGCATAAGCACTATCGTCGCCTTGAACGTCGTCGATATGGCCGAGCAGATGGGCCAGAAGATCGATATCGACAAACTCTCGGCGTTTCTCGGCGCCGCAGTGGTCCCCACCGTCGGCCACAGGGGCGAGGGTGTCGATGAGATATTGGATAAGGCCGCGGAGATCACGGGGCGCGGGCTGTGCGAACATCCGCGCAGCGCCCGATACAGTCCCGAGATCGAGATCGAGGTCGGCAATCTCGAGAGCAGGCTGAAGCTCGATCCGGAACGCGCCCATGCCGTCAGATGGCTTGTTATCAAGGCCCTTGAAGGCGACTCGGAGGCCAGGACGCGCCTTGCTCAGAGCACACTCGACCCCGACCACGCGCTCCGCGAGATAGACGGCACGCGCCGCCACCTGGAGCAGCACTTCGGCAGCGACCTTGAGACAGTGATCGCCGACGGCCGCTACGGGTTCATCGGGGGCCTGCTGCGCGAGGTCATAATTCGGGCGCAAATCGAGGACAGAATCGACGTGACCGAGAAGATCGACAATGTCGTTCTGAACCGCGTGCTGGGCCTGCCAATATTCCTCGTGCTGATGTGGCTCACGTTCAAGCTGACGTTCGATATCGGCGGGGTATTCGCCAATCTGCTGGAAGGTGGAATCGGCTCCCTGAGCGCCTTCGCCGCGACTCACCTGCCGCCCGGCCCGGTGTCGTCGATGATCACCCACGGCATAATCGCGGGTGTCGGCGGTGTGGTCGTGTTCATGCCGAACATCATGGTCATGTTCATTATCATATCGTTCCTCGAAGGCTCGGGGTATATGGCTCGGGCGGCGTTTCTGATGGATAGGTCGATGCACGTGCTCGGCCTCCACGGAAAATCATTCATTCCGATGCTGATGGGGTTCGGCTGCAACGTCCCCGCCGTGATGGCGACGCGCACCCTGGAGTCTCCGGAGGACCGCCTGATCACTATCATGATAACGCCTCTGATGTCGTGCACCGCGCGCCTGCCGATCTACATCCTCTTCACCGGCGTCTTCTTTTCGCGAAATGGCGCGTGGATCATATTCTCGATCTACGCGCTTGGCGTGATCTTGGCGGTCGTCTCCGGGAAGCTGTTCAGGAAGGTCTTCTTCCCAAAATCCGTCTCGCCATTTGTCATGGAACTGCCTCCCTATCGCATGCCGACGCTCAAGGGCACCATTATCCACGTCTGGGAGCGGACCTCGCTGTTCCTCTCAAAGGCTGGAACGGTGGTCCTTGCCGCATCAATAGTCATCTGGGCGCTGGGCTCGTTCCCGTGGGGAGTGGAGTTCGGCGGGACTGACAGCCTGGTCGGGCACTTCGGGCGATGGATCGAACCGGTGGTCAGACCGCTGGGCCTGGACTGGCGAGCCGCGGTCGCGCTGTTCTTCGGTTTGGGAGCGAAGGAGGTCGTCGTGAGCACGCTCGGGGTCCTCTTCGGCGCGGGCCAGGTCGGCGTGGGAGGCAAGGGGCTGCAGGGTGCGCTGAGCCAATCGTTTACTCCGCTGACCTCGTTCACGTTTATGATACTCAGCCTGATCTACATACCCTGCATCGCGACCATCGCCACCATCAGGCGCGAGACGAACTCCTGGAAGTGGACCCTCTTCGCGCTGAGCTACAGCCTGGCGCTCGCCTATGGCGTGGCGTTCGTGATCTACCGCGCCGGGCTGTTTATGGGGCTCAAATGACTACTATCATACAATGGATAATCGTGGGGGCGGCAGTCGCCATCGCGGCGATATACCTGATTCGCAAGTTGCGCCGCGAAAGCACCGGCGACTGTGACGGCTGCTGCGAGGGATGCAAAACACGGGAGGACTGCCGGGACGTATCCGTGGCTGAGTCCCGTAAGCACGAGTGATGCCGTGCCGGATTCCGCACGAACGCTGTAATCTTGTCATGCTGAGTAAAGCGAAGCATCTGCTTTGAACCGAAGGCATGGACTACCCACGAAGGGTTCAAAGCAGATTCTTCGCCTCCGGCTCAGAATGACAAGACTTAAGATTGAGGCGAAGCATTTGCGACTAGGATTATAGCTTCGATCAGAGGCAGGGCTAAGTACCTAATCCAAACGTTGATTATAAACAAGGGCAAATGCTATCGCCCCTACGCCTGGCACATGCCCCGATTATGCCTTATTCCTTTTTCGGGCTTTCGTGGTGAAATTCCCTGCTGCCTATCCCAGCCCCCGTCCAAGCGCCCGCGTCCGAAGCAGGTCTTCGTAATATAGAAATTCCTGCGCCCAGCCTGCGTATCGCCCGTAGCGCTCGATGAAGGACTCCACAATCCGCCGGTACACTGCCTCGGTGACCGTCCTCTCCTTCATTTGCGGCAGGAACAACCGATGCGCAAGTTGGCGGACGTGAGTGTCCACCGGAACCGCCTCGTCCTTATCCAACGAGAACAGGCAGGCGCAGTCGGCTATCTTCCGCCCCACCCCGTGTATACCGAGCAGTTCGGCCCGAGCATGGGCATAGCTCATACCGCGCAGTGACGCCAGCCAGCCCTCCCCTCTCTCCCAAACCTGCTCCGCGACCATCTTCAGGTTCCGCCCCCTGAATGCCAGCCCCCGAGTGGACTCCAACGCAGAGCTGTGCGACTTCGCGACCGTCTCAACGCGAGGGAATGCGTAATAACATATGCCGCCCTGCTCGCACACAAGGCCGCCGTATCTCTCTGAAAGGCTCTCGACGGCAGTCATTATCCGAGGGATGCTGTTCGCCGCCGAGCAGATAAACGTGAGCAGGGTTTCGGTCGGGTCCTGGCGCACCAGCCGCAGGCCGTGGAATCTCTCGATGAGCGCCGCCAGGTGCGGGTCGGTCGCCGACAGGTGGGCATAGATTGCGTTCACGTCATCCGAAAGCCTCAGGTAATCGCGAACCAATGGCAGGTCGCTGGCGGGGTTCGTGCGCCACATCACCTGGCCGTCACGGGTCGCCAGTTCAACGAGCTTGTCGCGGACCACTCCGCTCCAGACCCCGTCCGGCCGCCTCCGCCAGCGGAACGCCTGCCCGCAGTTGAATGTGAGTTCGAGATCGAGGGGTTGGCCCTGCAGATCGAGTCTTTCCAATAGCTCCTCCGTGTAGTCACTCCGTACTTAGCTGTCGAATGGATGAAATCCTGCCCTCACGACGCGTTGCTTTGTCCCTTGATCGCACGCGATATGTTATCGTGTGCGAAACAGAATCTCGGGATTTCAAATCCCCAAGGTTCTGTTTCGGGCGTCATCAGAGATAACGCCCAATCAAGGGATCAAGGATCAAGAGATTAGATGAAATCCTGCCCTTTGCCGCCATCATTGACACCGGGCGCTGTGAATGTTAGAATCAGCCCATTGATATGGAATTTCGAGTAGCCACAGAACAGGATCGCAAGAGATTCAATGACTTCATCGCCCGTTTCGAGACGGGCGATTTGCTTCAGTCGTTCGAGTGGGGCGATTTGAAAGCCCACAGCGGGTGGAGGCCCGTGAGGGTATGCGCCGAGCACGGCGGCGAGATCATCGCCGCGGCGTCGATTCTGAAGCGCGCCATCCCGAAGGTCGGCAGGTGCATTATGTACGCGCCTCGTGGGCCGGTGATGGATACGCGGGACGACAAGTTAGTCCAAGAATTTACGGCTTATCTTAAACAGGTCGCGCGACAACACAGGGCGATTCTGCTCAAGATCGACCCTCCCGTCCCCATCGAGGACACGCAGACCGATGCGAACCTGCGGGCCGCCGGCTTCAATCCCGTCTCCCTCAAGGGCTTCGGCGGGACTCAGCCCAAGTGCGTCATGCAGCTTGATTTGGACAAAAGCCCGGACGAGATTATGGCCTCGTTCAAGGAGAAATGGCGTTATAATATCCGCCTGGCGGCGCGCAAAGGGGTCACGGTTGATATGGACCGCGGCCGCGACGACCTGCCGATATTCTACAAGCTCCTCAAGGAAACCTGCGAGCGCGACGGCTTCCTGGTGCGAGGATTGAGCTATTTTCAAGACATGTGGGACTCGCTGACCCCGCCGGGCTATATGAGGCTCGTGCTGACCTATTACGAAGGCATGCCGGTTGCGGGCGCGATTGCGTATCTTTTCGGCGACAAGGCGATGTATACCTACGGGGCATCATCCAACGAGCATCGCAACGTCATGCCCAACCACCTGATGCAGTGGACTATGATCCAGTGGGCCATGGAAAACGGCTGCAAGTGGTATGATTTCCGAGGAGTAAGCCCCAAGAAGGACGACGGCGATGATCACCTGCGCGGCCTCAACAGGTTCAAGGAGGGATTCTCGCCGCGATTCGTCGAGTATATAGGTGAGTATGACATGGTCCTCTCACCGGCCTGGTACTGGCTGTGGAACGTCGCGCGGCCACGGATACAGAGTATGCTGAAGGCACGGCGGAAGGCGGAAGAGAGAAGGATTGCAGATTGATGATTGCAGAATGCAGAATGAAGGGACCTCACAACGCTAGGTATTCTGCATTCTGCAATCTGCATTCTGCAATTCCCTTCCCCTTTCACGAAATTGAGGCAAGCATTTGGTTAATGATATCTGGGTAGAGGTCAATCTGAAGTCGCTGATGCATAATCTCCGGCGGGTGCGGGGGTTGGTCGGCGACGACGTGAAGATAATGGCGGTGGTCAAGGCTAACGGCTATGGGCATGGCTACGTCGAGCCGTCGGGCGCGTTTCTCGATGCCGGGGCAAACGCATTGGGCGTCACGCGGCTCGACGAGGGACTCACGTTACGAAACGCCGGTATATCCGCGCCAATCCTGCTCTTCGCTCCCATTCAGCCGACGAACGCGCCGGATGCTGTCGAAGCCGACCTCGACCTCACAATCTCCGACCTCTTCCTCGCTCGCGCGATCTCCAGGGCCGCCGTGGAACTTAAAAAGACCGCGCGGGTCCATGTGAAGATCGACAGCGGCATGGGCCGCGTCGGCATCACTTCCGAGAGCGCGCCCGAGTTCTTCAACCGGCTCAAGGAGCTGCCGGGAATCGACATAGCCGGAACCTATACCCACTTCGCCACCACCGCCGACAGCGATCTGGAGCCGTCCCATGAGCAGTTCCACAGATTCAAGGCCGTACTGGACGAACTCAAGGCCGCCGGGGTCGGCCACGGCCTGGCACACGCGGCGAACAGCGCGGGCATGATCCGGCTGCCGGAGTCGCAGCTCGACATGGTCCGTCCCGGCACTATCCTCTATGGCCAGTATCCGTCGGAGCACGTCCCTCGGTCCCTCGACCTCCTGCCGACCTGGAAACTCAAAACCAGAGTCTGCCAGGTGACGAGTCTCCCAAGCGGAGCGCCCATCGGCTACGGCGCCGAGTTCATTACCAGGCGGCCTACGCGTACGGCAATCGTCCCAATCGGGTTCGCCGACGGGTACACACTCGCCCCCGAGGGCCCCATCTATCGCCAGAGTCTGCTGAAGCTCGCGACAAAGAGGATGAAACGGTCGCTGACGATGGAAATACGGGGCAAGAAGGCGCCGGTGATCGGCCGCGTGGCGATGCAGATGACGATTCTCGACGTGACGGACATAGGCGTCGTCGAGGTCGGGGATGAGGTCATCGTTCCGGCGATGAGGATACCGACGAGCGCGCTGATCCCGAGGGTCTACTTCGACAAATAGCGCTCAGTCATACCGCCGTTTTTTGCCGACCACTTTATCATTCTTATCGAGCCGGAAGTCATAGCACACGTTGTAGTAGAACCACCGAGGCGGCGAGCACACGTGTAATTGCATCACAGCCCCCCGCCTCGGCACGTGAGTAGTGACGCGCCTTACGGACCTCGGGCGTAGCGGCTTGAACCGGCTTTCCACAGTCGAAGCCGCCATCCCCGACTTGATGCCCGCAAACACGCTATCGAATGCATGGCCGCGCGAGCGCATCTGCGTAATAGCGGTCGCACCCCAAATCACGCCAATCACAACAACTATGATTCCGATAAGTCGGCCCATACTTGCCCCTATCCTGTGTTAGCATGTAAGCTAATACGAGCTGGGGTGGCAGGACGGTTCCTATTGCCCAGTGGATTAATTCTGCTTGGTAGCCTTGCCCGTCATCGACACCCGCAGGTCGTCGTATATGTTCGGATACACCTGCCCAATCGCGACCTGCATCGAGGCCACCACTGGCACCGCCAGCAGCATCCCGACCACTCCGAACAACTGCGCGCCCAGCGCCAGCGAGAAAAGCATCAGCACTGGGTGCACCCCGACGCTCTTGCCCACCACTCTGGGGAATATAAGCTGATCGAAAACGACCATGCTCAGCACAAGCATCACCAGGCACAGCAGCCCGGTGTAACCCAGGCTGAAACTCGGCTGAACAACCGCCGTAATCCCAACCATCAGGACAATAAAGATGTTGCCCACGATAGGAATCAGATAGAACAACCCCGAGAGCGCCCCTATCACCAGCGCGTACGGCAGCCCCAGCGCGCTCAGAACAATCGCCGCGACAACGCTGTATAGAATGGCCACCGAGATCATTCCGCGTACATACTTCCCGAACACTCCCCCGACAGCCGAACTGAGCGTTACCAACCCCTCGCGGCGATGTTCGGGAGTCAGGTGGACGGTCTTGGCCTTGAGGTAGTCGAGGTCCTTCAAAAGAAGCAGAGTCGAAATCGGAATAATAACTATCCAGAGGAACTTTGAAGCCATCGAGCTCAGCGCAGTCGCCACGAACCCCAGACTCGCTTGTGCCACATTCTCAAGCTGCGCCGAATAGCGCTTTGACCACTCGCCCGTGGTAGTCGGCAGATGAAGCCTCTGGAGCAGGCTCTTGTGCCCTTCGAGGACTTCATTGATCGCGTCCTGCGCTCCCTGGGCATACTCCTGTGAGTTTTCCGCAAGCGCCGCGGCCTGCTCGGCCACCCTCGGCACTACCAGGAAGCCCACCAGCCCGAACACGATGAGGAACGACAGCCCCACGACCGCTACCCCCAAGCCCCGCGACATACGCCTGCGCTCAAACCAGTCCACTACGGGGTCCAACAGGAACGCGATCACAAACGCTATGGCGAACGGCGGCACGACGCTCAGAATCGGCCTTATCACGGGATCGTAGATCAGGCGTAAGGCGTAGACAGCCGCGGCGACAGCCACGACAAACGCCGCCAATACGAACACACGCGGATATGACTCGCTTTTCATCCTGAGAGGTACCTTGCTACGCGCTCAGTAGCTCCTTGAGTCTCCTAAGCGCCTTTTGCTGAAGCCGCGACACGTGCATCTGCGAGATATTGAGCCTCTTGGCCACCTCGGTCTGCGACATGTCCTTGAAGAACCGATAGTAGATGATCGCCTTTTCGCGAGGCTCCAGGCAATCCACCGCCTGCTTCAGATCACCGTAGGTTTCGATGCTCTGCAGCGAGGCGTCCAGATCGCCGACAAACTCCGCCAGGGTCAGCGGGGCGCTCTCGCCCTCGTGCGGCAGCTTGCTGTCCAGCGACACCGTGTCGTAGGCGTTTCCAAGTTCGATAGCCTCCAGCGTCTCTTCCTCGCTGGCTCCGACCCTCGCGGCGATCTCCTGCACGGTGGGCGGATGCCCGAGGTGCTGGCTGATCTCCTCCGCGGCCTTGTTCGCCGCCAGGTTGAGCTCCTGCAGGCGTCTCGGTACTTTGAGGCTCCATGCCTTGTCCCTGAAGTGCCGCCTGATCTCTCCGACAATCGTCGGGGTGGCATAAGTCGAAAACTTAGTACCCCGTTCCGGGTCGAACCGGTCAATGGCATTGATAAGCCCGATCACACCGACCTGCACCAGATCCTCTAGCGGCTCACCCCTATTGGCAAACTTCCCGGCCAGGAAGCGCACCAAGTTCTGGTGCATTATAACTAGCTGGTCTCTGACCTTGGGACTCCTGGTGCGTATATACCTTCGGAAAAGTTCCTCGGTCTCCTGATCAGTCCAATCCGCCACGCTTCCCTTCTTTCGCCCAGCCGCATTATCGTTGTCCCGCATACTTGACCATCCGAACGTGCGTGCCCCCGTCGTTCGGCACTACCGTAACCTCGTCAACCAGCAAAGTGATAAGCAGCGCACCCAAGTTCTCCGGTTCCTGCTCGGCATCGCCACCCGCGGCCTCGTTAGCCCGCGCCCCCGCATCGTCATATATGTCAACCGTCAGTTTCTCGGCCTCTATCTCGCTGCGGAGAGTTATACACGCGTCGCCTTTGCTGTTTCGCTCCGCCCACTCGACGGAAGTCGTGCACGCCTCACCGACGGCAAGGCGCACGTCTTCCACTTCGTCGTAAGAAAACCTCATCCTACTGGCCACGCCGAGGATAGCCAGTCTCGCGACGCCAACATACTCCGGCTTGCACGGAATTTTTAACTCCACGCACGCTGGGCATTCGCAATTTGGCACGTTTACACAGTCTCCTTTCCCATTGCCTCCTGGGCATCTTCCTGGGAATTATAGATATCGAAAATCTTGTCCAGGCCGGTAATCTCGAACACTCGGCGGATCCGCGGGCTTGGGCAAACCAATGCCATATTCCCGTCCACCTCGCGCATACGCTTTAGTCCGCCTATAAGTACACCCAGGGCGGTGCTATCGAGGTAGTCGACTTTCGTGAGATCGACCACCAGTTCCCTGGCGCCGCTTTCCAGCACGCCAATTACCTGCTGTTTGAGCTGCGGCGCCGTATAGACATCAACCTCCCCCTCGAGTTCGATGATGGGGAGCTTCTCATCTACTGTGTGCATATCCATCTTGAAATTCACCTGACACCTCCTAGCCCTCTTCAGCCTTCTCTTCCATCTCCTGCTTCTTGCAGGCCATGGCCTGCTTGCCGGCATCTACGGCGCTCTGCACTTTCGCCTTGGTCGCGTCAAGGAGTTCCTTGCTTTTCTTTACCAATTCTTCGCTGGACTCAGACAGGTCGTGAACCACTTTGTTCGCCTTAGCGCGGAACTCTTCCGTCGCATTCTTGATGTCCTGCCTCGTCTCCGTCCCCGCCTTGGGAGCCAGCAGAAGCGCGGTTGCGGCTCCAACCAGCGCGCCCAGGCCCAGTCCGGCCAGGAAGTTCAGAACTACGCTTTTTTCTTCATGCTCGTTGCTCATCGTTGGATTCCTCCCAATTTAGAAGTTAGAGGTTAGAGGTTGGAGGTTAGAATCCAGCCCCATACCGCCGTTGAAACCCTTAATTCTCCTTACTGCATTCAGAAGCCGGGCCCGATTCCTCGTGCTCCCCCTTTCGGGTTCGCAGCGCGTGAATCCCCTGCTTGATCCCCTCCACCACCGAGATCAACGTCGTCCTCGACGTCGAAACCGCGGCGCTTGCGGCCCTGGTCAGGGGCTTGCCCTCCAGTATCTGCTCGACGCTGTCGGCCAGCTTCTGTATTCGCCCTACTTGCTCCCTAGCGGTGACTACCAGCCCGTTCGTCTCGACGATAAGCCGCCTGGCATCTTCCGCCAACGGCACTATCTTTTCCCGCAAGGACGCATGCGTCGCCTGTATCTCCACCACGGCATCATTAAGCCGCCTGATATACAACAACAAGCCGACAACCAATACAATCAACGTCGCGGCCATCAGCACCGCGACCACGACCAACAGAGCGGTCACCATGCGGTACAATACCTCCAATCAAGTGCCCGGGAATCCTGCGTATTATACTTTATCTACGCGGAACTGGCAAACCGGGAAGGGAAATGCGGAATGCAGATTGCAGAATGCAGAATGACTTATCGTTGCAGGGTCCCTTCATTCTGCATTCTGCATTCATCATTCTGCATTTGCCTGCTCCTCGCCTCTCAGCCTCCTCAGCCGCTCCTTGAACTTCGCCTCGTGGCCGTGTTCGGTCGGCTCGTAGTATGGCCCGCTTGTTGCGCCCGGAGGCAGATACTCCTGCTCCGTATAGTGACCGGGATAGTCGTGCGGGTACTTGTAGCCTTTGCCGTGCTCCAGCGCCTTGGCTCCGGGATAGCTGGTATCTCGCAAGTGTTTTGGCACGGGCGGACCTTTTCTCTCCGCGATATCCTTATTGGCCCGGTTTATGGCGACGTAGCTTGCGTTGCTCTTGGGCGCGCACGCCAGGTAGATCGCGGCCTGTGCAAGGGGGATTTGCGCCTCGGGCATGCCCACGAATTGTACGGCCTGGGCCGCGGCGTTCGCCACGACCAGTGCCATAGGGTCCGCATTGCCTACGTCCTCGGCCGCCTGGATAACAATTCTCCGGGCAACGAACTTCGGGTCCTCCCCAGCACTGAGCATTCGCGCAAGCCAATACACCGCGGCGTCAGGGTCGGAGCCCCGCATCGACTTGATGAACGCCGAGATTGTATCGTAGTGGTTATCCCCATTCTTGTCGTAATTCAACACCCGTTTCTGGACTGCTTGCTCAGCTATTTTTTCGGTGACGGTCTTGACGCCGGTTTCCGCATCCGCCGCGGTGGCCATAACCGCAAGCTCAAGCGCGCTCAACGCGCCTCGGGCATCTCCCTGGGACACGTCCACTATGTGATCGAGCGCCTCGGGTTTAAGATCGATCTTCTCGCGCCCAAGCCCGCGCTCTCCGTCGGCGAGCGCCCTTAGAACAAGCCGCCGCACGTCTTCATCGCTCAGGGCCTCGAACCGAAAAATACGTGATCGGGAGATCAGAGGTGAGTTGACCTCAAAGTAAGGATTCTCGGTAGTCGCGCCGATCAGCAGGACCGTCCCGTCCTCGACATACGGCAGCAGCGCATCCTGCTGGGCTTTATTGAAGCGATGGACCTCATCGATGAAGAGAATGGTGCGCAGGCCGGTCTTACGCCGTTCCTTGGCACGCTGGAACACCTTACGCAGATCAGGCACGCCGGACGTGACCGCGCTGAAGTTCTCGAACGCGCACTTGGTGTGCTCGGCGATAATAGCCGCGAGCGTGCTCTTCCCGCAGCCGGGTGGTCCCCAGAAGATCATTGATGTGAGCTGATCATTTTCGATGGCGGCGCGGAGAAGGGTACCGGAGCCGACGATCTGCTCCTGGCCAACGAGCTCGTCCAGCGTCGTCGGTCTCATACGCGCGGCAAGGGGCTGCCAGGAGAGGTCACTTGTTGAGGACTTGTCGAATAGGTCGGTCATTGTCAGCTTCTTATGAGCTGGATAAGTTTGTTCCGCATCTTCGTAGCCACACCGATCGCCAGCTCAGCCTCCTCTCGATCAGCCGACTCCCCGGGATAACGGAAAAGCACCGCTGCTCGATCAAGCAGCCTCAAGTCCGGAAGTGGCCATGACCAGTCTGCCTTTTCCGAACTCAAGAGGCTGTCGAGCAATATCAAACTGTGTGTCTTGGGCGGCACTACATTGCGAACGATCAGTGCCGCCTTCATAAGCTTCTCGATGCACTGCTGCGCATGAAAACAGACAGCGTCGTAGTTGGGATCGGCTGCCGCTGAAAACTCACGGTTGGCCGTGCGGAAGTCGCCCTCTGCTTTCTCAACCCACTCGTCAACGACCGCGCTCATACACCACCGCTCCCCTATCAAGCGCATCCCTTATCAGAGGATCGCCCTCGGCATACCGCCTGGCGGTATCGTCCGGACGCCGGGCGATCAAATCAACCGGAAAGCGCGGGTCTACTTTGTTCAGGATTTCAAGTGACTTGCGGAAACTCTTGCCCTCGAAAGGCAAAATGACAAGGAGATCGACGTCCGACTCATCAGATGCAGTGCCGTAGGCATAAGAACCGAACAGGATGATTCTGTCGGGGTCAAAATCCGCCGCTATCTTCTGGCTCAGCTCTTGGATTGCACTAGTGGAAACCATAGCTTATTTCCTTGACAACTGCCGATACACCTCATCATCGTTGCGCGCCATCGCATCTTGCAACGCCTCCAGGTGCTCAAATAACTCAACCGACATCGCTACCACGAACGGCCTATTGTGCTTGGTGATCGTAACCGGCTCCCTGCGGGCCGTGTCCATTAATACCCCGAACTTTTCCTTGGCCTCTTTGGATGTCAATACTACCATGGAGTGCGCCCCCTTTCATTAGTGTCCCTAATGTCCATTATATACATATTGACTATTCCCGTAAAGGGGCCAATTCGTAACCGAAAGGCTAATCCTCAACAATCTTTATGTGAAGCTCCTTCAACTGCGCCGCATCCACCTCGGACGGCGCGTTGGTCATCGGGTCTATACCCGTTGCGGTCTTGGGGAATGCCATCACCTGGCGGATATTGTCGTCGCCGGTCAGGATGGTCACGAGCCTGTCGATGCCGGGGGCGATACCGCCGTGCGGGGGCGCGCCGTATTCGAAAGCGTCGAGCATGTGCCCGAACCGAGCCTGAATCTCATCGTTGCTCAAATTGATGAGCTGGAATATCTTGTTCTGGATATCCCGGCGATGGATTCGGATGCTGCCCGATGCAAGCTCGCTGCCGTTGCATACGAGATCGTAAGCCTGCGAGCGCGCCTTGCCGGGGTCGGTCTCCAGCAGCGCGATGTCGTCCTCATGCGGCATCGTGAACGGGTGGTGCGACGGGTCCCAGCGGCTCTCGTCCTCATTCCAGTCGAACATGGGGAAGTCCACGACCCACGCGAACGCCAGCACGCTATCATCACGCAGCCCCAGCCGCGTTCCCATCTCGTTTCGCAGATTGGCAAGCGCCTGGGCGACGATCTTGGGCCGGTCAGCCACTATCATGATAAGGTCGCCGGTCTTGGCCTTGGCGCGCTCGATAATAGCGTTGACCTCCTCGGGTTTCAGGAACTTGGCGATGGGCGACTTGACGCCCTCTTCGGTGAGGGCGATAGTGGCGAGGCCCTTCGCGCCGAACCTCTTCGCAAGCTCGGTGAGCTCATCGATCTGGCTGCGGCTGTAGTTCCCGCACCCCTCGGCGCATATCCCCTTCACCTGCTCGGCTGATTGGAACACCTTGAACTCGCTGCCGTTGGCGATGTCCGTGATATTGAACAGTTCCATGCCGAAGCGCAGGTCGGGCTTGTCGATGCCGTACCTATCGAGCACGTCGGCGTAGGTGAGCCTCGGGAACGGCTTGAACATCAGCTTCTTGTCCGAGAGCGTCTCGATGAGCTTGACAAACAGCTCGTCCAGCAGATCGAATATGTCCTCCTGCTTTACAAACGACATCTCCACGTCGAGCTGTGTAAACTCCGGCTGCCGGTCCGCGCGCGGGTCCTCGTCACGGAAGCACTTCGCGATCTGGAAATACTTGTCGAACCCGGAGACCATCAGAAGCTGCTTCAACTGCTGAGGGCTCTGCGGAAGCGCATAGAACGTCCCCGGATAGAGCCTTGCAGGCACGAGATAGTCCCGCGCGCCCTCGGGTGTGCTCTTGATGAGAATCGGCGTCTCGACCTCGACGAAGGCCCTCTCGTCCATGAAGTCGCGCATCAGTTTGATCACTCGATGCCTCAGGAACAGCCTCCGCTGCATCTCAGGCCTGCGCAGGTCCAGATATCGATACTTCAGGCGGACCATCTCATCGGTGGTGATGCCGTCTTCTATCGGGAACGGCGGCGTGTTCGACGTATTGAGGACCTCCAGGCGCTTGATCCGCATCTCGACCTGACCGGTAGACAAGTTCGGGTTCTCGGTCCCCTCGGGCCGCTTGGTAACGTCACCCTCGATCTCAAGCACGAACTCGCTGCGGACCGACTCCGCCACCTTGAACACATCCGGCGCGGCCTGAGGGTCGATCACGGCCTGCACCAGCCCCTCACGGTCACGCAGGTCGATAAAAATCAGCCCGCCATGGTCCCGCCGCCTCTGCACCCAACCCTGGAGCACAATCGACTTGCCAATATCCTCAACACCGACTTCACCGCAGTACTTACTTCTTTGTTGCATACTTCCTCCAGAAACGGGAAGGGAATTTTCATCGCGAAAACGCGAAAAGGCGAAAGCGCGAAAAGGGAACAGGGAATGGAGCGCAATCCATAACTACACCGTAGGCCCTGAGTAGCCCAGTAGGAGTTAGCTGTTTTGAGAAGGCTTGGTGGGCGCATCGAAGGGCCGGATAGATTGCAACCAAAGCCTGTACCTTCGCAGCCGCCCTTCGATACGGCCCTTCGACAAGCTCAGGGCCTACTCAGGGCTTACGGAGCACAATCCCTTCCCCTTTCGTGCTTTCGCTATTTCGTGTTTTCGTGATTAAAAGACCTCCCGCATCAATCTAAGTCCACGCTCTTAAGCACCTTCGCCAAATCCGCTAGCGGAACGCTCTTTTGCTCGGAGCTTCGCATGTCGCGGACGGTGGCGACCCCATTTGCGATCTCATCTTCGCCGATAATGAGGGTGTATCTCGCGCCGAGCTTGTCCGCGACCTTCATCTGCGCCTTGAGGCTGCGGCCAGTGTAGTCCATATCGCACGGGATGCCCTCGCCGCGCAGTGCCCACACCAGCTTCACCGCCGCCGCATGCCCCTCATCTCCGAGGCCGGCGACAAACGCCGTCGTGCCGTTTCTCACAGGCAACTCTACACCAAGCGACTCAAGCGTCAGCGCGAGCCTGTCAAGGCCAAGCCCGAAGCCGATCCCGGGCGTGGGCGGCCCGCCAACCTCCTCCACGAGGTTATCGTATCGCCCTCCGCCGCCTATGGCATTCTGCGCGCCAAGCTCGCCGGATACGAACTCGAACGCCGTCTTGGTATAGTAATCGAACCCCCGCACGAGCGTCGGGGCGAGCACGAATCCTATCCCAAAATCGGTCAAGTAGTCCCGGACCTTCGCGAAATGCTCCGAGCACTCGTCGCACAAATAATCCACCATCCTCGGGGCGTCACGCAATATCTCCTTGCACGCCTCGATCTTGCAATCGAGCATCCGCAGGGGGTTCTGCTCGTATCGAGTCGCGCACGCCGGGCACAGCTTCTCAACCTTCTCCCTGGCGAACTCGACCAGCGCCCGCCGATAATCCGGCCTGCACTTGGGACATCCGATTGAGTTCAGCTTCAGATCGAACTGCCTCACGCCAACTTCGGTGAAGAACCGCGCGGCGAGCGAGATCACCTCGGCGTCGATAGCGGGATCCGACGACCCCACGGCCTCTACCCCAAGCTGAGTGTGCTCGCGATACCGCCCCGCCTGGGGCCTCTCGTATCTGAACAGCCTGCCGATGTAGTATAGCTTATTGACGGGCAGGTTCGTGCCGAGGTTGTGCTGAACATAAGCTCGAATGGCGGGCGCGGTCCCCTCCGGGCGCAGTGTCAGGCTCTTGCCGCCGCGCGTCTCGAAGGTATACATCTCCTTGCTGACGACATCCGTGGTCTCGCCCAGGTTGCGCGTAAAAAGTTCGGTGTGCTCGAACGTGGGCGTGCGGATCTCGCTGTATCCGTACAACCCGCATATCTCCGCGAACTTCGATTCGAGATACCGCCACTTGGGCGTCTCGCCCGGAAGGACATCCCTTGTCCCCCGAGGCGCAACATACTCGGCCATTTACTTCCGCTCCGGTAAAATCTTGCTGATCATGACTAAAGCGAGGAAGCATAACGCATCCCCCGCTCCACACATATTGTAGGGGAACGAGAGGGGGACTGTCAATTAGAGGTTAGATGTTGGAGGTTAGAGGTTAGAAGGGAATCGATTTGACGCATGTCAAAGACCACAACCGCCATCCCGGCTATAATAAGATCAGATAACCCGGAGGCCGCCCATGAATTGGAATGAAGATGCTCGGTCATCGCTCGCGAAAGCCCCTTTCTTCGTCAGGGGAATGATAACAAAACGCGTCGAGAAGCACGTGCTGGAGCATGGGCGCGAAACCGTTACGCTCGCCGATCTCAAGGAACTGCGTGCGAGCGTGATGGGTGAAAGCGACGAGCAGGCGCGCCTCGGCGGATTGACATCCGAGCAAATCGCGAGCGTAGTCCGAAACAGCCGCCCACAGCTTGTCGCCGACGAGCGCACTTATGAGGTCAAGGTCTGCAACTTGGCCGGCTGCCCGCGCGAGCTGTTCGACGCGCGCTCCCTTGCGGAGAAGATGGTCGGGGTAATTGAGGAAAGCGGCGTGCCGGAGGCCGTGGCCCGCCGTGTAAGCGGTCCCATTCTCCGGCATCACAGGCTCACGGTCTCGATTTCCGGGTGCCCCAATAGCTGCTCCCAGCCGCAGATAGCCGACTTCGGAGTCCAGGGCCGCGCCAGGCCCGTCATAGGAAATGGGATATGCTCGGGGTGCGGCGCATGCGTCAGGGCATGCGCGGAGGCCGCCGTCATGGTTACTCGAAAGACGCCAGTGTTCGCGGCGGCCCGATGTATTGATTGCGGTGACTGCATACGCGCCTGCCCCAGCCAGGCCATAACTACTTGGGAGTACGGCTTCAGCGCCCTCATCGGAGGCAAGCTGGGCCGTCACCCCCAGCTTGCCCGGACGCTGTTCGGTTTCACCGACGAACGAACGCTTCTCTCCGCGCTCAGGATCACCTGCGGGATATTCGCAAGCGAACTGAAGCCAGGCGAGCGACTGGCAAACGCCATCGACCGGATCGGCCTTGAGGAAATAGCGCGGCGGTGCGGTTAGTTCACCCCGCTTACGTCGTACGCAAGCCACTTCGACTGCCGCTCCCGTATGGTGAGGGTCTTGGGTTGTAGATCACTGGGGATGGAGTAGAAGAATCTGAACCTCATCTCCTGCCCCGGCTCTATTCGCTGCTCCAGCGCCTTGTTCCGGCTTGCTTGAAGCATATCGCCGTTCCACTCCACCTCGGCGCCGTCCACGTCCGCCAGCTTCGCCACAAACGTGTCAAAACGCATCAACCAGGGCATTGCTTCGCAGTTCTTCGCGGTGAAATTCAGCACCAGGTGTCGGTTCCCCTCTTCAAGCTCACCATTGCCGAGCTTATCGGTGGTATAGGTCGCGCTGTCCAATTTCAAGTCAAAATTGTCGAGAGGATAGTAAGCACCCATCTGAGCCGGAACTTTTTCAAGGGCCGTCGCGCCAGTCTTATCGGCGGGGTCAGCGTACGGAGCAGGCAGGCCCTTTACCTTGCCGCGCAAGTCGTAACGCAGGACCAGCTTGTCGTAGCTTTCGATCATCAGCTTCGGCATCTCGCCGCTCGCCGGGACCACGACAGCGGTGTAAAGCCCCATCTTCTGGGCTGGCTTGATCTGCGACTCGATCCTGTCCTGGTTCTTTTCACTGCCGATCTCGCTGATCGATTTCAGGTTATTATCCTTGGAGTCCACGACGGTGAAATGCAAAGTATCGAAGCGCATAAGCTGCTGCTCGGGCCGTGGATTGTGCACCTTGTAGTGAAGCACCAGCAGCTTCTCGTTCGCGTTGGGGATATACCTCCTGTCGCCAATCTTAAGGCGGTCGACCGAGTATTCCGCGCTCACCAGGGTGATATTCCACGGGTAGTATTTGCCCAGCGTATAGGTCGAACCGAAATCGGCATATTCCCCCTTCAACTGGGTCGTGCCCATGGTGGCGTGGTTCGAGGCCGGTTTCTTGACGGCCGGCTTCTTCGCCTTGGCAGCATAGCCCACCGATGCGACCGACACGCAAAGAGCCAGGGAAAGCATCAGGCCAGTTATTGACTTCCTACTCATCTTTGCACCTCCTGCAAGTGGGTACAATTCTAAGGTGCGCTGAGGAGCAAGTCAATATGGTTGAGGTGGATGTGATTGAGAAACAAGAGGTTGGCACAGGACGTTCAGGAGGCTTTCTTTCCCTGAACGACCTTGCGCTGCAATTCGATTAACTCGTCAGTACGTACCCGCCAATACTCCAACTGTTCTTCCCGAGACATTCCCGCCAATCTTGCCTGCACTTTTGCCGCACCTTTGTGCTTCATGTCCACGCAATCAAAGCTCTTCTTCGTTGCCATAATGTAAGACCTCCGGGGGAGAGTAGATAAACCGCTCACGGATTGCCGGACACGGGCAGAAACACCTTGTGGACGCCATGAGCCTCCTGCACATCCCAAGAAATACCGATGTGGTCGTACATAACCTGAAGTATCTTTTCCCACCCAGCCTCAGACACTGGGCAATTGCGGCTCCCCATGATATCGCCGGTGAAGTAGATGAACAAGAGACGCGCGGGAATTTGGTTCTTGCGAAGAAAGTGCAGCACGGCCAGGCGATTGCAGTATTGGTAGTAGGGTCCGGTCCAAGGCGCTCCTTTGGTAGCACCGAACGCCGATTTTGCCTCGTCTAACGATTTGACGATGAGCGAACGTCCGCCTCTCTCCTTTGCGCCGCAGTCAGAGGTCAGTTCGGTCTCATGGCACTTCGCTTCCACGAGGAGCAACTCATACTGAGTGCCGTTTCTAAGCCAGCCTACTGCATCCCAGTTTTGAGAGTTGCCGCTTTGGGGCCAGAACTGCGCCCACTTCTCCTTGAGACTGTCGGCTGTTTCCCCGAACAGGAACTCAAGCCCCTTATGTTCAGCCAAATATGGTCGTTGGTCGCCGAACGGGAAGTCCAACCAATCCACGAGCTGTGCGCCCGTAACCTGACAGACCTTTTCGTTGAGTCGATTGCGATGGCGCCCGAGGTAGCGCATCAGGTGCCACTCACTCCCGTAGCCGTGACCTATATCGCCCATGCAAAGCCTCCATTTGATTGTAGGGCCTTACTTTATTGCAAGCTGCGCGAACTCTTGGCCGTAGAGTCGGGTGCAAGCAGCCGCTCCCCCAGGATACTGCGAGACTCTTCGAAGAGTTTCGCAACGGTCCAATCTTCAGGCGTACTTGAGCCGGCCCCCGGGCTGGGGAATCGAGCGGCCCATCTCAGTGGCGGTTTCTATCCACTCCCGGATGACCACTTCCGCGTTTGCGATGGCCTCCTGATAGGTCTTGCCATCCGCCATGCAGCCCGGAAGCTCGGGCACCTCGGCAATATACGCCTGGTCCTCATCGCTCCAATATATGATTATCTCATACTTACTCATTCCGGCCTCCGAGCTTGTAGCGAATGAACAACGCTCGCACCTGCTTGACCTGAAGCTACCTCACCACCAAGAACACCACCACCATGAACACCGCGAACACCATCCGGTAACCTACAAACACATTCAGCGACCGCGTCCGCAGATAATTCATCAGGAACTTGATCGCCAGGTAGCCCGTCAGCGCGGCGGTGAGAAAACCGAGGAAGAACGGCAGGCGCTCGTCGAGGGGTATGCCCGTCTTCGCGACATCTTTCAGCTTCATCATGGCCGCGCCGAAGATGATCGGCATCGACATTAGGAAGCTGAACCGCGCCGCCGAGGCCCGGTCAATGTCCCGGAACAGCCCCGCGCTGATCGTAATCCCCGACCTCGATACGCCCGGAAACAGCGCCAGAGCCTGCGCGCAGCCGATGGTGAGGTAGTCGCCCCAGTTCATCCGGGCCATATCGCGCCGCCTCTTGCCCAACTTCTCAGCCAGCAGCATCACAATGCCAAAGATCACCAGCGACCCCGCGACCCAATACCACTCGCGGAGTTTCGTCTCGATGAAGTTATCAAGCGTGGCCCCCACGACCGCCGCCGGGATACACGCCACGATAATGGGAACCAGCAACCGGCCTTCGGCGTCGTCCTTGCCGCGCCTGCCAAGAATCTTGACCCAGTCACGCCAGAAGTAGGCGACCAGCGCCACCAGGGTCCCAAAATGCAGCGACACATCGAAAGACAACCCCATGTCCTTCCAGTGCATAAGCGCGGGGATGGCTATCAGGTGGCCGGAACTGCTGACTGGGATAAACTCGGTGAGCCCTTGTATGGCGCCGAGGATAATGGCTTGAATGATCAACAACAACGAAACCTCACACCACGGCCAGTGGCGTTTCTTTCTCTTGAGCTTTTTTTGCCGCCCGACAGGCTTGGTTTCGCGGCACGATGTAGTAGAGCCTTATCAGCTCCCTGATTATCGCCGCGACGGGCGCAGCCAGGAACATACCTATCAATCCGAAGAACTCCGCGCCGATCAACAGCACGATTATCACCACCGCCGGATGCAAATGCAGCCTCTCACCGATCAGAGCGGGCATTATGAACTTGCTCTCCACGAAGTGCATCACCGTGACGAATATCAGGAGCTCAATCGGCACCGCGTAACTGCCGTGCGAGTTCAGCAGCCCAACGAGCACTATCGGTATCCCGCTCACCACCGGCCCAATAATGGGTATCGCCCTCGTGATCGCGGCGAACAGCGCCAGCACGACCGCGTACGGCATCCCTATGATCGTCAGGAACGACCATGTGAGTATCCCCGCAAGCGCACATAGAATGATCTGCCCGATCACATAACTTTGCAGTATCTCTCCGACATCGCGGCCTATCCTGAGCGCGTCGTGCCTGCGTCTCTTCGGCACCAGCCCGTAGAACTCACGCGACAGCGTTCGATAGTCCAGCACGAAGTAGAACGCAAGCACTGGTATCAAGATCAACTCGAACGCGACCCCTATCCACGACTGAGTCAGCACCAGCGCCCCCTGCACGTAGCTTGTCAGCGACTTGGTCAGGCTCGCATAGTCGAACTTCTCGATCACGCCCTTCAGGTCGTCCGGGACCGCCTTGTACCATTTGCCCGCCGCCTCGATCCAGTCGTTGACCTGATCGGTGTATTGCTGCGAACTGGCCAGGAACCCCTTCATCTCGACAGTGAACGGCGTCAGGATGACCTTCACTGTCAGCCCAAGCAGCATCAGGAATACCACGAAAACGATCACCGTCGCGGCAAGCCTCTGCCCCTTCGAACACTGGCGCGACTTGCTCCCACGGCATATCCAATCGACGAACGGCAGCAGAACGTAGGTAAGGAGAATAGCAATGAGAAGCGAGATGAGGACCGAGCGGACCCGGTACAGGAAATACACCGTCGCGGTGACGGCGACGACCCTGAGCAGCAGCCCCCATATCACACGGATAGAGTTTTCAACATTGCTTGCCATCAGGCCCTAAACCGGGAACGAATTATCTCCCATATCCTTTCCGCCGCGTGTCCGTCGCCGTAGGGATTGTTCACCCGCGCCATTTGTTCGTATGCCGCGGGATCATTGAGCAGCCTTTCGGCCTCGGCCACGACGTTTTCGACATCCGTACCTACCAACTTAGCGCTTCCCGCCTCGACTCCTTCCGGCCGCTCCGTCGTTTCTCGCAAGACCAATACCGGCTTGCCAAACGACGGCGCCTCCTCCTGCACCCCGCCGGAGTCCGTCAAGATCAAATGCGCCGCTTTCATCATATGAACGAACGGCACATAGTCCGGCGGCTCGATTAATACTACGCCATCCACATCCTGAAGTTCCGGAAAAACGATGTCGCGAACAATAGGGTTTTTGTGCACGGGGAAAACGACCGAGTATCCGGGGTGATCGGCCAGTATCCGCTTGACCGCCGTGCAGATGTCCCGCATCGGCTCGCCCCAGTTCTCGCGCCTGTGAGCGGTCATCAGGATCATCTTGCCGGACTCGGCGGCGGCCCGCACGCGCTCATCGTCGAACTGATAATCCCTCGCGGCGATACTCAGCAGCGCGTCGATGACCGTATTGCCCGTCACGAACACATCGCTCTCGGGAACACCCTCGTTGAGCAGATTTTGCCTCGAAAGCTCGGTCGGGGCGAAGTGTAGATCGCACAAGACGCCGGTCAGTCGTCGATTGATCTCTTCGGGGAAGGGATTGAACTTGTTATCGGTCCGCAGCCCGGCCTCGACGTGGCCGAACGGGACCCGATGATAGAACGCGGCGAGGCTGGCGACAAACGTCGTGGTTGTATCGCCCTGGGCGAGCACCAGGTCCGGCTCGGTCTTGGTAATCACCGATTCCAGCCCCTCCAGCGCGCGGGTGGTAATCTGCGTAAGGGTCTGCCGCGCGGACATGATATTGAGGTCATAGTCCGGGTGCATATCGAACGCCTCCAGCACCTGCACCAGCATCTCCCTGTGCTGGCCGGTCACAGCCAGAACCAGATCGACCTCCCCCGGATGCTTCTTCAGCTCACTCACGACCGGAGCCATCTTCACCGTATCCGGCCGCGTCCCGCACACCGCCAGAATCTTTAATCTATTGCTGCCTGCCAAACTCGCCCCCCAGTCACGTCATTGAATCACGAAAGTACGAAAGGAACGAAAACACGAAAGGGAATAGAATACAGTACTCCGTAGGCCCTGAGTAGCCCAGCAGGAGTTATCTACTCTTGATTAGGTATGGTGGGCGTATCGAAGGGCCGGCTAGTTCTCAACCAAAGCCTGTACCTTCGCAGCCGCCCTTCGATACGGGCCTTTGGGCCTACTCAGGGCTTACGGCCTTACCAATCTTGGCCATAGTCCCTTCCCCCTTCGCGCTTTCGCTCTTTCGCGTTTTCGCGATTAATAGACTACTTCGCATAAACGAACAGTATATAAGCCGCCGCGCACAGCACCAACGTCAGCGCATAGATAAACCATATCACCTGCCGGTGCGAGAGGCCCTTATCGACCAGTCGATGATGCAAGTGACTGGTGTCGGCCTCGTGAATCCTCTTGCCTGTAACCACCCGCCTGAGCACGACAAACGTTGTGTCGAAAAGCGGGACGCCTAACACCAGCACCGGCGCGGCAATCGCCACCAGGGTCGTTAGCTTGAATGCGCCGACGATCGAAATCGCGGCAAGCATAAAACCCAAGAACTGCGCCCCCACTGTGCCCATGAATATCTTCGCCGGGGGATAATTGGAGCGTAGAAATCCTAGAGCCGCGCCCATCAATGCGGCAGCCATTATATTAGATACGCGGTAACCGAGCCCAGGCTCACCGTGAATACTTCGAATCATCATCATCAAAGTCGCGGCCGCGATTGCGGATATTCCGGCAGCAAGACCATCCAATCCGTCCATGCAGTCTACCGCCTTCGTCACCATCAGAACCCACAAAATTGTAATTGGGGCGGTAAAGTAGCCCAGAGACAAGAGCCACCCGCCTTTGAACGGGTTCGTGATGTAGTGGACCTTGACTCCGAAGAGAAACAGCACCACTCCCCCAAGCACGAGCGCCGCGGCCTGCACCCACCCCGGCAGCTCATACTTATCGTCCAATACCCCGACGATAGCGACAAACGTCCCTCCGAGTAAGATGCCAACGACTTGCCGGTCGAATGTAAGCCCGTGGTCGTAGATGATAGCGAGGACCACGGCCAGAGTGAATGCCAGATACATCGCCACCCCGCCCAGCAGCGGCGTCGCCCTGGCGTGGACACGTCGCCCACCCGGATGCGCCACGATACCCAGCCGAATCGCGAGCGTCCGGATCAACGGCGTGAATATAAGCGCGATCAAAAGAGAGATCAGCGCAGCCAGGACAGTCGTATAAGTTCGCAATTCGCTCTTCCTGGGTTAGGGAGTTAGCAGTTATCAGTTGTCGGTTGTCAGTTGAAGGGAACCCTCCCTTCCCAACTGTCAACCGTCAACCGTCAACCGTGAACTTCCCTTCACACATAAACCGGAAACGCGGCCGTCAGTTCCTTGACTTCCCTGGCAACTTTGGCGCGCTCGGCGATATCGTCGGGCGAATCGGAGATATGCCTCAGGCAGCGAACGATCAAGTCCGCGATCTTGTCCATCTCCGGCTCTTTCATGCCACGCGTTGTGACGCAGGGGGTCCCGAGTCTGATGCCGCTGGTGACGGTCGGCTTCTGCTTGTCGAAGGGAATCATATTCTTGTTGGCGACTATGCCGGTGACATCCAGCACCTCCTGCGCGGCCTTGCCCGTGATCCCCAGCGGCGAGACATCGACCAGCATCAGATGGTTGTCCGTGCCGCCGCTCACCAGCCGCAGGCCCCTCTGGGCAACGGCCTTGGCGAGCGCGGTGGCGTTGAGCCTGATCTGCCTCTGATAATCCTTGAACGACGGCTGCAGAGCCTCGCGCAGGCACACCGCCTTCGCCGCAATCACATGCTCAAGCGGCCCGCCCTGCAGACCGGGGAACACAGCCTTATCGATAGCCTGGGCAAACTCCTGATGGCATAGTATCATACCCGCGCGCGGCCCGCGAAGAGTCTTATGGGTGGTAAATGTGACGACCTGACAATGCGGCACAGGCGACGGGTGCTCGCCCCCGGCGACCAGCCCCGCGATGTGAGCAATATCGGCCATCAGAATGGCCCCCACCCCATCGGCGATCTTGCGCAGCCGCTCCCAGTCCCAGAACCTCGGGTAGACAGTCGCGCCGGTGACGATCATCTTGGGCCGGCACTCCTTCGCCAGGCGCTCGATCTCGTCGTAGTCGAGCATCTCCGTCTCGGCATCGACGCCGTAGTAGCATGGATTATACAGAATACCCGAGAAATTGACGCGGCTGCCGTGCGTTAGATGCCCGCCGTGCGCAAGCTCCATCGCAAGAAAATTATCCCCCGGCTTCATGAAGGTGAAGTATGCGGCCTGATTGGCCTGAGAGCCGGAGTGGGGCTGAACGTTCGCGTGGTCCGCGCCGAAAAGCTCCTTGGCGCGCTCGACGGCCAGGCGCTCGACCGCGTCCACGTTCTCGCACCCGCCATAGTAACGCTTGCCGGGATAGCCCTCGGCATATTTATTCGTCAGCACCGAACCGTTCGCCTCAAGGACAGCCCTGCTGGCGTAATTCTCAGAGGCGATTAGGACTATCTTCTCGTTCTGGCGTCTGAGTTCCCGCTGTATGAGTTCAGCGACCTCGGGGTCCACCTGTTCCAACGGCGCATTGATCTCGCTTACTATCTTGCTCGTAATCTCGCTAATTCCCAAAGGTCATCTCCTAGCACGCATCCAGCGCGTTGATCTTGCCGACCCGTCGCGCGTGCCGCCCGCCTTCGAACTCGGTTTCAAGGAATGCGCCGGCAATCTCCACGGCAAGCCCCGGCCCAACCACACGCGCGCCCATGGCTAGGACATTCGCGTCGTTGTGCGCCCTGGACATTCGGGCCGAGAACGATTCGGAGCACACAGCCGCGCGGATGCCATTGACCTTGTTCGCGGTAATCGAAATCCCAATCCCAGTGCCGCAAATCAATATTGCCCGCTCGAACTTCCCGGCCGCCACCGCTTCGGCCACTTCCCGCCCAATATCGGGATAATCCACCGATTCCAGCGAGAACGTGCCAAAGTCCTGAAGCTGATAACCCAGCTCTCTTAGTTCCTTGATCAGCTCTTCCTTAAGCGGAAATCCCGCGTGGTCCGATCCTATCACAATAACGGCTCTCTTGCCGCTTTGTTTCTCAGTCATTGCTTCACACTCCCAGGGCATATTATAACCCCGCCTTGGAAGGGTTGTAAAGGAGAATAGAAGTTAGGAGTTAGGAGCCGGACGACAATATGGGCGCCCAGTGCATTCACCAAGCGCCCATATCGAAAAACAAAAATCAGAAGTCACGACATCGAGGTTCTAACCTCTAACACCTAACTTCTAACTTCTAGATCTACCAGCGTCGTCCGCCGCCGCCGCCGAAACCGCCGCCACCGCGACCACCGCCGCCGCCGAAGCCGCCGCGTCCGCCACCGCCGCCACTGCGCTCGGTCTTGGGTCTGGCCTCATTAACGGTGAGGGTCCTGCCGCCAACCTCTTTGCCATTAGTGGCATCGATGGCTGCCTGCATGTTCTCCTCGGGAATCTCAACGAACCCGAAGCCCTTGTCGCCGATGATTCTAATCTCAGCAATGGGGCCGTACGGCTCGAATAGAGTGCGAATTTCGCTCTCGGTGGTATTGTAGGACATATTTCCTACGTAAAGTGATTTGTTGGCCATTTTATTGCCAGTTCCTTCCGGGAATATCCCTTTGATTCTCAACGGGAGCACATGACACAATTGTCATCTAGCGGGGGTTCGGTCGGTCGCAGAAGGAAAAGCAATCCACGGGGAACGAAGACACCGGTGCTGGTCGTTGATGTAGTTAGGTTCACTATACACCAACTTTGGAAAACATGCAAGCTATTTTTTTCGATATTTTCATTGTCGAGGCCAAGAGAGTTGGAGGGGCACTCTGACCCTCCGACTCTCCAACCCTCAGACTCCCTTCCATTTCATGGCCAGTTAAGCTATAATTAGTCGGGGAACGCCAACTAATCCGCCCCTCAAGGATGTAACGATGTCTTTTTCTAAATTGCCCGCCCTGCGGATCGCTGACCTTGAGATCAATCCGCCGATCATTCAAGGTGGAATGGGGGTCAGAGTTTCCGGAGCGCGACTTGCCGCCGCCGTCGCCAACGAAGGCTGCGCGGGCGTGATCGCAAGTGTGGGGCTGGGCAGGTTCGAGGATTCCCCAGGCAGCCAGTTCGTGAAGCTCAACGACGATGCACTGCGCTCGGAAATCAGGAGAGCGCGAAGCCTCAGCAAAGGCATCATCGGCGTCAATGTGATGGTTGCGCTATCCAACTACGAAAACCTTATTCAAGTCGCCGCCGAGGAGAAGGTCGACTTCATCGTATCCGGCGCCGGCCTGCCCCTTGAGCTTCCGGGACTCGTCGAGGATCGCGGCATAAAGCTGATCCCCATCGTCTCCTCCGCAAGGGCGCTCAGGATTATATGCTCCAAGTGGAAGAAATACGACCGTATGCCCGACGCGGTTATCCTCGAAGGCCCCAGGGCAGGCGGGCACCTAGGTTTCAAGCACGATGATCTCGATCAGGATGGGCAATCCACCCTTGAGGACCTGCTGGTCGAGACCGTTGAACTGGCAAATACATACGACCCGCCAATCCCCGTGATCGCGGCGGGGGGCGTGTACGACGGCGCCGACATTGTCAGGATGCTGGAGCTTGGCGCGTCAGGGGTCCAGATGGCGACCCGCTTCGTTTGCACCGAAGAATGCGACGTGGACGACCGGTTCAAGGCGGCTTATGTCAATGCCTCGGCGAATGATGTAACAATCATCCACAGCCCGGTAGGCATGCCCGCCAGGGTCATCAGAAACGCGTTTGTGGACAGAATCAGCCGGGGCGAAACCATGCCGTTCAGATGCGAATATCGATGCCTGAAGACCTGCGACCCGTCCACAGCCCCATACTGCATTGCGAAGGTTCTCGCCAACGCCTCAAAGGGCATTATGGAGGAATCATTCGCCTTTGCCGGCTCGAATGCGCCCAGGTGCACGGAGATAGTCACGGTAAAGGAACTCATCAAGCAGTTGGTCGACGACGCCGAAGCTGTCCAGCGCGAGGCGCGAGGCGAGTTGACGGTGGGACAATCCGCCGGGTGATCGATGGACACCATCCGCGAACGCTACGAACAGCTCGAACGCGAAATCCTCTCACCCAGGGCGACGCTGGCGCGCGAATCCAGGGGGCGACTGGCTGACGAACCCAAGGACCCGGTTCGCACGGAGTTCCAGCGGGACCGCGATCGGATCATCCACTGCAAGTCATTCAGGCGGCTCAAGCACAAAACGCAAGTCTTTATCGACCCCGAGGAAGACCACTACCGAACCCGCCTCACCCACACGCTCGAAGTCGCCCAGATCGCCCGCACTATCGCTCGGGCGCTACGGCTCAACGAGGACCTCACCGAAGCCATAGCCCTCGGCCACGACCTCGGCCACACGCCGTTCGGACACGCGGGAGAATCCGCCCTGAACGAGGTGGTCCGAGAGTTCGTGCCGAGTATGGCTTTCAGGCACAGCGAGCAGAGCCTGCGCGTAGTGGACGTCCTTGAGAAGAAGGGCCAGGGGCTTAACCTCACTTTCGAGGTCCGCAACGGCATTCTCCACCACTCCAAGGGCAACGCCGACCTCTCCATCGACTCCAAAGGCCCGGCCACGCTGGAGGGCAAAGTCGTCAAGATCAGCGACCGCGTGGCCTACATCAATCATGACATCGACGACGCCGTGCGGGCGGGCATTATTACTGTCGATGATCTTCCCGAAGAGGCCGTAAAGGTGGTCGGCAGGTCACACGCGCACCGCATCGGGGCCATGGTCACAAACGCTATCGAGTTCAGCCGCGACAGCGACAACATCGGCATGAGCGAGGATTTCAGGAAAGCGACCGACCGGCTGAAGGATTATTTGTTTGCCGAGGTCTACGGCCGCGATGTCACCGGTATCGCCGAGCTCAGGCACGCGGGGGATATGCTGAAGGAGCTTTTCAGGTTCTATATGAGCCACCCGGAGGAAGTCCCGGACCTCGCCGGGGACTCTCCGCTCGACCAACCCACCGACACGACCTCCCTTGCCCGGCGGGTCTGTGATTTTCTCTCCGGCATGACGGACCGCTACGCGCAGAAGGATTACGCGGAGAGGGTTCGGAGACAAGGATAGCCGGACTTCCTTGCCAAACTGCCTTTTTTTCGCTCATTTCCATTGGCAACCGGGGGAGAGCATGATATAATGTGAGTGTGGAACTTGAGGAGGTGTGCTTAAGTGAGAACCGCAATCAAGTGCAACTGCGGCCAGCGTATACTTGCCAAAGATGTAATGCAAACCGGCTATTATCTTCGACTCATAGGTCCCAGCTTCGTATATGTAAAGTATCGCTGCTCGCGGTGTAAGAAACTCGGGGAGCAGTTCGTAAAGCAGGAAGAGTGGGAAGAAGGAATACTGCACGATGTGCCCAGCGAGATCGAGCCCCGGGAGAAGTCGAAGTTCGACAAGATGGGACAGATCAACATTCACGAGTGCATCGATGCGCATTTCGAGCTTGAGAACATAACCAACCTGCGCGAACTGCTGGAGGCCCTTGAAGAAGCTAAGAGCTAGAACCAAAAGCTATCATACACAGACACGGGAGAAGAGCGTGCCCTTTGCGGGTGGCGCTCTTTCTTTGTACCCGCTTGAAAAAGGAGACTAAAAACACGCAATGTCAAGAAAAAGCTACCTGCTCGATATGGACGGGGTCCTGGTCAGGGGCAACACGGCCATCCCCGGCGCGCAGCAGTTCATCGAGGGACTAATCGCCAAGGAAGTGCGCTTCGCCATCCTCACGAACAACCCGCTGTATACGCCTCGCGACCTACAGCACCGTCTGGCGCACATGGGGCTGAGCGTGCCCGCCGACCATCTTTTCACATCGGCCATGGCGACCGCGCAGTTTCTCCACAGCCAAATGCCGGGCGGCACCGCCTACGTAATCGGAGAGGCCGGCCTTACCACCGCGCTGCATGACGTCGGGTTTGTCCAGACGGAGCGCAACCCGGACTATATGGTCCTGGGCGAGTCCACGAACCTGAACTACGAGCAAATCTCCAAGGCAGTCCAACTGGTCGCCAACGGCGCCCGGTTCATCGCCACCAACCCGGACCCATCCGGGCCTAACGAGAACGGCATCGGCCCGGCTTGCGGAGCCTTAGCGGCGCTAATCGAGAGCGCGACGGGGGTGAAGCCCTACTTCATCGGCAAGCCGAACCCGCTCATGATGAGGGCGGCGCTAAGGTTCGTCGGCGCGCACTCGGAGGAAACCGTGATGGTGGGCGACAGAATGGACACGGACATGGTCGCCGGTATCGAAAGCGGCCTGGAAACCATACTCGTCCTGACCGGGGTCACGGCGGAGTCTATGGTCCCCCTCTTCCCCTACCGCCCGATGCACATAGTAGCTTCCGTGGCGGATATCGATGTCGGATAGGCCGTTTACACCCCTATCCCTTCTTCACTTCTTCCAAAGACTTCAATTCCCCTGTCCCCTAGTGCGCGTAGCGTTTTCATATACTCCACCACGCGGTCAGAAGCCACGGACAGATCGGCTGCCAAAAGCACTTTGCTAAACACTATCTTGGCCTCCTTCACTCCGGAGGGCGCTATGTTAAGCTAACTCACCGTCTGCTGTTTGAAGTACTTCCTCTGGAAGAACAGGGAAACATTCACCAGACTGATAAGCACCGGAACCTCGACCAGCGGTCCGATGACCGCCGCGAACGCCTGGCCGGAGTTGATTCCGAACACCGCTACGGCCACGGCGATGGCTAATTCGAAGTTGTTGCTTGCCGCAGTGAACGAGAGCGTTGCCGTCTTGGAGTAGTCCGCGCCGATCTTCTTGCCCATGTAGAAGCTCACCAGGAACATCACGACGAAGTAGATAAGGAGCGGAATAGCGATTCTGACCACATCCAGCGGCAGCCGCACGATGTATTCGCCCTTGAGAGAGAACATCACAATGATGGTAAAGAGCAGCGCGATCAGCGTGATGGGGCTGATTCTCGGAATAAAACGTCTTTCATACCACTTGCGCCCCTTGGTCTTCAGCCCAACGATCCTGCTCAGGATGCCTGCGATGAACGGGATGCCGAGATAGATGAACACGCTCTTGGCTATCTCACCGATGGTCACATGCACCGCACTGCCCTTCAGCCCGAAGAGCGGCGGCAGGACCGTGATGAAGACGTAGGCATAGACCGAGAAGAAGAGCACCTGGAAGATAGAGTTGAACGCCACCAGACCTGCCGCATACTCTGTATCACCCCTGGCAAGCTCGTTCCATACGATCACCATCGCGATGCACCGCGCGAGACCGATCATTATAAGGCCAACCATAAACTCGGGATATCCGCGCAGAAATGTTATCGCCAAGAAGAACATCAGGATCGGCCCGATGATCCAGTTCTGCACCAGCGACAGGACCAGTATCTTATAGTTGCGGAAGACCTCCCCCAGTTCCTCATACTTTACCTTTGCAAGCGGCGGGTACATCATAAGGATGAGCCCTATCGCTATCGGAATGTTGGTTGTGCCGACGGCAAAACGGTTCCAGAAACCGGCAGTGCCGGGCACGAGGTAACCTGCTCCCACACCGATGGCCATCGCCAGGAATATCCATAAAGTCAGGTAACTGTCCAGGAACGACAACCGTCTTGTGATCGTTTGACTGCTTTCCAAATGGCTCCTCCTTGTTGTCCTCTGAGCATCCGTGTGGCTACTGACCTTCTTCCAGTCGCTTCGCTTCCATCTTGGCCTTGATTTCAGCCATGAGATTCTGCAGGCGGTCCGCCGCGGCCTGCTCGTCCGCGTTGCGAGGCGCATACCAGGGTTGACGCACCCTCCACGTTATGGATGTGCATATCGGCTCGCAAGGCAGCGCGCCGGGGTCAAAGAGGGTGTAGTCGCCGAACGGGGTTGGCTGCTCCTGATAGCACGACCATATTGCGTCGCGCACCTGCCTGTGATCGCCTTCGTCTATGAGGTCGATTATCTTCACCTGTTGGCGAAAGCGCTCGACGGCCTCGCGCGGGATGTTATAGAGATACGGCGTTGGAGACTCCGAGCCGATGATCCGAGAGCCGTCGTCGGTGCCGTTGAGGCTCAGTGCCTTTAGGCTATGGCCGACCAAATGGCCGGGGGATTCCGGGCCGCACACCACAAGGTATCGGATGTTGGGATTGGCGACGATGTTGCAGATCATCTTCTCGGTGCCGATGTTTTCGGTCTGCAGCGTTCCCGACAGAGCCGCGCCCGTCTCAACGCCCAGTCTCACCAGGTCTTCGATTTCCTTTGGAATCTCGTCCTCGCGCCATTTGAGTATCACACACACGGCTACGGGGGACATATCATTGCCCCGCAAATATCGTCCCTCTTCCGGTGGGTAGCCGGTCGAAGGCTGTATCTTATGGCCCGGATTCGGCGTCCATTCCCCGAAATCGCCCCCGCTATTCACGGCTAAGCTCCTCCACGAGATTTTCGACCCGCCGCCTGATCTGATCGCGTATCTCGCGGACCTTCTCTATTGGCTCTCCCTTGGGGTCTTCGAGGCCCCAGTCCTCGGATTCAACGAACACGGCAGGGCAGACGGCCCCGCCGTGCTTGATGTCATCGAGGTTCACGCCGCAGCCCATAGTGATCACCTTGTCTGCACTCTCGACCATCTCCGACGTCATTACCTTGGGGTAGTGGCGGCTCATGTCGTAGCCGATCTCTTCCATCGCCTCAACAGCTTGCGGATTAAGCCCTGCGCCCGGCTGGGTCCCCGCCGACTCCGCGAGAATCCTACCCTCGCCGAGCCTCTTTGCGAACGCCTCGGCCATCTGGCTGCGACCGCTATTGTGGATACAAACAAATATGACTTTCTTCAAGATACTTCTCCTCTGCTTACTATTTCGTTGTTGGTTGTGCGGCACTACTTGCAGCAAGCCGCGAATTGAGCAGTCCGGCTTGTTTCAGCTTCCAATGTGAAGTTGCGCTTGTTGGCCTGTTGGCGCAATAACCAAGTAGCCGGACAAAAAGAGAAGCTCTCTCAAGCTCATCACTTACACATACACATAGCTTATCCGACGAGTTCCATCTTCTCCTTGGCGTTAGACTTCATCACCGCCTCAACGCAGCCAAAGAAGCTAACTATGCATGGAACCCGGAGACTGTAGAACACCTGCTGTCCTACCTTGCGGTCGTCGACTATTCCGGCCTCTTTCATAAGCGCCAGGTGCTTCGAGACGGTGGACATATCGGAGCCCACCAGTTCCCGAAGCTCACAGACGCACTTTTCGCCATCTACCAGCGCATCCACCATCATAAGCCGGCTGGGATGCGCCAGAGCCTTTATGATCTTTGCTCTCTCTTCGTACGCTCGCCTGTTCATGTCTGGTTGTTCCCTCTTACTTGGTATTATAACCAAATAATACCGACAGGTCAAGGGTGCGGCTGGCCTGTCCCCGATTCCGTGGAGACCTTGTTAGAGAGTCGTATAATGGAACCGGGGACAAGCCATACCTCCTTGGGGTATGGGATGGGTCTGAGGGCAGGAAAGGGCCGGGATTCACGCTCCCGAGCCCTCCGAAAAAATTCCCCTCTCGTAATTATAAGACGAGAAGCAGGACTTATTTGAGACATCAAAGTGGGGATGTTTTCGTTAATTCTAGCATGTCCTAACTCGGCTTGGAGCGAACCGATCCTGAACGTCGGGCCAGCGCGCTTCGAGTCGCGATCGCCCGGCTTATGGAACACGACAGCACCGATCCGGGAGCCGTAGAGGAACTTTGCTTGTCAACGACGACCGTGACCTTCGTCTATCATAATCGTCCCATCGCCAGTAGAATTCCGTGTATGATACTCCACGGGTGCGGGGGGTCGCCCGGAATGAACGAACATACAGGTAATATGCTTGACGCCCCGTTTGCTTCTGCATAACCACCACTGTGTAAGCCTCCGCTGATGGCGCTAGTGCCCACCGCGATGACGATGCGAGGTTCAGCCATTGCCTCATAGCACCGGCGCAACGGTTCCTGCATTGCTCGACCTACGGGGCCGGTAACGAGTAGAGCGTCGGCAAAGCGAGGCGACGCAACGAAATGAACTCCAAAACGAGCGATATCGAATATCGCATTTGTGCTGGCAATCACTTCCAGATCGCTCGCATTGTCGCCCGTGGAGACTTCACGAATATGCATAGATCGCCGGAATGGCAGTTTATTTGGCATTGATGTGGGGGCAAGCTCGGGGCGGTTGGTTAGGACAAGTTCTTCTCGCGTGCTGACTGCTGTTTTCGTCGAACGGTCTGCTATGATGGTTCCCGATGCGCATACTCCAAGACAGGCATCACAGCTAATGCATCGTCCACGATCGAGAGTGACTGCCTCACCAGACACGCTTATGGCCTTGGTAGGGCAGACTTTGGCACAACGCCCGCAATCAGCGCCTAAACACGGAGATACCGTTACCGTCGGCAGCCCGTTAGCATCATCGGATAACATTGGGAACAACTCTCGTTGGGTGATTATTCCCGTTTTCAATATTGTGAAGAATGGATTCCCCATTAGCTCACTTTCTTAGAGGTCATTTCCGCTGTAAGACAGATTAAAGCTCTTGTTGCAAAGTGGGAAGTCGGTGACCAGGTTCCCGCGAGCAGCTATTGCTAGTCCCGTCCAGTTGTTGAAACTCGGGTCTTTGATGGCATAGCGCGATATCGCCCCCGTGGTGTCCGTGGTTATCCAGTGAATGAGTTCACCTCGCCAGGCTTCCACTATTCCAATGCCAAAATCGTCCGGTGATAGAGCCTTGTCTTGGCAATTAAAATAGATAGGACCAGCCGGAAGACTTTCCAACAGTTCGTTTACTATATGAATGCTGGAGCCAATCTCATCCACACGGATCTGCGCGCGCGCCAACACATCGCCTGTATCACGCAAGGCGGGTTTTGGAGCGTATTTAGGATAGACACCATGCGGATAGAATCTACGTGTATCGTAATCACTCCCGCTTGCGCGTCCAGCAGGCCCAACCAGATTAAAATCCCGAGCCAATTCGCGAGTGATGCGGCCAGTGCCATCCATTCGCTCAAGGACTGAAGAATTCTCAAGAACAAGTGGAATCAACTCCCGCAGGCGAGTCTCTATGTCTGAAAGCTCTTTTTTGATTGATCTTCTTCGGTCATCATCCAAGTCGCGCGCCACTCCGCCGGGCTTGATGTAATAACGTTGTCGCCGACTGCCGGTGAGCATCTGCGCCAATGTCAGTATCGCCCCGCGCATGGGCGGGAAGAGCGCCGCGCCCGCGCTGTAACCGATGTCACCCGACAACGCTCCTATGTCGCCGATATGATTTGCCAGGCGCTCGAACTCCAATGCTATGGTGCGCAATGCGTGCGCTCTGGGCGGCGGATCGATGCTCAAGAGCTGTTCCATTGCGATGGCATGCGCCAGTGCGTTGCCGATTGCGGTATCCGTGCTGGCGGATTCAGCAAGATAGCAGGCCTGCTGCCAGGGAAGTTCTGTAAGTCTTTTCTCGATTCCGCGATGTTGATAGCCAAGGCGAATATCCAGATTGGTTATGATCTCACCGGCGCAACTGAACCGGAAATGCCCAGGCTCGATAATCCCCGCATGTATCGGCCCAACCGGGATCTCGTGAATACCTTCGCCTGTTACCTCCAGAAACTGGTAAGGCTCCCGGTGACCACGGCTCATCGGCGAAAGAGGGAAAAGGTCATTTGGCCATGCGCCATCGTGAAGTATCAGACTCTTCCAACGCGGGTGATCCAATGCGCGCAGGCCGAAAAGATCCCCCATGGCGCGCTCTGCCCAGTGAGCGGCCGGAACTCCCAAAGTGACCGAAGGATATTCAGTCTCGCCATCCACAAGCGGCACGGTAATAATCACACCGCCATTCGCATTCGTATCAAGCAACAGAACTTGGATTGCCAGAGTATTGCCGTCACAGACCCGTGCTGTCAGGTGGCCAAACCGCCTGCCCGGCTGTTGCAGATAGTTACGCACCGTTGCGGCCAGCGCGTTTGGTGTTTCAGATATCCGCTTGAAGTTTCGATCAATCTGATTCATGGCCGCGCCCCCTGTTGTGCCAGGACAGTTAGCATGCGCATCACCGGTGGGGCTACGGCCACTCCGGCAACAAGCGACATCACCAATAGCAAAGCAGGCGTCAACGCCCATACCCGCACGGGAGCGGTTCTTGCAGGGCTTTGCTCGTGGCCGAAAACTACACGCCCCACGTGGGTGGTGACAGCGATGAACGTAATGGTCAGCCCGACTATCACGACGATGGTGGCCGATATTTCACCCGAGGCAAACGTATCCCGAAGCAGGAGCCATTCACTAATGAATGTGCCGAACGGAGGGCTTCCGGCTATAGCGAAACCGGCCACGATCAACACGATTCCCCATACAGGTGATGCTTTCAGGATCCCACCTAGTTTGGAAAGCTCCTTAGTGCCGTAGACGTGCAGAATTCCACCAGCCACAAGGAACAGAGCCACTTTCACGATACTATGGTTGAACGCATGCAGAATAAAAAGCTGCCCCGATCCGATGCCGATGGCGAGCGTCAGCAGCCCGACGTGTTCGACACTGGAATAGGCCAACATGCGCTTCAAGTCATGTTGGCGTACCAGCATCAGGCTGGCCGCGATCACAGTGATTGCCCCTGCGGGAACAAGCAGTTGACGCACCAACTCCCCTTGGCCGGCAGCTACTACTACCTGAGTCAGTCTCCATATCGCAACTAAGGCGCAGTTGAGCAGAGCGCCTGAGAGCATGGCGGATACGGGCGATGGCGACTCGCTGTGAGCATCGGGCAGCCAGTTGTGAAGCGGAAACATGCCCGCTTTTGTTCCATAACCAAGCAAGCAGAAGATGAACCCAAGGCGCAACAGGCGCGGGTCCATACCTTTCGCGCGGGCCATAAGATCACTCAGCATCATGGTCTCGCCGTTTCTAAAGGCATGCTGAGCAGCCAGGATCAAGACTGTGCCGAAGAGCGCAAAAGCTATACCTACACTGCACAGCAGCAGGTACTTCCACGTGGCCTCCAGGGAGTCGCGACCGTGATGGTAGTTGATAAGCGGCGCGGACATCAGCGTGGTAGCCTCAACCGCAATCCAAAGGTAGCCGATGTGCTGGGCAAGCGGCACGGCATACATCGCGAGAATGAACATACCCGACAGAGTGTAGAAAAAGCAAAACCGCCGATCAGTAATCTTGTGCCCTTCCACGCGTTCCGCCGGTAGCAACAGAGCAGCTTGAACCATCGCCGCCGCGGCCACCAATGTAGTGATGATCGTAAACGCGGCTCCCATGCCGTCTATGCGAAAAGCGCCGCAACTGATGATCCCGCCGGAGAAGACGGGAACGCATACCCAAACCACCACGGGAATCTGAGCCACCATGAGAATCGCCCCGGTCCAGGGCAGCCGACGCGCCGTGCGCGGAATAAGGCCCAAAAATGCCATCAACATCGGCAGCATTGCTATCATTAGGAATGCGATCAATGCCGTAACCTCCGCATATCAGTGACATCAATATGCTCGAAACTGCGATTGATGCGGAATATGAAAACCCCGGCTATCAGCACCCCAATGAGCACCTCGAAGACGACTCCCATTTCGACAAGCATGGGCATGTGGCGTGTCTGCGTGAGAGAGTAGAGAAAAATGCCGTTCTCCATCGTAAGAAAACCAATCACCTGACTAAGAGCCAGGCGACGAGTGATCATCAGGAGCATACCAATGAATATGAGCGCCAAAGCCATGCCCGCCGAACCCTGGTTCATCATCGCGGGAACAGCGAAGTCTGGTGCAAGAAAATAGCCAATAAATAACACGCCGCATCCGATCATCAAGACAAGAGTCGGGCTTATACTCACTCCTTTGTCACGCTCAATAGCCATGCGTTTCGCCGATCTGCCCAGAAAGACCGGAATGCCTACGGCTTTGATCAGAAACACAACGAGGGCCAAAACAAGCAATTGATTTTGTGCTTCCGCTACGCCCAGCATCACACAAATGCTGGAAAGCATGGCGGTCTGCAAGACTAAACCCCAAAGTTGAGTCTTCACGCGCGTCACTCCGCACATCCATACTGCCAACACCGCCGCGCATGCAGCAAGAAGATCGATTTGAGAAAGATTCATATTGTAACGCCCTCGCTGCCTCTCACGCCTGCGCCGCCGCCACTAACGCCGCCAGTAAGCTCATTACCGCCGCAAATGCCAGGAAGTTCGGTACGCTCCGCCACTTCAGCTTCACCAATACGGCTTCAGCAATCGCGACCGCTACGCCCAATGCCGTTACGCCGACGAGGCTTATTGGGTACCGGACCAGCATCGGTAAAGCCTGGTAGGAAGGCCAAGCATGTAGCAGCGTCTGTGTTGCCAGTCCCAGGAATATGCAGGTGCGCAGCGCCGCCGCATATTCAATGATCGCAAGGCTTCGTCCGCTATATTCAAGAATCATGGCTTCATGCACCATGGTCAGTTCCAAGTGAGTGGTAGGATCATCAACCGGCATCCGTGAGAGTTCCGCCAACGCCGCTAACACCAATGCCGCGCCCACCAAAACGGCTATAAACGGACTCGTATGCGCGGAGTAGATTGTCAGCAGATTGGTGCTTCTCGCCCCCAAAGACAGTGCTCCGATTCCAATAACGAGCGTAGGCTCAACCAGCATCGAGATTGTGGCCTCTCGACTGGCTCCCAACCCACCGAACGCGGATCCTGTATCTATCGCGGCCAACATGGTGAGGAACTTGCCGAGGGCAAGAAGATAGAGCACCAGGAGGAAATTGGTCGCCGGGGCCCAGTCCAGCGGCAGGAGCGAACTGGTCCACGGAACCAATACCGCCGCGATGACCGCAACCGCCAGTCCGACTCGCGGCGTCCAAACAAAGACCCAACTCGCGGTCTTGCTGATAGTCTCCGCTTTGCGAAGCAGCTTCGCCAGATCATAGAACGGCTGCAATATCGGCGCGCCTACACGGTTCTGCATCAACGCCTTTACCTTACGGATGATCCCCACCAACAGCAAGGGGAAAATGAGGATGTTTACTAGCTGAATTGCTGTCAAGAGCAGTATTTTCATCGCCCAACTCCCACCCACAGCAGCAATCCCAACACCACCGCCATGTAGACGAGATACTGATGAATGCTGCCTGCCTGCAAACGCATGAGAAAGACGCCTGCCATTCGTTGAATACTCTTGAGCAACGGCGAGTACACTCTCGTCTCTAGATGCGCTTCGTGCATCGTCTCGACCGCGACAGTCTCCGGGAAATGACGCCGGTTCCGCCCCTTGATAGTGACCTCCACCGCATAGCTGTAGATTGCGCCGAACAAACGCGAAATCGGCTGTGCGAAACTAGCGGCCGTATACTGAGTCCGTGGCCCCAGATCGCCGAAGCCGCATTCCCAGGTTATGAAGCGCCGGGTGGGATGCGAACGGGACAACTCATGCATCCACATCGCCAACACTCCGACAGTGCCGACCATAAGCAGGGCAAGGAGAGCAATCGGTATGGTCCAGATGCCGTGAAGTAACGAGGGACTACCCGTCTGAACAGCTATGGCTCCGAGAGGATAAAGGACTAACGGAGCAGCGATCCCAAGTCCAACGCATAACAATGCTAACATCACCTGAGCGGCAACCATTCCCTTGCTCGCCTCATGCGCATGTTCTGCCTCCTGGCTTCGTGGGTTGCCTAAAAACACCACGCCGACTGCCTTGACAAAGCAGGCGATTGCCAATGCGCCGATCAGCGCCAGCCACCCCATCAGCACCAATGCGCCCAGGCGCAATCCTACACTCTGAGCATTTAGCGCAAGGCCGAAGAACCCCTGGTATAACAACCATTCGCTTGCGAATCCATTCAAGGGAGGCAGCGCGCAGATAGCGGCGCTTCCAACCACAAATGCTCCGGCAGTCCAGGGCATTCGATGGATCAATCCTCCGAGCCTTTCGACATCATGCAGATGAGTGCGAGCATCTACCGCGCCCGCCCCAAGGAACAGCAGACTCTTGAAGACGGCATGGTTGAGCGTGTGAAATAGCGCCGCAGCTAGTCCCAGTTGCGTCAGCATTGCAACACCGTAGGACTTGCCCAAAAGCGACACTCCAAGCCCCATCATGATAATGCCTATGTTCTCCACGCTGTGGTAAGCCAACAGGCGCTTGAGGTCGTGCTGCAGCAAAGCAAAAATTACGCCCCAAAACGCCGATATCGCGCCGAGAATCAATATGATCGGCCCGAGAGCTGGCACGGCGAAATGATCACCCAAAACAAACAGCCGCGCCATAGCGTAGATGGCCGTCTTTATCATCACGCCGCTCATTATAGCCGACACGGGAGCTGGAGCGGCGGGGTGCGCTATAGGCAGCCATAGATGGAACGGCCAGGCCCCGGCTTTTGTCGCCAAACCAATGAAGATCAATAACGCGGGACCTAATGCCACAGCTCCGGAGAGCGCCCATTCAGAGAAGACCCAACTGCCGGTTAGTTGGTGCGCCCAGATGAAACCGGCCATTAGGAATGCTGTACCAGTCCGGGTGGCGCCCAGGTAGATAAATGCCGAACGCCTGATATCGCGCTGCTCATGATCGGCGACAACAAGGACGAATGAGGAAAGTGCCATAACTTCCCACGCAACCAGAAACACGATTGCGTTTGCAGCCAACACAACCCCGACCATACAGACCATAAGCAGAGCAAAAGCTGCCCATACAAAACCAAGAGACACGCGGTGGCGCAGATGATGCAAATAGCCTGGAGAAAATAAAGCCACGGGTATTCCCACGACACCTATGATGGCAAGAAACCAGCGGCTCAGGGGGTCCACCACGAAGCTGAAGCCAGCATCGCCGAGAAACCACGGGGATATAAAGGTCAGTGTGCAGTTCCTTTCGACCAAGGCGGCAAGTAAGATGAAAGCACAGCCGATAATCGTGGGAACAGAGAAAATCAGCCCGGAATGTTTTCGCTTGAGCAAGCCTGCTGCAGCAACGGCCAGCCACACAAGAACAGCGGCCCCGCACAACATGCCGGAGCCGCCAATGAGTTCGGAAACAGACATATCTAACACCTATCCGAACACACAAGCACTAACCCGCTTCGCGGATTGGATAGGTCACTACTTGTACGTTCCTTCAATGATTAGAGTGACGTCGTAACAGCCTCCTTGGGTTGTTTTAAGCAATGGCGCACACCCGATGACCTTATTATAGCGCATTCGCTGACCTTGCAGCAAACGCCGACGCAATAAACGGTTTCAGAGTTCTCCAGTATTTTTTCCTGCGGATACCTCGACCCAGTTCCCAAGAACATAGAGTAACAGGACAAACCCCAAGCTTTCTAGCCGCCTCTTCCAGTGTGAGGCCCAGGAGCTTGCGGCAAGCCCTTATTCTCTCGCCCTCACTCATTTCAGAGAGATCGCCATAGGGGACATAACTCAGAAACTCTATGACTTTGGGCATCAGACTAACGGTTGGTGAGACGGTATTGGCTTCCCAATCCGAAACCGCATAGCGGGAAACACCGAAAAACTCGGCTACCTGTTCTTGAGACAGTCTGCGCTCAAGCCTCGCCCTCTTGATGTGGTCGCCAATCGTCTTTGGTTCCTTTGGACAACCAGCCGGAAGCGGTTTTTGAGCGTGAAGCACTATATGGCAAAATGGCAACGCAACATGGCGATGCCGCCACTACGGCTTAGGGGGTAAAATCACTAAATATCGCCCTCGGTGAGTAAATGGAACTGTCGCCGAATTGGAGAGCGAATCCATTAGATACTTGTCTACTTAACAGCGCCCTTTGTGTGTGAAGTCCGGCCCTGGTCACGGGTTGGTCATCACTACGTCTCCCTCTTTTAGTCCCGACTTGATGTGCGTATACTTGCCGTCGCTCAAGCCGATCTCTACTATCCGCTGGCGCCATTGGTTGCCTTCCCTCAACTTCACTGCGTATTGCTTGTCCACCTGATACACTGTGTTGGCGGGCACGGCAAGCACATCATGCACCTCGCCTATCTTGATGGAGACCGTAGCATCCATGCCAGGCTTGGCCAGGCCCTTCGTGTTCTTGAAGTCCACAAGGGCAACGTATTTCTGCCCCCGCAGGAAGCCGGCCTTCTCCGAATATATCTCGTCCAACGAACCGGGAAACTCCACGTTCGGCACTTCCTTGACCGTCACAAGGGCCGGGTTCTTCGGCCTGAGCAAGCTTAGCCGATCTTCCGCGACTCCAGCCGCGACTTTCAGAGCTTCCAGGTTCACCACCGTAACCAGCGGCTTCTTGTCGCGCGGATTGGGTACCGTTCCCACGCCAACATTTACCGCGAGCACAGTGCCGGTAATCGGTGACTTGACCTGAGCGGATTTCCCGCCGGCCTGTGCCGCCGCGAACTGCTCTTGCGCCGCGGCCACAGCCTGCTGGTAGGCGACCAATCCCTCGGCCATCCTGGCCTGTGCGTCGATAACTGCCTGTTCGTCGGCCTGCCTGTTCGCTGATGAGACGCTGGTGTCAGGAGGATAGGACGTAGACGCCTCGTCGTCCGCCTTAGGGCTGGCGGTGACTCTCGCCTTCCTCTCGGTCGAGCGGGACAGCGCGAGCTGCTTTTGGGCGGCTCTGAGTTCCCGGCCGTAATGCCTCCGGGTCTGATCTAGAGCCTTCTGGGCCTGTATCAGCGCGGCGCGCGCCTGGTCGTAGTAAGCCTGGTTTTGCGGTGCGGAAAAAACGATGAGTGTCTCCCCACGGCTGACGTTCTTCCCCACAGTTACATATACCTTCCCCACAGGCACTTCGTAGGGAGAATCGACGTTCGCCCGAGCCGATGCCGGGGCGACGACCGTTCCCTGGGCCGGCAGATACGCGGTGATATCACGCCGGCCGGCAGTGGCCTCAGACGACTGCTTTGCGCAGCCGGTTATCACCACTACCGAAAGCACGAGGCAGAATATCCCAAGAAACGGCAGAATAACTTTTAGCCCAATCAGGCCACTGTGCGGATGTCGCAACATCGCTATACCTTCTTTTCCTAATAAGTGTGATCCCGTGACGTCGATCGTGATAGCACCCTCCAGCAACAACACGCCCCGAGGGTTACTGACCGCTCGGTGCTGCCGGAGTGGCCGGAGCCGAAGGACCAGGCGCCCCGGACGGACCGGAGGGTCCTGGTGTACCGGATGGGCCAGAAGGTCCCGGCGTACCGGACGGGCCGGCAGGACCAGGCGTACCGGGCGGTCCTGGGACCACAGGCACGGGAGGCCCTTGTGGCCCGGGCGTTGTTTCAGTGGTTTGCGGTACCACAACTGTGGTCTCCCGGCTCGGAGTCCACCAGGCGAAATAGCCGATGGCTAGGATGGCAATGACCACCAATAAGATGATTACCACCGCCGTCCAGGCAGATCTCTCACCAGATGAGGGATCTTCTACGTAAGGGCTCATGTGTATACCTCCGTTCAAGACTTATGTGAGCAGCCGGCCTTTATGGCAACTCCAGTTTATGTCGAATCCTCTTGGATTCCCAGGTGGCCTCCGACACGGTCTTCCGTCCCATTCGAGCAAAGGCCACCCCGATGAGCGCGATAAGAGATGATCCAGCCGCGACGACCATCAACTCGTAGTGACGCGTGGCCACTCCGATAACAGCCGCGGCCAGGTTTACCATGAACAACCAACGGAATGTAGTTACGTAGCGTTGGGCCTGTGTTGTCAGTAGTCCAAGTTGAGATTCTTGCTTTGACCAATCAGCAACCATGTTGTAATCCTCCTTGTTCAGTTTGAATTCAGTCAGTGAGCTGACTCATGGGCAGCGCGTTGGCAGGCATCTCGCGCAAGCCAACGTAAGAGGTGAAGCGCAGCATACAGGCGGGGTTCAGGACGATATAGCCCGCATCTCGACCTCGCGCCAGCAGTCCGCCGGAAGTCATTATCTGCTGTATGAATATGCCCACGTCCATAGGCAGTTTCTTCTTTTCCAAACCAGTCATGTGCGTTTGCAGGAAGACGCGTTCTCCGGTTACCATCTCCCACACACCAAAGACAACTATCTCCTGGTTGGGTAAGCGCTGCACGTCGCGATCCGGATGGCAGCGCGTTTCGAACTCCTCCTGGTTGATTTCCCGAGTATTGAGTGCCCCGGAAGAGAGAGGCCAGCTCGGGTCCAGATCAGTGATAAAATCCACACGGACGACCAGATGCGGTTGAAATGCGGTCAGCGCATGGTCGCTGCCAATCAAGAGCTGCGGTGCGGTAAACAGACGGTTTGGCTGAATCGACCCCAAAATACTGCGCGCGACCACCGGGTCGTTCTGGACGAACCGAGTGACATGCCCATCTTGCAGATAGACACGTATTTCCAAGACAGAGGACGTATTTATGTTGGCTCTCCCTTCCGGCGTCGGTCAACGACGCGTGCCATTTTGTCGGTTGCGCTTTTCAAGCCGACTGGTCGACAAAGTCGAACGGCTCAATCATTTCACCACACCCCGCCTGATGCCGCGCACGTCCCACGCGCTCCTCGGTTCGGTAGTCTCCGCTCGCGATGGACAAGTTTCCTTTCAAATCTCTCCAACTCCCTCATGGCGATTTCAGCATTCTGCTGAGTCGGGTAGATGGTGACGGGTAGGTTCTTACCGATGTTCGGCTGTTCCGGTATCTGTTGTGACACTTGGCTTCTCCTGTCGACGCTATATCCTTATGTCTATGATCGCGCTCACTCCGACGCCATATATCCTCTTAATGTTACTGGTCGTCTTGCTGCCTACTGGAACGAGCGCCTTTGCGCGGATGTTCCTGCCGAAGACGGCATTGCCCTCGATCTGAACGACAGCCTTGCACTTCGCGACGTTTCCCTTCGTTCCGATAACCTGGGCTGCTCCGATGTAGCCGCCGCCACCAAAGCTGATGATCGGCACTACCTTGGTCGCTTGCTGTGTCCCGACGTTCTTGTTCGCGGTCAGCGTGTTAACGAATTTGTTGATCTGACTGCCGAACTTGTCGACTATTATCCCTACACCTCCGACCTTCGCGACATCGCCGAGCAGGCTCCCGTAACTGACTACCGCGGTTAGGGACACGAGGATGGCTATAACTAGGAACAGTGTCTTTACTCTTGTGTTCATATCGTCTTCTCCTGTTGATGATTGTGCTTCGTCATGAAAAGATGCACCGAAGCATGATGCACCCGGGCTTTACCCGATGGCCGCTAGTGGTTCTTCTTATCTCGCTTTACCTTTCCGTTTCCATTCGCCTTTCCGTTGCTCGGGTGCTCCGGCGCGCTGTCCCTGGGCTGACGCAACGCCTTTGACTTACCACTTTCACTTGCCTTTACACCGCCTGGGTAACCCGGCGTACCATACCCGCGCTGTCCCCAAGCCAGCGCCCAGGGTGGAGGCCCGCCATGCCATGGCGGGCGGCTACTCGCCTTCATTGTCCGCCAGCCGTTTGGGCCCTTGATCTTTATTTCCGACTTGGTCCCATCCCACGTAACTGGGACATTGTAGTACTTCCTGAATGTCTCCAAGGGGACGTACGTCACTCCGTTCAGAACCACGGGCGGTGACGAAAGCTCAACGCTCTTACCCGCATACAATGCTTTGCGGCTGTTCGGTGTCAGGACGAGATCCTCACCCTTGTAGGTGATAACAGTCTGGCCATTATTCGCATCCCACTGCAACGGAGCGTCCAGGAAGCTAGCCGTGCTCTTCAGGGGAACATAGCTACTGCCTTCATACAAGAACGGCGTCAACCAAGACAGGTCGCTGGCTTCGGTGGACATGCCGGCCAAGCTTACCGTTATAGTCACCAATACGGACATTAGAACGATTCTCTTGCTCATGGCTATTCTTCTTCCTCTTCCTGTAGTTTCGCCTTTGTTGCTTCGGCTGCATGCAGCCGAAGCAACAAACAACAAAAGCCATTACGCTATTCTATTCGCAGGACGCCGGACTGCTGGCTCCAGTAGGCTGTCCTGTGCGTCAGTAATTCGATATAGCTGGCGGGAACGTAGAGCGACCCATTTATGATCCGGGAGGCGGCGTCCATTTGGGTGGTCTTGCCGTCGGAATAGACGAGCTTCGTGCCTACGGTATACAGCGCCTGCGGGTCGCCGGTATTCATGCGAACCGTCTTCGTCGACGAATCATAGTTGAACGGCATGTCGATCGAGCTCATCACGGAGCGGAACGGCACCATCAGAATGTTTTCCCTCACCAGGGGCTGCAAGTCCTTGAATGTCACATTCCAGCCGGGACCGACATCCGGGCCGGCTCCGATCGGAGTTGCCAACCTTTGCTCTGGAATTGTGACGTTCTGATCCAGCAGAATGCCGAACTGGGTGCCTTCAGCGACTTCCACGTCCTTACCCACGGCAGCTTTGACCTGCGTCCGTCCGTATAGGTAGCCCGCGGCCGCGCCGAGCAGGGTGCCAATCAAAGGTTTCTTTGAGACGATCTGCCCGATCACCAGCCCCGCTCCCGCGCCGATGGCTGCGAACTTAATGTCGGCCTTGCGCGCATCTGAAGTACCCATGAGCCGTCCGGTAGCCGGATCGGTCTTGACGCTTTTATTATCCAGGGACGTGAGTCGACCGTTAATCGGCAGCCATGTGCCATCCGGCAGTCTGGCGCTCACGAAGCCGACGCCTATTTGGCCCGCCGTCTTCCCCGAGGCCTTCGTCAACGACTCAACCGTTCCCGTGAACTTCGTCTGGTCAGGGAACCCTGCGTCGTTGCTGCCCTCGTAGTGCGTGGAGAACCTGTCGCCAACTCGGTTCGTCGCCGAGCCGAGCGCGTTATCCAGGGTGACCGGGATGACCGCGTCCCTCGGAATAACTATCGGGGCGGCCATGGCTGAGACCGCCAGCGCCATCATCAGCGCAGCTATCAGATATCGCGTGTAGCTTTTCATTAGTTCTTCCTGTTCTGTGCATCTGGCAAGTGTTCAGATGAAGTTCCTACTTAGGAGCCATATCATCCATCGAACCAGCCTTACCGGCTGATTCCATAGGCGGGAGTGTCGTTTGGGCAAGAACCCGCAGGTCGCCCTTATCTAGCTTAATGACTTCGCCGCCTCTGACAATATAGATGGCGGACGCATCGACGGTTATAGCGGGATGCATGGTCTGCATCATCTGCATCATAGGCATGCCACCGGGCCCCATCCCGTCGCCCATCATACCGCCTTTCATTCCGCACTGCGCACAGCCTTTCATGCCGGGGCCGCTCCCCGTCATTCCACCCATTTTGTCGGTCGGTTGCGATGGTGCGGGAAGCATCGTACTGGCGATGACTTTCAGGCTGACTTTGTCGAGCTTGATGATCTCGTTCCCTCGAACGACATATACATCAGAGGCATCGACAGTTATGGCGGGATGCATGGTCTGCATCATCTGCATCATGGGCATCATGGGCATGCCACTGGGTTTCATCATGTCGCCCTTTGCGCCGCATTGCATCCCCGTCCCTTTGCAGGCTGAGCAAGCTACTGGGGCCGGCTGTTCGGCATTGATTGCAGTGGTCTTGCTCGCGGCGATCGTGGCCGAGGCTGAAACTGTCAGCGCTACCAGCAGCGCCAATGTCAGATATCGTGTGTGCATTTTCATTGGTTAGTCCTGTTCTGTTCATCATATGGGTGTTCAGCCAGAGCCAAGTGCTTGGAGGCAATCAAGCTCAGCTGAGGTCATGGCTTGTAGCCAGAGTAGGCGTTCCGGCATCGATGCGCCGGAGTGCATTGGGGCAGCAATATGTCGGTGCACCAAGAAAGTTAGCGTGCTATTCCGGGCTACTGTGCATTACCCGGCGCACCCTCCTGACCAGGCCTGCCGACGCCAGGCTTGTCGGGAGTGGACCTGGGGAAGATATTGCGAAGGCGCTCCGCCCAGGTGTTGGCCAGCTTCTCGCTGGTCGTGCCGTTCGCCTCGGCGTCGGCGGGGCCGACCGTCATGAAGAATGTGTCGTCAACGTAGATGTTGGCATCATTGCCGGACTTCCTGACAGTAAAGGTGGAGTACTCCTTGCCGGCCTTCAGAAGATTGTTCGCCCGCTGCTGCAGGGCCGCGACTCGTTCATCGACCGTGTAACCTCCCGCAGCGCATCTTACTCTGAGCAGGAGATAGTTCCCGAGCCTGACCTCCCGGGTGTCCTCCGACCACGCAACTGAACACGCAAGCGTGGCTAGGAGAATGGTGAGAATTGTAATCGTGACATGCTTCTTCATTTTGAGGCCTCCATTGGCCTGTGCAGATGCTGAAACGAGTTCAGCATGACAAGATCTCTGAACTTTTGCTGCTATTTGACATCTATGGCCTTACTCATCCCGCCAAAGGTCACCATCATACAGCTTCTCTGATCGTGGCCACAATTCAGGATATCCCTGACGTAGACAGTCTTGCCCTGCGCGAAGTACCATCTGAACTGTTCGCTCTTGCCGGGCTTGAGTATCTTGGTGTACCGAACCGTCGGCGACGACTCTTTGTCAATTCCGATCATCTCCACGCCGCGCGGCTCCGAGGTGCTGTTCTTGATGGTTAGCAGGTGGTTGCCCGGCTTTAATGTGCTGGGGGTTGCGACAATGCCTTTGCTGGTCAAAGCAATAGTTACGTGTAGTACCGCCTTGTTGTAGGCGTCTTGCTTGGCTTTCGATCCGGCTGCTGTCGCGAGCATTGGCATCAAGTACAATGTTGCCAGTGCGACAAGCAGGGCGGTCAGGATGAGACTCTTCGACGGAAGTCTTCGACATTCCATATCTTGTTTCTCCTTTGTGGGCATACATCCCGTGTAATGTTATATTATGCCCCAAACCAGAGCTTGCTAAACGTGTTTCACGGAGCGATCAACGTCTGTTCACAACCAATCGCATCTCCGTGGAACCTGAAACCAACGATTGCGGCGGGAAACGCAACGAAAACACGCCGCCTATCAGAGGATTTCTGGTAGGCGGCGTGTGATTGTTCTTTCGATGAGAACTGACTTGCTAGAAACCTGCGTTGTAGCTTATTCCCAAACCAAGATTGTCGCCTCCCACGAGCCCAGCGTGCAACCGCAGGCCGTGGGCAGCCGCGAACTGCAAACCGAAGTTAACGTCATTGGTATCATACTCGACCATTAACTGCATTCGGTCAGCAACTTTCGCGGATAATCCGGCAAACACACCATCCAGGCGGCCGCCGCCCACGCCGACGTGCAATCTTGGCGTCCACAGACTCTGGCCCTTCAGTGGAAGTGATTTGCTCACAACGACGTACGGAGTTGCATCGAGCTGATCAGCCAGGTCGCTCACGCCGATTGCCAGCGCGGGAGTAGCCATGGTTTCCTTCAACAGTCCGAACTTGGCATTAATGATACCATTGCTGTCGCCGTGTTCCGGGGAAACCAACGCAGCGCCCACTTCCAGGGAGTCCAGCAGGCCGACGTTAGCTGACCAGAAAGTCGTATTGTTGTTGTCGTTGGTGAGGAAGACCGCGCCGAGGCCGACACCGCCAGTCTTCAGAGTGTCGGCTGTCGGTGTCAACATGAGCCCGGTATACCCGAAGTAGGCCGGTGACGCCGCCACATGGCCGGACACTGCCGCCAAAACAAAGATGGCCAGCAGATACAAGGGAAATCTTCTACAGTTCTTCAATTCTTTGCCTCCCCAAGCGTGCATGTGATTTTGACGCCGTGGATAAACACAACGACGACAGAAAGTTTGTGCACAGCTCGTTAAATACCAGGCGGATGACAGCTCTTCGGCTGAACAGAGCCACTCCGTCCTAGCTCAACACTGGGCTATATACCCCCAACGGTATGGAAGCCAAACTAACTCAACATAATGCTCTCCGCTGTTCGCGTCGTGGGGCGAGTTCGGTGTTTCAGGATTTGTCGTTCAGTGGACTTTATCATTGATTAGAGCGTATACTACATGTCACAGGCGTCATATAGATGGGGTTGTAATTTGGACCCGATGGGTATACTGTAGAGGTTGTCTGAGTCCGCGCGGGCTGTTGTGCCCGACGATGACGACATAAGATGCTCGGCTCTCCGCCAGGTTCCGCCATGGGAGGCATCGTGAGGTATCATCACAAATAATGAATCAACGCAGACAGGGCGAGAAACGTGAGAGCTTTGCGGCGCCGGCGGATGCGCGCCCACCAAACAACACAAAAGATGGCCCAAGCTATATTGTAGCCATCGGCGGGTCAGCGGGTGGGTTAGAGGCTTTTGAGCGCTTCTTCGCGGGTATACCGCCCAATACCGGCATGGCTTTCGTGGTTATCCAGCATCTTGACCCAAAACACAAAGCCCTTATGCCTGAGCTGCTGCAGCGTTCCATAGCGATGCCCGTCCGGGAGATTGAGGACGGGGTGAATGTCGAGCAGGACCACATCTATGTTATTCCTCCAAACACCGACCTCTCGATTTCCGACGGACGCCTCCACTTAGGCGTGCCTTCAGAAGCACATGGGCATCGCCTGCCCATTGACTCATTCTTCCGTAGCCTTGCCGCCGAATGCGGCGACAAGAGCATCGCGGTCATCGTCTCAGGTATGGGTACCGATGGCACACTCGGGCTCAAGGCCATTAAGGAAGCGTCCGGTGTTGTGCTGGTGGAGAGCCCCGATTCGGCCAAGTTCGACGGAATGCCCAGGAGCGCCATAGGCACCGGACAAGTGGACTACGTTGTGCCTATTGATGAACTCCCAATAGAACTCATGGCCTACGTGAACCACGTGCCAAGACTGCGCAAAGAAATAGCGCGGGGCGACAGCCAGCCTCCCGGCGCGCTGCAGAAGATTCTGCGCATGCTTACGACTCGCACCGGTCATGATTTCTCCCTATACAAGAAGAGTACTCTCTACCGGCGGATCGAGAAGCGCGCGAGCCTTCACCAGATCGACGGGATATCCGAATATGCCGGCTACGTGGAACAAAGCCCCGAGGAGATGGATGCCCTATTCAGAGAACTGCTGATAGGAGTAACCAAATTTTTCCGGGACCCGGAGGCGTTCGAATACCTGCGGGACGAGGTCATTCCCGACCTTGTGAAGAGCGCGGCACGGGGAGGGTCGATCCGGGTATGGGCGCCGGCCTGTTCCACCGGCGAGGAGGCGTATTCGCTGGCTATCCTTTTGCGGGAATGCCTGGACAGGCTACGGCCCAGCGCAGGGATCAAGATACAGGTATTCGGCACGGATATTGACGAACGAGCCATCAAGGTAGCGCGCAAAGGGCTCTTCCCCGCCAGCATCGAGGCTGATGTACCACCTGAACGGCTACGGGGATTCTTTACCCAGACCGAGAGCGGCTACGTAGTCAAGAAGCTGATACGCGAGACGGTGGTGTTCGCGCCGCAAGACCTGGCGACTGATCCTCCATTTACCAAGATGGATATGGTCTCCTGCAGGAACCTCTTGATCTACTTCAGCCCCGAGCTGCAGAGGAAGGTCCTCGCGATCTTCCACTATGCTTTGAACCCAAACGGCATCCTTTTCCTGGGGACGGCGGAAGGCGTCGGGAGCCTCGAGGAGATGTTCTCTACGATCGATAGCAAGCGGAAATTGTTTAGGCGCAAGGAAACGCCGGCGGTTCGGACACGGCTGATGGAAATCCCGTTCCGCGCGCCGTTTGTTGAGACACCCGAGTTCGATCATCTGGAAATGGATGCCACCACGGATGTTAAAGAGGCGTTGTGGCGAACGCTCTTGGAACGATATGCTCCTCCGTCGGTCGTCGTAACCGCCGATGGAGGCATTACTCTTATAAGCGGGAGGACCGGCAAGTACCTGGAACCAGCCGAGGGAAGGGTCAACTGGAATGTAAACGCCATGGCCCGCGAGGGGCTTAGACTGGAACTGCCGGGGGCTATCCACAGAGCGGTTACACATAGGACCGTTGTTTCACTTCAGGGGCTGAACGTGAGGACGAACGGCGACTACCAGAAAGTGAACGTTACAGTAAGCCCGTTGGTGCAGCCCGGCGCGAGCGAGCTGTTCGTGGTGACATTTGAGGATGTCGCGCCTCCTGAGGCAGCCGACACCACTGTCGCAGGGCCGTCGGACGAGCGGGACGAGAGATATGTGGGACTGAAAACGGAACTCGCCTACACGAAAGAGCGGTTGCAGAGTACCCTCGAAGGGATGGAATCGACTTCCGAGGAGCTAAAATCCGCCAATGAGGAACTGCAATCGACCAACGAGGAGCTTCAAAGCACAAACGAAGAGCTGACCACGTCCAAGGAAGAACTGCAGTCCCTTAACGAGGAACTGGTTACGCTTAACACCGAACTCCAGTCGAAAGTCGATGATGTAACCGCCCTGAACAACGACATAGTGAACCTGATGAACAGCGCGCAGGTCGCCACGATCTTCCTGGATAATGAGCTGCGCATCAAGCGGTTCACTCCCGCCGTGGTGGGGACTTTTAACCTTCGCTCTATCGATGTTGGGCGGCCGATAACCGATATCACTCAGAACCTGAGATATGATACCATCGAGCCGGACGTACGCGACGTGCTGGATACTCTCGCGATCCGCGAACTCCAGGTAGAGAGCAATGACGGACGCTGGTTCATCATGCGTATCGTGCCTTACCGGACTTTGGACAACGTGATTGACGGCGTTGTGATCACATTCAGCGATATCACGCAACTGAAGGACTTGGAAGCAGCACTGCTCAAGAGCGAGAGCTTGGGCCTCGCGCTCAACGTCATCCACGTGGCGATAAGCTCCTCCCTCGACTTCCATGAAGTGATGCGCGCTGTCGTCGTGAAAGCAGCGGAAGCAATTGGCGTTGAGCTTGGCATGATTTCAATGTGTGAGGATGGCCAGTGGGTGGTGCGATACGTCTCCGATGAAGAGAAGCTGCCCCCGGGATTGCGGTTTACCTCGGAGCAGGCGCCATACTATGCGCTTATCTCGGAAACGACGGAGCCTACGGCCATAAACGATACCAGCGCGGACCCGGGAGTGTGTCCCGAAATATGCGAAGAGTTCGGCATGCGCTCAATCCTCGGCATACCATTGATCTCGGGAAGAAAACTGCTTGGCGTGCTCTCGCTTATCAGCACGTCAAGCCTCATCAACTTCACCGATGCCGACATGGACTTCGCTCATAAGCTGGGGCTTGCCGTTTCCCTGGCGCTCGACAACTCGCGCCTATATGAAGCCGAACACGAAGCGAAACTGGACGCGGAAGTGGCCAGGCAGTTGCTGGTGGAAGATCACAGTATGCTCCAGCGGGCGCTTCTCCCCGGTGAACCGCACATTACGTCAGGATATCAGTTGGCTACCAGGTTCGTCCCCGGCGCTATCGGTAAGCAAGTCGGCGGCGACTTCTATGATGTGTTCGAGACAGAAGATGGCAAAACCGCCATACTGATAGGTGACGTCTCGGGCAAAGGGGTAGAGTCGGCATCAATGGCCGCCGCGACTCGCAGTACTGTCCGCGCATTTGCCTACGACCTCGGCGATCCGGCACAGGCGCTAAACCACACGAACGTCGTCATAAGCAAGGGCCCTACTTACGAACATTTCGCAACAGCATTCCTCGCAGTGCTGGACCCGGCCATGGGTCGGTTCACCTACTCAAGCGCCGGTCACCCTCCGGCGATGGTCCGCAGGGCAGGCGGTAGTGTTGATTTGCTGGACAACGGCTCGTTTCCGATTGGAATAACAGGTGACGTTGAGTATACTCTACACGAGTCGCATCTGGCTGACGGCGACCAGCTTGTTGTCTATACCGACGGCATTAGTGAAGCGCGCAAGGGGCAGATATTGTTCGATATGGAGGGAATACAGGAAACCTTGGTTAAGTGCCGCAATCGTTCGCCGGACGACACCCTGGAAGCGCTGTTTGCGGCCGCATTGGACTTCAGTGGGGGACACCTTGCGGACGATGCCGCCGTGGTCATCATAGAGCGGAGTAAGGAGAAACTCTAGGGTCACGCAGCCGCATGTCTTCTCCCTGAACGCGACTTTGCTACCGACACTTAACGGAAGAGGCAGAAGCAATGAATTGTTCCATCACTCTCATATATGACTTCTTGCAAATGCCCCGGCCATTCTCCCAAGACGAGAGAGCCTCCCAAGCCGAAACCGCATAGCGGAAAACTCCGAAGAACTCGGCCACCTGTTCTTGAGACAGTCTGCGCTCAAGCCTCGCCCTTTTGATGTGGTCGCCTATTGTCTTTGCTTCTTCTGGACAGCCTGCCGGAAGCGGTTTTTGAGCGTGGAGCACTATATGGCAAAATGGCAACGCAACATGGCCATTCCGTCATAAGTATTCTCGGGTTGTTTTGGTTAAATGTTGTTCACTGGTTGTTGATGGGGCGCATGTTGGGCGTGGGAAGGCGATTCGGGGGTGGCCGATGGGGACCCTGCGAATGAATTCACGGCTGTAGCTACTGCGTGCCATCCAATTCGGTTATTCTCGTAACATGCGGTCACGGCTCCGGCTGCATGCAACCGAAGCAACAAACGGATTGTACACATACGCTGTCGGTTTTCACGCTTCGGCATCACAACCGAGAAGTTGTTTCCAAAGGCCAATCTTCTTCATTCTTGCCTCCTGACGTAGTTCCTATCACTGGAACGGCGGTATGCACGGGGCTACCGATGACAACGAAGCCAAGTTCCCGCAGCATCAAGAATCGGGCTTAGCGGCTTTTGTGTACGGCTCTAAACGCAAGCGCGCCTGCTCGAGTACCCTATCAGCGTCCAGATTGAAGTGCTGATTCGCTTTCTGTAGACATAAGCCAAACACGAGGCAAACAAAGCCAATCCACCACGTGGACACGTCGAACAGGGGCCCATTGTTGATCTGCAAAGGCTCTGTGTTAGAAGCCTCCACGTACTTGCTCAGCATAACGGGGCTGTTGTGCAGCAGATCGCTATGGTACTTGTATATATTCTGGAAATGAGCTAGTCCGCTTTTCTTCGCTCTATACTCGGGATTCTTGTCGTACCATTCTGTCGGAACACGCCCTTTCTTAATCCTGTAATTCTCACAGAACTCCTTGACAGGGTCACCATATTGCTGCACATCAGATTGGGCTTCCGCAATTCGTCCCTTATCTCGCAAGTACTGGAGGCGAGATGCTGCTTGGTGCATAAGATAGCGTTTGCCTAGGTTCTGTGGATCGGTTTCTATGAATTGCCAGTCAACAAAAGTCTCAAAGAACGGTCTGATAAGAAGCTCTGCTTCAGGTCCAAAACCTTGTTGGAGTAGACGGCTGAAAGCTCTAAATATTCTCGTGGTCTTGATGAAGAAAACGACGTAGGCTCCTTTCGCACAAAGCTCGTCTTCCGCGCACGTCAGAGATGTAATGCGTCCCTCCAGCACGGTCGCCGTTTCTTCGAGCAGATGAAGCACTTCGATTGTGTTGGGATCAAGGCCGCCCATTTCATTCTCCCATGCATCCTATTACGTACTAGATGCTGGCTTGTCGCATACTGCTAATATTCTAAAGCGCCTCCTCCGGCTCCTTCTTTCTTCCCTTCCCGCCTCTCCGCTTTCCGCTCCCCCAGCACCTTCCTCAAGAGCTGACCCGTATACGACTCCTCCACGTTCCCCACCTGCTCCGGGATGGCGGTGGTGACTATGGTTCCACGCTTGTCTCCGCCCTCGGGGCCGAGGCCGGAGATGTAGTCGGCACTTTCGGGATTTCCGGAGCAGTTATAAGGTTCGACCCGGGACCGGCAGGTCGGTACCGGGGCGTCACATCGTGAAACACGCGACGCCGAAGCTTCGGGTCAAAAAGTAGGGCCGGGCGAAGCATTTGCGGCTGGGATTGCGCGTTGAATCACACCGAGGGGCAAGTGCTTGACTCAAGGCACGATCAGACACCGGGGCAAATGCTGTCGCCCCTACGGCCGGTGCATACACAAGTTTCGGCATTGAAATGCCGAAACACCGGCACGAACACCGAAACAGCGACAGTGTTACGCAACGATTGCCTGCACGCGTCCGACGCGGCCATCTACCAGCATCACCTTGATGCCATGGGGATGGGATGGGCTTTTGGTGAGGATTCGCGCGACGGCGCCCTCGCTGTGCAGGCCGGTCGGCTGGTTCTGTTTCTCAATTATCCGCACCCGTTGGCCGGGGCGGATTTCGATTCGTGTTGGCAGGGACACGGCGTTTTGACTCCACCTTATATGACCGCCCGGCTCATGGATGAGCCGGGCGAACGGAAATTACATTTGTTCTATATCTGTCCACGGTCGCGCATGGACTCGACGACCTCCTCGACCGCCAGCGCCTGCGCGGCGAGCCGGTAACTGATACCCTGGCGCTCGACCATCTCACGGACCCGGTCGTATGCGCCGATCAACTGCTTTTCGATCTCGGCATAGGTCTCACTCTTCTCCGTAAGGCTCCCGGACTTCGCCTGGCGCCACTCGGTATACGACGCGACCACGCCGCCCGCGTTCGCCAGGATATCGGGAATCACGCTCACGCCGCGTCCCTGAAGAACGGCGTCGCCCTCCGGCAGGGTCGGGTCGTTCGCCGCCTCGACCACGAGCTTCGCATTCATTCGCGAGGCCACATCTCCCGTTATCACGCCCCCGATTGCCGCCGGGACCATCACGTCGACAGGCAGCGTAAGCAGATCATCGCGCGGGATGGTCGGCAGGCCGGCATCAGCCAGCGAGCTTACAGTCGCCAGATCGGCAATCGGCAGCCCTTTCTCCGAATATACCGCCGCGTCCACATCCGAGATCGCCACGACCCGCGCGCCCCACTCGGAGAGTATCCTTGCCGTCCAGCAGCCGACATTACCAAACCCCTGCACGGCCACGGTGACGTCCTTAAGGTCCTTGCCCAAAAGCCTCGGGGTCGATTCCCGAATGATGGAGGCAACGCCGTAACCGGTCGCCTCTTTGCGACCAGGAAGCCCGCCGATCCGAGGCGGCTTGCCCGTGACGGACTCCAGCACGTGCGTGGCGCCGTAGATAGTGGCCATGTCTCCGGGGCCGGTGCCTATATCAGGAGCGGGAATATATGTGCCGGAGTCGAGATAGGTCCCGAATACGTGGACGTACTCCGAGATCAGCGCCCGGCGCACCTCCGGATTGAGGGTCTTGGGATCAATGCAAATGCCCGACTTCCCGCCACCGAACGGTATCCGGACAAGCGCGCATTTGTAGGTCATCAGCTCCGCAAGCCTGCGGGTTTCCTCGAGGCTTACGTCCATCGCGAGACGGATTCCACCCTTGGCGGGTCCGCGCACCATGCTGTGGAAGACAACATAGGCGTCGGCGCGGATTACGCGGCCATCCCACTTTAGGCTGAGGTTGGAATAGTGCTCCTGCTCACTTCTCGACAGAAGCTGCATGGCCTCATCGCCAACATTCACATACCTCGAAATTTGGTTAAGATCTACTACACTCACAGTTCATCTCCTTTGATGATGCCGCGTCGTCGCGGCTGATCAAACCGGCGCTGGGCGACAGGCGGCCCTCGACGCCCAATGCCATACAGTATTTATTTCGCCAGCGCCTACTTACTGTCCTTCACTTGCTTGCAGAAGGCCTCGGAAACCGCCATGTTTACCGGTTTTCACAAAATGCTATTGACACCCGCCGAGTTGGGCCGGTATACTATTGTTAATCATGAGCACGTCATCCTATCTAATCATACACGGTGGTAACTACAGGTGGGGCTGGCGACACTCCAATGTGGGTGGAGCAGCCGCTGTCGTGTACGCCGATTAGATTGGCGAATATGTCGACTTTGAGAGTCGCGGATTGCTCCATCGGAGTATCCGCGGCTTTTTTGATGCGTGGCGCCGGCAGGCGCAAAGGCCGAGGATTACATTGTCCTCGGTCTTTTTGCGTTTTTGAAAGGAAGTAGAGCTTTGAAGAATAGAATACTCACGGGCGACCGTCCGACGGGAAAACTCCATTTGGGGCACTATGTGGGCAGCTTGCGGAATCGCGTGCGGCTGCAGCACGAGTATGACACGTTCCTGATCATCGCGGACGTGCAGGCGCTCACGACCAATTGGGAGAACCCCGAGCAGCTTGGGCGAGACGTGCGGGAGGTCGCCAAGGACTATCTGGCCGTCGGCATCGACCCCGAGATCACGACGGTCTTCATCCAGTCGATGGTCCCGCAGATCGCCGAGTTGACCATATTCTACTCGATGTTCGTGCCGGTAAATGTCCTGCGGCACAATCCGACCATCAAGACCGAGGCCGCGCAGAAGGGTTATAAGGAGCTCACCTACGGGTTCCTCGGCTATCCCGTGAGCCAGGCGGCGGATATCACGTTCTGCAAGGCGCACCTGGTGCCCGTCGGCAAAGACCAGAAGCCGCACCTGGAGCTGACGCGCAAGATCGTGCGCAGGTTCAATGAGCTTTACGGCGAGGTATTGGTCGAGCCGGAGGCGATGGTCCAGGGCCTGCTCAAGGGGCTGGACGGCAATACCAAGATGAGCAAGAGTCTGGACAATGCGATTTATCTCTCGGATGCGGCGGAGGATGTGGCGCGGAAGGTCTCGCTCGCGGTCACCGACCCCGCCCGCATTCGCAAGACCGACCCCGGCCACCCGGAGGTCTGCACGGTTTTCTCTTACCAGAAGGAGTTTAACGGGGATTTCGTAAAGGAGCTTCAGGCAGCCTGCCGCGCGGGTGAGATAGGGTGTGTCGATTGCAAGAAGCGGCTGGCGAAGGTGTTGAACGATCTCCTGGACCCCATCCGCGACCGGCGCGCCTATTACGACGAACACCCGGAACTAGTCGAGAATATCCTGCGTACAGGGACCTGTAGAGCCGTCGAAGTCGGCGAGCAGACACTTACCGAGGTGAAGGAAGCGATGAAAGTCAAGTATTTCACCACAGAAGGAGCGCTTGCGTTATGAGCGCCTATTATCCCGACAGGAAAGAGTTCGCCAAACGAGCCGCGAACGGCAACCTGACGCCCGTTTATCGGGAGATCATCGCGGATATGGAAACGCCTGTTTCGGCGTTCAAGAAGATCGCGTCTGGAGCGCCCGCATCCTTCGACGGAGCTCAGGATGCTAGTGCATATTCGTTCCTCCTGGAAAGCGTGGAGGGGGGCGAGCGGATGGCGCGGTTTTCGTTCCTCGGCAGCGGCACGGATATGGTGATTACGAGCAAGGGGACGTCGGTGAACATCGACCGAGGGGGGGAAGTGGAGACGATTGATCTCGCTCCCGGACGTGACGTTCTTCACGTGCTCAAGGAAGAGATCGGGAAGCTCAAGTATGTGCCGGACCCGGACCTGCCACGGTTTTGCGGGGGCGCGGTGGGGTTCATAGGCTACGATATGGTCCGGTTCTTCGAGGATCTGCCTGACACGACCACCGACGACCTTCGCATGCCCGACTGCACTTTCATCTTCACCGACACGATCCTTATCTTCGACCACGTGCGCCACAAGATCAGGGTGGTGTGCAACGCCAAGATCGACGGCGACCCGGACAAGGCGTATGGTGACGCCGTCGCTAGGATCGATTCGCTGATCGAGCAGCTGCGGCAGCCACTGGAAGTAACCTACGAGAACAGGCAGGCGAGCGCGCCCGAGGTGACATCGAACTTCACGCAGGGCGAGTTCGGGGATGCCGTATTGAAGTGTAAGGAGTACATCGCGGCGGGTGACGTGATCCAGGTGGTGCTGTCTCAGCGGTTCAGCACGAAGGTGACCGCCGAGCCGTTCGATGTGTATCGCGCGCTGCGCAGCCTGAACCCCTCGCCTTACATGTATTACTTGTCCTACGGCGACACGAAGCTGATCGGCTCGTCGCCGGAGATATTGGTCACGGAGGAGCGGGGTAACGTCACAATCCGCCCGATCGCCGGCACGCGGCCCCGAGGCAAGACTCCGGATGAGGATGTCGCGCTCGAACGCGAGCTCCTCAAGGATGAAAAAGAACGCGCCGAGCACATAATGCTCGTGGACCTCGGTCGCAATGATATTGGGCGAGTTTGTCGGTATGGCTCGGTGAGCGTGGATGAGCTGATGGTGATCGAGCGATACTCGCACGTGATGCACATCGTCTCGAACGTCCGTGGGCGGCTGGACCTGGACAAGGACCAGTTCGACCTTCTGCGAGCCTGCTTCCCGGCGGGGACCGTCTCCGGTGCGCCGAAGATCAGGGCGATGGAGATTATCGACGAACTGGAGCCATCCCGCCGAGGCTCCTACGCGGGAGCGATAGGATACTTCAGCTACTCGGGTGATATGGATACGTGCATAACTATCCGCACAATACTTATACAAGGTGATACGGCATACGTGCAGGCAGGCGCGGGCATAGTGGCCGACTCCGACCCCACCCGCGAATACCAGGAGACACAGAACAAGGCGATGGCGATGATAAAGGCGTTGAGCGCGGCGGAAGAAGGACTTGAATAATGCAGAATGATGAATGCAGAATGCAGATTGAAGGGGGGCCCTTCCCCATTCTGCATTCTGCAATCTGCATTCTGCATTAAGAAGCCAAAACGGAGCACTAGAATGATTTTGATGATAGACAACTATGACAGTTTCACCTACAATCTGGTGCAGTATCTCGGCGAGATGGGGCAGCAGTTGAAGGTGTTCAGGAACGATAAGATCACGATTGAAGAGATCGAGGAGATGAAGCCGGACCGGATCGTGGTATCTCCCGGCCCGTGCACGCCCACCGAGGCGGGCATCTCTCTCGACGTGATCAGACATTTCGCGGGGAAAGTCCCGATACTGGGGGTGTGCCTAGGGCATCAGTCTATCGGCCAGGCGTTCGGCGGAGAGATAGTTCGGGCCGGGAGGCTGATGCACGGCAAGACCTCGCTTATCCACCACGACGGCGCGGGCGTGTTCAAGGACATGCCGAACCCGTTCGAGGCGACGCGCTACCACTCGCTCATCATCCGCCGCGAGACTATTCCCGATTGCCTCCAGATCACGGCAGAGACGGACATGCGCGAGATAATGGGCGTGCGGCACAAAGATTATCCAATCGAGGGCGTGCAGTTCCACCCGGAGTCTATCCTTACTCAGGATGGCAAGAAGCTACTGGGCAATTTCGTAAGCTGAGAAGGGAATTTAATCACGAAAGGACGAAAAATGCGAAAGCACGAAAGGGGAAGGGATAATGAAGAATGAAGGGAGGGCGAACCTCCTGGTGAGCCTAGCCCCGGTGTTTCGGGATTTGAGTGGAGCGAATGCGGAACGGAAATCCCGAATCGAACCTGGACCTACCGGGCAAAGGTCCCTTCATTCTGCAATCTGCATTCTTCATTTTCCTTCTGTTCCCTTTTCGTGTTTTCGTTCCTTTCGTTTTTTCGTGATCAAAAAGCCAACTGATCGATGTGAGGGAACGCTATGATTAGAGAAGCGATTAAGAAAGTGGTCGAAGGCTGCGACCTTACGCGGGCGGAAGCGGTCGAGGCGATGACCGAGATAATGGAGGGTGAGGCGACCCCGGCGCAGGTGGCGTCGTTCATCACTGCGATGCGCATGAAGGGTGAGACGGTCGAGGAGATAACCGGCTTTGTTAAGGTTATGCGCGAAAAGTCGGTCAAAGTTCGACCGAATGCGACCGACCTGCTGGATACCTGCGGTACCGGCGGCGATAAGCTCGATACGTTCAACATATCAACCACGGCCACGTTCGTGATAGCGGGTGCGGGGGTCACCATAGCCAAGCACGGAAACAGGGCCGCGTCGAGCACCTGTGGGAGCGCGGATGTTCTGGAGGCGTTGGGGGTCAATCTGACCCTGGACGCAGAGCGCGTGGCGCATTGCATCGACAGCGCCGGGATCGGGTTTATGTTCGCTCCGGCGATGCACCCGGCGATGAAGCATGCGGTCGGCCCGCGCAAGGAGATAGGCATTCGCACCGTTTTTAATATACTCGGCCCGATGACGAACCCCGCAGGCGCCAAGCGGCAGGTAATCGGCGTTTTCTCGCCGGATATTACCGAGACAATGGCGAACGTTCTGAATGCCCTGGGGACTGAGCGCGCAATGGTCTTTCACGGCCTTGCGGGGCTGGACGAGATATCCACGCTTGGCGAGACGAAGGTGAGCGAAGTCAAGGACGGCGAGGTCCGCACGTATATGCTGCGGCCGTCCGATGTCGGCCTCGACCTAGCGAAGCCGGAGGACCTGGCTGCGGGCGAGGGTGGGATCGACGCCAACGTCCGCGCACTGCTCAGCGTGCTTGAGGGTGACAAAGGGCCGAAGCGGGACATCGTGTTGATCAACGCGTCGGCTGCGCTCGTGGTCGCCGGAAAGGCCGGTGATCTCATCGAAGGCATAACCCTGGCTGTGAAGTCCATCGACTCCGGGGCGGCCATGGGGTCGTTGCAGGCGTTCAAGAAGGCGACACAAGAGTAGGAATGTAATGCCCATGTCCGTTCGTCCGGATTTGCAATCCGGGACGAAAGGGGCAATCTGGGGATTTGTAATCCCCTCGCACAGACGTAGGGTTAGCGGGATTTCAAATCCCGAGATTGTTGGGGAGGTCCCGGATAACATATCCGGACCAACAAAGTACTCGGGCCCAGATTGCAAATCTGGCCCAACAGAGTACACAGCAGGAGTAGGAATGATACTCGACACCATCCTGGAAGAAAAGAGAGCAGAGGTAGAGCGCAGGTCGGCGGCGATGCCGGTGCGCGAGCTAAAGTCGCGCGTGTCGGATGCGCCGACGCCCATCGGCTTCATGCGGAGGCTGTCGCGAGACGCTTCGGGGCTGCCGGCGGTGATCGCTGAGGTAAAGAAGGCGTCGCCGTCGAAAGGCGTGATTCGGCCCGACTTCGACCCCGAAGCTATCGCGAGAGCCTACGAATCCGCCGGCGCATCGGCGATCTCTGTGCTGACCGACGAGAAGTTCTTCCAGGGTTCGCTCGATTTTCTGCGGCTCGTCAAGCGCACAGTCTCGCTGCCTGTGCTGCGCAAGGATTTCATAATCGACGAGTATCAGGTCTTCGAGTCCCGAACCGCGGGCGCGGACGCCATTTTGCTGATTGTGGCCGCGCTTGAAAAGAGCGTCCTGGCACAGCTCATGAACCGCGCTACCGAGCTTGGCATGGACTGCCTGGTCGAGGTCCACGACGAGGCCGAAGTGGACATCGCGCTGCATGTCGGCGCGCCCCTGATCGGCATCAACAATCGGAATTTGCAGACGTTCGAGGTGTCGCTCAATACGACCGAGCGTCTATTGCGGAGTGCGGAGTGCGGAGTGCGGAGTGGGAAATTCGGCGTGCGGACTGATGGCGCCAAGTTCGTCAGCGAAAGTGGGATATTCACGCGCGAGGATATAGTCCATTTGGGCGAGTTGGGCGTCGAGGCCGTGCTGATCGGCGAGGCGTTGATGCGCGAGCAGGATATCGAGGCCAAGTTGAGGGAGCTGATCGGATGACTCTCATCAAGGTCTGCGGCATCACGAATATCGATGACGCCCTCGCTTGCGCTGAGCTGGGTGCGGATTTTCTCGGATTCGTGTTTGCCGACAGCCCCCGGCGGGTGGAGCCGGATGTCGCCAAGCGCATAGTTGCTGCCATGCATGAGCACGGAGTGCCGGATGACCTGCACAGTCCGTACGCTCTCAGAATCTCCGCCAAGATGAAGATGGTCCAGGGCATCCTCGACATCGCGCCGGAGAGTCTTCCGAATGTCCCGGAATCCCTGAGCAAGATCGGACGCACAAATGCTGAGAATTATCCGACTGTGAACCCGTCAGACTACCAAGCCCTTTCGCGCTTTCGCCCTTCCGCGTTTTCGCGATTGAAAACAGTCGGCGTCTTCACTGAAGAATCAGATGATGTCCTTCGTGTTATGGATGAATGCGGCCTCGACTACGCGCAGTTGCACGGCGGGCAATCGGAGGACTTCGCGCGCAAGATAGGGGCCGATAGGGTCGTACGCGTGGCGCGCGTCAAGGACGAGTCCAGCATCGCGGAACTGGCGGCGCATCAGGAGGCCGCGTTCTATCTGTTGGATGCTTACAAGAAAGGCCAGCCGGGCGGCACCGGCGAAACGTTTAACTGGTCGCTCGCGGCCCAGGCAAAATCGCTTTCCAAGCCCATATTTCTTTCAGGCGGCCTCAATCCCTACAATGTATATGACGCGATCCGGCTTGTGAGGCCGTACGCGGTGGATGTCTCCAGCGGGGTCGAACGGTCCCCTGGAGTTAAGGATATCAACAAGGTAAAGGAGTTTATTGACCATGTCCGAGAAGCAGACGACGCTTCCTGACAGGTCCGGCCACTTCGGGCAGTTCGGGGGCAGATATGTCCCCGAAATCCTGATACCGGCGCTGGACGAGTTGTCGGAGGCTTACAAACAGTATAAGAATGATAAAGAATTTACCGAAGAGTTGGACTATTATTTCCGGGAATACGTCGGGCGGCCCACCCCACTCTACTTCGCCGAACACCTGACGGAAAACCTCGGCGGCGCAAGAATCTATCTCAAGCGTGAAGACCTCTGCCACACCGGCGCGCATAAGCTCAACAACGTGATGGGCCAGATCCTGCTTGCCAGGCGGATGGGTAAGCCGCGAATCATAGCCGAGACCGGCGCGGGCCAGCACGGGGTCGCCACGGCCACCGCCTGCGCGCTCTTCGGCCTGCAGTGCCATGTCTATATGGGCGTCGAGGACATGGAGCGCCAGGCGCTGAATGTATTTCGTATGCGTCTGTTAGGCTCGGAGGTAATCCCGGTTACCAGCGGCACCCAAACCCTCAAGGACGCCACCAGCGAGGCCATCCGCGACTGGGTCACAAACGTCCGCGATACGCACTACATCATCGGCTCCGTGGTCGGCCCGCACCCCTACCCCATGATGGTCCGCGATTTTCAGTCCGTGATCGGACGTGAAGCCAGGCAGCAGCATTTTGACAAAGAAGGCAAGCTGCCGGACTATGTGATGGCCTGCGTGGGAGGCGGAAGCAATGCGATGGGCACGTTCTACGCATTCGCTCAGGACGAGTCGGTCAAACTGATCGGCGTCGAGGCGGCGGGTGAAGGGATCGACACGGACCGCCACTGCGCCACGCTCGGCCTCGGCAGCCCCGGCGTGCTCCACGGCTCGATGAGTTATCTTCTGCAGAGCGACGATGGCCAAGTGCAGCTCACACACAGTATTTCAGCCGGTCTCGATTATCCCGGCGTCGGGCCCGAGCACAGTTATCTCAAGGACAGCGGACGGGCAGCCTACTTCAGCATCACCGACTCCGAGGCGCTCGCTGCGTTCCAGCTTCTGTCTCGCGCCGAAGGCATAATCCCGGCACTCGAATCCGCGCACGCAATCGCCTATGCAAAGAAGTTTGTGCCTACTCTGGGTAAGAAGGAAACGGTAGTAATCTGCTTATCCGGCAGAGGCGACAAGGACGTGCACACTGTCGCAAAGGCATTGGAGGTGTCGATTTGAACCGGATAGACAGATGTTTCGCCGATCTTAAGGCGCGCGGTGATAAGGCGCTGGTATGTTTTCTGACCAGCGGGGACCCGGATTTCGTGACCACCGAAAAGCTGGTCGAGAGATTAGCCGTGTCCGGAGCTGACATAGTCGAACTTGGAGTGCCGTTCTCGGACCCGCTTGCCGATGGTCCGACGATTCAGGCATCCAGCTTCCGTGCATTGCAGGCCGGTGCGAGCGTAAGGCGTGTGCTTGCCAGCGTCCGCAAGATCAGGGAGCGATGCGACGTCCCGATTGTGTTGATGACTTATTTCAATCCGGTTAATAAGTACGGCTTGGAAGCCTTCGCACGTGACGCGACCGCCGCCGGAGCGGACGGAGTGATAGTGACCGATCTGCCGGTCGAGGAGGCAGGAGCTTGGAAAATAGCGGCTGACGGATGCGGGCTGGCAACGATTTTCCTGCTCGCGCCCACAAGCACGAAGGAGAGAATCAAGCTGACGGCGAATATGGCTAGCGGGTTCATCTACTGCGTGTCGCGAACCGGGGTGACCGGCGCTCAGGACCAGATGCCGACGGAGCTGAAGTCGCTCGTCGAGACGATCAAGACGGAATCGAAGCTGCCGGTGGTGATCGGATTCGGCGTATCCAAGCCGGAGCATGTCCGATACGTCACCGAGTTCGCGGATGGCGCGGTAGTGGGCAGCGCTCTGGTCAGTGTAATTGCCGACCAAACGCGCCCAGACAATATTGTGGAACGCGCGGGAGTATTTGTGAGAGAGCTTAAGGGCAGATAATCGAAGCACTTTAATCACGAAAAAACGAAAACTACGAAAGCACGAAAGGGAAGGGATTCGGAACTCCCGGATTGGCCCTGGGGTGGCGATTCGGAAATCGCCACCCATCGCAGGAGTACTACCCTTCCCCTTTCGGGCTTTCGCGATGAAGGAATCCCCTTCCGCGCCGAGGTGACAGGATGTTTTCTAAGGAACAGTTCGCAAAGCTGATGGACTCGACTTTGCTAAGGCCCGCAGCCACCCGCGAGGAGTTGCTGCGGTTCTGCGAGGAGGCTGCGCGGTATCATTTCGCGTCGGTGGTGGTCTTCCCGTTCTGGCTGCCTATCGTGAGGCGGGCTATGCAGGAATCGGATGTCAAGATCGCCAGCGTTATTGGATTCCCGTTCGGCGCCAGCGGCAGGTCGGTCAAGGTCTTCGAGGCACGTGCCGCGATCACCAACGGCGCCAAGGAGCTCGATATCGTGATCAACATCGGCGCGCTCAAGTCGGGTGAGCGCAACATCGTCGAGAGCGAGGTCCGGGAACTCGTGGACACCTCCCGAATGACCGGCATGACCCAGGACGCCAAGCGGACAGTCCTCAAGTTCATCATCGAATGCTACTATCTCACCGACGACGAGAAGAAGATCGCCTGCGAGATCATTAAAGAAGCTGGCGGGGACTTCATCAAGACCTCCACCGGTACCGCTCCCGGCGGCGCGACTGTCGAGGACATCCGCCTGATCCGCAACGTGGTCGGGGCCGACATCGGAGTCAAGGCCGCGGGCGGAATACGCACCACTGAGCAGGCAATGGAAATGCTCGACGCGGGCGCAAGCCGCATCGGCACGTCCGCCGCCACCGCGGTAGTTGACGGCTACGTGCCGGAGGATTACCTGGAGAGCGCGGGAAGAAGGAGGACGTGAGGACTTACACCGCGAACTCGATTGTCCTTCGGCGGATCGATCTCGGTGAGAAGGACCGGATACTGACGGTTTTCACGCGCGAGTTGGGTAAGCTCTCGGCTGTGGCTAAAGGCGCGCGGCGGCCTGGGAGCAAGCTGGGCGGAGCGAGCGAGCCGTTTACTTACTCCAGGATGTTCCTCGCGATGGGCAAGGAGTTGGATGTCCTGACCCAGGCAGAGATCAGGGAATCGTTCCCCAACACGAAGCAGGACATCAAGAGCGTCGCGTACGGGGTTTATATGCTCGAACTCGTTCACGCATTCATGGATGAGCGTCAACCGAACTCCGACCTGTTCGACACGCTCCTGAGCTGCATGTATGTCCTCGAGGGCGGCACCGACCCGGAGATAACCGCACGCTACTTCGAGCTTCAAATTCTTTCGATTCTGGGCTACGAGCCACGGTTCGACGCCTGCCTGCGGTGCGGGCGTCCGGATGGGCGCGAGAAGATCGGGTTCAGCCCGTCGGTGGGAGGAATCGTATGCAACGACTGCGGAGTTAGTCCAACCGACTCGATATGGGTCCCGGTCGCCATAGTCTCCTACGTGGATGCCCTTCGCCGCACCGAGCCTCACAAGCTCAAGGACCTCAAGTTCCCACGCGGCGCGCGGCGCGACCTGGCGCAGCTTCTGAAATGGCACATCCGCTATCGGCTGGAGCACGACCTGAGAAGCGTGGACTTCATAGACACGATTGCCCCGAAAGACGGAACACACCCATCCGCTCCATCGTAAGACTTGTAGTGGAGGCAAGATGACTCATAAGGTAAGACTCTCTCGAATACTACTGCTCACCTGGTTGCTCCTGGCGATTTCATGCTCCGCGTTCGGCCTGCAAGTCACAAAACAGCTCGCGCCCGGCGTCACGCTCTATCAGGACATCGAGACCGACCCGGCGAAGGCCCTGATAGTGAACGTGATCACTGTCGATCTGAGCGACCCGGCGATTCATCTCAAGGCCGCGATAGGCCAGGACGTGGTCTTCACCGCGACCCCGGACAAGGGGCGCGAAACGATTAGCACCATCACGGCCCGCAAGGAGGCCCTGGTCGGGATCAACGCGGACTACTTTTGGGTTTCCGGCGATCCACTGGGAACATGCATCGTGAATAGTGAACTGGTCAGCGAGCCGGGGTTCGGGCATGTAGCTCTCGGCGTGTCTAAGAAAAATGCCGTATTCTTTGATAATCCTAGACTAGACGCCAGGATGATCCTGCCAAATGGAACAACTCGGCAGATCGACGGAATCAACCGCCCGCGTGAGACCAATCAGGTAGTCCTTTACACGGATACCTGCGGCGCGAGCACGCAGAACAAGTATAAGGCCACAGAGGTGGTCTGCACGACTCCGGACATGCCCGTCCAGGTCGGCAAGCCGGTGTGCCTGACGGTCACCGAAGTCCGCACCGATGCCATCGATACCCCCATCCCGACGGGCGGAGTCATCCTCTCTGGAGGTGGGGCAGCGGCATTCTTCCTCAAAGAGAATCTCAAGCCCGGCGACGGCGTAACCGTGCGCTTCGACCTCAAAAGTGCCTCGAACTGCGATTGGACCCAGGTGGAGCAGGCGGTCGGCGGCGGGCCATGGCTCGTCAAGGACGGCAAGGAGTTCATCGATACAGCCATCGAGGGCTTTGCATCGGGTTTTGCGGCCGCCTTCTACTCTCGGACCGCAGTCGGGGTCACCGCCGACAACAAGCTGCTGATTGTGACCGTGGACGGCCGCCAGCCGATCAGCGGCGGCCTGGACCTGGCGGGGATGTCCGCGCTCATGCTAAAGCTTGGGGCCGTGAATGCGATCAATCTCGATGGCGGCGGATCGACCACGATGTCGGTCAAGGGACTCGTCGTAAACAGCCCTAGCGAAGGGATCGAGCGGCTGGTGGCCAACGCGCTGTTGGTGACCACCGAACTCAAAGAGAAAGAACTTCCCAAACTAGGGGTAAGTGGCATCGAGAGCCAGGTGACATCCGGCGAGCCGGGCAAGCTGTTCTTGACCTGGGGCGACGACCACCAGATGTTCACCGAGGACCAACTTTCCCGCACGGTCTGGGGGACCAATAATGGCATCGGGTTCGTGAACCAGGCGGGCTATTTCATCCCAATCAAAGCCAGAAAGGGCTCGGTCGGCGCGTTCTTCGGCAAGCAGGTTGCGAAGCTGGACGTATGCGTTGTCACGGGACCTCCGGCCAAGCTGGATGTTTCGTTCAAGCCGACCCCGCAGGACCCGACGCAGGCCGCGGTCTTGCTCATTCTCGCCGACGCCCAGGGCAATCGCATCGCCGGAAAGGAAGTGACGCTGGGGGCGGTCGGCGGCAAGCTCGCGGAAGAGAATGGTGTCACGACCGATAAGGGCGAGTTTTCAACCAGCGTGACGTGGGAGCCAGGCGCGGTGGAACGGTCGGTGAAGGCTACTGTCGACGCGCTGAGCCAGACCGTAGTCTACATGGGCAGATAGCTGGACAATTAGAACACGTTCGTCCGGGGTATTATTGCCCCGGACGCATCTTCCAGGGTATTCCTGCCCTTAACAGTCCTCTCTTCGGAGAGAGGCTCGTTAAGGCCAAGAATGGCCCAGAAGAGAAGTCGGGGGCAGGAATACCCCCGACCAGCACAGCCGCGTGGCCTCATGTGCTCGATTCTACCCCGCCGTGATCTTCGACACCCGCTCAAAATCGCCCTTCAGTGACTGATACAGCGACTGGTAGACCGTATAATACTTGTCGTAGACCGCCTTTGCCTCACGGTCGGCGGGCGTGCTGGTAGCAACGTTTATCACCGACCGGCAGGCTTTCTCCACGCTCGGGTAGATACCGGTTCCCACCCCCGCGAGCAGAGCCACGCCGAGCGCGGGGCCTTCGTCGATGTTGATGGTGACGTGATCGTAGCCGGTAATATCGGCCTGAATCTGTCGCCAGACATCGCTGCGCGCGCCGCCGCCGGAGGCCCGGACCTGGGTAATCGGCACTTTCATCTCTTCGAGGATGCTGAACGAGTCCCGCAAGCCATAGGCCACCCCCTCCAGGACCGAACGGACGAAGTGCGCCCTGTCCGATCGCAATGTAATTCCAAAGAACGCTCCGCGCGCGTGAGGATCGGGGTAAGGCGTGCGCTCGCCCGTGAGATACGGCAGAAATATGAGACCTTCGCAGCCCGCCGGGGCCTTCACTGCTTCCCGGCACATCACCTCATACGGGTCCTTGCCGAGGGCCTTTGCCACTGTGGACTCGGCGTCGGCGAAGGTGTCCCGATACCACCTCAGGCTCCCTCCGGCGGAGAGCATCGCGCCCATCACATGCCACTTGCCTGGAACAGCATGACAGAACGTGTGCGCCCTCAGCTTCGGATCGACCACGGGCTTGTCCGCGAACGCGAACACCACGCCCGATGTCCCGACCGTGCTCGATATGATTCCGGCCTCGACGATGCCGTTGCCGACCGCGCCGGCGGCCTGGTCCCCTCCTCCACCGACCACCGGCATCCCCTCCTTCAGGCCCGTGAGAGCGGCGGCCTCGGCGGATATTTTCCCGCTGACCTCCGGGCTTTCGTAGGCTTTGGGCATCCAATCCTTGGGAATGCCGATTGCGTCCAGCATCTCATAAGCCCAATCGCGCCTGGTCACATTGAAAAGGGCTGTCCCGCTGGCGTCGGAAACCTCGGTGGCAAACTCGCCGGTAAGGCGCAGGCGGACATAGTCCTTCGGCAGTAGCACCTTCTTCACCTGCTCGTAGATCCACGGCTCATTGTTGCGCAGCCAGATGATCTTGCCCGCGGTGAACCCTGTGAGGACGGGGTTGCTGATCAGCTCGATCACCTTATCGCGACCCACGGTGTCCATTATCCAGTCGCACTCGGCCTGGGTCCGCTGGTCGCACCACAGAATCGCCGGGCGCAGTACCTGATTGTCCGCGTCGAGGAACACGGACCCGTGCATCTGCCCCGACAGACCCATTCCCTTGATCGTTTTGGGGTCCACTCCGGATTCGTCGATCACATCGCGAATCGCGGCAATAGTCGCCTGCCACCAATCCTCAGGCTCCTGCTCCGCCCACAGCGGCTTGGGTGTGTAGAGCGGGTAAGTTTTCGTGGACGACGCGACGACTGCGCCGCCGTTGCTGGCGCTGATCAGCAGCGCCTTGGTGCCGCTGGTGCCTATATCTATTCCAAGAAGGTAGTTCATGCCCGCCTCCAGTAAGGATAGTTCTTCGGTTAATAGCTTACTGAAATTGAGCGTGGAAGTCAAAGAATTGCGGATTGACTGAGTCGTGCGCTAGTAAATACTCGCCTTTATCCAGTCCACAATCGACTGTGCGGAGCGCAGGTGGAGTCGGGCGGACTTGCGGTCGTAGTTCTGGGCGGGGACGCCGGTGACGGCCTCGGGACTGCGCGTGGCCAGAAACTCGGGGTTGAGTTCGGCGGCGGCGTTCATTATCTCCAGTGGGGCCTCGAGGGAGTTACACATCTGAATGAGATTGTGGCCGCGAGGTATCTTTTGCAGTTTATGAACGTTGGCGGCGCGAAGGGCCTGCTCAGCGGCCTGCTGCGCGAAGAAGACGCTGGCGAAGTAGACTCCGGCGTCTAACAGCGTCACCGCAGCCGCATAGTTTGCCCTCGCCTGTGCCCAACAAGCTTCGGCAATCTTCCTCATGCCGATCCAACTTTCTCGTTCCATTCGGAACCTGTCCTATCACACTTAGCCCGAATCATCGGTTATGCAACGTAGGTTCCATAGGTCCGTTCTTACCCCGATGACACGCTCCTCAATTCCCGCCACTCTCTCTTTACCCGAAACGCGGGACCGGCAAGCATACAAATTGAGCAGTATCGGCCTCGGCCCTCAAAGCGAACATCTTGACAGGGCCGTAGTCGGATTGTAAGATAGTCCTTGGAAATCCAATTCAATAACGCGCCGCGAGGGTTTTGGCAATGATCGATGCATCCGCCAAAGCCCTTTAGAGGTATGTACGACCCGCCGGACATGGCGCTGAGAGCACGCTAAATTGAGCCTGGAAAAACTGCTGAAACTGAATACCGACTATCCCCGATTCCGCGAATTGGCAGCGGCCATCGCAAGCGGCTCGAAGCTGATCCAGATCGAGGGCCTGGCCTCCGCCGCGAAAAGCTGGGTGCTTGCCGGGTTGTTTGATGAAACTCGCCGCACTATGCTTCTTCTCACCTACACCCACGAGCAAGCCGAGCGGCTGGCCGAGGACCTTCCGATCTACGGCGTGCCGGCGGAGAAGGTCCTGTTCTACCCGTCGAGCGACTCACTGATCTATGAGGAAGGCCCGCCCAACTACGGAGTGATCGGCGAGCGACTTGCCGCGCTGCATGCGCTCACGCTCGGCGAAGGGCCGGTGGTGGTGGTCGCCCCGGTCAATGCGGCCCTGAGGCGCACGATGCCCCGCGATGCTCTCGTTCGCGCCTACGCGAGCGTGAAGGTCGGCGAAGATATGGACATGGACAGGTTCGCGGCCCTGCTGGTGAGCATGGGCTACGAGCCGACCGATGTGGTCGACCGCCACGGCGAGTTCAGCCGGAGGGGCGGGCTGATCGATGTGTATCCATCGAACGAAGACAACCCCCTGCGCATAGAGCTCTTCGGCGATGAGATCGAGAGCCTGCGCCACTTCGACAGCGCGAGCCAGCGGTCGATAGACAAGATCCAAACCGCGCTGATCCTGCCCGCGCGGGAGGTGCTGATCGATGAAGACCGCTCGAAGAAAGCCGCGGCGCGCATTAGAAAAGAGCTCGACGCCCAGCTCAAGAGCCTTACAGAGAGCGGCGATCTGGAGTCGGCCAAGCGGCTGTCGGATAAGGTTGAAGACGATCTGCCGCAAATCGAGGCAGGGGCTTACTTCGATGAGATGGAGTATTATCTGCCGTATCTGCTGCCGGAGGAGGTTTCGATCTTCGATTATGTCCCGGCGGATGCGCTGATCGTGCTCGACGAGCCGATGCAGCTCAAGTCGCACTGGGAGAACCACGAAGAGAAGATGGTGGAGACCCTGATCAACCGCGCCGGGCGCGGGCTCTTGCTGGCATCGCAGCAGAGGCAGCACGTGCCGTTCGAGTCCACCATCAAGCGGGCTTTGTCATCAAGGCAGGGAGTGTCGTTCGCGCTGCTCCCGAGGCCGGTAAGCTGGGCGAAGGCCGATCTCGAAGTCCAGGTGGAATCGGCTCCGATGGAGAGCTTTTCAGGACGCATCGAGGCCGTCGCGGACCAGATAAAGTCCTGGCGGAGCCACGATCTGCATGTCGTCATTGCCACCCAGCAGGACAGGCGAATGCTGGAGATCATGGGCGAGTTCGGGATTCCGGCGGTGAGGTTGGAGCAGGAGCTAGGGAACGGAGGGGAAATGCAGAATGCAGAATGCAGAATGCAGAATGGGGAAGCGTCCCTTCATTCTGCATTCTGCATTCATAATTCTGCATTCTCCCTTCCGCCGGGCGTCTACGTCGCCCACGCGCCGATAAGATCGGGGTTCAAGCTGCAAGATGCGCGCCTGATGGTCATAGCGGACTCGGAGATATTCGGTGCGCAGCGGCTTCACAGGCTGCGAAAGGCGGCGCACGAGGGTGTCCCCATTGCAAGCGTCCTCGACCTCAAAGAAGGCGATTACGTCGTGCACATCAGCCACGGGATCGGGTTCTATCGCGGGATTCACAAGCTCACCCAGGGGGGCGTCGAGCGCGAGTATCTGCTGCTCGAGTACTCCGGCCAGGACAAGCTGTATGTCCCCGCCGATCAGATAGACCGTGTGCAAAAGTATATCGGCGGTGAGGGGACTCCTCCGACGGTCCACCGGCTCGGCGGCATGGAATGGCAGCGGACCACCAGCCGCGTGCGGAAGGCCGTGCAGGAGATGGCGAAGGACCTGGTCGAGCTATATGCATGGCGGCAGGCGCTGCAAGGGCACTCCTACGGGCCGGACACTCCGTGGCAGGAGGAGATGGAATCGGCGTTCCCATATCGTGAAACTCCGGACCAACTCGCGGCGATCCATGATGTCAAGCGCGACCTCGAGCAACCGAAAGCCATGGACCGGCTGATCTGCGGTGATGTCGGCTACGGCAAGACGGAGGTCGCCATCCGCGCCGCGTTCAAGGTCGTAAGCGAAGGCCGACAGGTGGCGGTGCTCGCGCCGACCACGGTCTTGACCCAGCAGCACTTCAACACCTTCTCCGAGCGGTTGGCGGCGTTCCCTATCAAGGTGGACATGCTCTCGCGGTTCCGCACGCGCAAGGAGCAGCTTGAGACCGTCGAGGGGATCAAGTACGGCACGGTGGATATCGTGATCGGCACCCATCGGATGCTATCGAAAGACGTGGAGTTCAAGGACCTCGGGCTTATAATAATCGACGAGGAACACCGGTTCGGCGTGCGCCACAAGGAGAAGTTGAAGCAGCTCAAGAAGACCGTCGACGCGCTCACGATGACCGCCACCCCCATCCCGCGCACGCTGCATATGTCACTCGCGGGGATTCGCGACATGAGCATCATCGACGACCCGCCGGAGGGGCGCATGCCGATCCAGACGATTGTCCGGGAGGCCGAGTCGGACGTGGTGCGCAACGCCATCGTGCGAGAGCTGGACCGAGGCGGGCAGGTGTTTTTCGTGCACAATCGGGTCGATAACATCGGGCACGTGGCAAACCAGGTTCAGAAGCTGGTGCCGTACGCCCGAATCGACATCGGCCACGGCCAGATGCCCGAAAGCGGACTTGAGCGCGTGATGATGGACTTCTATGAGCACAAGTTCGATGTGCTCGTCTGCACCACGATCATCGAGAGCGGGCTGGATATACCGAACGCGAACACGATTATTATCAACGACGCCGACAAGATGGGCCTGGCGCAGCTTTATCAGCTACGGGGCCGCGTGGGGCGCTCGGACCGGCAGGCTTACGCGTATCTACTCTACAAGCCGGACAAGCTGCTGCCCGAGATCGCGGAGCAGAGGCTTTCGGCGATTAAGGAGTTCACCGGCCTCGGCAGCGGTTATCGAATAGCGATGCGCGACCTCGAAATCAGGGGCGCGGGGAACCTGCTGGGGGCCGAGCAAAGCGGGCAGATGGCGGCGGTCGGCTTCGACCTGTATTGTCAGCTTCTCTCGAAGGCCGTATCGGAGATGAAGGGCGAGGAAGTGCAGGAGATCGAGCTGCCGCCGGTGGACCTGCCGATAGACGCGTTCATCCCGCAGGGTTACATGCCCACCGAGGCGCACAGGATACTGTTCTACAAGAAGATGGCTGCGGTGAAGAGCGTGGCGGACGTGCAAGCGGTGCAGGACGAGCTCGAAGACCGTTTCGGCGACCCGCCCAAGCCTGTATGGAACATGCTGGCAATATTGCGCATGAGGCTTCGATGCCACGAGCTTGGAATCGCGAGCGTGGGCACGTTCAAGCGGCAGGTGCAGGTGAAGTTCGGCCCCGGCGTGCGCCTGACCCACGAAATCTGCCGCGACTTGATGAAGATCCACCGCCGCCACTGGTGCGAGCCGGACAAGCTCTCGATCAACCCCCAGAACCCCTCGAGGATTATCTCCGAGGTGGACGACATGATCGAGGTGCTGGCGAAGGCGTTTGGGAAGATGAAGGAGATGTGGGCGGAGGTGTAGGACGCGCATATGATCACGTGCATGCACTGCAGCATTGGCGAACTGCAATCAGGTGTGTGATTCATAGACATCCTTTCACTATAATGGAGCTATGGATCAGGAAGTTAAGGCAAGGCTGACGTGGGTCAAACTGTATGAAGAGACGGGTAATGCGGGAGTTGTCTGCAGAAGGTGCGGCATCTCTCGACCAACTCTGAGGAAGTGGTGGAAGCGATACCAAGAACAAGGGCTGGATGGGTTGCAGTCAGAAAGCAAGCGCCCGAATAACTCCCCTGCAACCAAGATCTTCGAGCAAGAAACTCAGTGGATTCTAAAGATACGTCGCAAGCGTAAGCTCGGTGTCAGGCGCATCCAGAGTGAACTGCAGCGGCTTCACAACTTCAGCCTGTCTCTCGCCAGCATCCAGAAGGTATTAGTCCAGCACGAAGAGAGTGTCCTCAGCATCAGACAAAATCGCAAGAAAGGCAAGCGTCGCTATAGTCGTCCAGTTCCTGGCGAGCGAATCCAAATGGATACCTGCAAGATCGCGCCAGGTTATTACCAATACACCGCCGTTGACGATTGCACCCGTTTTAGAATCCTTGCTCTCTACTCCAGGAGAACAGCAGCGAACTCTCTGTCATTCTTGGACAAGTCGTCGAGGAGATGCCGTTTCCTGTCCAGCGGATTCAGACTGATCGTGGCAAGGAGTTCTTCTCCTACAAATTCCAAGATCGTCTGATGGAATGGGGCATCAAATTCCGTCCCATAAAGCCAGGATCGCCCCATCTCAACGGCAAGGTGGAGCGATCACAAAAGACCGACCTGCAGGAGTTCTGGGCTACAGTCAATCTGGAAGACCCTGAACTGCAGGACCGGCTGGAAGAATGGCAGTTCTACTACAACTGGCTCAGGCCCCACAGCTCCCTTGGCGGAAAGACGCCTATGGAGCGATGCTGTGAACTAACGGACAAAACGCCCATCTGGGAAGAAGTCGAAGCTCTCTATGATCCAGCCAAGGAACGGATTCAAGATGCTAACTATCGAGTGGATCAGAGACTACGGCAATTGAAACCATGTCTATGAATCACACAAATTATTCATTAAGACGTGATCGGCGCCGGCCAGCTTTATCACCCTCATGGCGCGGGGGCTGCAGCGCACCACCCTTGCCTGCGCCGACTTTGCGTGTATGCGGCGGAACGCGGAGATCAAGGTCTTGATGCCTTCGCTGTCAATAAATGTCACCTGGCTGAGGTCCAACAGAAGATCGCCTTTGCAGTTCTGGGTGATCTCGTCTATCTTCGGTTTCAGTTCAATCGAAGCGGCGTAATCAATCTCCCCTGATAGAGAAACCGTTTCCGCGTAAAGGCTGCGGTCCAGTGTCAGTCCAAAGCGCGGTGTGTCCAATCAATAGCCTCCGTTCTGTCTTACACTCGGGGTATCGACATAAAGGCTAAGCCAGTCCTGAGATGCCTGCATGATACCCACCCGTGAACGGCGTAAACCTCCGGATGGGTAAGTTTTCAAGCGAAATCTTATACAGGCTTGACTAACCATTTCCTCTGGTGCGCGCACGATGACGTGCTGGGTTTCGCACGGACGTATAATCCTTGTCATGCTGAGGAGGCACGACGAAGCATCTGCTTTGAACTGAAGGCCGGACAAAGGTTCAAAGCAGATTCTTCGCCTTCGGCTCAGAATGACAAGACTTGTCGCTTAGTGCAGAGAGATCAGGTAAGTCGGTAAATCGCTCTTGTGGTTGTTGTGGGTGTCTGCTTGTGTTATACTATCCTCGATTTGAGCGGAGGATAGAAAAAAGCATGGTAGTTCGATCCACATTGATAGTCGCATTCGTCTTGCTTCACGCTGCGAGTGCGGCAGTGGGTGCGGAGATACACGCCGCCGCGGCCCGAGGCGACTCGGCCAAGGTAAAGGCGCTCATCTCCAAGAACTCTAAGCTCATCAATTTGCCGGACAAGGACGGCGCGACGCCCCTGCATCATGCCGTGGCGAAGGGCCACGACGGCCTCGTAAAGCTCCTGATCGACAGCAAGGCCGATGTCAAGGCGAGGAAGAAAGACGGCGTGACCCCGCTGCATATCGCGGCGGCTCTGGGCCACAAGGCCTGCGCCGAGGCCCTGCTGGATGGTGGGGCCGATGTGAACGCCACCGATGCCAAAGGCCGAACCCCGCTCTCCATTGCCCGCGAAAAAGGTCACACGGAGATGGCGGACTTTCTGGTTTCACGCGGCGCTCGTTCGAGCGACCCCGCGTCTTCAAATGGCAGCGCTCCCCCACCACATTCGGACAAGAAGCCCGTGGACCTCCTGATGCTGTCAAAGGACTTCGTGGATCTGATCTCCGCCGGATCGTATCAGAAGGCGGCCGAGATGTTCGACCCGAATATGAAGTCGGCAATGCCTTCCGCTAAGCTCGGCGAAGTCTGGCAGACAGTGATTCAGCAGGCGGGGCGGTTCAAGGGGCAGGTCGGTTCGCGCAAGACGAATCTGGAGGGACATGACGTCGTATACGTGACCTGCGAGTTCGAGAAGGCGAAGGCGGATCTGCAGATAGCGTTCGACGCTCAGAATCGCATAGCGGGCCTGTATGTCGTTCCACCGGGTGGGAATTGACTGACTGACGTGGCGAACTGCACGTATCGGGAATAAAGTTCCCGATACACCAAGAGGCTCAAGCAGCCGATCCTGGTCGTTCAGGGCGGCCGCGACTATCAATTCACGGTGAAAGACTGCGAGCGATGGAAGAAAGCGCTGTCATCGAAACCGAAGGTCACATTCAAGCTTCATCCGAAGATGACCATCTCTTCATGGAGGGCGAAGGGAAGGGCGTCCCGGGCATTGTTTCCAGGAAGGTTATCGAGGACATTGTGCGATGGTTGTGCCTGTAACCTCCTCATCTCATCCCCCGCTCCTCGACGCACCGATTGTATATCTCGGCCAGTAGGTTGGAGTAGCTGAGGCCGTCACGGCTCTCGATCCCGAGGCTCTTCATCAGGGGACCGGCGATCTTCGCGGCAAGCTGCTCACTGACGTGGATTTCGAGCTCGGCCTTCCGTTCAACGAACCGCTTCACCGCATCGAACTCCTCGCGGGTCACAAGCTCGATGTTCCTCACCAACGCTGCCTCGGGATGGTTTGCGGCCGGGGCTGAGCGATGAGGCGTTGCGGCTCTCATCCACTCCCCACGCTCCTTCACCACAAGCGTACCGGCGGCGATATCGCCGAGCCGCTTGTTCCTGCCGCTGAAGATGACGACGATGATCCCGAGCAGGTAGAAGACCGGCAGAAAGTCGATCACTCGGACGAGGTTCCGCGTCGCCGCGCACGATATATCGATAGGAAGCCCGCCTTCTCTGATCGCGCGCAGCCTCGAATAGCGTTTGCCGGGGGTCTGGCCGTTCCAGACGGTCTCGAAGTAGACATAGTAGCCATACCACACGAGGAACATAATTACCCCAAGCGCCGCGTCAGCCCAACTCGCGCCCGGCCACCAGTCGTGCTTGACCAACTGCCCCCGAGCGAGTATCACGCCGGTCAAGGCAAGCCCCTGGATCGTGAGGTCGATAATCGCCGCTCCGGCCCGCGACGCCGCCCCCGCCAGCTCATATTCTATGCGCACGTTTTCAGGCGTAATAACCGTTATCTGTCTCGCCAAAGCATTCCTTTCTATTCCCTGTTCCCTATGCTATAATCCCCTCGTGGACGAACGCTCATACGTCGAACAGAAACAGCCATCGTGGAATGCCCTGTCCGAGAGCCTGGACCAGATTCGCAAGCTCGGCGTGCGATCTCTAACCCGCGCGCGGCTCGAATCGCTGGGCGCTCAGTATCGGGCGGCCGTTTCCGACCTATCGTTCGCCCGCACTCAGGGCGCGAGTGACGATCTGACCGGCTATCTCAACGAACTCGCCGGGCGTGCCCACGGCGTCCTCTACGCATCCGAGAGCGCGCGGGCGGGCGACGCGATTGCGTTTCTTGTCAGAGAGTTTCCCCGACTATTTCGTTCCACGTATAGGTATACTCTCGCGGCCGCGATTATGTTCTTCATCAGTTGGGGAATCGCCGCCTACGTGGTCGTGAGCGATCCGGGGGTGGGCAAGTCGCTCGTGCCCGATAATATTTCCAGAAAGAAAGGCTCGGACGGCATTGTATCCGCGCCCGACCCGGCGATGATGTCGAGCTTCATAATGACCAACAATGTAAAGGTCGGCATAGTCTCCTTTGCCGGAGGCATCACCGCCGGGGTGGTTACGGTTCTCGTGATGTGCCAGAACGGAGCCAACATCGGCGCCATTGCCACCGCAGCGGCCCCACTGATGGGCTATACCCGATTCTGGTCATACATCCTTCCACACGGCATCATCGAGCTCATGGCGATATTCATCTGCGGCGGGGCGGGGCTGATGATCGCCGGCGCGATGATCGCTCCCGGCAATCTGCGCCGTTCGGACGCAATACGCGTCACCTCCGGCAGGGCCCTGCGCCTATTCGCCGGAACGATCCCATTCTACATCGTGGCCGCGACCATCGAAGGCTTCATCACACCGTCGGTGCTGCCCGCCTGGTCCAAGCTCACCTTCGCCGGAATAACGGCTATAGGGCTGATCATGTACCTCGGCTTCGCCGGTACTACAACCTCGCCGCGCTCTTAACCCTCAAATACTCATTAACCACCGCCGGAGTGAACTTATCCGGCAACACATCAAGCACAATCGCTCCCGCGCGCGCCAACTGCGCCGCCGCGCGCTTTCTGGCTTGGACCACCTGCTTCGCCGCCGCCCCCCGGAACACATCCTCCGCGTTCTCCGGCCTCGATCGAGCGGCTTCGATAACCGCCGGGTCCGACATCGCCACGCACATGCAAAGATGCTTCCTGGTCAGGCTGTTGATCTGCGATATGAGCGGCTTAGAGGACTCGGGGTCAACCAGATCGATGAAGAAGACCACCAGGCTCCGGCGGGTCCATTTGCGCGAGAGATACGGAATCGCGCGATAGTAGTTCGAGTCACCGGCGGCTTCTTCGAGGTTATAGGCGAGCCGAAGCAACTTGATGCTCTGCGACTTGCCGGCCTTGGGCGGAGAGTAGCTGATAATGTCCTCACCGAACGCCATCATGCCCACCTTATCGCCTCGCTGCGCGGCCACGTGCGCGAGCATCATCGCGGCGTTGATGCCGTGGTCCAGGCGGGTAAGCCCGGCGATCACCGGCCCCATCACCCGGCCGCAGTCGAGCACCAGCAGCACATTCTGCGACTTCTCTTCCTGGTACTGCCGTGTAACCAGCTTCCCCCGCCGCGCGCTGGCCTTCCAATCGACGGCCCGAAACTCATCGTCCGGCACATAATCTCTGAGCGACTCGAAATCGGTCCCCCTTCCTCGATATCGCACCACGCGTTGCCCCGGCTGTGCGATATGCTCTCGCCTGAGTCCGATATCGTATCGCTTCATATCGAGCAGGTTGGGATAAACCTTCACACCCCGCCGCGCCGGATACTTCACCTGGCGAACCACAAGCCCAAGCCGCCCGTGAAACCGCACGTAGATATCCGCGAACTGATAATCCCCCCGATTCAGCGGCGTAACGTGATAGACGAGGTCGCACTCGGACCGCGGCCCCATATCCACCGGCATCACGTTCCCATCCGCCTCGAAGCCCTCGGGGTACTCGTCACGCAGCGTCGCCCTTACGCGCGTATAGGCAGGGTTGCGCAGGCGAATGCCGACAGGGTTCTCCGCGCCCAGGGAGAGCTTATCGTCGCAGACGCGCGCGACTTCCAGCCGCTGTCGGCTCAGCCCGATCCACTCCGCCAGCGCCATCACGACAGCCAGCGAGATAACCGCGACCCCGGCCGTCATCAAGTGCCTCGACCAGCCCGACACGCCGATCAAAACACCCCCAGCAGTAAGTATTATCACGAACCGAACGGTGAATATCATGCCAAGCATAAGTTCATCGCACGGGCATCTGTTTCCTGCCCGCCCTGTCGACATGAGATGCTTCGGGAGGCTTTTCCAGGCTGTCCCATAAATCGGACACGCCAGTTAACGATTTCAGGTCGCTTGAAGCGCAGGCGGCCTGAAGCACCAAATAGGACAGCAATGCAACTTCAAGATCACGCGGCCAATGAACAGATAGGCTA